>JADGPL010000011.1 GCA_017882455.1 Solirubrobacteraceae bacterium | reverse complement strand
CCGCTCGGCTTTCGCTGGGGCAACTACGGCGTCAGCCCCAGGGACGTGGGGCGGGTCGCCCTAAGCTACCCGACCGGACCGCCCGCGCTGCCGCCGCTCTCCACCGTGCTGGAGCGCGCGCTCGGACTCCCGCCGGATGAGGTCACCGTCCGCTCCAACGACGGGCGCTTCCTGACCGGCGTCGTGCCGTCGGGCAATATCGTCACGACCGCGAATGAGCTCTCGCGCTTCTTCGAGCTGCTGCTCGCCGGCGGCGAGCTCGGCGGCGTGCGCATCCTGGAGCCGCGCACGATCCGCCGCGCGATCTCCGAGCGGGCGTTTCGCGAGATCGACTTCTCCCTGGTGGCTCCGCTGCGTCACGCCAGCGGGTTCATGCTGGGCGCCAGCGCGTTCAGCCTGTTCGGTCCGGACACCGACGAGGCGTTTGGCCACCTCGGCTTCACCAATGTGCTCGGCTGGGCCGACCCCGAGCGAGCGCTTTCGGTCGGCCTGATGACCAGTGGCAAGCCCATGCTCCATCCGGCCCTGGGCGATCTGTGGCTGCTCACCCGAGCGATCGGCCAGGAGGCGCCCAAGGTACCGCGCAAGGGAGTCTGGTTCACGGAGAGCTAGCGCTTCCCGAGCATACGCGGATGAGCCGGGCGTCGGTCGCTGCGTTGCCGTGCTGGCCTGAGCGATCAGGCCACGCCGTTCGCATCGCGAGCCGCGCGTGCTCGGCGGCGGCGCGAGTCGCCAGGAGCGCCGTCGGCTGGGACCCCTCCGTCCGCGCGGGCCGCAGACAGAAGGTCCTGGACCGACGCACCCAGGGAGCGCACCAGCACCTCGAGGTCTGGCACGGCGTCGCGGTCGGCGACCACGCCGAAGAACACGTTGCCGTCATAGCTCGCCGCGGCAACTCCGACGGCGTGCTCGGCGGCGAGCGGCACAAGCGGATAGACCTCGCGCATTGGCGCCCCCAAGGCGTACAGCGTCTGCTGAGGACCGGGCACGTTGGTGATGGTCACGTTGAACAGGCGGGTGGCGTAGATGGCCTGCGCCATGGTGGCATGGATTACCGGTGGCGCCAGTCCCGCCAGCTCGATCACTGCAGTGGTGCCCAGCGCCTGTCGTCCCTCGGACTTCAGCGACTCCGAGCGGGCCACGGTTTCGCGATAGCGCAGCACTGGATCCGTCTCCGCCACAGGCAGCTCCACATACAGCGACGAGACTCGGTTGCCCAGCGCGAGATGCTCACCGGCAGCGCGGACGCTTACCGGGACCATTGCGCGCAGCCCCCCCGCGGGCAGTGCCTCGCCGCGCGACTGGAGCAGCGCCCTGAGGCCGCTCGCGGTGACCGCGAGTACGACATCGTTGATCGTGCCGCCGAGAGAGTTCTTGATCTCCTTCAGGTCCGCGAGCGGGACGCGCACAACCTCGAAACGGCGCAGCGTGCCGATCGGCCGATTGAGACTCGTGCGCGGCGCCGCGCGCAGCTCCTCGCGCACGATCACGGCGACCGCCGCTTTCGCGCTGCGCAGCGCATCACGCGGGTGAAGCACGCCATGGGTTCCCATCTCGGCGGCGTGGAGCATGGTGTCGAGCGGTAGCAGCCCAGCCCACGCGTGCGCCAGACGCGCCAGCGAGCTGGGAGCGGCCGTGCCGCCGCTCGCGAAGGACGGCGACGGCGGAGCAACCGGCGCCGCGTCCGGGGTGGTGTCGAGCAGCAGGTGGCCGACGTCGGCCGAGCCGACACCGTCGACCATGCAATGGTGCGTCTTGGTCGCGATTGCCCATCTGCCGTTGGCGAGCCCCTCGACGAGCGCCATCTCCCACAGTGGCCGATGGCGATCCAAGCGCTGCGAGAAGAAGCCCGATGCCCACTCCGCGAGCTCCTCATCGCCTCCGGGGGCGGGGAGCGCCGCGCGGGCGACGTGCCTGCCGATGTCAAATGCGGGATCGTCCTGCCATGCGGGCCACGACATCCCGCCCGTGTGCGGCTCCGACAGGCGCTGCCGGTAGCGCGGCAGCTGCCCAAGCCGGCTCACAAGGTACTGGCACACCTCCTCGCGCGACGGCGAGCCGCCGTCCGGCTGAGGATCGAAGACCATGATCACGCCGGTATGCATGTGTGCGCTCTCGTCGGCCTCCTCAAGCTCGAGGAACGTCGCGTCCAGGGGTGTGAGGTGCTCGCTCATGGCAAAGGGACGACCCCGCCGCGTCGACCGCTTGGAGCCTTGCGGGGCCGACGGGGCGCTGGCCGCGCAAGAAGCGCCCTACTTCCCGTCGTCCGGTCCTAGCGCCTTGCCTGCACTGCGCGCGACCTTGCGAAGGAAGTCGTACTCCGTGTGGACCAGCTGGTCGGCCATCTCCAAGGCGGCGTCAATGATGTCTTGCCGCCTGGACGGATGCTCATCGCCAAGCGACGGCAACTTCTCGTCGACGGTGTCGACGAATTTGCGCACCGCCCCGATCGCAGCCCGCTGCCCTGACTCGACTGACGCGAACACCTCCTCGGAGAGCTCGGTAGCCCGATCGACTGCGCCGCCCCCAGCCTCGGTCTCGGTCTCTGGCATTAGAATCTGTCTCCTCCCGGGACCTGCGTCCCGCCACCACTGCATTCACGGAAGCCTGTCGACGAGCACTCGGCGCCCGCGCGCCTGCTACCGCCTCGAACAGGACCATAGGCCGGCCCACCGGCGGTGCCATCCGTAGAGAATTCGGACGTGGCCATGCCCAAGCTACGCAACAGATCACCCGGCGTCCTGCTCACCTGCGCCCGGACGATCAACGAGCGTTCGCCGGGTCTTGCTCTGGCCGCTGGCGCTGGGTGCCAGTACGCAGCGTCTCGGGATCTCAGCCCGGCTGGCGGTCCTCGACACGGCGCTTGAGCTCAGCCGGGCGCCCGCTGACGAAGATCGCGCGCGTGGCCGCCTCGACGGGGCCGCGGATGAGCAGTCCCAGCACTCGTCCCGGATCGGCGTCGAGACGGAAGGTGGCACGCGTGCGCCCACCGTCCAGGTCCTCGAGCTCCCACGAGCCCTCCACCGACTTCATGTCTCCACGCTCCTGTATCCAGCTCAGCCGCGTCGGGGGCTCATAGGTGAAGCGGACCTGCGCCTTGATGCGCCTGACCTTGATGTCGTTCTCGGTCTCCACCAGCGTCGGGTGGCCCTCGCCGTCGTGCTCGAGGGCCGTCATGGCATCCAGTCCTCCTTGCCAGTCCGGCGCCGTGAGCACGTCCTCGACGACGGCCCACACCTTATCCAGGGGCGCGTCGATCTCGCTGCTCGCACTGCCGCCCAGGTGGCCCATAGCATTGCCTCCCTTTCTGTTGCTGAGAGTGTCCAGACCCTAGCTCGTCTGGCTTGCCTCACCGGCTGCCGGATTCGATCTGCGCGCGTCTGTCCGCCGAGAGCACCGGCCAGTCGGACTGGTAGCCGAACACGTCCACCAGTGGCGCCGATCCGAAGCGCTCGGAGACGATCTCGATGTGTTCGGGTCGGACCAGCGCTGGGTGCTCCGCGCCGCAGGAGCGGGCCAGGGCGAGGATCTCAGAACGGAGCGCCACCACGTAGTTGGCTGCCCGGGAAGATCCCAGCTCCGGATCGAGTCCATGCATCAGCCAGCGCGACTGGGTCGCCACGCCGGCCGGGCAGCGTCCGGTGTGGCAGCGCTGCGCCTGGATGCAGCCGATGGCCATCATCGCCTCCCGGCCCACGTTGACGAGGTCGCACCCCAGCGCGAAGGCGAACAGCGCCGAGTCGGGGAACCCGAGCCGGCCGGATCCGATGAACACGACCTGCTCGGCCAGGCCGGCTCGCGCGAAGCTCCCGTACACGCGTGCGAAGCCGAGCTTGAAGGGCAGCGCCACATGGTCAGCAAACGAAAGCGGTGCCGCGCCCGTGCCGCCCTCGCTGCCGTCGATGGTGACGAAGTCGGGTCCGCCGCCCGTCTGGGCCATGCGCTCCGTGAGCGTCTCCCAGAATCCGCTCTCGCCGACCGCCGACTTGATGCCGACCGGCAGGCCCGTGTCGGCCGCGATCGCCTCGACCAGCTCGATCAAGCCATCGACGTCCGAGAACGCCGAATGCGCCGGCGGGCTGACGCAGTCAATCCCGGCCGGCACGCCGCGGATGGCGGCGATCGCCGGTGTCACCTTGACCGCCGGCAGCAGGCCGCCGAGCCCGGGCTTCGCGCCCTGCGAGAGCTTGATCTCGATCGCCCTCACCGGGGCTTCCCCTACGCGCTCGCGCAGCTGCTCGAGGCTGAAGCGCCCGCGGGCATCCCTGCAGCCGAAGTACCCGGTCCCGATCTGGAAGACGAGCCCTCCGCCGTGGCCGTGCGCCGGGGCCAATCCGCCCTCGCCCGTGTTCTGGAGACAGCCTGCCATCTGCGCGCCACGATTGAGAGCCTCGATGGCCGGCGGGGAGAGCGAGCCGTAGCTCATCGCCGACAGGTTCACGACCGAGGCGGGGCGAAATGCGCCGCGTCGTCCGTGGGCGCCCCCGAGCAGCTTGCCTGCTGGCAGCTCGTACATCGGCGCACCGCCGGGCTCGCCCGCAGCCGGCGCGGGTGCGGGAAACGGCGAGTGCTTGATGATCAAAAGGCTCTCGACGGCCTCCATCTCATCGTCTGTCCCGAACCCGAACACATTCGGTCTGCCCTTCGATGACGCGTAGATCCAGCGCCGTTGGTCGCGCGAGAACGGACGCTCCTCGTTGTTGGAGGTGACGATGTACTGGCGCAGCTCCGGCCCGAACGCCTCGAGCACGTAGCGGAGATGTCCGAGCACCGGGAAGTTGCGCAGGATCGCGTGCCTGCGTTGGGCGAGGTCATAGCCGACCACACCCGCGAGCGCGGCCGCGGTGACACGAGAGCGAGATCTTGCGAGCATCGGCTCCTGCCAGTAAAGCCCGGGCGCGGTGGGCCGGCATCGGCGATACGCACCGTCGCCGACACGGCGTACTACGGAGGCGATGGGCGCGCAGGCTCTAGGACTGGGCGCGAAAGCGCGAGAAGTCGGGCTCGCGCTTCTCAGCGAAGGCGTTGACGCCCTCGCGCGCCTCCTCGGAGTCGCTGAACTCACGCAGGCCGCTGAAGGCCAGTTGGCCGACGCCTGCAAGATGCTCGGTCTCGGCGTTGAATGAGGCCTTCAGGAAGCGCAGCGCCGTCGGCGCCAGCGCCAGGATCTCATCGGCGTAGCGACGCACCTCGGCGCGCAGCTCAGCCGCCGGTACGACGCGGTTGACAAGGCCCCAGCGCTCGGCCGTAGCCGCGTCGTAGCGGCGGCACAGGAACCAGATCTCGCGGGCGCGCTTCTCACCCACCACGCGCGCCAGGTAGCCGGTGCCGAAGCCTGCGTCGAAGGAGCCCACACGTGGGCCCGTCTGGCCGAACTCGGCGTGCTCGGCGGCGATCGAGATGTCGCAGAGCAGATGCAGGACGTGCCCCCCACCGATCGCGTAGCCGTTGACAGCCGCGATCACCGGCTTTGGCAGCTCGCGGATCGTTCGATGCAGCGTCTCCACCTCGAACAGGCCGCTCTCCGACGGCCCATAGTCGCCGCTCTCGGCTCGCTGCTTCTGGTCGCCGCCCACACAGAACGCGCGCTCGCCCGCGCCGGTCAGTGCCACGACGCCGACCGTCCGGTCCGCCCAGGCCCGCTTCAGCGAGGCGATCAGCTCATCGACGGTACGGGCGCGAAAGGCGTTCAGCCGCTCCGGGCGGTCGATCGTGATCCAGGCCAGCCCGTCCTCGACCTCGTATGTCACATCCTCCACGCGGCCGAAGGTTCTCAGCACCGCCGGACACCAGGGCGACCGGCCGCGGGTCGATTCCGGCTGACCCGGCCGGCCGCGCCGCCCGGGTCAGGCCATCGTCAGCCCGCCGCTCACCGACAGCGTCTGACCGGTGATGAAGCCGGCGCGCTCGGAGGCGAAGAACGCCACGGCGGCCGCGATCTCCTCGGGCTTGGCCAGGCGCCGCATGGGCACGGCCCGCGTCATCGCTTCGATCACGCGGTCGGCATCCTCCCCCGCTGCGGCAATCCCCGCGAGCATCGGCGTATCGGTTGGACCGGGGCAGACCGTGTTGGCGGTCACGCCGTGGCGCGCCGTCTCGCGGGCGATCGTCTTCGTGAAGGCGATCAGGCCCCCCTTTGCGCCCGAGTAGACCGACTCCAGCGAGGAGCCGACCCGGCCCGCATCCGAGCCGATCGACACGATCCGCCCGAACCCGCCCGCGACCATCGTGGGAAGCAGCGCGTGGATCATGCGCAGCGCCCCCTTGAAGTTGACGTCGAGCACGCGCTCCCAAAATTGCTCGTCGGTGTCCGTGAACGGCTTCAGCTCATCCCATCCGGCGTTGTTGACCAGGATCTCCAGCGGGCCGAGCGCGCTGACCGCTGCATCGATTCCCGCCCGTACCGAGTCCTGATCGGTGACGTCGAGCTCCACGGCCACTGCTCGACCGCCAGCCGTGACGATCTCCGCCGCCACCGCGTGAGCCCCATCGGCGAGCAGATCCGCAACGGCGACCGAGCGTCCCTCCTCGGCGAGCGCGAGCCCTACCGCTCGCCCGATACCGCGCCCTCCCCCTGTAACGATCGCCGCCCGCGCCTGCGCCATCCGATCACTCTACGTGGAGGCGGGCACGCGCTGTCGATCGCCTCAGAACGCCCGCAACCCGGCATCGCCGGGCTGCATAGCTCCGTCTTTGGGGATCGGCGTCCTGCCGTCGGGCGTCAGCGGCATCTTGGGGAGCGCCGCTGCGGCCCTGACCCTAGGCGGCCGTGGGGGCGAGGTTGTTACGAGGCTGCGGCCAACCCTCGCGGCTAGACTCGCAAGGCGATGACCGACTCCGACGATGACCTCTTTGGCGCAGAGCATGTGCGTGTGTATCGCGAGACCGACGGCGAGCGCGGCTACCGGTGGCGCGGCACCACGATCCTGCTCCTGACCACCGAGGGGCGCACGTCGGGCGAGCCCAGGACCACGCCGCTGATCCATCGCACCGACGACGAGCGCTGGGTGGTGGTCGCCTCGAAGGGCGGTGCCCCGGCCAATCCCAGTTGGTATGAGAATCTGCAGGCCAATCCTGGAGGCCACCATCCAAGTCCGCGGCGAGCAGGTGCCCGTGCGAGCGAGCACCGCGGCGGGCGAGGAGCGCGAGCGGCTGTGGGCGCTGATGGCGGAGGTGTGGCCGGCCTACGAGGACTACCGGGCCAGGACGGATCGGGAGATCCCCGTCGTCCTGCTCACCCGCCGCTAGCCTGGCCGCTCAGGGGCGCCGCTCGAACACGAGGCGATGGTGATCGAGCAGCTCGCGTTCGAAGCAGACCCTGTTGGCGCTCACCCCTGATGTGAACGCCAGGCGGAAGTCGGCGCTCGTGAGCCAGCGGGGGACGAGCTGGAGCTTGAGCAGCGCCTTCCTGAGGCTGCGCCTGCCCACGCGCCGGTTCCACTGGTTGATCGTCTCGATGTAGTCCAGGCGTCCGCTGCTGCTCGCAACCAGCGTGAAGGCCTGTGCGGCGCAGCCCACGATCTGCTCTTGGCCGAGCGGGAGCCAGGAGCCGGGAAACTGGCGCGCCAGCAGCGCCAGGATCCACGCATCTGAATCGCGTGGAGCCTCGATGTCGACCTCATCGAGCGGGATCATGTTGCGCCCGAAGACCATCGTCTGCAGGTAGAAGCGACCGCCCTCGGGCAGGAGGCTCGCCACCCTCTCGAAGAAGTCCCGGTAGATCCGCTCCTGACGCCCGGCGCGGTACTCCTCGGGCGAGCAGAAGTGCTCGAAGGCGCCGAGGCTCGCCGCGGCGTCGAATCGGCCGAAGGTCTCAGGGTTGACCTCGCGCGCGTCCGCGAGGTGGACATCGAGGCCATGCCTGCGGCAGGCCTCGTACTGTGCTCGCGAGAGGGTCACGCCGACGCCGGTGGCACCGCGGGCGCGGATGAAGTTGAGCAGCGGCCCCCACCCGCATCCCAGGTCCAGCACGTGCGCGCCGGGCTTGATCCCGATCTGCTCGGCCACGTACTCGTGCTTGCGCCGTTGTGCCTCTTCGAGGGTGAGTGAGAAGTCGCCGTCGTACTTGGCTCCGCTGAAATCCGCGAGCTCCCCCAGACTGAGGCGAAAGACGCGGTCGGTCAGCGAGTAGGTGAAGTCGATGTCCGCGCGGTCGGCTATGCGCTCACCGTACCCGCGAACGATGGCGCCGAGCAGAGAACCTCTGCATCAAAGAGCGCTGGGATAGGTCTCGGGCGGCTCGCCCAGCTCCCAGCCGGGCGTGCGCTCGAGCGGCTCCACCGCGCGGGTCTCGTCGAGGTGCACGAGCGCGTCGAATTGACGCGCGGCGCTCGCGCCGAAGAAGTGACTCTGGCGCTCGGTCTGCGGGTGGTAGATCACGCCGATCGCACGCTCGAGGCGCGGCTCGAGCAGCGCACGACCACTCTCTCCGCCCGCCAGTGGGCAGAGGATGAAAGCCGGCAGATCGCTCGCGTGCAGGAGCGCCTCGAGGCTGTCTGCGAGCGCCGGGCGAACGCGCTTGCGCTCTGCCGCACCGCCCCAGTCGGAGCTGGCGGTCACGGACCCCGTGTAGGTGGTGAAGCCGACGTTGACCGCGTCGCTTCCATGACGCTCGCGCATGAGCTGGCCGATGTTGACTTCGCCGCGCCCCGCCATCTCGGTGGCGCGGGCGTCGCCCACGTGTGAGTTGTGCTCCCACACGACCACACGCGTGTTCGCGCCGTGGCGGTCGAGGTGAGCGATGAGGTGATCGAGCGTGTCGGCCATGTGGCGGTCGCGAAGGTTCCAAGATCCGGCCCGGTCGCCGAACATCGTCCGGTAGTACTCCTCCGCGTTGGCCACCACCGACGCGTTCTGCTCGGCGAAGAAGTACTCGTCCTCGGCCGCCGCGCCGTCGCGCAGGAGGTACTCGCCGGCGCGCCGTCGCAGCTCCACGAGCTGCTCGATCACGCGTCGCCGGCAGGGCTCGTCCACGCCGAGCAGGACCGCCTGGCCGTATGCCGAGCTGTCGCCTGCGTATGGCCGCAGGCACTCGTAACGCGCGCGGGCGCGCGCGGCGGCGCTGGGATCCTCGCGATCGAGGTATCCGATCACGGCCTCCATGGACGCGCCGAGGCTGTAGAGGTCGAGTCCATAGAAGTCGACCTTTCCGGTGGCGCCGGCGAGGCGGTCGTTGTGGCTTCGCAGCCAGCCGACGAGGTCGAGCACCTCGGCGTTGCGCCACATCCACGTCGGGAAGCGGCGAAAGCCCCCCAGCGCCTCCTCGGCGTCGCGATCCTGGGGCGCTCCGCAGATGTATCGGTTGACGCGGTATGCGTCCGGCCAGTCACCCTCGATCGCAAGCGCCGTGAACCCTTGCTCGGTGATCAGGCGCTTGGTGATGCGAGCCCGCTCGCGATAGAACTCGTGGGTGCCGTGGCTCGCCTCTCCGAGCAGGACGATCCGGGCGTCGCCGATCAGCGCCACCAGCCCGTCGTAGTCGCTGCGCTCGCCCGTGAGGGGATGAGCCTCCCGGCGGATGGCCTCGAGCACGGCTCGTTCCCCGAGCGGCAGTGCGAGCGGGGCGGCCATCCTCAACCGGCTCCCGCTCCCGCAAGCGGCGAAACGCCGACCGCGTGCAGGTGCTCCTCGAACCACCCGAGCGCCAGCCGAGCCACCGTCGCCAACGTCCCGGGCTCCTCGAACAGATGCCCGGCTCCCTCCACCAGCTCGAGGCGGTGAGGGCAACGCAGCAGGCTCGCTGCCCGGCGGTTGAGCTCGAGCACGTCGGGGTCGCGGCTGCCCACGATCAGCAGGGTCGGCGCAGCCACCTCTGGCAGTCGGTCGCCCGCCAGGTCCGGACGCCCCCCGCGGGAGACGACCGCGCCTACGAGCGCGCCCAAATCGGCCGCTGCGAGCAGCGCCGCGGCCGCGCCCGTGGAGGCGCCGAAGTAGCCGATCGGCAAGCCGTGCGTCTGCGGCGCAGCGGAGGCCCAGCGCGTCACGAGCTCGAGGCGGTCGGCCAGCAGCGGAATATCGAAGACGAGTTCGCGCCGGCCCTCCTCTCCCTCGCTCAGGAGATCGAACAGGAGCGTTGCCAGCCCGCCCGCCTGGAGCGTGGCAGCCACGGCCCGGTTGCGGGTGCTGTGGCGGCTGCTGCCACTTCCGTGCGCAAAGATCACGAGCGCGCTGGCGCCTCTGGGCACGGTCAGATCGCCATGGAGCTGTCTCCCGTCGCCGAGCTCGAGAGCCAGATCGCGCGCCGTGAACGATTCGTCGGGGATGCGTGTGCCTGCCTGCGCCAGGAGTGCGAGCACCTCCTCGTCGGAGACCGCCGCGAAGTCCTCATACCACTGCCCGACCCCCAGCAGCTCGCGCGGGATCGTGTGACAGACGACCTCATCGGCCTCTCGCCCGAGCCTCGCCACCGCCTCGCGCGAGCCCACAGGGACTGCGACCACGATGCGCGCGGCGCCACGGGCTCGCAGTGCTCGCACGGCAGCCAGGTCGGTGAGCCCCGTGGCCAGCCCGTCGTCTACCACGATCGCGGTGCGTCCTCGCACGTCCATCGGCTCCCAACCGTCGCGGTAGCGCTCGATCCGGCGGCGCAGCTCGCGCGCCTCGCGATCGATGATCTCGTGCAACTGGGTCTGTGACACGCCGACTCTGCGCGCCATCTCGCCGTCGAGCACCGCAGTGCCGTCTTCGGCAACCGCTCCCACGGCGAGCTCCGGGTTGCGCGGCGCGCCCAGCTTGCGCACCGTCAGCACATCCAACGGGGCATTGAGCGCGCGCGCCACCTCGAACGCCACCGGAACTCCCCCGCGGGGCAGCGCGAAGACGATCGGCCGCTCCGCCGCAAAGCCCGTCAGGCGCTCCGCCAGGGCCCGCCCCGCGTGTGCTCGGTCCTCGAAGACCATGATGCGATTATCTTCCGCGCCCGAGCTCCTGGCCTCCGCAATCTCCCGCAGCGATTGAGCAGCGCAACCGCTTCACGATAAGCCGGGCGGACGCGGGGTGAAGGCCTCGCTCAGCGGCGCAGCGGATGCGGGTCGCTGGTAGCGTCGTTGCGATGGGGGAGGCGAACCTCTACGAGAGTCCCGCCCGCGAGCTGGCATCTGGGCACATCAAGGGCATGTGGCGCGATCTCGGCAGGGCCGCGGGCGCCCGGAACGTGGGGCTGCGCAGGATCGAGATCGCAGGCGGCCACTTCTCCACGGCTGCCCACGAGCACGGGGCAGACGAGGAGATCTTCTTCGTCCTCGCCGGAGACGGGCTGCTGTGGCAGGACGGTCAGACATGGGCCGTGGCAGGCGGCGACTGCATCGTTCACCTACCTCGGCGCGGCGCGCACACCCTCTGTGCGGGCAGGCAGGGACTCGACGTGCTGGTCTTCGGTGAGCGGCGAGACACACCGCTCGTCGCACTGCCTCGCGCGGGCGTGGCGTGGTCCTTCCCGCGCTGGCTGGAGCTCGGCGGCGGTGACTCCCCGTATGCCCGCGAGGCGGCTGCGGGGCCTCCTGAGTGCCCTCCGCCGAGCGCCGAGCGCCCCGGACACCTGGTGGCGCTTCAGGACGTGCCGGCGCTGCGCGAAGGGCGGGTTCGCGCCGTCGGGTGCACCGCGGGGGCTCAGGCAACGGGCCTCAACCACGTGGCGCTGGCAGCCGGGGAGCCCGGCGCTCCGGTGCACTGCCACTCGCAGGAGGAGGAGATCTTCGTCATCCTGGCCGGAAGTGGCGTGCTCGAGCTGTGGGAGCCCGGCTCCAAGGCTCCCGAGAAGCGCCCGCTCGCGCGCGGCGATGTGGTCTCTCGCGTACCGGGGACGGGAGTGGCACATGGCCTGCGGGCGGAGGTGGACGGCCTCACCTACCTCGCCTACGGCACCCGCGAGCCGGGGGACATGTGCTTCTACCCCCAGTCGGGAAGGGTGTCGCTGCGCGGCCTTGGGGTCGTCCTGCGCTCGCCGGAGATCGACTATCTACCCCGGGGTTGAGCGCAGCCGTGAGTAGCGCAGCCGTGGGTGCGCAGCCGTGAGCGATACCGCCGGGCAGGCCACCCTCTATGCGATCCCCGGCTCGCACGCCTGCATGTCAGCTGTGCTGATGCTCGAGCACAAGGGCGTCGACTTTCGGCGCGTCGATCTGTTCACCGGGTTGCACCCCCTGCTCGTACGCGCCAAGGGCTTCGCCGGTCACAGGACCCCCATCCGCCAAGTCGACGGCCGCACCCACCGCATGCTCGCCATGCTCGACCGCGGCGGGACCGTGCCCGCGCTGCTGATGAGCGGCGAGCGCATCCAGACGAACCACGACATAGCTCGCTTTCTCGATCGCATGAGCGCGCAGCCGGCCCTGTTCCCGGCGAATCCAGATGCGCGCATCGAGGTAGAAGCCACAGAGGCGTGGGGGGATGAGATATTCCAGATGGCGGCCCGCCGGATCGCGCTCGCAGCCGCTGCGCACGGGCTCGACGCGTTTCACGATCGCGGCAACCACGGCCGGCTCGGACCGCTGCTGGCCCCGCGAGAGAGGGTGCGCATGATGGCCTCGCTCGGGGCGCGCGTCAGCTTCAGGGCGCACCCGAGCAACGAGGGTGAGATGCTGGGATCGCTGCCCGCGCTGCTCGACCGCATCGACGCCTGGATCGCCGATGGCGTCCTCGGCGGCGAGCAGCTGAACGTCGCTGACTTCATGATTGTCCCGAGCCTTGCGCTGATCAGCTACCGGCTGGACCTTCGCTCAGGGATCGAATCGCGTCCGGCCGGTGCGCTGCTCGAACGCCTCCTGCCAGAACGGCCGGCGCACGACCGGGGGTCCTGCTAATCGTCCGACGACGACGCGGCCTCGGCGGGCTGGAGCCGTTGCGAGGAGCCGCCTGACGCTCCACGCCGCGCGAGCTCCTCGCGCACTACCGGCGCGACCTCGGTCCCGAACAGCTCCATCGAGCGCAGGACGTCCCGGTGCGCGACCGCGCCCACGCTCATCTGCGCGATGTAGCGGTCGTGGCCGAATAGCTCGTGCTCGAAGAGGAGCTTCTCGGCGACCTGCTCGGGAGCGCCAACCGCCAGCGCTCCGTCGGGGGCGCGCAGGGCCTCGTATTGCGCCGCGCCCGCCGGCGGCCACCCGCGCTCGCGCCCGATGCGGTTCATCATCGCCAGGTAGGGGGCGGCGAATGCGGCGTCGGCCTGCGCCGTGGTGGCGCCGAGAAAGGCGTGCGTGTTGATCGCCAGGCGGGTCGTCGAGGGATCGTGCCCGGCCTGGCGCACTGCCTCCCGGTAGAGCTCCACCAGTGGCTTGAATCGTGCTGGCTGTCCGCCGATGATCGCAATCGTGAGCGGGAGCCCGAGGGTTCCCGCGCGGATCACGGACTCCGGGGAGCCGCCCACCGCGACCCACACGGGCAGGCGCTCCTGCACCGGGCGTGGCCACACGCCCGCGTCGGAGAGCGCAGAACGGTGGCGACCCGACCACGTCACGTGGGCCTGCTCGCGGATCGCGAGCAACAGCTCGAGCTTCTCGGCGTAGAGCTCGTCGTAGTCGTCGAGGTCATAGCCGAACAGGGGGAACGACTCGATGAACGAGCCGCGACCCGCCATGATCTCGGCACGGCCATCCGAGAGCAGGTCGACCTCGGCGAAATCCTGGAACACGCGCACAGGATCGTCGGAGCTGAGCACCGTGACGGCGCTGGAGAGACGGATGTGCTCGGTCTTGACAGCGGCCGCGCCCAGGACCACGGCGGGCGAGGAGACGAGGAAGTCCGGGCGGTGGTGCTCCCCGACCGCGAACACGTCGAGTCCGAGCTGGTCGGCGAGCTCGACCTCCTCCATCAGCTCGCGCATGCGCTGGCGGGGACTCACGCCGCTTGCAAGGTCCGCGAAGGTGGCCAGTCCCAGTTCCATGGGCGCAGCATAGCCGAGACTAGTTGCACGCACAACTACAGTTGGTGCCGCGCGGCTTTACCCCGGCGATGCGCATATCGTGGGCGCCTACAGCGCCGCGCGGCGGGCTCGGCGCCCGAGCCAGGGAGGGATCGAGATCAGCGACGGCGGGCCGAACCCCTGGGTGATGGACTTTGCAGACGGCTCGCGTGAGCTGCGCGATCTGCTCGGCGGCAAGGGCGCGAACGTCGCCGAGATGACCCGCGTGCTCGGCGCAGATCGGGTTCCCGCAGGCTTCACCATCACGACCGAGGCCTGCGTGGCCTACATGCAGGGCGAGGGCGATTTCCCGGATGGACTGGAAGAGCAGGTGGCGAGCGCGCTGGAGCGCCTCGAGGAGAGCGCCGGTCGTTCGCTGGGAGACCCGCAGGACCCGCTGCTCGTGTCCGTTCGCTCGGGCGCTCGCCAGTCGATGCCGGGCATGCTCGACACGGTCCTCAACCTTGGGCTCAACGACGAGACCGTCGTCGGCCTGGCGAGGCGTTCGGGCGCCGAGCGCTTCGCCTGGGACTCCTACAGGCGCTTCGCGCAGATGTACGGCAACGTCGTCCTGGGCGTGGCCGGCCAGCACTTCGAGCAGGCCATAGTCGCGGCCAAGGCCGCGCGCGGGGTAACGCTTGACACGGAGCTCGACGCCGAGGCGCTGCGCGAGCTCACCGCCCAGTTCCAGAGCTTCTGTGAGCTTCCGCAGGATCCACGCGAGCAGCTCTCCGGCGCTATCCGCGCCGTGTTCGACTCCTGGCAGGGGGAGCGGGCCGTGGCCTACAGGCGCATCAACCGGATCCCCGACCACTGGGGCACGGCGGTCAACGTCCAGCAGATGGTGTTCGGCAATCTCGGCGAGAGCAGTGGCAGCGGCGTGGCCTTCTCGCGCGACGAGCTGACCGGTGCGCCCGAGCCCTCGGGCGACTTCCTGGCAACCGCCCAGGGCGAGGACGTGGTCTCGGGCGTGCGCACGCCGCGTGACATCCGCGAGCTGCGCTCCTGGCTGCCCGAGGTGCACGAGCAGCTGATGGCGATCCTCGCCACGCTCGAGCGCCACTACGGCGACATGCAGGACACCGAGTTCACGGTGCAGGAGGGCCGGCTGTACATGCTGCAGACGCGCGACGCCAAGCGCCCCGCCCAGGCGGCCGTGCGCTTTGCCGTGGACGCCGTCGCCGAGGGCCTGCTCGACAGGCGCGAGGCGATCGCCACGATCGACCCCGCCACCCTGGATGCGCTCCTGCACCCCACGTTCGATCCGGGCGTGGACTACGAGGTGCTCGCCCACGGCGTGGCCGCCTCGCCGGGCGCCGCCAAGGGCGAGATCGTCCTGAGCGCCGCCGAGGCCGTGCAGGCCGCGGCCGAGGGTCGCGAGGTGATCCTCGTGCGCTCCTTCACCGAGGCTGACGACGTGGCTGGCTTCGATGCCGCCCGCGGCATTCTCACCAGCGAGGGCGGCAAGGCCAGCCACGCCGCCCTCGTGGCGCGCGGGATGGGTCGCCCCGCGGTGACGGGCGCCGGCGAGATCGAGGTGGATCTGGCCGCTCGTGAGATCCGCGTGGGCGATCGCACCCTGCACCCGGGCGATCGCATCGCGATCGACGGCAGCCTCGGGCGGATCACGCTCGAGGACGTGCCGCTCGTGGAGCCGCAGGTCTCAGAGCAGTTCCAGACGGTGCTCGCCTGGTGTGACGAGCTGCGCTCGCTCGGCGTGCGCGCCAACGCCGACACCCCCGCCGATGCGGTCAAGGCGATCGAGCTGGGCGCCGAGGGTATCGGCCTGTGCCGCACCGAGCACATGTTCCTCGGTGAGCGCCAGCCGCTGATGGCCGCGGTGATCATGGCCGAAGACGACGACTCGCGCGCGCGTGCGATCGAGCAGCTGCGGCCCCTGCAGGAGGCCGACTTCGAGCAGATCCTCCGCGCTGTGGACGGCAGGCCGGTGACCGTGCGGCTGCTCGATCCGCCGCTGCACGAGTTCCTGCCTCATCCGTCGGATCTGCCGGAGGGCTCGGCCGCACGACGGCGGGTGGAGCAGCTGCAGGAGACCAACCCGATGCTCGGCACGCGCGGCGTGCGCCTGGGCATCCTCTTCCCGGCGCTGTACGAGATGCAGGCTCGGGCTCTGTTCGCGGCCGCGGGGCGGGTGCCTGGCTCGCGCGTCGAGGTGATGGTGCCGCTCGTCGCATACGAGCGCGAGCTCGAGCTCATGCGCGGGCTGATCGAACGCGTGGCCGAGGAGCAGGGGCACACCGGGCATCTGATCGGGACGATGATCGAGCTCCCGCGCGCATGTTTCCAAGCCGATCAGATCGCGCGCGACGCCGACTTCTTCTCATTTGGAACGAATGATCTAACCCAAACCGCGCTCGGCTTCAGCCGCGACGACATCGAGGGTCGCGTGCTCGCCCGCTACATCGACGTGAAGATCCTCGACCGCTCGCCGTTCGAGACGCTCGACACTCCCGGCGTAGGGCAGATGGTGCGGATGGGAGCGTGGCTCGGGCGCACCACGAGGCCCGAGCTCAAGCTCGGCGTCTGCGGCGAGCACGGGGGCGATCCGGACTCGATCGACTTCCTGCACCACTCCGGCATCGACTATGTGTCCTGCTCGCCCTACCGCGTGCCGATCGCTCGCGTGGCGGCGGCCCAGGCGGTCATCCGCGCGCAGCCGCCGGCTGCAAGCTGACCTAAGCCTGTAGCGGCTCGCCCGACAGCGTGGCGATCAGCGACCGCGGCCCGCCAGAGTCGCGGTGCTCGCACAGGTAGATCCCCTGCCAGGTTCCCAGCGCGAGGCGCCCACGGGAGACGGGCATTGACAGCGAAGGCCCCAGCAGCGAGGCCTTGATGTGCGCGGGCATGTCGTCGGCGCCCTCGAGCGTATGCGTCCAGTAGGGCGCGTCCTCGGGCACCGCGCGGTCGAAGTAGGCGCCGAAGTCGCGGCGCACGTCGGGGCTCGCGTTCTCGTTGAGCGTGAGCGAGGCCGAGGTGTGGCGCAGGAACAGGTGCAGCATTCCCACAGCGAGCTGGTCGAGTTGCGGCACACCTTCGAGAACCTCGCGAGTGATCAGGTGAAACCCGCGCGGCCGCGGGTCAAGCGTGATCGCGCACTGCGCCCACATCGACACAACGGTAGCGGCGGTGTCCGGGCAGCGCTCAGGCGGCGCTGCCCTGCTGGCGGAAGCGCCCTGCTTCGGCGCGGGGCGAGGTCTCTAGGCCAGCGATTGCGCCGAGCGGGCGCGCACCGCCGGGTGATCCGCGGAGGCGGCAAGCACGGCGGTGCCCAGGGCCGCGGCCGCGGCCAGCAGAAACACGGCTGGATAGCCGGCAAGCGAGGCCGTGACTCCAGCTATCGGTCCACCGAGGCCGACGCCGATGTCGAAGAAGGCCGTGAAGGCTCCGAGCGCTGAGCCGCGCCGATCGGCAGCGACGTCGCCGACGACCATCAGCGCGAGCGAGGGGAACAGCATCGAGAAGCCCACTCCCACCACGACTGCGCCGGCGAGCGCAAACGGCAGCGAGTGCGCCAGTGCGATCAGCGCGAGGCCCAGCGCCTCGAGCAGGCCGGCCGCGACTGCCGTCGGGCGCGCTCCGGCGCGGTCCGGGACGCGGCTGAGCAGCAGCCGGCTCCCGAATACCGCCACGGCGAACACGGTGAACACGGCGGCGCCGCCACCGATGCCCCGCGCGCGCAGGTGCAGCACCACAAAGCCCGCCAGCGCCGCGTAGCCGATGTTGGCGAGCGCGAGCGCCAGGCCGGGGCGCCGAGCCGCGGCCGGGAACATGACGAATGCACCCGCAGGGCGCTCGGCAAACGCGCGTGTGGGCTCGGGCAGGCGCGAGGCGATGGCGGCGGCCGCCAGCGGCAGGGCGGCCGTCAGCAGCCACACCGCCTGATAGCCCACACCCGCCCGCAACAGCTCACCTGCGACCGGTCCCAGCGCGAGACCGCCCCAGACGGCCAGCCCGAAGAGGCCCAGCGCCATCCCGCGGCGATGCGCCGGCGCGAGATCGACCGCCCAGGTCGCACCTGCCGTGTACACGGCGCCCTCGCCCGCACCGAGGACCAAGCGCGCGAGCACCAGCGTCAGCACGCTGTGAGAGACCAGATACAGCGCGCCGCTGACCGCCATCGCGAGCGCGCCCGTGACGAGCACGACGCGCCGCCCACGTCGGTCGGCCACGCGTCCGGCCAGCGGGCGACAGACCACCGAGGTGAGGGCAAATGCGCCCACGACGATGCCCACGGCCAAATCGCTCGAGCGAAGGGGTCCGCGGACATACGCCGGAAGAACTGGCAGGGCCGCCCCGATCGCGACAAACGCGCACAGCGCAGCCAGGAAGACGCCGGTGGATGCGGCGAGTCCCGGGTTGGTCCGCGCGAGCCTGGCGCGCGCTGGGCGCCAGGCGGCGAGCTTGGGTGGGAGGGCGCTCACGCGAATCTACTGCGGCGCTTTGAGCTTCGACCACTCCGCCTTGTGCACGCGCTTGGCCGCCTGGTAGTCGAGCAGCGCCCGGGGAGAGTCGACGTCGCCAAGGGTGGGATGCGGTGGCACCAGCTCGGCCGCGGCCTTGACGCCGTAGCGCTTGGCGAGCACGGCACCGAGCGACTTGACCTTCATCTCGCCGAACCCAGGAAGCGCGGCCAGGTTGGCGCGGAGCGTCGCGGAGTCCTTGGCATCGCTCCAGACTCGTGCGGCGTCGCCGCCGTATTCGTCGCGCACATGCACCGCGAGATCGTGAACGCGCTTGGCCATCGCGCCGGGGTAGCGGTGGAGGGCGGGCTTCTCGCGGAACACCGGCTCCAGGTCGACCGTGGCCAGGGTCTCGGCGTCGAGCGCACCGAGACGCTCGCGCAGCACGAGCGGCCCCGAGAACGCCTTTTGAACAGAGACCTGCTGGTCAAGGGAAAACCCGACCAGCAGCGCCATCGGATCGCTGGCGATCAGCGCGTTGGCCTCGTCGGAGTCGGTGAAGTGGAGACGATCGGGCAACTCAGCCTCGGGTCAGCGTGGAACCAGCTGCAAGATCGGGATGACGCGTCCGGCCTTCCCGGCCTGCTCACGGTAGTCGGCGTACTCAGGGAAGACGCGGTCGGCAAGATCCCAAAGTCGTTGCCGCTCCGCCTCGTCCTCCACGACCTCGGCGTGGAACGGCAGGTTGCCGAAGACGATGTCCGGATGCTTGCGGAGGTTGTAGTACCAGGCCGGGTTCTTGGGCCACCCTCGCTTCGACGCGATGATCGTAACCCGGTCGCCGTCGTGGAAATACAGCGTGGCATTCCGACGCGGCTGCCCTGTCCGCGCGCCTCGCGACTCCAGCAGCGCCGTGGCGAGCGGCCCCGCGGTGCTGAACCGCCCTTTCGTGAGCTTCAGCAGATGCGGGTCGAGCTTCCACGCGACGTTTATGGAGAACCAAGCGCCCGCCTTGGTGGCCGAGAGCCGGGTCATCGCGAGATACAGGCGACCGCGTCGCTTGTACGGATCCACGTAGCGAAGCTCCTCGGGCACCTCCAAATCGTATCTGTGGCCGCTCACGTGGGCTCGCGGGAGAGCGCGGCCGCGAGATACAGGACCGCCTGCACGCGCGCGATCGCTGCGACGGCCTCATCCGGTGGCAGCAGCTCAGGGTGGTGAAGCGGCCGTGACACGAAGCCCTCGGCTCCGTCCAACCCAACGAAGGCCATGGCCAACGGTGCGATCTCTCCGTAGAAGGCGAAGTCGTCGGAGCCGCATGAGCGCCACTCCGAGGCCGGCTGGAGCTCGGCGGTGGGCAGAAGACCGCGTGCGGCGCTGACGATCGCGGTGTCGTTCTCCAGCGCCGGCTCGCCGGCGGTTACCGCGACATGGGCCACGCAGCCGTTTGCGGCTGCCACCCCCGCGGCGACCTCTGCGACGAGAGTGCGCAGCGTCTCGCGGTCCTCGGTGTGGTGAGCGCGCAGGGCCAGGCGCGCGCGTGCCTGGGAGGGGATGACGTTCTCCGCGCTGCCCCCCTCGATCGTCCCGACCGTGAGGACGGCCGGTCTCAGCGGGTCGATCCTCCGCGCCACCTGAGCGTGGAGGGCGACCACGATCTGGGCGAGCGCCAGGATCGGGTCGCGGCCGTGGTGTGGGTAGGCGCCGTGCGTGGAGGAGCCCTCGACGGTGATCTCCACCAAGTCACAGGAGGCATTCACCAGGCCGGGATCCAGCGCCACGCTCCCCCAGGGCATCTCGGGATGGACATGCGCGCTGACCACCGCCGCCGGCGAGAGCGCGGCGAGCTCGCCCTCGGCAAGCTGCTGGGCGCCCGAGGGGTATGCCTCCTCGCTCGGCTGAAAGACCGCCAGCAACGGGGCCGGCAGCGCATCCGCGAGCCGGTGGGCGGCCCGCGTCAGGGCAATCAGGGCGGCCATGTGGACGTCGTGCCCGCAGGCGTGCATCGTCGTCCCGGTCGCGCTGAAGGCGACACCGGTGCGCTCGTGCACGGGCAGGCCGTCGAGCTCAGCGCGAACGGCCACCGCCCCGGTGCGGCCCGGGCCCACGAACGCCAGTCGTCCCGTACCCGCGGCGACGGTGGCCTCGACCGGCAGCTCGGCTGTGATGCTCGCTGCCGTCCGCTCCTCGGCGTGGGCGAGCTCGGGAAGTGAGTGCAGCGTCCTGCGCAGGGCGATCGCGCGTGGGAGCTCCTGCTCGATCCCGGCGAGCAGCCGCTTCAAGAGCTGCTCAGTAGATGGCGGCATAGCGCCGGCAGCTCTCCTCGAGATGCACGCCCTCCGCGGCCGCCAGCTCGGCGCGCTTGACGCTCGTGTAGGCGTCATAGAGCAGCGAACCCATCCACTCGCGCACCAAGTCATCCTGTTCGAGCGCTTCGAGCGCATCGGCCAGAGACTCCGGCAGCGCGCCCACGCCAAAGCGCTCGGCTCCCGCGTCGTCCAGCTCGGCGGGGTCGCGTTCGAGGATGGAAGGCGCGGGCAGTCGCTCGCTGACCCCGGCGAGGCCCGCCCGCAGGATCGCCCCGAGGGCCAGATATGGGTTGGCCGATGCGTCCGCGCCGCGGTACTCCAGATGCAGCTGGCTGGCCGGATCGCCGCCTCCCAAGGACACCAGCGGCGGGATTCGCAGCAGCGCCTCGCGACTCTGCTGCGCCAGGCAGACCGCGCCGGCGCTCCAGCGGTGAGGTCGAAGGCGCGCGCCCGATACGGGGCTCGGCGCCGTGAGGGCGCTGAGCGCGCGGGCATGGCGCAGGATCCCCGCGGCGAAGCTTCCGCCCAGCTCGCTCAGCCCGGCCGGCCGGGCGTCGTCGTAGAGCAGCGAGCGTCCGCCCGCGTCGAGCAGGCTGAGATGGATGTGCACGCCGTTGCCGGCCTCGCCGGGATCGCGCAGTGGCACGAAGCTCGCGCGCATGTCCAGGCCGCGGGCGATCTCGCGAACGACCTCGCGCAGCACGACGCTGCGGTCTGCGCTCGCGAGACCCTCGGCGGCGGCGACCGGGATCTCGAACTGGTGGGGGGCGTACTCGGGGAAGAACCGCTCGGGCTCGACCCCGGCCTCGACCAGCGCGTTCATGACACGGGTCGCAAAGGGCTCGCTGCGCCGCTGGGCCTCGAGCGAGAAGGGCAGCGCGGCAGGCGTGTCGAGCAGCAGCTGAAACTCGTGCTCGAAGCTGGCCATCACGCGTCCGCCCAGAAGCGACTCGACCGCGGCCAGCGCGTCGCGCAGGAAGCTCCTCGGGCAGCAGCTCCACGGTTTGCCATCGATCTCGACGATGTCGCAGAGGAGGAGCTCGAGCGCGCTCTCTCCGGTGCTCCCTCCGACGCGGACCCGTGTGGCCGGGTCTGGTAGCAGGCGCAGATCGCCTGTGGCGCCGAACGGGTTGGGCTCGGCAACGGGACCGAGGGGCGTGAGCGCGTGGTTGGCGGGCGCCCACCCGACGCCGGTCTCCAGATGCTCCTCCAGCTCGGAGGAGAACACCGAGCGCCCGCGGACGATCGAGCCGAGGTCGCAGCAGACGAGCGCGACCAGCTCGCCGCTGCTCACCGCAGCGCCTCGGCGGTGACCGTGCCGTTGTCCCACGTGGCCTCTCGCAGTCCGAGCCCGCGCACGCCCTCGCGCAGATATGGGGCGTCCTCGGCAAAGCCCACGACGAGCATTCCCCCGGCCGGCATGTCCCTGCGCTCGAGCGCCGCGGCGAGGCGCTCCTGGGGCTGCATGTGCACGCCGCGGTTGCCCAGCGCGGGATAGGTGTCGGCGATCGCGTAGAGGTTGCCGCGCCTACCCTGGACGCGCCCGACCACGCACGCGAAGTGGCCCACGAGCCAGTCCGGCTCCGGCCCCTCGAGCTCGCCGTCGAGAAGGTAGTCGAGCAGCTGGCTGACGCTGGCCCTCGAGCCCCACAGATGGTGGGTGGCGAAGTTGGCGATCAGGGTGACCGGTCGCTCACGCGACTCGGCGAGCTCGTACAGGCCGGACAAAGCGTCCGCAGTCCATGGGCCCGCAACAGGGACGACGGCGAGCGCTCCCTCCGAGAGCTGCTCGATCGCACGCAGCACTCCGGCCGCTGTCGTGCCCGACACGGCTGAGTCCTCGATCGAGGGGATCGCCAGGCGATAGTCCCGCCGCCCGGGTTCGCCGTGGGGGAGGGTGCCCGGCTCGCGCATGCCCGAGACGACGCTCCCGGCGGCCAGCGCCACGGCGTCCTGGTCGAGCGGCTCGCCCGCGTGCGCGGCAAGCTCGGCCGCCTGCAGCGCCAGCGCCCCGCAGAAGGCTCCGCACAGGTCATCGCGCTGGGGAAGCTCGCGTGCGTGAGCCTTCAGCAGTCGCCGCGCCCCGGGCAACAGCGTCAGAGCGAACGTCGCAGGTCTTTCCATGACCCAAATATACGGGCGCTCGCCTCGCCCCCGGGGGCGTCACGCCTGCGGCGTGCGCGGTGCGTAGCGGTGGTGGAGCATGAGTGCGTTACCGTCGGGATCCGCGAAGAACGCCATGTGGCACACGCCCGTGTCGAAGGTATCGCCTCCGAAGCTCACGCCGCGTGCCTCCAGCGTCGAACGTGCCTGCTCGATGTCCTCCACGTGCAGCGCGATCGCGTTCGGGTTGAGCTTGTACGGCAGGCCCATCTTCTCGGAGTCGATCACGCTGAGCGTGAGGTTGCCGGTCTCGAACTCCGCGTATCCGCGGTCCTTGAGATATGCCGATCGCGGCAGGCCGAGCGTCTGGCCGTAGAAATCCACCGCCGTGTCGAAGTCTCGGGTCGGCATCGAGACGAAGTCGACGCCCGTCACCAGCTGTGAGTCAGTGGTCATCATCGGTCTTGGGCTCCTGTCTTGGGTAACGACCTGTGCCCCAAGAGTAGTGCCGGCGAGCGCCCGTCGATATCCCAACCTTTGCCAGACTACGCACTACCGCAAGACAGAGACAAGGCCCCGAGCTTTCTTGACAAGCCCCAGATGCGCTGCGATAGTCGCTCGTCTGGACCTCATCGAGAGGGGAACCCCTCTCGATGAGTGGAGAATGCATGAGGCCGGACCGCCGTCGTTGCTGGAGGATGGGGCGGAGGCGGTCGCCCATTTCACGCGGAGAGAACGGCGCCATGAGACACACAAGGATTACAGGGTGGACAATTATTGCAGGATTTGTACTTAGCTCACTTGCGCCGACGCTGGCGTCGGCTCACGAATTCAATGCAAAAACCACGCCGATAACGGCCGAAGGCACCAACCATATCTTCACGGCCGGTGAAGCGATCATAAAATGTGCCAAAGCTGAATTTAAATACACGGGAGCGACCGGAAAATTCCCAAGCGTCAGTATCGTGCCGGCATACCAAGAATGCTTTGTGCACGAACAGGAAGCAAAAGTCACAGTGGAAAAAGCCGAATTCAAATTCGGGGTCGTAAAAGAAGTCAAATCAGGCGAATTCTCCTTGACCTCAGCGATCGTCGGCGAAGGTGAAGCCCGGCTCAAGGTAACGGCCACGATTGAAGGTCAAAGCTGTGAAGTGATCTTCCCGGCACAGGCGATCGCCGGAGAAGCCACCAAATTCGTAAACAACGGTGGGAAAACAGGCGGGGAAGTCAAAACAAAACTCGAAAAAGTGGAATACAAAAGCAACAGCAAATGCGGAAGTGGCATCGCAAAAGAAGCCAAAAACGGGAAATACGAAGGGAATGCGGCCGAGATAGGCCTCATAATCGAATAGCGGCGTCAATGCCGGATTGGCCGTCAACCGGCGGGTGCTCCTAGCCCTGCTCCGAACGCGCGGCTTCGCCCATGCTGCAAAGTCCGCACGGCAATACCGGCGGTGACGATTGGGGGGCTGCGCACGGACTGCCGCCGACGCTTAGACTCACCTCCGTGGGATTGGTCATCAGTGCTGACCTTGGAGGGAGCGAGGAGGCTCGACGTCGCGGGGCGGAAGCCCCGTCGCGGCGCAGTGGCTGCGTCGCTTTGCGACGGCTGGGGCGCGCGGGCTTGCTCGCGGCGGTCGCGACCGCCCAGCTCCTCTGCTCGTCGATGACGAGCTCGGCGGCCGTCTCCGAGCCCCCCCCAACCCCAGCCGCAGCTGGGCTCCCGGACGGGCGGGTCTATGAGCAGGTATCTCCGGCCCGAAAGAACGGCAACCAGGCTGGTGCCGGGGCGCGAGGCGCAAACGCCTACGGTGTGAGCTCGCCCGACGGAAGTCGGGTGCTCTATTGGAACTCGGGCCCAATCGGCGAAGCGACCAGCGGCGTCGACAACTTCTCGGTATCGGCTCGTTCTCCAGGCGGTTGGAGCACGAGGGCCGCGCTCCCCCAGCCTCCGCCGGCGCCGCGCGATCCGGTCTCCTCCAACGATCCGATCTGGCTGATGCCCTCATCGAATCTTACGAGTGTCGCCTTCATCGCGCGCAATCCCTTCACGCCGGTGGCTCTCAACTTCTCCTATCCCGAATTCGCGTTCGCCAGCACCTATCTGTCCTCCGAAGGCAAGCCGGCGGTGTGGCTTGGGGAACCGACAGTGCCAGAACCGCGTCCGGCGCTTGAACAGCTGGAAAACCCCTCGAATCTCGTCCTGGTGGGCGCGGCTGCCGACATGAGCGTCGTCTATTACGAGTACTACGGAACGCTCATTCCGGAAGACGCCTCACGCCGCGCCGTCGTGGAAGGCGGAAGCAGTCAGGCCTGGGGCATGTACGAATGGCGAGACGGACGGCTCAAAGCCGCCGCTCTATTGCCCCCGGGAGAAGGGGAACAGGAAGGGAAAGAGGACGAAGATGGCGCCGTGGCGGCCGGCGCCAGCGTCCAGCCGCTGAGTGCGCTTCCGTCGGACTTCGACAACCAGGTATCGCGCAGCGGGAACACGCTGCTGTTCGTCAGTCCCTCGCCCGAATCCGAAAGCGGGCGCCCGCCGCAGCTATATGCGCGCCTGAACGGCAACAGGACCGTGCTGATCTCACGGTCTGATGTGACTGGGATGCCCTCGCTCGCGGGGCCGGACGCGATCACGGGGCTTAGCACGTCGCACATCTCTTCCTATGCCTACGGTTCACCAGACGGCTCTCATGTGTTCTTCGCAAGCGAAGAGCAGCTTACGGCCAATGCCCCCTCGGAAACCGGCCTCCCACCGAAGGAGTACGAATTCAACCTCGCGACCGACACCCTGAGCTACCTGCCCGGCGTTGTGGCGCCGATCCTCGCCTCCTCTGAAGATGGAAGCACGCTGGTGTTCGACGATGCTCACTTGGGCGAACACGAGCTGGCCGTGAACTCCGGCGGTCACGTGGTTGACATTACGATACTGCCTCCGCCGGGCGAACATCTAGGCCAGCTCTACGTAGCGCCGGTGAGGCTCTCGGCGGATGCCAAGACGTTGGTCTTCCACACCAACGCGCCCATTCCCGGCTTCAACGATGGACACGGATTCGGCGAGATCTATAGATATGACCTGACCACCAACGGGCTCACTTGCGTGTCGTGTCCGCCGCAGGGTCAAGCACCAACGGGCACTGCCAACCTGTCAAACGACGACCTGCCGCACGCGACGTTGCTGACCACTGGCGGTCGCGGGATCTCAAGAGACGGCAGCGAGATCTTCTTCGATACGCCGGACCAGCTGGTACCTGAGGACACCAACAAAACTCGAGACGTCTACGAGTGGCACGATGGTCTCCTGTCGCTCATCTCCGCCGGGACGGGAACGTCGGAATCCTTCTTCCTAGATAACAGCGCCACAGGGAACGACTTGTTCTTCGCCACTAACGCCGACCTGTCGGGTTTGGACACTGACGGGAGCTTCGACGTCTACGACGCGCGCGAAGGCGGAGGGTTCCCGTCGCCTCCGCCGTCAGGCTGCGTTACAAGCTGTCAGCCTGCCGCAAGTCAGCCCCAGAGTCCGCCAAATCTGGCGAGCACGGACTTCCTAGGAGCCGGAGAACAGGTCTCGAGCGTCAAACCGCCCGCGCATGGCGCACCCAAGCCGACGCTTTCGCGCGCGCAAAAGCTGGCGAATAGCCTGAAGGCCTGCAAGAGGAAGCGCGGGCGATCGCGACGAACCTGCGAAGCTCTTGCGAGACGACGCTACGGGAAGCACCTGCTGAGAAGAAAGCCATGATGCGCAGCACCGCGATCGTGAGCGCACGGGCGACAGAGAGGCTGAGTGCGATTCTCCTCCTTACACTGGCGCTGGCGACCGTCGCGGCGCCCGCCGACGCATCGTCATTTGGAGTCGAAGCGAATTCATTCACTACCGTGCTGTCGGGCAGTCGCGCAGGGGAACACCCCGACTTGAGAGTCGCGTTTGCGCTCAACCAGGAACCGCCGGGCACCCCCACGGGCTACGTCAAGGACATCGGGTTGAGTCTGCCTCCCGGCTTGGTCGCGGATTCCGCTGCGACGCCACGCTGCAGCATGGGCCTCGTCCTCAGGGAACTGTGTCCCCCCGAAGACGCGGTCGGTGTCGCCGAAATCACTACCGGCCTACCGCCCGAATTCGAATTGACGAACAAAGCCACGGCGTTTGTGTACAACATCGAACCCTACGCCGACGAGCCGGCGGCGTTTGCGTTCTTTGCCGCCAGCCTGCCGGTCCGTCTGGACACCAGCCTATCTCCGACAAGCCACTATGGCATGACCCTGAGCGCGACGGACCTATCCGACGCACACCCGGTGATCTCGACTGCGGTCACTCTGTGGGGAATCCCGGCTGATCACAATGGACCCGAGTGCCATCTCAACGAAGTCACAAAAGAAGAAGAATGTGTGAAATTCGGAGGCCCCGGCGTCGGCCCCAGGCTGCCCTTCCTCAGCAATCCTGTGAAGTGCGGGTCGCTACCTGAAAGCAACCTCTCGCTCGAGTCCTGGCAGGAACCAAGTGCTCCTCCGGCAGAAGCCTCCGGGAAACTCGCACCGATCACGAGTTGCGAAGGACTGCAGTTCGAACCGGCGATCAAGATCGCACCGGAAAGCAAAGTGGAACACGAACCTACCGCCTATGAAATCGCCGTGCAGATGCCGAGCGATCAGAGCCCCGATGGGCGCGCCGCCGCCGAGCTGAAGAACGCTCGCATCACGCTCCCGACCGACACGGTGATCTCGCCGTCTGCGACCACCGGCCTGCAGGCCTGCTCCGACGCTCAATTCGAACCGCCGGTCGCCGGTGAACCAAAATCCGCGGACGAAAGCCGGGCCGAATGTCCATCCGCCTCGCTGATCGGATCGGTGGCGATCAAGACCCCCCTGCTTGCCGAAGCGATGAAGGGCGCCCTGTTCCTCGGCACCCCCGAATGCGGTCCATGTACGGGCCGGGACGCCGAAGCCGGCAGGATGATCCGCGTGCTCGTGCAGGCGGCCGGCTCCGGCGTGCTGGTCAAGCTGCATGGCTCGATATCGGTGGACCAGAGCACCGGACGGCTGGCGCTGGCCATCGACGAAAGCCCGCAGCTGCCCCTTGAAGAACTGAAGCTCACTCTCAACGGTGGATCCACGGCTCTGCTGGCCAACCCATCCGACTGTGGCGTCTCGCTGAAGGGCTCCGCCCAGCTGACCCCCTACAGCAGCGAAACGGCGACCGAAGTGTCCGGTGCTCCAATCGCGCTCACCGGCTGCCAGGCCCCCCGGTTCGCCCCTGGATTCACCGCGGGCACCGTGAGCAACCAGGCCGCCGGCTTCAGTCCTGCCGTCGTCTCGATCTCCCGCACCGATCAGGATCAGGCCCTGGAACGCTTCACGGTGAAGATGCCGCCCGGGCTCCTCGGCCTGCTGTCCAAGGTGCCCGCGTGCCCTCCGGCCGCGGCGCAGGCTGGGGCGTGCCCCGCGCAGAGCCAGGTTGGCGCGGTCAACGTCGCCGCCGGTCCCGGGGAAGCTCCGCTCCAGCTCAAAGGGAGCGTCTTCCTGACCGGTCCGTACGGAGGTGCGCCGTTCGGCCTGTCGATCGTCGTGCCAGCGCAGGCTGGGCCGATCGATCTCGGCACGATCAACATTGCAGCGGGAATCGAGGTGAACCCCGCCACAGCGGCGCTCACGATCGTGAGCGGCCAGGTGCCGCAGTCGCTTGCCGGCATTCCGCTGCAGATCAGGGCGCTGACTCTCGACATCGACCGCGAAGGCTTCATCGTCAACCCCACCGACTGCCGTCCCCAGGCGATCGACGCGACGCTCGCGAGCGCGCAGGGGAGCACTGCGGCGGTGGCCACGCATTTCCAGGTGGCCGGCTGCGCGAAGCTCGCGTTCAAGCCGAGGCTGACCGCGCTCGCCGATGCCAAGACGACGAGGCTGGGGGGGGCCTATGTCCACGTCAAGGTGGTTTCAGGGCCGGGACAGGCAAACGTGGGAAAGGTCAAGCTCGACCTCCCGAGGGCGCTGCCCTCGAGGCTGACCACGCTTCAGGGGGCATGCCTCGAGGCCACCTTCAAGGCCGATCCAGCTCACTGCCCAACGGGTTCGATCCTCGGCACCGGCGCGGTCACCACACCGTTCCTGCGAGGACTGCTCACCGGTCCCATCTACCTTGTCTCCCACGGCGGGAGGGCGTTCCCGGACCTCGACGCGGTCCTGCAGGGCGAAGGCGTGACCCTGATCCTCACAGGCACGGCCGGGTTCGCCCGAGGCGGCAGCTACGAGGCGTTCCGAACGCTCCCCGACGCCCCCATCTCGACGCTCGATCTGATGTTCCCCCGCAGCGCACACTCGGCGTTCGCCGCCAACGTGAACCTCTGCAAGCGGGCCCTGCGGATGCCAGTTGAGATCACGGGGCAGAACGGCGCCGTGGTCAAACAGACGACCACCATCGCGGTCGCAGGCTGCCCAGGGCACGGTCGCTCGAGCTCCGCCCGGCGGGCGCGGGCGCGACGGTAGGTCCCCGGCGTGGGATCCGGCGTACGCTTGAGCACGACGCACAGGCGTGTTCCCCGACAGAAGGACGCGATGGCATGAGCTGGGACTTCTCGACCGACCCCGACTACCAGGAGCAGCTCGAGTGGATGGCCGACTTCGTCCGCCGCGAGATCTGGCCGTTGGAGGCCATCTGGCACGAGCTCGGGCTCGACGGGTTGACGGCTGCGATCGCTCCCCTGCAGGAGCAGGTCAAGGCGCACGGCCTGTGGGCCACGCATCTGCCTCCCGAGCTCGGCGGTCAGGGCATGGGGCAGGTCAAGCTCGGGCTGATGCACGAGATCCTCGGGACCTCGCCGATCGCCCCGCTGGCCTTCGGCAACGCCGCCCCCGACTCCGGCAACTCCGAGATCCTCGCCATGGCCGGCACGCCCGAGCAGAAGGACCGCTGGCTTCACCCGCTGCTGGCAGGCGACCTGCGCAGCGCCTTCAGCATGACCGAGCCGAACACGCCGGGCTCCGACCCCACCCAGTTGCTCACCCGCGCGGTCCGCGCCGGCGAGGACTGGGTGATCGACGGGCACAAGTGGTTCTCCTCCAACGGCTCGATCGCTGACTTCCTGATCGTCATGGCCGTGACCAGCCCGGACGCCCGCCCCTCCCAGCGCGCGTCCATGTTGATCGTGCCGACGGACACCCCCGGCGTGGAGATCCTCAGGGACGTGCCCACCATGGAGCACCCCTGGGAGCAGTTCGGCGGCTATGGCGGGCACTCGGAAATCCTCTACAACGGCGTCCGCGTCCCCGGGGAGGCGCTCCTCGGCGCCGAGGGGGAGGGCTTCATCCTCGCCCAGCAGCGGCTCGGGCCCGGGCGCATCCACCACTGCATGCGCTGGCTGGGCGTGGCCCGGCGGGCCTTCGACATGATGTGCGAGCGTGCCACCTACCGCCATGCGCACGGGTCGCTGCTGGCCCAGAAGCAGACCGTTCAGAACTGGATCGCAGACAGCGCCGCCGAGATGCAGGCGGCGCGTCTGATGACGCTGCACGCAGCCTGGGTGATGGACACGCAGGGCGCCCGCGCCGCTCGCACAGACGTGGCGCTCATCAAGTTCTACGGTGCCAAGGTCCTGCACGACGTGGTCGACCGGGCCCTGCAGGTGCACGGCTCGCTCGGCTACTCGACCGACCTGCCACTCGAGCAGATGTACCGCTTCGCCCGCGCCGCCCGCATCTATGACGGCCCAGACGAGGTCCACCGCCAGACAGTCGCGCGCCACGTCCTGGGCGGTTATGAACCCCCCGCCGACGAGGTCCCCAGCGAGCATCTGCCCACCCGTCGCGAGCAGGCGCGCGAGCGCTTCGCCCACCTGCTCGACGCGGTCACGGCCAACGACTAGATCCGCCTTCTAGGCTTCAGGGCATGGCGGCCGACGCCAAGCAGCTGCCGAGCGTGTTCGATCCCGCGGCCTTTCGCACCTTTCGCTTCCTTTCCCGGGAGCTGGATGCGCACGGCCATGTGACGTTGCGCTACGCGCTCGACGAGGAGATCTCCTTCGTGGAGCGATTCGCACTTCCGATCGACGGTCCGCTGAGCGAGAGCGAGCGCGAGCGCGTCGATGGGCTGCTCTCGCTGCTGCACTGGGTGGCCGGCGTCAGCTACTTCAAGAGCGCGGCCCCGCTGGAGGTGTCGTGCGAGTCGGGTGCTCCGACTCCTGCCGTGGCCACGCTGCTCGAGGCGCTCTACTCCGAGGGCCTGGGCGAGCTCGCCTACACCAATGCGCTGAGCGAGCTGCCCCGTCCCGCCTTTCCAAGGGCGCAGCGGCCGACCGCAGCGGCCAGCGAGCGCCGAGCAGACCCGCTCGAGCGCATCCTCGTGCCGGTCGGCGGCGGCAAGGACTCGGCTGTGGCCCTCGAGATCATCCGGCGCTCCGGGCGCGAGCTGAGCCTCTTCTCGGTCGGCAACGCCCCCCCGATCGCTCGCACGGTCGCTGCCGCCGGCCTTCCACACCTGATCGCCCGCCGCCATCTCGATCCGGGGCTCGCCCAGCTGAACCGGGCCGGCGCGCTCAACGGCCATGTCCCCATCACCGCGATCGTCTCGTGCGTGGCGCTGATCACCGCGGCCTTGGGCGGATTCGACGCTGTGGCCATGGCCAACGAGCGCTCGGCCTCCGCCGGCAACCTCAGCTGGGATGGCATCGAGGTCAACCACCAGTTCAGCAAGGGGCTTTCGGCCGAGCGGCTGCTCGCGGCCGCGGCCGCCGAGGTTGGGACCGGTGTGCGGCTGTTCTCGATCCTGCGGCCCGCATCCGAGCTGGCCATCGCGCGGGCGTTCGCGCGCATGCAGGCCTACCACGGCGCGTTCACCAGCTGCAACGCCATCTTTCGCATCGACCCGGAGCTGCGTGCGACGTCGTGGTGCTGTGACTGTCCCAAGTGTCGCTTCGTGTTCCTGGCGCTTGCGCCGTTCCTCTCCCCGGAGCAACTGTGCGAGGTGTTCGGGTGCGACCTGCTCGACGACGAGAGCCAGTTCGCCGGATTCGCGCTGCTCACCGCCACGGGCGGGCACAAGCCGTTCGAGTGCGTGGGCGAGGAGCAGGAGAGCATCGCCGCCATTCGCCTGCTCGCCGAAGACGAGCGCTGGAATGGGCGGGCGGTGGTGCGCAGGCTCATCGCCGAGGTCCTTCCACAGCAGGCTCCTGACGCCGGGCGGCCCGAGACGGTGCTCGCGCTCAGCGACGAGCATGAGGTGCCGGACGCGCTGATGGGGGATGTTCGTGCGCTTCTCGGAGCTTGACGGGGCGCGGATCGGGGTCTGGGGGGCCGGGCGTGAGGTCGGCTCCTTCGCCGCCCAGCTGGCGCGCCGGCTGCCCTCCGCGCGAATCGCGGTAGCGGCCTTTGATGAGCCTCCCGCCCGTGACGAGGTCCGCCAGGCGCTGAGGTCGCCCGACGTGCGTGTGCTGAGCGCCGAGGAGGCTGTCGCTGGCCTGGCCGACTGCGAGGTGATCGTGCGCTCGCCCGGCGTATCCGCTCATCGACCCGAGCTGCGGGAGCTCCGTGCTGGCGGTGTCCCCGTCACGACCCCAACCGCGCTGTGGCTGGCAGAGCACGGAGGCGAGGGCGTGATCGGCGTGACCGGCACCAAGGGCAAGAGCACCACCGCGGCGCTCGTCCATCATCTCGCACGCGCAGCCGGGCGCACCGTGGAGCTGGCCGGCAACATCGGCGTGCCGGCGCTCGATCTGCTCGACCGGGAGCCACCCGAGCTGGTCGTGCTGGAGCTCTCCAGCTACCAGATCGCCGATCTGCACAGCGGCCCCGAGGTGGCGCTCTTCACCAACCTGTTCCGGGAGCACGCCGATTGGCACGGCTCCGAGGAGGCCTATCGCGCGGACAAGCTGCGCCTGCTCGATCTCCCCGGCGTGCGCGTGGCGGTGCTCAACGGCCGCGACGGGGCGTTGAACGCGGTGGCTCCGGCGGCCGAGGTAAGGCGCTACGGGGTGCCGGGCGGATGGGACCTCGGCGCCCAGGGGATCGTGCGCGACGGCGTGCCGACGCTCGACTTCGCCGAGCTGCCGCTGCTCGGCGCGCACAACGCGCTGAACCTGTGCGGGGCGCTCGCCGCGCTCGAAGCGATCGGCATCCCCCTGCCGCCGCTGGGCGAGGCGCTCGCCGGCTTCGGCCCGCTGCCCCATCGCCTGGAGACGGTCGCCGAGCTGGACGGGGTCCTCTGGGTGAACGACAGCATCTCCACGACGCCCGAGTCGGCGATCGCCGCCCTCTCGAGCTTCCCCGGCCGCGAGATCATCCTCCTCGGCGGCGGCCAGGACAGGGGCCAGGACTACGGCGAGCTGGGACGTGTGCTTCTCGACAGGGGCGCGACGGTCATCGGGATCCCCTCGACGGGCTCGCGACTGGTCGCGGCGGCGAAGGCCGCGGGCGTACCCGCCGCTCGTGCCATCGAAGCCCCCGACATGGCCGCAGCGGTGGCGCTTGTCCGTGGCCTCGGGCGCCCGGGCGCGGTCGTCCTGCTCTCGCCAGCTGCTCCCAGCTTCGACAACTACCGCAACTTCGAGGAGCGCGGCGAGCGCTTTCGCGAGCTCGCCGCCACCTCCTGAGTGACGCTGCCGCTCCCCTCGATGGGGAGCGGCAGCAACCGTCGCATGCGTCCCTGCTGCGGCCGTCAGCGCGAGCTCACGGGCACAGCGGGTTCTTCGGGACTTCCTTGCATGGTTCGGGCATGGTTTCCTGCGGCGGCGGGGCCGGCTGGCCTTCCACTTTCATGCCTTTTGCATTGAGTATTTCTTCTCGGTGTTCGGATACGTACTGCAGTTGGAGCAGGTATTCGATCTCCTCGAACGGTTCTGCATAGGCCGTATCGGGGTTGGGGCGGCCGCGGCGGATGAGTTCCCCCGGGACGGTGAGGTTGGCGTTTTCGGTGATCAGGTTCTCGCGGAAGACCGTGCACCGCTTGACCTTGGTGCTCTTCACTTCCGGGGTGGGATTGGGAGCTTCGATGGTCAGGTTGCCCCCGAGCCGCCGCCAGCTTATACGGGCAGGTGTCTTAAGATCAACCCTCCAGGCCCCCACAGGGGACGAGCAGCTTGCGGGCCCGGCAGGGCGTGCGAGCTGCGCTCAGGAGTCCGCGGGCCGCTCCGCCTCGGGCCGGTCCTGTGCGGGCGCCCGCGGAGGTGGGGGCGCAGCCTGCGCAGGCGGGGGTACTGGCGGAAGCGCGTCTGCGCCGGCCGCCGCGGCCGCGCGGTTCTCCTCCTTGACGGCCAGCCAGATCTCCTCGCGATAGATCGGCACCCCCTCTGGGGCGGCGATGCCGAGACGGACCGTGTGGCCGCTGACGCCCATCACGGTCACGAGAATCTCATCGCCGATGACGACGCGCTCTCCGGGACGACGCGTCAGGATCAGCATCGCATCCGATTATGAAGCAATCTCGCGGCGATCGCCGCTGCGCCTTGGGTGAGCGTCAACCATCTAAGCCGCGTCGACCGACGGCGCGTGCTCGGCGGTCGGTTGCGTGGGCATCGTGAACAGCGGTGCCTGCAGCGGTGCCGTCTCGTCGAGGTTGATCAGCTGGTAGCCGCGGCCCTGATGGATCACGAGCGGGGCACGGAGGTTGGCCGTTATGTCGAGCGGATCGGTGGCGGCGCGCACGGTCACATACACGCGGGCCGCGCCCATGTCCTCGATGCCGATGAGCTCCAGGTCCTCGGACGCCAGCTGCAGCGAGAACGTGGAGAAGAACTGGGTCGGGCTCACCACCGGCAGGGCCAGTGCGGGATCGTCGAGGGCATGCAGCCACAGGAAGCCGGTGCCGGGATTGCGGTCGATGAGCGCGTAGCGAAGGCCCCCCAGGCCGATCAGGCCGGAGGGAAACTCGATCACGTCGTCCTCCGGGATCTCGACCTGGCCGAAGCGGATGCTCTCGAATGTCACGGACATGGTCTCTCCTGTTCGCCTAATGGAGGAAGTTGAGCAGGGATTCCTGGACGATGCTCGCGCCCGCACGGAGCGCCGCCTGGTAGGCCGCCTGCTGGTTGGAGAACGCGATCGACGTCTTGGCGATGTCCGCGTCCTGGGTGTTGGAAAGCGCCTTGGTGATCGACGCCTGCAGCCCTTCGATGCGACTCGAGGCCGTCTGCAGCTGATCGATGGCGCTCCCGGCCGTGGCCTGCAGCTGACTCAGCACTTCGGCGTTTGCATCGAGCGCTTTGAGGTCGGTGGAGCTCAGCGCGCCCCTGCTTTCAGTCGTGCCTTCGCGCAGGTTCTGGACGACGGTGCGCAGCGTGTCGAGCAGCTTGCCGTCGGCCGCGCCTTTGCCGCTGCCGAGCAGCGAGGAGATGTTGGTGTTCACCGTGACCGACGCTCCCGGGCCGATCGCGCGTGCAACAGCGCCCCCGTTGCCGTTGTATGTGTCGCTTTCGCCCTGCTGGTAGGGGGCTGTCGTGGTGAGCGTGCCGGCGAACGCATACTGCCCCGCGTACTGGGTGTTGGCGTCCTGCTTGATCGTTTCGGTGAGCTGTTCGACCTCGGTCGCGATGTTGTTGAGATCGCCCTGGTTGCTGGTGCCATTCGAGGCCTGAAGCGTCAGTTCGCGCACGCGCTGAAGCACGCTGCCCATGTTCGCCATCGCGCTTTCCGACGTGGTCGCCCACGAGATGCCGTCCTGTACGTTGCTGGCATAGGAGCTCAGCCCGTCGAGCTGGCTCTGCAGGTCGATCGCATGGCTCGCGCCGTAGGGGTTGTCTGACGGCGCCAGGATGGACTTGCCCGAGGAGAGTTCGTTGGAGCTGCGCTCCAGCGAGGAGAGCGCCGAGTTGATGTCGTTGAGGGTCGAGCCCGTGACCATCGCGGCCGTGATGCGATCGCTCATGGCTAGAGCCCCACCATTCCTGTGTGCTCGATCAGGAGTTCGAGCATGCTGTCCATCGCCGTGAGCGTGCGCGCCGAGGCCTGATAGCCGCGCTGGAAGCTGATGAGGTTGGTCATTTCTTCATCGAGCGAGACGCCCGAGACGCTCTGGCGTTGGTTGTTGACCGTGGTCACGATCGTCTGCAGGTTCGTCTGCTCGGTTTGGGCGGTTCTCACAGTGCTTCCCACCCGCTCCACAAGGGCCGAGTAGCTCGAGTCGGCGCTACCGCCGCGCAGCGCGGCAAGCGCGAGCGCAACGTCGTTGCCGCCGGCTCCGCCGCCGGAGGATGATTGAACCTGGGCAGAGGTGACTGCGACGCTCAGGGTGGCCGCCGTGGTGCCGCTGAAGAAGGGCGTCGAGGTGTGCAGGGCGTTGACCGTGCTCGCCAGCGTGGCCGCAACGCCGTCCAGGGCGGAGGCGTAGGAGCTCAGGGTGCCCGTGGGGCTGGTCAGAGCGAGCAGCGCCCCCAGCTGACCGCCGGCCGCCGAGGTGAGCGACTGTGGCCAATTGACCGTCGTGCCTTCCACGAGCGGTTTGGCAGCGTCGCCAAAGGTCACGGTGTCCGTCCCGTCGGCCTGCTTGACCACGCTTATCTGAGCCAGGGAGGAGAGCTTGTCGAGCAGCAGGTCGCGCCGGTCGAGCATGTCGTTGGGCTGCTGTCCGGCTCCTTCGGCGAGCTTGATCTGGCCGTTGAGCTCGGCTACCTGGTGGGCATAGCCCTGGACTTCACCGGTCGGTGCCGTGAGCGCCGAGTACTGTTCGTTGGCCTGGGTGGCAACCGTCGAGAGCTGGGTGCTCAGCTGGTTGAAGGTGCTGGTGAGCCGTTCGGCGGCCGCCACGACCCCCTGTTTGGCGGCTTCGCTCGTGGGCGAGTTGGCGAGCGCGCTCCAGGCGCTCCAGAAGGCCGACAGCTGAGCGGAGATCCCCGAGCTGGACGGCTCGTTGAACGCGCTCTGCGCCTGGGTGAGCTCTTCGGATTCGGTCGTGGCCCCGCTCAGCGAGCTGTTCTGTGCGCGGTACTGCGCATCGAGGTAGGCGTTGCGGATACGCGTGTATGTCGCGACGTTGACACCCGTGCCGAGCTGCCCGCCTTCACCGGTCTTGGTCGACAGCGCCGGTATGACGATCGGCGGGTTTGGCTGCATCACGGCCGTCTCGCGCGAATAGCCTTCGGTGTTCGCGTTGGCGATGTTGTGCCCGGTGATGTCCATCGCCTGCTGCTCGGCGAGCAGTCCGCTCAGCGCCGTCTGAAGTCCCTGGAGCGTCGGTATCGACATCGCTCAGGCGCGCAGGTCGAGGACGTGCAGCCCGCCGTGGGGGCGAGGCCGCGTGATCGAGGTCGACGAGCCGCGCGTGTCATAGCCGCTGACGCCATCGAGCGCGAGCATCCCCATCAGCTGATCGAGGAAGCCGAGCTCTATCTGCATCAGGGCGCGGTTACAGGTGTGCTCGCGTTGCAGCTCGTGCAGGAGTCCCTTGAGCTGGGCGCTGCGCGCTCCCGCCCGCTCGCTGTCGGCGCGATCCATCAGCGTGCTCAGCTGCGTCAGCGTCACGGCCTCCGCTGGGACTCCCAGGCGCTCGCCGCTTCGGCTCAGCAGGCGTGAGCGCTCCTCCTCGAGCAGCTGCCGGCGACCCATCTCGCCGCGCAGGATGCCGGCCAGGCGCACCACCGTGTTCACGTCGCGCGCGCGGATCGCCGCGCCCTGCTCGAGGACGACCTCCAACAGGCTGCGCGCCGATTCGATCTGAGCCTCCAGATGCGCCAGCACCTCGGCGGCGAGCGCACGATCCTGGGGCGCGACGAGCGTGGTCTGGCTCATGCGGCGGTCCCGCCCGTCGACGCTGGCGCCTTGGTGGCGAGGGAGCTCGAGAGCCCGCCCTGCAGCTCCTGGGTCAGCTGTGCCGCCATGCCGAGGCCGCCGGCGCCCATCACGCCGGCTGACAGCGCCTGGGGCAGCATCGAGGAGAGCTCGCTGCTCCCGGCGTCAGATTCCCCGCCCGGGCCCGAGCCGCCTTCGCCTCCTCCTTCGCCTGCGATCCCGCTGGTCGCGCTCAGCGATTGCGAGAGCTGCTGCACGAGGATCTCTTCGAAGGCCAGGGCCGTCGAGTAGGCCTTCTGGGTGCTCGCCGAGCCGCCCCGCACCCACGCCGGCTCCTGTGCCTGATTGACGACCGGCAGCCCAGGAGCGGATGACGCGTCGATGGTCACGGCCGCAGCTGGTTGGCGATCGACATCATCTGGCTCTCCGTCTGGATCGCGTTGCTGGTCAGCTGATAGCTGCGCTGCGTGCTCACCATCGCGGCCATCTCCTTCGCCACGTCCACGTTCGACTCCTCCAGCGCGCCCTGGTTGATCTTGGCCGCGGTGGCCGCGTGCGGTGTGCCGCTTTCGGAGGTGGGCGTGAGCTCGTTGGCGCCGTCGGAGTGAAGATGATCCGGCGAGGTGACGGTCACGAGCTTGATCTGCCCGAGCGTGCGCTTGCCTGCGGTCACGGTCCCGTCGGAGGCGATGCGAAGCTCGCTTGCCGAGACCCCCGCGGGCAGCTTGATCGGCGGCACCAGCTGGTTGCCTTCGGCGTTGGTTATCGAGCCGCTGGCGTCTACCGCGAAGGCTCCGTCGCGGGTGAGCGCAAGCTGGCCGTTCGCGCGGGTGATCTGGAAGTAGCCGTCGCCTTCGATTGCAAGGTCGAGCGGGTTGCCCGTCTCCTTGATCGCTCCCTGCGTCTTGCTGTGCCCGATGAACTGTGCGCTGGCCCCGGCGCCGGTCGTGCTCGCGGTCCCGGCCTGTTCGACCGTGTTGTACAGCAGGTCGCTGAAGGCCACGCGCTCTGACTTGTAGCCGTCGGTCGATACGTTCGCCAGATCGTTGCTGATCGCGTCCAGCTGCTGTTCCTGAGCCGCCATGCCTGCTGCTGCGGAATAGAGTCCTTCGAGCATCAGCCCGCCCTTGAATCGTGGTCGCCGAGCCGGGCTCTCCGCAAGGCGGTCCAGCCGAGCGGCTCGATGCTTCGTCACCCGGGTGATCGGCCGCTCTCAGACGGACTTGAGCGCCGGGGCCTCGGACTCCTCAGGCGGCGCCTGTCAGCCGCCCAGCGAGCCGACCTGGGAGGCTGACTCCTGCAGGGTCTGGGCGATCGCCTGGACGGCCTGCTGTCCAGACTGGAAGGTGCGCAGCGAGGTGACCATGTCGACCATCACCTTGGCCGCATCCACAGCCGAGCCCTCCAGCGCGCCCTGGCGCACCGTGCCGGGCGCTTTGCCCGCGGCGGTCCCCGTATAGAGGTTTTCGCCCTGCTTGCTCGCGCCGGGCACTTCGAAGATCCCCACGCTGCTCGCGGGGACCGTTCCGCTCGCCGACACCTTGATCTGGGCGCCGCTCTGGCCGAGAACAGGGTTGCCGCTCGCATCGGTGAGGATGCCGGCGGCCGTGCTCGTGAACTGCCCGTCGCGTGTGTAGCGCACGCCCTGAGGGGTCTGGACCGCGAAGAAGCCGCCGCCCTGGATCGCGAAGTCGAGCGGTTCGCCGGTTTCCTGGATCGCGGCTGGCGTCATGTCCGTATAGGTCTTGCCGAGGGCCACGCCCGCGCTCAGCGGGCCCACGGCCGCGGCTCCCTGCGTGCTCGACACGAGCAGTTCCCCGAAGCTGTGCTGAGGGGCCTGGTCGGACTTGTACCCGGGCGTCGAGGCGTTGGCGAGGTCGTTGGAGAGCTGGCCCTCACGGACCTGCTCGGCGACCATTCCCGTGGCGGCGATGGAGAGACCAAGGTCCATTTCGCCCGAGGTGTTCGACCGCTCGCCTCGATTCTTTAGCCTCCTCCCCGCCTGGAGGTGGCGGATCAGCCGACTGAGGAGAACAGCGCCAGCTCTCCCGAGAGCTGTTCGTACAGTCGGCGGCGCAGCTGGCTGTGGATCTGCGACACGCGACTCTCCGACACTCCGAGGCGCTCGCCGATGTCGCGCAGCGTCCAGTCCTCGACGTACAGCAGCACCGCGACCTCGCGCTCCTGGCGGCTCAGCCGAGCAAACGCCGTGCGGAAGCGCTCCTTGGCTTCGCGTCGCTCGGCGCCCAAGGTCGGGTCGCAGTCCTCGTCGGGACTCTCTAGCGTGTCGATGCGCTCGATCGTGGCGCTCTCATCCGAGCGGACGATCCGGTTGAGCGAGCCGACCTCCGCGAGCACGACCTGGTCGAGGCGCTCGGTCAGCTCGATCGGCGACATGCCCACCTTCGCCGCCAGCTCCTCGCGGCTGGGCTGGCGTTCGTGCGCTGAGATGAAACCCTCGCGTGCCGTGTTGATCGCACGCTCGTCTCGGCGCAGCGAGCGCGGCGCCCAATCGTGGCGACGCAGCTCGTCGAGCACCGCGCCGTGGATCCGCGTCCACGCGTACTGCTCGAGCGTCGCGCCCTTCTCCGGGTCATAGCGGTCGATCGATCGGATCAGGGCCTCGAGGCCGCAGGACAGGAAGTCCTCGACGTCGCACTGGGCAGGGACCTCGCGAACCTTGCGGTAGACGATGTAGCGGACCATCGGCATGAACATGAAGATCAGCCGGTCGCGCAGCTCGCGCTCGCCGGTGCGCCGGTACTCCTCCCAGGTCGCCAGCACCTCAGCCGTCGGTGCCCGAACCCCACGCTTTCCGATTATGTCCATTCTCCTGCTCTGTTATCGAGGGAACTGACAGGGGGATGGCCCGCCTGCTGTGACACTCTGCTCGCGTCCGAGCGTGATTTGCAGCGGTTTAACCGGCAGATGGTTTCGCGGCGGGGACCATATTCCCTGCTTCGGTCGTAACTGGGCAGCGGGAGCACCCGCTCGGACCCGTTCCCCCGACGTCCAGTGGACGTCCTCCAGGGGAAGGCTTCGCCTGCTCAGAAATCCCCGCTGGCTGTCGATCACCGGAGCAGGACATGACCCTCCGCAACTCAGGATCAGCCGTCCCGGAGGGCTCGGTCGCGGCCATCGAGCTGCCGGCGCTCGCCGAGGCGCTGCTCGTCGCCGGGCAGCTAGCCCGCTACGGCGAGCTGTTTGCGCAGCTGGCCTCGATCGAGGATCCCCACCGGCGCTACCAGGCCACGGTGAAGCTCCTCGAGCTGGGTCTCGCGGCAGGCGCCCGCACCCCGCCCGCCCGCACGCCGGTGCTGTTCGGGGTGATGGCCGCAGGTGTCTTGGAGGCGCTCGAGCGCGCGCCGAGCGAGCCCCGCCTGCTCGGCTACGCCGGCGCCATCCTGGCCGAGCTCTCGAGCTTCGACGCGGCCGAGGCGCTGCTCGAGGCTGCCCGACGGCTCGACCCGCGGCTGGCGGACGTGGATCGCGGGCTGGCAAGGCTCGCCGCGCGCAGGCGCGAGGCGACCGTGGCCGCAGGCCCTGCCCGCCGGCCTGCCATCGCTGAGCTCGGAGGCCTGGCCGCCCGCGCGCGAGAGCTGGCATCCCGCGCCGGCCCGGCAGAGGGGCTGCGGCTGAGCCTGTGCATGATCGTGCGCGACGAGCAGGAGATGCTCCCACGCTGCCTCTCAGCAGCAGCAGCGGCCGTCGATGAGATCGTGATCGTGGATACCGGATCGAGCGATGCCACGGTCGAGATCGCGCGCTCGTTCGGCGCGCGGGTGATCGAGCACCCCTGGCGCGGCTCCTTCGCGGAGGCTCGAAACGTCTCCTTCGACGCCGCCGAAGGCGACTGGCTGGTGTACCTGGACGCCGACGAGGTCCTCGTCGAGGGGGACTGCGCCCTGCTGCGCTCGCTGACCGGGCGTACATGGCGCGAGGGGTTCTACCTGTGCGAGACCAATCACACGGGCGAGCTCGGCGACGGAACCGCCGTCGTCCACAACGCCCTGCGCGTGCTTCGCAACCGACGCGAGTACCGTTTCCACGGCCGGGTGCACGAGCAGATCGCGGGCTCTCTGCCCACCTATCTACCCGAGCGCCTGGAGGTGAGCGGGGTGCGGGTCGAGCACTTCGGCTACCTGGGCTCCGTGCGCTCCGCGCGCGCGAAGTCCGCTCGCAACATCGAGCTGTTGCGAGCGGAGCAGGCCGAGCGCCCGCCGAGCGCCTTCCTGCACTTCAACCTCGGATCGGAGCACGCCGCCGCCGGCAACAGCCTCGCGGCGATGGCGGAGCTCAAACGTGCGTGGGAGCTGCTCGATGACGGCATCGATCGCGCCGGCGAGGAGTTCGTTGCCCCGCTCGCGAGCCGGCTGGTCCGCGCGCTGCGCGACTGTGGGCGTGCCGAGGACGCCATCGCCCGCGCCGAGGAGGCGCTCGAGTGGCTGCCTGGGTTCACCGATCTGGTCTATGAGCAGGCGCTGGCCCGTCTCGAGCTCGGGCAGCGTGAGCGCGCGCTGGCGCTGTTTCGGCGCTGCGTCGAGATGGGCGAGCCTCCCCGGCGCTACGCCCCGCGCGTCGGGACGGGGACTCACCTTCCGAGGCTCTGCCTCGCCGAGATCCTGTGTGAGGAAGGCGACGTCGGCGAGGCGATCGAGTTGCTCGAGGCGGTGCTGGCCGAACAGCCGCAGTCGAGCCGCGCGCGTGTGGCGCTGGGCGAGGTCCTGCTCAGCCAGCGGCGCTACGCCGAGGCGGCCGAGGTCCTGGCCGAGCTTGGGGGCTCAGATCCCCTCGCGCTGAGAGCGTCTCGCACCGAGCTGTGTGCGCGCATCGCAGGCGGCGACGGCGCCGGGGCGGGGGCGGCGCTCGAGCGGGCTCGTGCGGCGGGGATGCCCGCGGCCGAGCTCGAGCTGATGCTTGCCTGGCAGCAGATCTCCAGCAACGGCCATGGCTCGATCTCGATCGCGCGGGAGGCTGTGGAGCGGTTGGCGCACACGCTCGAGACCCTCCTGCGGGTGCAGGACTTCGCGGCCTTCGAGGCGATGCTCGGCCTGCTCGAGCTGGCGCCGCTATCCGCCCGCGAGCGCCGCGAGCTGATCGCCGGCATGTACCTTCGCCGGGGCTTCCTCGCCTCCGCGGCCGACGAGTGGATGGCGGTCTGTCGCGAGCAGCCCGATTCCCGGGCGCTGCTCGGCCTCGCCAGGGTGGCCCTGGCCAGGGGAATGGAGCGCGAGGCCACGGAGTTCGCGGATGCCGCGCACGCGCGAGATCCGGCTGACGAGGAGGCCGCAAGGCTGCTCGCCGAGCTTCAGCCAGCGACCGCCGCGAGCACCGCTGGCCTCGGAAGAGTCGAGAGGTCTCAGACGAATGATGGTTCGAGGATCGGAATCGAGGGTATCCCACGGTGAAGGCCCCATACGGTGCCCACGAATCATCGTTGCCGCAACATCAGTCCCACTCCGCGGGATTCTTAAAGGTTTTTTGGAGGACGCCGATCACCATGAGCGAACACGATGATGCGCGAGGCGGCCCAGGGACCGGACCGCGTCACACGTTTTCAGGGAGAAAACGAAACATGAGCTCGCCGATTTTGCCTATATCGGATTCACCGCGTCCGTCCGTCGCCGGGGCCCCCGGCGAGACCGGCGACGTGGCCGCGTTCATGTCCGAGCTCACGGCCGGCGAGCGTGCCCTCGCAATCGAGGCGTCCCGGGGCGGGCCGCCGCCGGAGGTCCTCGAGAGCATGGCCGCTGCCGGCAGGATCCACGAGGAGCTGCGCCAGAGTGGATACGAGCTCGCGTTCACCGGTCCTATCCACGGACGGCCGGTCGAGGTCGAGCTGCGTGACGGCGCGGGCAGGACCGTGCGCAAGCCGAGCCTCGCAGAGGCGCTCGAGATCGTCGCCGGCAAGCCGGTGGAGTAGCGGCATGTCCACCCTTTCCGTCGGCAGCACAGGCGCCAACTCGCCGATCACCGTGTCCGGCCTTGCGTCCGGTCTCGATACCAGCACGATCATCTCTGCCCTGCTGGCCGCCGAACGCGAGCCGATCACGCGCCTGACCACCCAGCAGGAAAAGCTGCAATCCCAGCAGCAGCAGATCCAGGGCATCCAGACCAGCCTTCAGCAACTCGAATTCGCCGTCTCCGAATTCGGCCTCCCCGGCCTCTTCGAAACCGCCCAGACGGTCACCTCGAGCGAACCGCTTAGGGTCAGCGCCACCACGAGCAGCGGTGCCGGCGTCGGCGGCTATGAGGTCGAAGTGAAACAGCTCGCCAACTCGGCCCAGCGCACCTACGCATTCACCGCCCCCGCTGCTGAAGACACGGTCACGATCGACGGGCGCGGATACACGCTCAAGGCCGGCGCGAGCGCGAAGGAACTTGCCACCAAGATCAACTCCGACAGCAGCGCGACCGTCTACGCGGCGGTGCTCGGCAGCGGCGAACTCGTGCTCTCGAACCGGGCGACCGGTGCCACTGCAAGCGAATTCATCAAAGTCAGCGATCCGGGTGGGGCGCTCACCGAAAAGGCCGGCACTGCCAAGGAAGGCAAGAACGCCGAATTCAGCGTCGACGGCGTCGCTGGCACCTCCACCTCCAACACCGTGACCAACGCCGTCGCCGGTGTCACGCTCAACCTGGCTGGACTGACGAGCACGGGACCGGTGACGATCGACGTGCAGGCCCCCGCGGTCAGCGTGAGCTCCGTCGAAGCCAAGGTTCAGGCCTTCGTCACCCTCTACAACTCGACGGTCGAAGCGATCCAGAAGCAGCTCACCACCAAGCCTCCCACCGCGGGCGCCTCCACCAGCGCGACCGGGTCCCTGTTCGGCGACCCCGACCTCTCCAGCCTGCTGAGCCGCATGCGCCAGACGATGTATGAACCGATCGCCGGCCTCGCCGCTGAAATGTCGAGCCCCTACGACATCGGGCTGGGAACCGGGGTGGCCACTGGTGGAACGAGCTCGCAAGCCGCGATAGAAGGCCAGCTGAAGCTCGAACCCACCAAGCTCGCGGGCGCGCTGCAGACCAATCCCGAAGGCGTCAAGCTGATGCTCCGGCATTGGTCGCAGGGACTCCAGGGCACGATCAGGGCCGCAGCCGAGCCGGGCGGCACGCTCGATGCCAGGGTGACGGGCGACGGCACCGAAATCACCGAGCTGAAAACCCGCATCACCACCATGAACGAAATGCTGGCCGTGCGCCAGAAAGCCCTGGTGGCCACCTACGCTGCGCTCGAAGGCGTCATCTCCAAGAACAGCGCCCAGAGCTCGTGGCTGGTTGGTCAGACCGAACAGCTCAACAAATCCGGACTGTAGGCGCCGCGTCTCAACTATGGCCCCCTCGGGCCGATGACTGACTAGAAGATGAGCAACCTCGCCGCATCACCGCAGGCCTACCGCCAGGGGGCGGTGCTTGCCGCTACTCCGACTCAGCTCGTGGTGATGCTCTACGACGGCGCGCGGCGCTTCTTGCGCCAGGGCGCGGTGGCGATGCGCGACGGGGAGATCGAGCGGGCACACAACACGCTTCGCCGTGCCGAGATGATCATCGCCCACCTCGATGGGACCCTGGATTTCGAGCAGGGTCAGGTATCCGAGCGCCTGCACGCGATCTATCGCTTCTGCCTTGCCCACCTCAACAGCGCCCGCTTCGCTCAGGACGCGACCAAGGTCGAGGAGGTCAGCGAGCTGCTCGGGGAGCTGCGTGAGGCGTGGGCCCAGGTCGCCTCCGAGGCAACCCAGGCATGACGCAGCCTGTGCTCGGCTCCAGCGTCGATGCTCCGCCGCGGGCCTATGCGGCCCTGCTCGAGCACGCCGAGCTCGAGCTGGAGCTCGCCGGCAGCGGCCAAGTCGACCGGCTCGCGGCTCTCGGCGCGCGCTGGGACGAGCTGACTCGCGGGCTGCCCGCCACTCCACCGGCCGCCGCCGCCTCGCTGCTGGAGCGCGCCCTGCTGATTCACGAGCGTACGCGGATCGAGCTGATACGGCTGCGCGAGGCGCTGCTCGCGGACCTCGCGAGCGCAGGGCGCGCCAAGCGGGCGGCCGAGGGCTACGGCGCCCAGCTGTCGCGCCGCTCGCGCCTCGAGCGCAGCGCCTAGCGCGCCTAAAGATCTGCCCACAGCGGTCGATCACGGGGGCGGCCCTCGATGGCCAGAGCCCGCGACCTCATGGAGAGCGTCGGTTTCAGCCCAGGGAGGGCGGAACGGGAAAGGCAGCCGCTTCAACCATGGCTCTTGTGGATTCGACCCAGCAGCTGCTCGAGGCAGCCATGCGCGGCTCCTGGCAGCGTCAGACCGCCCTGACCAACAACGTCGCCAATGCCGACACCCCCGGCTATCAGCGCCAGGACGTCAACTTCGAGTCGGCCCTGCAGAGCGCGATGAGCACCGGCACCTCGCCCGCCCAGATGGAATTCCAGGCCGAAGCCCAGCCCGCCGAAGCTGGACCCAACGGCTCGGCTGTCAGCATCGATCAGGAATCGGCCCGGCTGGCCGAAAACGGCCTCGACTATCAGGCGCTCACGCAGGTCCTCGGCGCTCGCAACGGGATCATCCGCTCGGCGATCGGAATCCTCTGATGGGGCTCTTCGACGCGATCGGGATCGCCGGCTCGGGCCTGAGCGCCGAGCGCATCCGCATGGACGTCACCGCCGAGAACCTCGCCAACGCCGATACGACCAAGGCCGCCAACGGCCAGCCATACAAACGCCAGGAGGTGACGCTCTCCCAACTCGGCTCGGGCGGCTTCGGCGGAGCGCTCTCGGGCGCGATCCAGCAGAGTCAAGGCGGCCTGCCCGCCGGTGGCGTGGAGGTGACGGGCATCGTCAGCGACGCCACCCCAGACCAGCAGGTCTATGACCCGAGCAGCCCCGAAGCAAACGCGCAGGGCTACGTGAAGATGCCCAACATCAGCACGGTCACCGAAATGACCGACCTGATCTCCGAGCAGCAGTCCTACCAGTCCGACGTGACCGCCATGCAGACGGCCAAGTCGATGTTCAACTCGACCCTGACGCTGCTCAAATGATCATCCCGGCAGTCGGTGGCGTCGGCGGCGGATTGGCGCTCGGCCAGACCGAAGCGCTCGCACAGGGCGCGAAGGCCACCCCGGCGACGGCGGCCAGCGGCGGAGCCCCGGCTCTCGCGGGTCCAGAACCGGTTGGCGGCGGTCCCGAACCGGTTGGCGGCTCGGAACCCAGCGGGTTCGGCGGCACGCTGAGCGAAGCGATCTCCTCGCTCGAGAAGACCCAGCAGAGCTCCGACAGCGCGGCGCAGGCTCTTGCCAGCGGCACGGTCAAGGATCCAGAGAGCGCCGTGGTGACCGTCGAGGACGCTCAGATGGCGATGGAGCTCGCCGCACAGATCCGCAGCAAGGCGACCGAAGCGGCGCAGACGATCTTCCAGACACAGGTCTGATCGATGCCCGTCGCCCAGCTCGCCTCCAGGATCACGCCCCGCGGATGGCTGATCGGCGGTGGCTTTGGGGTAGCGGCCGTGCTGTTCATCTACATCTTCCTGCACACGGTCTCGGCGCCGAGCTACTCGACGCTGGCAAGCGGGCTCGATCCCTCCCAGACGGGCAAGATGACCAGCACCCTCAGCGCCGACGGGGTCAGCTACCAACTGCAGAACAACGGGACGGCAATCGCCGTCCAGGCCAACCAGACCGCGCAAGCCCGCGTGGCGCTCGCGGGTGCGGGACTGCTCGGCAACACCCAGCCCGACTTCAAGCTGTTCGAAAAAACCAGCCTCGGCGAAAGCAACTTCCAGCAGCAGGTCACCTACCAGCGAGCGCTCCAGGGCCAGCTCGCGGAGACGATCGACAGCGTCCAGGGCGTCTCCGGAGCACAGGTCGAGCTGGTGATGCCGAGCTCCCAGAACCAGGTCTTCGGCGAAGGCGGCGGCGCATCCTCGGCCGCGGTGCTGCTGTCCGGCACGACCTCGCTCGATCCCAGCTCGGTGCGCGGGATCGCCCAGCTGGTCTCCTCGAGCGTGCCCGGCCTGACCCTCAGCAAGGTCACGATCACCGACGCCACCGGCCAGCTGCTCTGGCCCGAGGCCTCGGGAGCGGGAGGCGCGGGGGGCACGAGCGTGCAGGAAGCCGAGCAGCATTACGACCAGAACATGGCGGCGAGCCTCGACGCGATGCTCGCCCAGACCCTCGGCCAGGGCAAGGCCCAGGTGCTGGTCTACGCCAACATGAACGTCAACCAGACCACCCAGGAATCGCTCACCTACGGCAAGGCGGGAGTCCCGCTGCAGCAGACCAAGGAGCTCGAGACGCTGACCGGAACCGGAACGGGCACCGGCGGCGTGACCGGCACGGCCAACCTCACGGCGGCCGCTGGCGCATCGGGCGGCAAGTCCAACTACAAGCGCGAAAGCACGGACTCCTCCCTGGGCGTGAGCAAGACCGTCACGCATTCGACGATCGCGCCGGGAACGGTCGAATCCCAGCACGTCTCGGTGCTCCTCGATCATTCCGTGCCCGCCGCCGCGCTGCCTGCGGTCCGCGAAGCGATCACCAACGCCGCCGGGATCCAGGCCAAGCGCGGCGACACGATCTCGATCGGACAGGTGGCATTCGCCAAGCCCGTGGCCGCGGCGGCCAGCTCCAGCAGCTCGATGATGAGCTATGCCAAGTACGCGCTGCTCGCGATCGCAGCGGCCATCTTCCTGTTCCTGACCACCAAATCGCTGCGCCGGCGTGAACACGAGCCCCTGGGCGAGCCCGTGTGGCTACGCGAGCTGGAGGTTCCGATGCGCCTGTCAGAGCTCCAGCGCGAGACCTCGCCGCGGCCATCTCCGGCGCTCGCCGGAGTGGGATCTCCGGGGTCGCCCGCTGGCGCGGGCGCTCAGGGGGCGAGCAACGGCAACGGACACCTGAGCGACGATCCGATCCGCCGCCAGGTCGAGCAGCTGGCCGACAGCGACCCCGACCGGGTCGCCCAGCAGCTGCGCACCTGGATGCAGGAGGGGTAGGTCCACTTGGCGGCAGAGTCTGCGCGAGAGGCCATGCTGGCACTCGCGGCGGGGCCCGGGCCCGGGGACATGCTCCCGGCAGCGCCCCCGCGGCTGGGCGGGACTCGCAAGGCGGCCGTGTTGATGGCGGCGCTCGGCTCCGAGCGCGCGGCCAACGTGCTGCAACGCCTGGGCGAGGAGGAGATCGAGAGCCTCTCCGTGGAGATGGCCAGGCTGAGCTCGGTCGGCGCCCAGACGACCGACTCGATCCTCGGTGAGCTGGCCGCCGTCACGAGCAGGGGAGGCGCGAGCGTGGAAGGCGGCGTCGACTTCGCGCGGGAGGTGATCGAGCGGGCGCTCGGAGCGGAGCGTGCGGCCGAGCTTCTCGGCCGTCTCTCCAGCGGCGCCGAGGTGCGGCCCTTCGAGTTCCTGCGTCGCGTCCCCCCCGAGCGCATAGTCGGCCTGCTGCGCAACGAGTCCCCGCAGACGATCGCGCTGGTGCTCGCCAGCCTGCATACCAACCTCGCGGCCGGCGTGCTCTCGCACCTGCCTGAGCGCCAGCAGCCCGAGGTGGCGCTGCGCATAGCCCGCATGGGGGAGACCAGCTCGCGCGTGATCCAGCAGGTCGAGGAGGTCCTGCGACACAAGCTGACGGCGGTCGCCGAGCAGCAATACGCCTCGGCCGGCGGGGCCAGGGCTCTCGCCGGAATCCTCAACCACGCCGACCGCTCGCTCGAGCGCAACGTGCTCGAGAACCTCGCGAGCACCGACAAGGGCCTCGCCGAGGAGGTGCGCGGCATGCTCTTCGTCTTCGAGGACATCGTCAAGCTCGACGAGCGCGCCATCCAGCAGGTGCTGCGCGAGGTCGATCAGAAGGATCTCGTGCTGGCGCTGCGCGGCGCCGAGGAGAGCGTCAAGGAGGTGCTGCTCGCGAACATGTCCGAGCGCGGGGCCGCGATGCTCAAGGAGGAGATGGAGATCCAGCCGCCTCAGCGCAAACGTGACATCGATCAGGCGCAGAGCCGGGTCGTGGCGGTCGTGCGCAAGCTCGAGGAGGCCGGCACGATCGTGATCGCCGGCGAGGAGGACGGGGAGGAGGGCGAAGGCGTTGTCTGAGGCCGCCGTCAGCTACGACTTCGAGCAGCTCGAGCCGTCTGAGCCTCCGCCCCGGGACGGCCCGGCCCGGGTGCTCGCCGAGGCCAACGCCGCCGCTGAGCGCATCCGCGAGCAGGCGCGCGCGGAGGGCCTGGCCGAGGGTCGGGCCGCCGGGCTCGCCGACGGGCAGGCCGAGAGAACCGCCGCAGCGGCCGCCCTGCGCGAGGCGCTCGCCGGCGTGCAGTCGCTGCGCGCCGAGATTGCCGAAGCGGTCGAGCGCGACGCGATCGAGCTCGCCCTGTCGCTGGCCGAGAAGATCCTCGCGGGCGCTCTGCAGGCGCGGCCCGAGCTCGTGATCGACGTGGTGCAGGGCACGCTGCGCCGCGTCAGCGACAGGCGCGGGATCGCCGTGCTCGTCAACCCGCGCGATCTCGAGACGGTCTCGGCGGCGATCGGCGATCTCCACGCTCAGGCCGCTGGCATCGAGCTGCGCGATATCCAGGGCGATCAGCGCGTCGGCGTGGGCGGAGCGGTTGTGCGCACCGTCGAGGGCGAGATCGACGCCGGCGTGCAGACCCAGCTCGAGCGCGCCCGCGAGGTGATCGCGACCGAGCTCGCCGGCGGCGAGCACAGCGAATGAGCGATCCGCCGAGGACGGGCGCGCTGCTTGCGAGAGCTGGGCAGGCGGTTCACGAGGCCGATCTCGCCAGGCGCCACGGCTTCGTCAGCAATCTCATCGGCTTGATCATCGAGGCGACTGGGCTGCAGGCCGAGGTGGGCGAGGTGTGCCTGGTGGGAACCGACCGCAACCGCGCGGGCGGGCGGGCGGGTGGGCGGGCGCCCGTCCCTTCGGAGGTTGTCGGCTTCCGCGAAGGGCGCACGCTGCTGATGCCACTCGGGGAGCTGCACGGGATCGGCCCGGGGACACGGGTGCTCGCCACGGGCGCCCCCTTCCGGATCTCGGTCGGCGACGCTCTGCTCGGTCGCGTCGTCGACGGACTGGGCATCCCCGACGACGGCGGCGTGATTCCAGGCGGCATCGCCCGCTCGACGGTCGCCGCTCCCCCGAGCGCGCTCTCGCGCCCGCGCATCAGCGAGCGCGTCGGGCTGGGCGTGCGCGCGCTCGACGGCCTCGTGCCCTGCGGACGCGGGCAGCGTCTCGGCATCTTTGCGGGCTCGGGCGTCGGAAAGTCCTCGCTGCTGGGGATGATCGCTCGCTCGACCAGCGCCTCCATCAACGTGATCGCGCTCGTCGGCGAGCGCGGTCGCGAGGTTCGCGAGTTCATCGAGCGCGATCTCGGCGACGCGCTCGAGCGCTCGGTGGTGATCGTCGCGACCTCCGACCAGCCGGCCCTCGTGCGGATCAAGGCGGCATTCACCGCCACGACCATCGCCGAGTACTTCCGCGACCAGGGCCACGACGTGATGCTGATGATGGACTCGGTGACCCGCTTCGCGATGGCCCAGCGCGAGGTGGGGCTCGCAATCGGTGAGCCACCGGCGACACGTGGCTACACCCCCAGCGTGTTCGCGCTGCTCCCACGGCTGCTCGAGCGCGCGGGCACCAGCACGAGCGGATCGATCACCGCGCTGTACACCGTGCTGGTCGACGGCGATGACATGAATGAGCCGATCGCAGATGCCGTTCGCTCGATCCTCGACGGCCACGTGGTGCTCACGCGCTCGCTGGCCCACGCCGGCCATTACCCAGCGATCGACGTCCTGCACAGCGTCTCGCGACTGGTCGGTGAGATCGTCTCACCCGAGGTCGCCGCGGCCGGCCAGCGCCTGCGCGGCGCCCTGGCCGTGCTGCGTGAGAAGGAGGACCTGGTCGCGATCGGCGCCTATCAGCAGGGCAGCGACCCGGCGCTGGACACCGCGCTCGCTTGCCGTGGGGCGATCGAGGACTTCCTGCGCCAGCCCGTGGAGGAGCGCAGCGACCCGGTGGCCACCGATGCGCGACTGCTCGAGCTCGCCGGCTCGCTCGCGGGCGCCAGGGAGCTGAGCGGCGCAGAGCATCCTCCGGACGCCGAGGAGGTCATCCCCGGGCACTCGCAGGGACTCGGAGCGCTGGGCGGCCTCGCGGCGGGCGGTGCACCGGCGATACCGGCGCTCGGGCTGAGCATCTGAGTCCGCCCCCGTGGACTTCGACCACCGGCTAAAGAACCCGAGACCCCGTCCGATAAACAGGCAATGACTGGGCCCTCGTTTCGATTTCGCCTGGAGCGCGTCCGGGCGGTGCGCGAGCGCAAGGAGAAGCTCGCCCAGCAGGAGCTCGCCAAAGCGGTCTCACGCCGCGCGAGCACCGAGGAGGAGCTGCGCGGCGCCGAGGCCGATCTCGAGCACGCGCGCACCGAGCAGCGCAGCGTCACAGCCGGCGCGGCGACCGTGAGCGCCACCGAGCTGCAGGCGCGCCAGGCGTTCCTCGAGCGGATCGAGACCCAGCGCGGGCTGCACGCCCAAGAGCTCCAACGGTGTGAGACCGACGTGGCCAACCGCGACGCCGAGCTTGCCAGCGCCGCCAGCGAGCACGAGATGCTCAACCGCCTGCGCGAGCGCCACCGCGGCGAGCACGACCGCGAGATGGAGCGCCGCGAGCGCAACGCGCTCGATGAGATTGCCACCATTCGCTTCCGCCGGAGCCCGGCGTGAGCACCGAAGCGCTGACGGCAGCCTCTGCGCCGGCGGGGGAGCTCGCCGTCTCCCAGCGAGTCGCGCAGCTCCAGGCCCTCGTCGAACAGACGCGCCAGGCCGCCACCGGAGCGGTGCCCGCGCCGCCCACGACCGCTGGCGCCGCGCCGGCCTCCTCCGGCTCACCCGCCTTCGCCCAGGCGTTGCAGAGCGCCACTGCCGCTTCTGCGACTCCTGCCGCCGCCCAGGGCTCGAGCGGCTCCTCGCAGTCGACCCCCTACGACGCCCTGATCGCCCAAGCCGCTCAGCGCTACGGGCTGGACCCCGCCGTGCTGCACGGCCTGATCCAGCAGGAGTCGGGCTTCGATCCCAACTCGCAGAGCAGCGTGGGTGCGAGTGGCCTGACCCAGCTGATGCCGGGCACGGCCTCCTCGATGGGGGTGGCCAACCCCTTGAACCCGGCTGAATCGATCGAAGGGGGCGCGCGCTACCTGAGCCAGATGATGAGCAAGTTCGGCGGAAACACGACCGATGCGCTGGCCGCGTACAACGCGGGCCCGGGGGCGGTCCAGCAGTACGGCGGAGTGCCGCCCTATGCCGAAACGCAGAGCTACGTCTCCAAAGTGCTCGGCTACGCCGAAAGCTACCGTCAGGCGAACCCAGCGACGAGCGCAGGGAGCCTGCCATGATCGTCGTGTCCGCGCCCGTGCCACCGCCGAGTGCCCCGCCGCCGAGCGCCGGGCCCGCGCCGCCCGGCGGGCCGCCGGGAGCGCCGCTCTTCCAGAGCGCGCTCGCCGAACATTGGGCCCGGACCGCAGACGCGGAAGGCCATCAGCAAGGCGACACAGAACGGCACGGCGCCAGGATGGCGCCCGCTCACCGCGAGCAAGGCACAGAAGCCGCCACAGAAGCCGCTGCCGGCGACAGCTCTGCCTCGACGCCGACCGCAGCCCCGGCCGCAGAATCCGAAGCCAAGCCGCCATCAGCCGCCGCTGACGCTCACGGGCAGCTCGCCTCGCCGTCCGCCCTCTCGGGAGCCGCTGCCACCCCCACGCCGTCATCCACACCCACCGCGTTCTCGACACCCACCGCGTCCGGCTCGTCCCCGGTCGTCAGCCCGGGCGCTGCTCAGGCGCCGGTACTCCTCGACCCCGCGCCCGCTCCCACGGTTGTCGTGGCGGCGCCCGCCCCGCCGCCGCTCGCCGCCGCGCCCGCCGCTGACCAGGGCGGCGCCCAGCCAGCTGCCGCGAACCCCACGACCGCCGCGATCCCCGCGGCGCCCGCAAGCCTCGCGGCGCCTGGCAGCACGGACGCCTCCGTAGCCCTAGCGCCGCCTGCAACGTCTGCCAGCTCTGACACCGTCCCGCTGCAGGCGCCGGTCAGCCCCACCTCCCGACCGGCCGAAGCGGCGCCGGGGCACGCTGAACCGGCGCCGGGGCCCACCGAAGCGGCGCCAGGCTCCACGACTCCCACGCTCACACAGGCTGCGGCGAGTCCCGCAGCGGGGGGCCGGGCGCTGGAAGGGGCAGCGTCGCCAACGCCGTCCGTGCTCGAACCTGTCGTGCAAACAGCGGCGCCGAGCGACGTCCCAGAACAGCCGGTCGGCTCCCCTGCCACGCCGGCGCAGGCAGAGGCCGCTCCGCCGCAGAGCTCCCCGGCCCAGGCACAGCTCGCGAGCAGCGCTGTGACGGCGGACGCAGTCGCCGGTCAGCTGGCTCACGCCGCGAGATCGGCATCCGGTCCCGCTGGCACGGCCGCCCCGGGAGTGAGCGCCCCCGCGGCCCAGCAGCCCGGCGGACAGGCAGCGGGCGGCGACTCCAGCGGTCCCGGTCGCGGTCAAGGACGTCCGGCGGCCCTCGTGGCTGTGGCTTCGGCGAGCGAGACGGGTTCCACGGCCCAGGCCGGTGACGCGAGCCTGGTGGCGACATCAGGCATCGAAGGGCCCGCCACGCCATCGCCAACCAGCGCTTCGGACGCGCCCGTGCTGGGCACAGGGGTCGGCATGCAGGACATGATCGACGCGATCCGGGCCACGATCGACCTGGCCGCGCGGCAGGGGCTCACGCAGGCGCGGATCGCGTTGCAGCCCGCCGAGCTCGGCGAAATACGCATCCATCTCTCCCAGACCGCCGACGGCCTGACCGCGCGAGTCACCGCGGATACGCCCGCCGCCGCACAGGCGCTCGCCCAGGGACGCGCCGATCTCCACCAGTCGCTCAGCTCGCTCGGGGTCTCGCTGCTGCGCCTCGACGTATCCACCTTCGGGCAGTCCCAGTCGGGCGAGCACGAAGGGCGCTTCGCCGGAGCCGGCGAACAGTCCGCCTCGACCACCTCGACCTCTCCCGATGAGGGAGAGAGCACCCAGTCACTCGGCCTCGACGGCACATCTGCGCCTGTCGGGTCGCCGGCCGGCCGTCTCGTGGACGTGCTCGCCTGAGATGAAAGGACAAGCAACATGAGCGCCAGCCCAGTCCCCACCGCCCAGGCCGCCGCTGCGGCCTCGCCGAAGTCCTCCCCGGCCCCGGAAAACCCCAGCAGCGTCCTGGGCCAGAACGACTTCCTCAAACTGATGATCGCCCAGCTGCAGTCGCAGGATCCCCTGCAGCCGGCCAACACCAACGAATACGTCAGCGAGCTCGCGCAGTTCACGCAGGTCGAGCAGACGACCAACCTCGCAAACGCCAGCGAGCTCTCGGGTGCGGTCGCCCTGATCGGGCGAACGGTCTCCTACACCAACACCTCCGGCGAAAAGGCCACCGGCGCGGTCCAGGCGGTCCAGTCCACCGCATCGGGCACCACGGTCACGATCGAAGGCGTCCCCGGCGTCAAGCTCTCGAGCATCACGGAAGTCCATTGAGCACCATCTCGAATCCCGCTCTGGTTCCGCCCGGAGGGCTCACCGGTCCGTCCGCCCCCGCGCCCGCGCCCGGGCAGGCCGCCAAACCCAGCTCGACACCGGGCGCCGCCGGCACCCCGAGCTTCGCCGAGGCCCTCGAGCAGGCCGGGGGCGCCCAGCCGCTTCAGTTCTCGCGCCACGCGCTGGCGCGCGTCGAACGCCGCGGGATCGAGCTGGACGCCTCCACGCTCTCCAGGCTCTCCGACGGGGTGGGACGCGCCGCGAGCAAGGGCTCGCGCGACTCCCTGGTTCTTGTCGACGGCACCGCATTCGTGGTGTCCGTCAGCAACCGCACGGTGATAACCGCCGTGGGATCGCAGCAGATGAAAGACAACGTGTTCACCAACATCGACAGCGCCGTGATCGCCTGAGAGAGGGCGAAACGGCTCAAGCTGCGGCTGGACCTCGACGAGGAGGCCGCGAAAGGAAGGGCAGTCAGGATGATGGCAGGAATGTATGCCGCGATCAGCGGCCTCGACGCGAACCAGGCGATGCTCAACGACACCGCCTCGGACCTGGCGAACGTGAACACCGTGGGCTACAAGGCCTCGAGTGTCACATTCGCCGATGAGCTCACACAGGTGATCCGCGGCGCCTCTGGGCCGACGAGCACCAACGGAGGGTCGAACCCCGTGCAGATAGGCCTCGGCGTGCAGGTCAACGCGACCCACAACGAAATGACCGAGGGCTCCTTCCAGTCCACCAACAACCCGCTCGACGTCGCGATCGAGGGTTCGGGCTTCCTGCGCGTGGGAGCCGGCACCCCGCCTGCCAAAGAACCGTATACGAGCGGCCTGCCGGCGAACGTCGACTACACGCGCGCCGGAGACCTCACCACGAACACGCAGGGGTTCCTCACGACCTCGGCCGGCGAATACGTGATCGGCCGCAACGCAGTGGCGACCGTGGGCGAAGCCGGTACGACCTACGCACCCGGCAAAGAAGACAGCTTCCTGCGGATTCCGCCGGGATCGACCAACATCACGATCGGACAGGACGGATCGGTCAGCTACACCGACAACAACCCCGAATCGAAAACCTACCAGCAGCGCGTCACGGCGGGATTCGTGTCACTCGCCACGTTCGCCAACGAATCCGGGCTCGAACGGCTCGGTGGATCGCTGTGGGCGCAGACCGCCAACTCGGGTACCCCGATAGTCGGCACCCCCGACACGCCCGGGTTCGGCTCCACGATCGGCGGGGTGCTCGAGATGTCCAACGTCGACCTTGCCACCGAGATGACCAACATGATCACCGCCGAGCGCGGCTATCAGGCCAACTCGCGCGTGATCACCACTGCGGCCGAAATGCTGCAGACGGTGGTGACGATGGCGTAGGAGCCGCCGGCACGGCAGCTTCTGCGATCAGATCTGAAGACGAGGAAGAAGGGGGTATCAGTCGAGAGACACTCCGAGGAGCCCGAGGTGGGGCGGCGCGCTCGTCGCCGTCCCACCCCGCGGCTATGTAATCGCAACGAGGGAGCAGCGATGATCACGCTCAACCGGCTCGGACACAGCGACGAGCCATTCCAACTGAACCCCGACATGATCGTGACCGTGGAATCGACGCCGGACACGGTGATCGCACTCGCCACCGGGGCGAAGGTCGTGGTGGCCGAGACGCCCGAGGAGGTCGTGGCGGCGGTGCATGCCAACCGCGCCGCTGTCCTCAGCGACGCTCTGCGCCGTCGTGGCACCCCGCGCCAGCCGGCGCCCGGGCCGGCGGGACTTCGCCGCGAGTCGCCGCGGCTCTCCGCGGTCGAGGACACGCCGAGCTGAGAGCTGAGCCCCACGCTGGGGCGCATTCGTCAGTTTGTGCAGCTCGGCCGTGCAGGACTGAAGGATTGCGTGCACCAGCCGATGAAAGGGGGCAATGAAGGCTGCAACGGCCATTGGAATAGGGCTGGCCTTTGGCTCCCTGATCATGAGCTCGATGATGGACGGGACCAGTCCGGCCTCGTTCATAAACATCCCCGCGCTCATGATCATCCTGGGTGGCACCGCGGGCGTGACGCTCGCGAGCGTCGGCATGGACTCGATGAAGCGCGTGCCCAGCCTCTACAAGATGGTGTTCTCGGCCGAACCGCCTGACATGCGCGGCCAGCTGGACCGGCTCGTCGCGCTCGCCGACAAGGCCCGTCGCGAGGGGCTGCTGGCGCTCGACGCCCAGCTCGGCGAGATCGAGGACCGCTTCACCCGCAACGCCCTGCAACTGGTCGTCGACGGGACCGACCCCGAGATGGTCCACACGATCCTCGAGGCCGAGGTCGACGGGATGGCCGCCCGCCACGAGGCCTCCGCGGCGCCGTTCGAGAAGGCCGGGGGATTCGCCCCGACGATGGGGATCATCGGCACGGTGCTCGGCCTCGTGCACGTGCTGCAGAACCTCGCCGCGCCCGCCACGCTCGGCCCGTCCATCTCGGCCGCCTTCATCGCCACGCTGATGGGCGTGGGCGCCGCCAACGTGATCTTCCTACCGATCGCAAACCGCCTGAAGGCGATCTCGGCCGAAGAGATCGAGCTGCGCATGATGACGCTCGAGGGCATTCTCTCGATCCAGGCGGGCGATAACCCGCGGCTGGTCTCCGAAAAGCTGATGTCCTATCTGCCCCCCGTCGAGCGGGCCGACGGCGAGGACAACGTGGCTCCCCTCAACGTCGAGGCGCAGGCAGCCTGAGATGTCCCGGGGGCGCAGTCGCGGCCGCCGCCACGGCGGCGGCCAGGAGGAGGAGAGCAGCGAGCGCTGGCTGTTGACCTACGCGGACATGATCACGCTCTTGATGGCGCTGTTCATGGTGCTGTTCTCGATCTCCTCGGTCAACATCTCCAAGTACCAGACGCTGCAGCAGTCCCTCAAGGCTGCGTTCTCGGGCAACATCCTTCCCGGCGGCAAAGCGATATCCCAGCAGGGCTCCACGGCCAACTCCAGCCACGTTCCCGCGAGCGTCGAACTGCAGGCGATCGAGCCGGTGACCACGATGGGTGCGAGCCGCCTGCAGAACAGCACCGCACACGCCTCCCAGAGCGCCACCGCCTCCCAGCAGGTGGCCGTCGCGGCGCAGCACGAGTCGGCGGTGTTCGCGCACATCAAGGCCCAGCTCGACGCCTACGCCCGCGCCCACGGCTTCGCCAAGAGCGTGCAAACGTCGATCGAAGCTCGCGGCCTGGTGATCAAGGTGCTCACCGACGACCTCCTCTTCGAATCCGGCCAGGCCACGCTCGAGGGCCGCTCACATGCTCTGCTCGGTGAGATCGGCCAGCTGCTCAACGTCGATGAGACACACCCGATCGACGTCGAAGGCAACACCGACAGCGTGCCCATCCACGGTGGGGTGTACCCGAGCAACTGGGAGCTATCCACCGCGCGTGCGAGCACCGTGGTGCGCTTCCTGGCCGAACGCGGCGTGAGCCCCCACCGTCTCACCGCCACCGGCTACGCCGAACAGCACCCGTTGGCCAGCAACGCGACGGCCGCCGGCCGTGCGCGCAACCGCCGTGTGGAAATCGTCATGAAGCGGATCTACCGCTCCGAAAGCGAACCATAGTCAGGGAAGACAATGTTCAAGAACAAGAAGATCATGCTCGCCGTCGCGCTTCCGATCCTGTTGTTCGGCGGTTACACCATGACCAAGCCCAAGCCCGTGGTCAAGGAGAAGATCAAGGGCACCATCTATGTGATGCCGCAGTCGTTCCTGCTCAACCTCTCCGACGGTCGCTACGCAAAGCTCACCGTGGCGCTGCAGCTGGCGCCCGGGCAGAGCGATGGCGCGACCGCCGGGGCGAGCTCCTCGAGCTCGGAATCGGCAGGGACCCTGCCCGAGGAACCGCTCGTTCGTGAAATCGTGACCAACGCCGTGACCAACCAGAGCGGTGAAGTGCTCGTGGACGCTCACAGTAGGCTCGCAATCCGCCACCAGATACTGGCTGCCATCACGAAGCAGACGGACGTCAAAGCCGAATCGGTGCTGTTCCCAGACCTCACCGTCCAATAGGAGAGAGCGTGACCGAGACAATCGAGTACGAGCAGTTCGACCAGGCTGAGCAGTCAAACGGCGCCGGGTCGCCCGAAGCGGACCTGAGTCGTCTCAGCGACATCCCGATGGAGCTCAGCGTCGAGATCGGGCGCGCGCACATCACGGTCGGCGAGACCCTCGACCTACATCCGGGGTCGGTCGTGAGCCTCGAGCGCCAGGCGGGAGAGCCCGCGGATCTGCTCGTCAACGGCACGCCGATCGCGCGAGGCGAGGTGATCGTCGTGGACGAGCAGTACGGTCTGCGCATCACTGAGATCCTCGACGGGCGCCAGGACGCCGACTCCGCTGATGCGCAGATGCAGTCCGACGCCGACGCCGTGGCGAGCACCGAGAGTGCCTCCGCGGAGGACCCCGACCCGGTGCAGGGCTGATCGAGCCATGGCGGTGAGCGAGAGCGCCAAGCGGGACAAGGAGTCAAAGGCCAGGAAGCCGAAGGCCAAGAAGGGGCCGGCGGCCGACGAGGGCGAGCAGCCCGACGGGCAGGGCCGCTCGACGGAGGCGCAGGGAGAGCGCGTACGGGCGCTCGACTTCTCCCAGCCGACGAAGTTCACAACCGAGATCAGGCATCGCATCGCGGGCGCGTTGGAGCCGTTCTGCGAGGAGCTCTCCGGGCGCCTGGGCAGCGAGCTGAAAGCCGAGGTCCAGATCGGCGTATTCGAGATAGCCCAGCACACATGGGCCGCGGCCAAGGCCCAGCTACCGGCGGACTCGCTCGCCGTGGCCGTGCAGGAGAGCTCGATCGAGCGTCAGATGCTGTTGAGCGTCGAGCTTCCGTTGATCCTGCAGGCGCTCGAATGCCTGCTCGGAGGCGAGGCCGCGCAGGCGCCGCCGCAGCGCCATCTCAGCGAGATCGACTGGGTGCTCACCAGAGGCCTGCTCGATGCAACGGTCAACGAGCTATCGCTGGCGTGGTGCGATCTCGGCGGCCCCGAGCTCGACCGCGGAGAAGTCGATCTCGAGGGTGACGCCGGCGTGCTGAGCGCGGTCGCCGAGCCCACCCTGGCGGTCAAGCTGCACAGCAGCATCGACGGAGCGTCCGCCGCGATGTCCCTGCTGATCCCGTGGACGGCCGTGGAGCCGATCGCCGAGAGCATCCGCGCGGCGGGAGCGCCGACGCAAGACGGGGGCGCCCACGGATCGGAGGCCCTGCGCCGCGGCGTGGCCGGCGCGCAGGTGCTGCTGCGGGCCGAGGTCGGCTCGGCGCAGATGGGGCTCGAGCGGGTGCTCGAGCTCGTCCCCGGCACACTCGTGGCGCTGCAGGAGCGCTCCGGGGACGGTGTCCTGCTGTACGCCGAGGGCGTCACGCTCGGTCGCGGACGCCCCGGACGCAGCGGGACCCGCAGGGCGATCAAGCTCGAGGCCACCGGCGAGCCGCCACGCCGCGCCGACACCTTTGCGACGCTCGGGCGCGCCGAGCTCGAACGCGCGCGTGCCCACCTCGCCGGCGGCGAGCCCACGCTCGCGAAACCCGCGATCCTGAGCAGCATCTTCGTGCGTGTCTGGGCCGAGCTCGGGAGGACCCACCTTCCGCTCGGTCGCGCACTGGAGCTGAGCCCCGGAGCGGTGGTCGAGCTCGACCAGGACGCTCAGGCGCCGGTCGAGCTATTTGCCAACGGGCTGTGCTTCGCGAGCGGCAGCCTCGTCGTCACCGGCGACGGCGCCTGGGGCGTGCAGATCGAGCAGCTGACCTAGCGTCCTCATCTGAGGGCTCATGGCTTCTGCGGCGCCGGCCCGCCTCCGTCGCTCGGCGTCGGGATTGCCCGCCTCAAGCCCCGCCCACTCGGGCCGATAACCGGGGACGACTCTTCCTCGGAGTCGTCCCTCGATGACTAAGCTGATCCCGCTTTCCCGTGCGGTCGCGCAGGTGGCCGCGGTGCTTGGCGCCTGCCTGCTCGCGTTCGCCTGCCCGGTCACGGCGCTGGCGCTGGCGAGCAGCAAAGCGGGCGGCGAAAACACGCCCCTGAACCTCAGCCCCTCCTCGACCGCGCCGCAGACGAGCTCAGGTGGGGCCAGCATCGTGCGCACGATCGTCGGTCTCGCGATCGTCATCGCCGTGATCTGGGGGCTCTACTGGATCCTGCGCCAGGTCAAGGCGGGGCGCGACCCGCAGATCTCCACCGCCGGGCTGGCCAGTGTGGCCGCGCTCACGCTCGGCTCGGGACGCTCGGTGCATCTGGTGCGAGCCGGAAGCGACTATGTGCTGCTCGGGGCCGGCGAGCACGGCCTGGTCCCGATCCACCGCTACACCGAGGAGCAGGCGCGCGCGGCCGGCCTGCCGCTGCTCGATCCGCCGCCCCCCCGCCCACGACGCTCGCTGCTGAGCGCCACCAAGGCATCCGAGCCGCGGCTCGGTCCGATGAGCTCCGAGCAGCATTGGGGCGCCGGCGCCTCCGGAGGACACCGTCCCGATCCGATGCGCATGCCCTCGCCGTCCTCGGGTCTGATCGAGCGTGTGCGTGAATGGACGGTGCGCCGTTGAACCTCAACTCCTCCAACGCCGTCCAGGTCCTGCTGCTGATCGGCGGCCTGACGCTCGTCCCGGCGGTGCTCTTCACCGTGACGGGGTTCAGCCGGATCCTGATCGTGCTCGGCTTCATCCGCACCGCTGTCGGCACGGCCAGCGCCCCGCCCAACCAGGTGCTGGTCGGCATCGCCCTGTTCCTGACGATCTTCGTGATGGCGCCGACCATCAACACGATCAAGAAAGACGCGGTCGAACCGCTCACACACCACCAGATCAGCACGACCACGGCAATCAAACGCGCCGAGGAGCCGCTGCGCGAATTCATGTTCCGCCAGACGCGCACCCAGGACATCTCGCTGTTCGTCAGCCTGGCCCACGACAAGGCGCCGCACAAGCGTGCCGAAGTGCCCACCGAGGTGCTGATCCCGGCCTTCATCATCTCGGAGCTCAAGACCGCGTTTCAGATCGGCTTCTTGATCTTCCTGCCATTCCTGATCATCGACCTGATCGTCTCTTCGACGCTGATGAGCATGGGCATGATCATGCTGCCGCCCACCTTCATCTCGCTGCCGTTCAAGATCCTCCTGTTCGTCCTGGTCGACGGCTGGGACCTGGTCATCAAAGCCCTCGTGCAGAGCTTCCACTGATGAGAAACCCGCTCCCGATCCCCGCCATCTCGTGAACCAGGACACGGTCGTGAACCTCGCCTCGCAGGCCATGAGCCTCGCGCTGAAGATCGCCGGGCCGCTGCTGCTGGTCGGCCTGGTGATCGGTCTGGTCATCAGCATCTTCCAGGCCGTCACCCAGATCCAGGAGCAGAGCCTCACGCTGATCCCCAAGATCGTCGGCATGGCAGTGGTCGTGGTGCTGCTGGGTCCGTGGATGCTCGGACAGCTGGTCTCCTACACGACCGCGCTGTACACCTCGATACCGACGATGGTCGGCTCGTGAGCGCCCTGCTCAGCCGGCTGGCGGGCAACGAGCTCGCCGGCTTCATCCTCGTGCTTGCCCGCGTCACGCCGCTGTTCTTCATCGCGCCGCTGTTCTCCTCAGCGCTGATCCCGCCGCGGGTGCGCTCGGTCATCGCGGTGGCCATCGCGATCGGCCTGACCCCGATCGCCATGCACGGTCAGCATGTGCCCAGCGATCCGCTCGCGCTCGGGGGACTGGTGATCGTGGGCCTGCTCACGGGGCTCGGCTTCGCCTTCACGCTCGCCGTCCTGCTGGCGGCGGTCGAATCGGCCGGCGCGATGATCGACGTGATCTCAGGCTTCTCCTACGGGGCCCTGATCAACCCGATGAACGGCGAGCAGAGCGCCGTCATCTCCCGCATCTACTCACTCGTCGGCACCCTCATCTTCCTGGTCATCGGCGGCGATGCCTGGACGCTGCGCGGCCTCGACCGCACCTTCCAGCTCGTTCCCCTCACGAAGGGCCCGCGCCTGTCCTCGCTTGTGGGCGGCGCCGAGCATGTCTTCAGCGGCGTGTTCACAGCCGCTCTCGAGATCGCCGCGCCGGTGCTGGTGGCGCTGCTGATCACCGACGTTGCCTTCGGTGTGGTCTCACGGGTGGTTCCCCAGCTGAACGTGTTCGCGGTCGGCTTTCCCACGAAGGTGGCGGTCACGATGCTGGTGGTCGCCGCGTCGCTGCCCTTCTTCTCCAACTGGCTCTCCGAACAGCTCTCGGTGAGCGTGGGCGCGGCGCTCGGCGCGCTGCACGTGGCCTAGATCCAGATGGCAAGCGACGACCGCACAGAGAAGGCGACACCCAAGCACCGCAAGCGCGCGCGAGAGAAGGGGCAGGTGGCGCGCAGCAGCGACCTGGGCGGCTCGGTCGTGCTGATCGCGGGGCTGCTGGCGATCAGCATGACGGGCTCGAGGATCGCCGCCGCAGGCGCCGCGACCTTCCGCGAGATGCTCGGCGACATCAGCCATCCTGGCCGCGCCACCACGGCGGCCGGCCTCAACGGGCTGATGCACTCCACGCTCTCCACGATCGCGCTGACCGTCGGGCCGATCGCCGGCACGTGCATGGTCGCGGGGGTGCTCGCGGGCGTCGCACAGGTCGGCTTTCGGCCGAGCGCCCACGGGCTGAAACCGGACTTCCGCCGGGTCAACCCCGCGTCCGGATTGAAGAACCTGCTCGGGCCGAACCTCCCGTTCGAGGTGCTCAAGGCGAGCGCGAAGGTCGCGGTGGTCGGCGTCGTCGCGGGTCTGGCGCTGCTACCCGGATTGACGAGCCTGGCCTCTGTGGTCGGCATCCAGCCGGCCGCCCTCGGCGTGCTCTTCGGCCAGCGCGCCTTGGGGATCGCTCAGCGCGCGGCCTTCGCCTATGTGGCGATCGGGCTGTTGGACTACGGGTGGAAGCGCTACCGCCACGAGCAGCAGCTGAAGATGACCAAGCAGCAGGTCAAGGACGAGACGCGCCAGTACGGGGTCTCGGCCGAGGTCAAAGCGGCCCTGCGCCGACGTCAGATGCAGGCCGCCCGCGCGCGCATGATGGCCGCTGTCCCCGAAGCCGACGTGGTCGTCACCAACCCCACGCACTTCGCCGTGGCCCTGCGCTACGACGGCTCGCGCACCGCCCCCGAGTTGATCGCCAAGGGCCAGGACCTGATCGCCGCGCAGATCAGGCGCGTGGCCGAGGAAAACGACGTGCCAGTCGTCGCCGACCCGCCGCTCGCGCGGGCGCTTCACCAATCGGTGGAGATCGGTCAGGTCATCCCTGAGGAGCTATATGCGGCGGTCGCGCGCGTGCTCGCCTTCGTCTACCGCCTGGCTGGGCGCAGGAGGCTGGCCTCGTGAACAGCGCCTCGCTGCGCAGGTTCGTGCCGCACGCCGACATGCTCGCGGCGGTCGCGGTGGTGCTCGTGGTCACGATGCTTGTGGTGCCGCTGCCGTCGGCCCTGCTCAGCCTGCTGATCACGGTCAACATCGCCGCTGCGCTCACGATCGTGGCGACCACCATGTATCTCGGCAAGGCATTGGACTTCGCGTCCTTTCCGAGCCTTCTGCTGCTCACAACCATGTTCCGCCTGGCGATCAACGTGTCGGTCACGCGCCTGATCCTCACCAGCGGCGACGCCGGCAGTGTGGTGAAGTCCTTCGGCGAATTCGTCGTCGGCGGCAACGTGGTCGTCGGCCTCGTCATCTTCCTGATCCTCGTGGTGATCCAGTTCGTGGTCGTCACCAACGGCGCCGGGCGTGTGGCCGAGGTGGGCGCACGCTTCACGCTCGACGCGATGCCCGGCAAGCAGATGGCGATCGACGCCGACCTCAACGCGGGTCTGATCACAGACGAACAGGCACGCGCGCGCCGCGCGGACATCGCCCGCGAGGCGGACTTCTACGGCGCCATGGACGGGGCGTCCAAGTTCGTCAAAGGCGACGCCATGGCTGCGCTGATCATCACTGCGATCAACCTCGTCGGCGGAATCATCGTCGGCATGGCCCAGCGCCACCTCGGCTTCAGCGAAGCCACTCACCAGTACTCGCTGTTGACGGTCGGCGATGGCCTGGCCGCGCAGGTCCCGGCGCTGCTGATCTCGGTCGCCACCGGCATCATCGTCACCCGCGCCGCCTCCGACAGGGATCTCGGGTCTGACATCGCCGGGCAGATACTGGCCCAGCGCAAGGCGCCCCTGGTGGCCGCCGGCGCGATCGGTGGCTTCGCCTTGATCCCCGGGCTGCCCAAGCTTCCGTTCATCATCATCGCCGCGATCTTCGGCGCCGTCGGCTGGGCCGTGCGCGACGGGCTGCCGGGAGTCAAGGCCAAGGAGGCCAAGGACGCGGCCGCCGCCAAGGCGGCGCTGCCGGCTCCCGGCCAGGAGCCGATGGGCGAGGTGGGAATCGACGCGCTGGAGCTCGCCATAGGCTTTGGCCTCGTCCCGCTCGTCGACGGTGGCTCCGGTGGTTCGCTGCTGCGGCGGGTCAGCATGATCCGCCGCCAGATCGCCAGCGAGCTCGGCCTGGTGATACCGCCGGTGCGCATCCACGACGAGCTCGGCATGGAGTCCCACGAGTACGTCCTGAAGGTCCGCGGCTCGGAGGTCACGCGCGGGCGGATCATGCCGGGCCACCTGCTCGCGATGGACCCGGGCGATGCCAGTGGCACGCTGCAGGGAATCCCCACGCGCGAGCCCGCCTTCGGCCTGGAGGCCATGTGGGTGCACGAGTCCGGGCGCGCCGAGGCCGAGTCGCTCGGCTACACGGTCGTGGACGCCGAGTCGGTGATCGTGACCCACCTCACCGAGACGATCCGCACGCACGCCGCCGAGCTGCTCACCCGCCAGGATGTGCGCGCCCTGCTCGACAGGCTCAAGGAGACGAACGCGGCCGTCGTCGATGAGGTCGTTCCCGAGGCGCTCTCGCTCGGAGAGATCCAGCGGGTGCTGCAGTCGCTGCTCGGCGAGGGCGTGCCGATCCGCGATCTCGGCACGATCCTGGAGGCGATCGGCGACAAGGCGCGAACAACACGGGACACGAGTCTCCTATCGGAGTACGCTCGCCAGGCGTTGGGCCGGGCGATCACAGCTCCGCACCTGGACGAGCAGTTGCGCCTCCAAGCGATCACACTAGACCCCTCAATCGAGCAGGAGGTCTCCACATCGATCACCCAGACCACCGATGGCGAGTACCTCGCCATGGACCCGCCGCGGGCGCAGGCGATCGTGACCGCGCTGCGGGCACAGGTCGAGCACGCCACGGGGCTCGGCGCCAAGCCCGTGCTGCTGTGCTCGGCGCGCGTACGCCGGCACCTGCGCCGGCTGATCGCACAGGCCCAGCCACACCTGGCGGTCTGCTCCTACAACGAGATCTCCCCAGGCATAAACGTTGAAACGATCGGGGTGATACACGCGTGAGCACTCCCACGCGCACCTACCGCGGCCGGGCGGTCGACGAGCTGATCCCCCGCATCCAGCGCGAGCTGGGCTCCGAGGCGATCATCGTGCGCCGCCGCGAGGGTCTGACGGGGGGGATCCTCGGCTTCTTCCAACATCCGTTCGTGGAGCTCGAGGCGATGCCGGGCTCTCCGCGGATCGACATCTACGACGAAGAGCACAGCGCCGTACCGCCCGCACCGCCGCCACCACCATCGCGCCCGTCCGCGCTCGCGCCTCGGCCGTCGCAAGCTCCTCCTCCTCCTCCTCCTCCTCCTCCTCCCGCCGCGCCGCCTCCGCCCTTCTTCACGCGCGAGCCGCCACCCCGCCCGGCCCACGGCAGCGCCTATGTGACGGCTCACCTCGCCGCCCTCGCGCGCGCCGAGCGTCCGCAGTTCGTCCCCCGTCCCCCCGCATCGCAGCGGCCCCGCGAGTCGGCCGACTTCGGCGTCGACTTCCAGGAGATGATCCCCCGCGAGCAGCTGCCGCCCCCGCCTGGGAGCGCCCGCCGGGAGCATGCCTCCGCGCCCCCGCTGCAACCGGAACGTCGCACGGTCGCACCGGGCTCACACGCGCGCGCCCGCGCGGGCGTGGAGCGCAGCCTGCGCCGCCTTGGCATCAGCGAGGAGCTGGCGGGCGAGCTGATCGACGCCGCCACAGCTCACACGCTGCCGCTGGCGCCGCGCCTGGGGCTCGCCCAGGCTGTTCGCAGCGTGCTCGTGCAGCGCATCCCGGTGGCGCCCGCGTTGCCGAGCAAGGGCGCGGCGATCGTGCTGGTCGGCGCCGGGGGCGCGGGCAAGACGACCACGTGTGCGGCCCTGCTCGGGGCATACCGCACAGGCTCCACGCTTCCAGCGAGCTGCGCCACGCTACTGCGGCCCTCCGAGCGCGGGGAGCTCGAGCTGATCCTCAGCCCGCAGATCATGAAGCCCACGCCCGCAAGCGCGCCGCGAGCGCTGCGCGCGCTGCGCAGCGCCAGGGCGGGCGGACTGGCCGTCGTTGACACGCCGGGCCTCTCGCCGGTCGATCGGACGAGCATCCGCGAGCTGGCGCGGCTCCTCGGCGCTCTGAAGCCCGAGCGGGTCGTGATCGCCCTGCCCGCCACGCTCGGCACAACCGCCGCCGCGCAACTGCTCGAGGCGCTGAAGCCGCTCGGGGCCAACGCGCTGGCTGTGACCCACGCCGAGGAGACCGATCAGATCGGCGTGGTGGTCGAGCTGGCGTGCATGTTCGGCCTCGCCCCCGAGTACATGCTCGACCGGTCCCGCTCGCGCGCCGGCGGATGGCGGCTGACGCGAATCGATCCGACGGGCCTGGCCGCGAAACTGCTGCCATGAGACTGCGACGGGACAAGCGCCAGGCCTCGACGCCCATGCAGCTGCCCGGGCGCGCGGAGACGGTGATCCTCAGCACTCCTGCCGGCGGGCGGGTACCCGCGCGCGTGATCTCCCGCGAGCCCAACGCGCTGCTCGTCGTCGTGCTCGTGCCTACCAAGCCGTTCGGCGCGAGCGATCTCGACGGCATGGTGCTCGAGTACGCGGGCCCGCGTGGGCGCGTGCGCCTGTGCGGCACCGCCGTCATCGATGATCCGAGCGAGCCCGACGTGCTGCGCATCGAGGGGCCGCGCTCGATCGAGGTGCTCCAGGAACGCGAGTACGTTCGCATTCAGTCCGCCCGGCCCGTGGTGGTCTACACGGGCGGAGATCGCCAGGAGGTCCAGAGCTACACGGTCGATCTCAGCGGCGGCGGTTTCCTGCTCGCGGGCCCCGACACCCTGAAGGTCGGCGAGGAGGTCAAGTTCCAGCTCACGATCACCCAGGGAGTGCTGCCGATAACGGGACGGGGCAAGGTGGTGCGCATCGACGGCATGGGACGCCTCGCGGTCGCCTTCCAGGACATCAGCGATCTCGACCGTCGGCGCCTCGTCCGTTTCATCTTCGAGTGCCAGCGCAACGAACGCCGCCGCGGGCTGCAGACCGAGGAGCGCGATGGCAGCTGAAGCGCAGGCACCCGCCGCCGCCCCCACGCTCGCCGCCGAGCTCGCCACGGCTGCGCCGGTGAAAGCTCCCGCGGTGGAGGCCCCCGCCGATCCGCCCGCGGAGGTCAAGGCCGAGAAGTCCGAGAAGGGCAAGAAGGACAAGGGCAAGAAGGGCAAGAAGGCCAGCGCACCCGCCGAGGAGGCCGGCGGCGAGCCGAGCATCGCCGCTCACCCTCGGGCCGCCCGCGCGGTGGCCCGCGCCAAGAGCTGGGGTGGGCTGGGGGGCTTTCTGATCGGGGGCTACCTGTCGCTGCCTACCGCCACGCCCGTGGATGCAGGACTACGCGCCCTGCTCGCGGGGATCGTCTGCTACGTCGCGGCCTGGGCGGGCGCGGTGTTCGCGTGGCGCCGCCTCGTGGTGATCGAGATAAAGGCCCGCGAGCAGCGGCTGCTCGCGGCCACGCAGGGAGCCCAGGGACAGCCTGACGCGCTCGTCTCGTCAGGGCGTGGGCGCGCCGGCGCGAGAGCAGGCAGCTAGGCCGGGGACGCGATGGACCCGATCCACCCGATCGCCCCCGGCCCGCCCGCGCTGCCACGGGCGGGCGTGCCGCCGGTGCAGCGGCTGCAGCGGATATCGCGCGAGCGCGACCGCCCCTCGCACGAGGACGAGGACGAGCAGCGTAAGCGCCGGGAGCAGGCCGCTAAGACGCCGCCGGAGGATCGAGAGGATGGGGAGGACGGGCCGCGCCACATCGACGTGCGCGTCTGAGCAGGGCGCCCGCGCCTTGCAGGAGATCGGCGGCCGACATGGAATCTCGTCCATATGGGGGAGGCCTCCCCTCAAGTTTCCCGGTGCGCTGACGATAAACGGCGTGAGTTGACACGGAGTCGGCTCGGGACCCACCACAACAACGTCATCAAGGAGATGAACGCATGTCCCTAACAGTGAACACCAACATCGCGGCGCTGAACGCGAGCAGGAACCTCAACAACACCGAGAACATGCTGGCATCTTCGATGCAGCGCCTGTCCTCGGGCCTGCGCGTCAACTCGGCCGCCGACGACGTCGCCGGCTACGCCATCAGCGAACGGCTGCAGGCGCAGGTCAACGGCCTCAACCAGGCGACGCAGAACAGCCAGGACGCCATCTCGCTCGCACAGACGGCTCAGGGCTCGATCAACGACGTCGTCGGGATGCTCCAGCGCATCCGCGAGCTCGCCGTGCAGTTCGCCAACGGCACGACCTCGGAAACGGACAAGGAAGCGATCGAATCTGAGGCCACGCAGCTCAAAGAAGAGATCAAGCGCGTCGGTGAAACGACCAAGTTCAACGGAGTGGCGCTGCTCTCCGAAGAAGCCACGATCTCCTTCCAGGTCGGCGCGAACGACGAAGAAGTGATCGCCGTCAAAACCCTCGCGCTGGAAAAAGCCACCGAAAAAGCCGAACTCAAAGAAATCAAGAGCATCGACGAAGCCATCAGCAAAGTCACGACGGCCGCCGGTGAATTCGGCTCGGTGCAGAACCGCGTTCAGTACACGATCTCCAACCTGGAAGTCTACAGCCAGAATCTCGCCTCCGCGGTGAGCGGGATCAAGGACGTCAACATGGCTGCGGAAATGACCAACTTCACCAAGGAGCAGGTTCTCCAGCAGGCCGGCGTGTCGATCCTCGCGCAGGCCAACCAGCTGCCGAACGCCGTTCTGAAGCTCCTGCAGTAGTCACATCTTCCTCAGCGGTGGCGTTTAGAGGACGCCACCGCTGCAGCGAAGCCGTCTGATCGCCGGCCGGTCTTCGATCGGTCGCCGCCAGGGGGTCATAACGCTTCGGACGGCCATGAAAGTGGCCGGCAGAAGCCATATACCGCCGCTTCATCGAGGGAACGGTGGTCGAGGCGGGCGGCGACGGTCGCCCGTCTCTCTTTCTCAACGTAGGTGCGTCGCTGCCGATTACCCGGGGCGATGTCGATCGAATCCACGCTTGATCGCATCAGCGCGATCAGACAGGCTGTCGCGGACCCCTCGACGCTGCTCAGCGCGCGCAGCTCGCTCACCGGCGGTGTCGAAGCCCCCGCAGAAGGCGGGGGCGGCAGCGGACCGTCTTTCGCGGTTGCGCTCAATCAGGCCAGCTCTACCACCCCCACCGCTGCATCCTCCGCCGCTGTGGCGCTGCCGGCTGCGCCCGGGCAATCGGGCATCTCGAGCTATGCACCCTTGCCCGGCAGTGGCAGTGCTGCCTATGGACTCCAGAGCGTCCAGGGCCTCCAGGGGGTGGCCGGCTCCTCCGCGCCCGGCTCGAGCGGGAGTGTGGGCAGCCGCATCGTGGCGGTGGCCGAAAGCCAGATCGGCCAGAGCGAGCAGCCGCCCGGGTCCAACGAATCGCCGGCCATCGCTCAGTACCGCACGGCGACGGCCGGTGCGATGCCCGGTGAGCCGTGGTGTGCGTACTTCGCCTCGTGGGCAGCCCAGCAGGCCGGCGTGCCGATCGGTGCGCAGGGTCAGGGTCTCGGCTCGGTCTCCGAGATCTGGTCGTGGGCGCAGAGCAGCGGCCGCACGGTCACGAACGGTCCCGGGGTGGTGCCCAAGCCGGGCGATCTGATCGCGTTCGGAAGCGAGCACGTGGGGATCGTGCGCGGCGTGCTGCCCAATGGGCAGATCGCCACGATCGAGGGCAACTACGAAAACAAGGTCGCGGCGAACGTGCGTAATCCCGGCGAAGCCACCGGCTATGTGAGCATGAGCTGACCGCTCCGCACGCCCGCTCGGCAGCAATCTCCGACGCTCGCGCATTCTTATTGGAGGTTATATATTAAGCGCCAATAAGGAGATTTCATGTCGAAGCTTTTGAAGCGGCGTTGGCGAAGCGAGATGGGCGGGACCGGATTGTCGCGTCGAGACAGTCGCTCCTGCGATTACACGGCCTACATGCCGGATCAACTCATCGGTCGTCGATTTGTGCTCGACGGTGACGTGGCCGCCGATGTTGCCGACGCCGAGGCCGCGATCACCCGGTTGAACGCTGAGGCCAGGGCGCTCGTCGACACGGAGGCGCTCGCGCGGATTCTGCTGCGCGCCGAGTCCGTGGCGTCCTCACGGATCGAGGGGCTTGAGATCGGTGCGCGGCGCCTCCTACGCGCCGAGGCTGTCCGCCGGATGCGTGAGCCACCGCCTGACGTGACCGCCACGGAGGTGCTTGGGAACATCGACGCAATGCTCTACGGCGTTGAACGCATCGGATCGAAAGATGAGATCACGGTTGACGTGCTCTTGGAGATTCATCGACGACTGCTCGCCGGCACGCGTCTCGAATCGCATGGAGGCAGCTTCAGGCAAGTCCAGAGCTGGATCGGCGGCAGCGACTACAACCCATGCTCGGCGGACTACGTTCCTCCACCTCCGGAGGCCGTGTCCGACCTCATGGATGACCTCTGTGGGTTCTGCAACGCCGATGACCTGCCCGCGGTTGCACAGGCCGCAATCGCCCACGCGCAGTTCGAGACCATCCACCCCTTCGTCGATGGAAACGGTCGCACGGGCCGCGCGATCATTCACCTGGTGTTGCGTCGCCGGGGGCTGGCTCTGCGCGTCTTGCCACCGGTGTCGCTCGTGCTCGCCACGCTGGCACGGGACTACGTCGGCGGGCTCACGGCGTTCCGCTGCCTAGGGTCACCAAGCTCCTCTGCGGCGAGCAGAGGCGTGAATACTTGGGTGGCGACCTTCGCCGGCGCCTGCTTCCGCTCAGTCGCCGACGCAACAGCGTTCGAGTCGCGCGCCGCTGCCCTGGAGGAGCAATGGCGCGACCGCCTTGGCCGCGTCCGTGCCAACTCTGCAACAGACCTCTTGCTTCATCGGCTTCCAGGTGCCCCAGCGCTCACGGCCGAGAGCGCGGCAACTCTGCTCGGCCGCACGTTCAAGCCCGCCAACGACGCCATCCAGCGTCTCGTTCAAGCGGACATCCTTCGCCAGATCACAATCGGTCGGCGCAATCGCGCGTACGAGGCACCGGAGATCATCGAGGCGTTCACTGACCTCGAGCGCCAGCTGGCCAGTCCTGCAAGCGACACGTGCACGTCGCCGCCTGCCAGGACGGTGCCTAGCAGGCGAGCGATCAGTGAAACCCCACAATCGCCCCGCCCTTTACACTCAGGGCTGGGGGAAGAGCTATGAGCGAGCCGAGCACGACTGCCCCTCCCGCCGCGGCGCCTCCCAGGCTCTGGCCGCGACTGCTGGCTCCGATGCTCGCGCTGCTCGTGATCGTGGCAGGGCTCTCCTTCCTGCTGTTCAAAGGCTCGAGCAGGCCCGTGCTCCCCGGAGGCGCGCAGGAGTCGGGCTCGGGCAGCGGCCTGCTGGGGACGCTCACCCTCCCCGCGCGCCAGGCGCCCGCGATCGACCTGCGCAACTACCAGGGCAGGCCGATCAGCCTCAGGCAGTACCGCGGCCGGGCGGTGCTCGTGACCTTTCTCTATGCCAGCTGCCCGGACGTGTGCCCGCTGATCGCCTCGAACCTCAGGGTCGGGCTGAACATGCTCGGCTCGCGGGCCTCCCAGGCCCAGGTGATCGCCGTGTCTGTGGATCCGCACGGCGACACGCCGGCGGCGGTGGGGCGGTTCCTGCACGCACACGAGATGACCGGGAGGATGCAGTATCTGATCGGCTCGGGCGGCGAGCTCGCCCGCACCTGGGCGGCGTGGAGCGTGGGCTCCAAGCGCGAGGTCGGCCAGCCGGACCTGGTGGCGCACTCGGCGCTCGTCTACGGAATCAGTGCGAGCGGCAGGCTTACGACCGTGTACCCCGCGACCTTCGAACCGAGCGAGATCGCGCACGACGTCCCCAAGCTCGCCTCACGCTGAGCTCAGGCGATCAGCGTTCGCCTGAGCCGTTTCGCCACAGGATCACGTACCAGATGGCCACCAGGATCAACACGCCGAGCGGGAGCACGAGCGTGAGGATCGAGCCGGTCAGGAAGCCCGAGGCGATGGGGATTACGTCTGGCATTGAGTTCTCCTAGTGCTCGCCTGCCAGCCGGGGGGTCCGGGACTGCCCGGACTCGACGGGCGTCAGCCAGCGGTTGAGGTAGACGAAGACGACGATCAGGAAGGTGATCGATCCGGGCACCCACATTATGCCGGCGGCGAGGTGTTGATCGCCGATCGCGGAGAGCCCGCCCGGACGATGGGTCTGGTTGGCATAGAAGTCATACAGCGGGTGTGGCGCGAGCGCCAGCACGACCGCCAGCGCCCAGCTCACGATCATGGCGCCGACGAGGTAGAGAACGCGCTGCGGTGCCGCGAGGCTGGCGTGTAGCGGGGCCGAGGGGATCACCTGCTTCCAGAACATGATCGCGGTCGTGAAGAACAGGGTGTGCTCGAGGGCGTGCAGGGCACTCGAGCGGAGCGTGGCGTCGAACATGGCCGGGATGTGCCAGGCAAGCAGCACGCCCGAGAAGAGGACGAAGCCGGTGGCGGGCCGGCCGAGGGCGCGGCTGAGCGCGCGCAGCGGCGCCGTGTGCTCCCCCTGGCTGAGGCCCCGTCCCAGCCAGCGCCGCGTGTCGAGCGGCAGGCACCGCCAGATCCTGATCCACGGGCGCGAGAGCACGATCAGCGGCGCGGCCACCACCAGCAGCAGCACGTGCTGGAGCATGTGCACCCAGAAGAGCTGCGCGCTGAGGAGCTCCACCGGTGAGGCCAGCGCGATCGCGAGCACGGCGAGGCCGGCGTAGAAGTAGACGCTGCGCCAGCGCTGCGGGTTGCGCTTGCGCGCGGGCGTGACGGTGCGCCGGTCGCCGAGCCAATAGAGCACGGCGAGGTCGACGATCAGGACCAGCGGCGGGTTGAACGACCAGTCCCAGAAGCCCGGGGTCGCTGCCGCCGTGGCGAGCACTACAGGAGGTACAGCGTCACGTACGTCACGACCCCGATGCCTCCCAGGAAGCCCCAGTAGAAGACGGCCGCGTCGAGGCCGGGAGCAATCAGCTTGTCGGGCTCCTCGATGTCCCCCTCGCTATGTGCGGGTGTGCGCCGTGCGCGCAGCTCGGTCGCGACCTGGGTCTCCAGCCAGTACATCGTGGCGAGCATCGCGATCAGGTAGAAGCCGGTCCAGGCGCAGAACACGCTGGCGAAGGCGCCGTCGGTGGGGCCGAAGTGCTGGCTGGTGTACTCCACGCACTGGACCGCCACTCCCACGATCCCCAGCACCACGCCGCCTATCGCCGGCCCGACCCAGCTGCGCGAGCCCGCCTTCATCTGGCGCCCGGCAACGATCGTGATGATCACGCTCAGGATCACGCAGACGATGAACACTGCGCCGAGCGCCTGGTCGGGTTTGACGTGCGCGGGGCGCCACATGTGGTTCTGGTTGATCGAGCGAAGGTAGAAGTAGGCGAACAGGAAGGCCAGGAAGAAGAAGGTGCTCGCGCCGCACAGCAGTCGCGCGGCGACCGACAGCGCACGTGCCCCGACGTCAGGCGGCTCGGGTGGGATCTCCACCCCCGCCGGAACCGGCGGGACCATCCCTCCCTTCGGGAGGACAGGCAGGCCGAGGGGCAGCTCTTCGCTGGGTGAGGACATGCTCAGGCTCCCGCCGTGGCCGGCGCCCCGCCCACGGTCAAGGGCGTGCCGTAGTCGTAGGGATCGGAGTCGAACACCGGGATCTGCTCGAAGTTGTTGACCGGCACCGGCGTCGGCACCTGCCACTCAAGCGACTTGGAGCGCCACGGATTGGACTCGGCGCGCAACCGCACGAAGATCAGCGAGTAGACGGCGTTTACGAGAAACACCAGCATCGAGAGCCCGAGCACGAACGCGGAGATCGATACCCACACGTTCAGCGCCTGCAGGCTCGGGGAGTAGGTGCTCACGCGTCTGGGCATGCCCTCCATACCCAGCACGAACAGCGGCAGGAAGGTCGAGTTGAAGGCCACGAACATGCTCCAGAAGTGGATCTTCGACAGGCGCTCGTTGAAGCGCAGCCCGGTCATCTTGGGTACCCAGTAGTAGATGCCCGCGAAGAACGTGAAGATCAGCCCGCCCATGATCGTGTAGTGGAAGTGGGCCATCACGAAGAAGCTCCCGTGCGTGTCCGTGTCGCTCGGGCTGTCCGACAGGAACACGCCTGACAGGCCCCCGAGCAGGAAGTTGAAGGCCCAGGCGACGCAGAACAGCATCGGCACCGTGAAGGACGTTCGCGACTTCCACATGGTGCCCATGAAGCACAGGAAGATGAAGCCGGTGGGCACCGAGATGATCTCGGTGGAGAGCATGTAGAAGGGGCGCAGATCGGCGTTGATGCCGCTCACGAACAGGTGGTGCTGCCACACGAAGAAGCTCAGGAGGCTCACGCCGAGCATGCCCGAGACCGCCAGGCGGTAGCCCCACAGCGGCTTGCGCGTGAACACGGGCAGCAGCTCCAGCACGATGCCGAATCCGGGCAGCGCGAGGATGTAGACCTCGGGGTGCCCGAAGAACCAGAACAGGTTCTCGAACAGGTAGGAGCTCCCGCCGCCCCCGGCGACGAAGAAGGAGGTGCTGATCGTGCGGTCCAGCGCCGCCATCAGCAGCGTCGCGATCAGCATCGGCGCCGCCAGCACCATCAGTACCGAGGTTGCGAACACCGACCACACGAAGATCGGCAGGCGCGACCACGTCAGCCCGGGCGCGCGCATGGTGATGATCGTGGCCATCATGTTCAGGCCGAGCAGGCACATCGAGAGCCCGACGAGGGCGAAGAAGCAGATGTATGAGTCCATGCCCATGACGGCTTGGTCGTTGAGCGGCTCATAGCCGGTCCAGCCGGTGGGGAAGCCGCCGAAGAAGATCGTCGAGACGAGGATGAACCCAGCGGCCATCAGCAGCCAGAAGGTGAGCGCCTCGATCCGCGGGAAGGCCATGCGCCTGGCACCGATCATGATCGGCACGAAGTAGTTGGCGAACGGGCCGAGGATGCCCGAGGTCATCATTCCCATCATCATCGTGCCGTGCATGCCGACGAGGGATAGGTATTGATTGGGTCCCACGAAGGTGGGGACGGGATGCAGCAGCTCAGTCCGGATCAGCATCGCGTTCAGACCGCCGATGAAGAAGAACAGCCCGATGCCCACCAGATACTGGATGCCCACGACCTTGTGGTCGGTGCACAGGCCGAAGTAGCGCCCGATGCCCTGCTCCTCCTTCTCGCGCAGCGAGGCCGGCTTGCCGAGCAGGCGCGAGACCGGGTAGTTGGCGAAGCCCAGGCCGATCAGGAAGCCGACGACGCCGAAGAAGTAGGCGAGCAACAGCGCGACGTCGTTCTCGTCGGTCGCGGTCTGGAATTCGAAGCTTTTCCCGGAGATCTGATGCCCGATGAACCAGCCCAGGTAGTAGCCGCCCACGCCGAGGATCACGGCGGTCAGCAGGTTGAAGCCGATCAGCTTGCGCCACAGCGGACGCCCGATCGGCTGCGGGGTGGATGCGGCTGCTGCGGTCGTGCTCATTCTGCGCGCCTCGTCGGTTCGGGTGAGTAGGTCTTGCTGTAGGGCGGCAGCACCTTGGTGGCCGGTGCGAACTTCGTCTGTTGTTCGTGGATCCAGGTTTCAAAGGCGGCGGGAGAGACGACGTGGCCTTTGTCGAACATGTAGCCGTGCCAGATGCCGCAGAGCTCCGAGCAGCGGACCTCGAAGGACTGTTCGTGGGTGGGCTTGACGAAGGCGATGTTGTCGACGCCGGGGTTGGCGTCGGCCTTGACCCCGAGCTTGTAGGCCCAGAACGAGTGGATCACGTCGATCGAGGTGACGTGCAGTTCGACCATCTCGTTGTCGGGAAGCTCGAGGTGGGTGGTCTCGACGCCCCCGTAGGTCGGATAGCGATAGGTGAAGGCCCACTGCTGCGCGATCACCTGGACCGGAAGCTTCGGGCCCTTCGGCACCGTCAGCGGCTTGGGGCCCGAGCCCGAACCTGCGCCGTTGTCGGCGAGCAGGCGCACGGTGCCGTAGGCGGCGAGCGAGAGAACCAGCACCGAGGTGATCACGACCCAGGCGGTCTGGACGCGCGAGTCGCCGCGAACGGCTGGACCTTCGAGGACGCCGCCCTTCGGCTGGCGAAAGAAGATCGAGGCGTAGATCAGATAGATCACGACGAGCAGCAGGACCGGCGTGGCCATCGCCAGCAGCACCGTGTTGTCGGTGACGTGCCCCGAGGCCTGTTCGCTGCCGTTGCCCGGCGGCAGGCTCGGGCCGAGCAGGAAGATCACCAGCGGCGTGGCGATCAGCGAGGAGATCACCCACAGGGCGGTGAAGCGTCGCGCGTGATTCGGTTCCGGGGTGCCCGGATGCGTCTCAGCGGCCATCGCTAGACCACGTTGATGAAGCCGTCCATGTAGCCGAGCGTCTGCATCGGCCCTCCAAAGCCGTCGATGTAGCCGGCCGCACAGGGCACGAAGCACTGCCAGCGATAGCGACCCTTCTTGCCGGTGCGGAAGCTGAAGGTGATCGTGCGGTGCGCGGCGCCTTCACAGGGCGCGAATTCGCACTGGTTCTTGGCTTCTTCCGGCACGCCCGGGAGCGGCACGAACACCCCGAGCTGCGGGATCACGAAGGTGTGCGAGGCTTCTTCGGGCGGGATCGAGTTGATCGTCTTGCCGTCCACCGTCTCGGTCTCGCCAACTGTCCCCTGGACCTGGGAGAGAAACGGGTTGCGCAGGCCGCTGTCGCCGTCGTACTGGTAAAGCGTCACGTGGACGACCGAGTTGGCTGGCACCGAGTAGATCGTGCTGTGGATCCACTTGTTGTCCTTGCGCACCAGGTAGGAGACCCAGTCGGGGTGCGAGGGCTCGTACTTGGGCCCGATCGCGGCGACCGTCTCGAGTGTGAGCTGCGTTCCGCCGCTCGGGGGCGGCGCGGCGGAGGCGACGATCGTATTCGGCTGGCTCGTAGCCCAGCTGGCCACGTAAAGGCCGATCAGCACGCCCAGAACGACGACCGCGCTCCCCACTCCCAGGACCTTCTTGGCCAGTGTGCTCAACTGCGCTCCCCACTCCACTTGCTCCCCAGACGAGGCGAGTCTATGCCTCCACAGGCAACCTGGGAATCCCCCCATAGATGAGAATTCTCTTAGAAAGGGCTGGGAACGGCCTCTGGGCCTGGGCTCAGGCCTCCGTGAGAAGCGGATGGAGGTTGTCCTGCGCGCGCGCCTCGACAGGTAGTACAAGCGTCCGAAAGTCGCGAATAGCGCGAAGCTTCGTCGATGCTTGCCCGAAAAGGACGACATGAGTTGCCCGATTCGGGCAGGGGGAGCGCGGCCCTCGACGCGCAAGACCGATGCCGGAGGCTTGACATGGATGAAACGAAGGCAGGAGCGTTGACGGTCGACAGGGATGAGCCGGGCCCGGACTGGGACCACGCGTTCGCGGACGTGGTGGGCGGTCTCGACGCGCGCCCCGCGCCCGGCGCCCCGGAGGCGCTTGGCGCGGAGTTGCGGTGCGTCTCGAGCGGCTATCTGGAGCACGGCTGCTCGTGCTCGGCGAGCGTCCCCTTCGCGGTCGCCAGCGCCGCCTTGCGGCGCGAGCTCGCGCGCAACGAGAAGCGCGGCAACCGCTTCTTTCGCTTTGCCTGGAGGGATGAGGTGTGGCTCGCCTACGGTCTCGGCGACGGCCGCCTTCGGGGCGCGTACTGCCCCTCCCACAGCGCCGAGCGCGACCGCCGCGCGTTCGCGGCCGGCCTGCTGGTCGATGAGTCGCCGCGGGCTCTGGCCGTCGGCGCCTGAGCGCGCAGTCCGGGCTCCTCCGCCGCCGCGCCGCGGCGTGCGGGTACGATCGAGCCTTGGCCCCCATCCAGTCATCCGAGCCGAACACGGCGCTCACGGCCGATTCGCCAGCCGAGCCGCCGCGCCCGGGCGTCCCCGAGCGCCCGACGCTCGACGGCCTCGAGGCCAGGTGGAGCGCCGTGTGGGAGGCAGACGGCGTCTATCGCTTCGATCGCTCGGCGCCGCGCGAGCGCGTGTTCTCGATCGACACCCCACCGCCGACGGTCAGCGGCTCGCTCCATGTCGGACACGTCTTCTCCTACACGCACACCGACGCGGTCGCCCGCTACCGGCGGATGCGTGGCATGGAGGTCTTCTACCCGATGGGCTGGGACGACAACGGCCTGCCGACAGAGCGGCGCGTGCAGAATCACTTCGGCGTGCGCTGCGATCCGTCAGTGCCCTATGACGCCGCCTTCGAGCCGCCCCAGGAGCCTTCGGAGAAGGACCCGGTGGCGATCTCGCGGCCGAACTTCGTGGAGCTGTGCCTGCGCCTGACCGAGAGCGACGAGCAGGTGTTCGAGTCGCTGTGGCGCACGCTCGGGCTGTCGGTGGACTGGTCGATGACCTACACCACGATCGGGCGCCTGGCCCAGAGGGTCTCCCAGCGCTCCTTCCTCGGTCTGCTGGGGCGGGGCGGGGCCTACCAGCTGGAGGCGCCGACGCTGTGGGATGTGGACTTCCAGACGGCCGTGGCCCAGGCCGAGCTCGAGGATCGCGAGCGACCTGGAGCCATGCACCGCGTGCGCTTCGGGGGCGGTGCGCTGATCGAGACGACGCGGCCGGAGCTGATCCCGGCGTGCGTGGCGCTGCTCGCGCACCCCGACGACGAGCGCCATCGCGACCTCGTGGGCGGCGAGGCGCTGACCCCGCTGTTCGGAACCAGCGTGCCCGTCATGACCCACCCGCTGGTCGAGCAGGACAAGGGCACCGGTCTGGTGATGGTGTGCACCTTCGGCGACCTCACCGACGTGATGTGGTGGCGCGAGCTCGGGTTGCCGGTGCGCTCGGTGCTCGGCCCCGACGGGCGCCTGAGCGAGGTCCCGTGGGGGGAGCCTGGGTGGGAGTCCGCCGACCTAGCTCTCGCGCGCGCGAGCTACGGCGAGCTGAGCGGGCGCACGATCAACCAGGCGCGCAGGCGGATCGTGGAGCTGCTGGAGGAGTCCGGCGATCTGATCGGCGAGCCCGTGCCGGTGAACAGGGCGGTCAAGTTCTTCGAGAAGGGCGAGCGCCCGGTCGAGATCGTGACGAGCAGGCAGTGGTTCATCCGCACGATCGAGCACCGTGACGAGCTGATCGCGCGCGGACGGGAGCTCGAGTGGCACCCCGCCTACATGCGAGCGCGCTTCGAGGACTGGGTCAACGGGCTGACGGGCGACTGGTGCGTGAGCCGCCAGCGCTTCTTCGGCGTGCCCTTCCCGGTCTGGTATCCGATCGACTCGGCCGGAGCCATCCTCCACGACCAGCCGATCGCGGCGAGTCCCGAGCAGCTTCCGGTCGACCCCTCCACGGACGTGCCGGACGGCTTCCAAGCCTCCCAGCGGGGCCAGCCGAACGGCTTCGCGGGCGACCCTGATGTGATGGACACGTGGGCGACCTCCTCGCTGACCCCACAGATAGCGGGGCAGGCGGGAGAGGATCAGGAGCTCTTCGAGAAGGTGTTCCCGATGGACGTGCGCCCGCAGGCCCACGACATCATCAGGACCTGGCTGTTCTCGACGATCCTGCGCTCGCACCTCGACTACGCAGAGCTGCCCTGGCGCAACGCGGCGATCTCGGGCTGGGTGCTCGATCCGGACCGCAAGAAGATGTCCAAGTCCAAGGGCAACGTGGTCACGCCGATGCACCTGCTCGAGGAGTACGGAGCCGATGCGGTGCGCTATTGGGCGGCCAACGGCCGGCCGGGCACCGACACGGCCTTCGACGCCCAGCAGATGAAGGTCGGAAGGCGCCTGGCGGTGAAGCTCCTGAACGCATCCAAGTTCGCGCTTGCCGACCTGCCGCCGGGCGGAGAGCAGCTGACGCATCCGCTCGACCGTGCGCTGATCGCGCGGCTGGCGGGCGTGGCGGGCGAGGCGGGCGACAGCTTCGAGTCCTACGACTACGCGCGCGCGCTCGAGCGCGCTGAGACCTTCTTCTGGTGGTACTGCGACTTCTACCTGGAGCTCGTCAAGGGCCGGCGCTACGATCCCGACCCGGCTGTCAGCGCGTCGGTGAGCCTTGCGCTGCGCGTCTCCCTGTCCGTCTTCCAGCGGTTGTTCGCTCCCTTCCTGCCGTTCGTGTGCGAGGAGGTGTGGTCGTGGTGGCAGGAGGGCTCGGTGCACCGCGCGGCCTGGCCTGGGGCCGCCGAGCTCACGGCGCTGGCGCGAGCTGGCAGGATGGACGATGGCGCCGCTCAGGACGGTGCGGGCAGGGAGGCTGTGGCGCTCGAGGTGACCGCGGACGTGCTGCGTGAGGTGCGCAAGGCCAAGTCGCAGGCGCGGCGTCCGATGCGGGCGCCTGTCGTGCGGGTCGTCGTTCGCGACACGGCCGAGCGTCTGGACGCGCTGGAGCTCGGCAGTGGCGACCTGTGCCTGGCCGGCTCGATCGAGGCGCTCGAGCCGGTGGTGGACGGTGAGTTCGCCGTCGAGGTGGAGCTGGCTGAGGAGGGGTAGGCGGGTATCCCGAGGGGGTTTGCTCTCCTCGCAAGCTCTGTATCGCCATGGTGATACAGAGAGACGCATGCGCTCCACGCCGCGATGTGCATTCCCAGTTCTAAGCGGACGTGTCGATGACCTCGAGCCCGAGAACATGGTGGAAGCCCTGGTCGCGGGTGGCGAGCGCAAAGCCGTGTTGCTTGCAGAGGGCGGCTATCCAGATGTCGTTCTGCTGAATCGCGATGCCGGCTTTTCGCAGCAGCGCGGAGGTCTCTCCGAAGATGCGTGCGGTCTGCTCGCCGAGCTGGAGTATCTGCACTCGTGGTGTGGCGAGGAAGCGTTCAAGGCCCTCGGCGTTCTGGTGTAGCTTGGATCCATTGGTGAATCCGAACCACAGCTCGCCAAGGACGAGGCAGTTTGCTCATCGCTCGAGCCCAAGCCCCAACGGTGATGGCTCTCACGGCCGCAAAGCCACGCCTTGGATAGGGTGGCAACCCGTGGAGCGAACATTCATCAACGAGCTGCCCAGGCGCGTCGGCGAGCCGGTGACTGTCCGCGGCTGGGTGCAGACCGTGCGCGACCAGAAGAGCATGCAGTTCCTGATCGTGCGTGACGAAACCGGGCTTGCACAGGCGGTCCTCCCCAAGCAGGACCCGCCGAGCGAGCTCAACGAGGCGGTGAGCGCGCTGACGGCCGAGTCGGCGGTGACGGTCACGGGGACGGCCGTGGCGGACGAGCGCGTGAAGCTCGGCGGCCTGGAGCTGAAGCTGGAGGGCCTGCAGGTCGACTCCCTGGCCGAGCCCGAGGTGCCGATCGCGGCGGACTCGGCCCTGGACAAGCGGATCGACTGGCGCTACCTCGACCTGCGCCGCCCGGACAGGCGCCTGATCTTCGCGGTGCAGACCACGGCCGAGCACGCCATGCGCGAGCTCTGGCGCGGCGAGGGCTTCATCGAGCTGCACACGCCGAAGCTCATGTCCTCGGCGAGCGAGTCCGGCGCGGAGCTGTTCCATGTCGACTACTTCGACGGCGACGCCTACCTGGCCCAGTCGCCGCAGTTCTACAAGCAGATGGCGATGGCGGCGGGCTTCGGCAAGGTCTTCGAGGTCGGCCCGGTGTTCCGCGCCAACCCCTCCTTCACCTCGCGCCACGACACCGAGTTCACGAGCGTGGACGTGGAGATCTCCTGGATCGACTCCCACGATGACGTGATGGCCTTCGAGGAGCGCTGGCTGGCGCACGTGCTCACGCGCGTGAAGGAGGCCCACGGCGAGGCGATCGCCGAGACGTTCGGCGTCGAGTTGATCGTCCCGACGGTCCCCTTCCCTCGGGTGAGCCTCGAGGACGCAAAGCAGATGCTCCGCGACGCGGGCCACGAGGCGCCGGGCGCCGGCCACGATCTCGACCCGCCGAGCGAGCGGGCGCTCTCGGCCCTGATCAAGGAGCAACAGGGCCACGAGTTCGCGTTCGTGACCGACTACCCCACGACGGTGCGGCCCTTCTACCACATGCGCCACCCCGACGATCCGACTCTGACCAGGAGCTTCGACCTGCTGTGGCGGGGGATCGAGCTCACCACGGGCGCCCAGCGCGAGCATCGCTACGAGCAGCTGCTGGCACAGGCCGCCGACAAGCACGTCGACGTGGACCCGATCCAGTACTACCTGAACTTCTTCCGCTTCGGCGCGCCCCCGCACGGCGGGTTCGGCTTCGGCCTGACCCGCCTGCTGATGCAGATGCTCGGACAGGAGAACGTGAGAGAGGTCACGTTGCTGTATCGCGGGCCGCACCGGCTCGAGCCTTGAGCGGGCCGCAGGGACAGCGGAAGCGCACGTCTGTCAACGCGGTGGGTCCAAGGGGTTGACGATTGGACGGCCTGCGCCCGTCTGGCGGCTGGTTTGAACGCGGGCTTGGCTCGGCGATTGGCGTGCCTGAGACGGCCGGAGGGCCCGCCAACTCCGGCGGGCCCTCCGTGCCTCGAACGTGAGTCAGCGACTATTTTTCGCTGTTGATCACGGTTTCGGCCGTCGCCTCGTACACGGTGCCGTTCTGGACCGCAGTGTTCTTGCCTGCTGCCGAGGGAAGGCCGAGTTTCGCGTCGATGATCGGGTCGATCAGGAACGAGAAGATGCCGCCGCAGCCGCTTGCACCGGGTGCGGAGAACGAGTTATCGACCTGCGTGTTGTTGTTGATTTCGATGAGTTCGAATTCATCAAGGAATTCGAGGTTGCCGAGTTTGCCGCTGATCGGTTTGTTCGGCGGGGGCGGGCTGGTTGTGCCATCCGTGAGGTTTAGGGTCACGGGACTCGAGCTCGACCCGATGTAGCATTCACTGCCGAGGAACGCGTTTTCGAGGCGAACCTTGGTCGGAAGCGAAAGCGCAACACCATGGGTTGAGAGGAGGTTGTCGGTGTTGATGCCGATCGAACTGGCCGGCTTGGCCAGTTCGGTGATCGCGTTTACGCCGGTGACACCGTTTTCGAACACCAATTCACACGCTATGCGCTCGATGATGTTGCTGATTTCGTTGCACCTGACGAGATCAAGCAGTCCGCCGGGAACTTTCTGGGGCGTTTTCGACAGCGTTTCACCATTGAGCGCGCCCACGAACGTCTCTGTGATCGGTTCTTTTTCTTCGTTGCGGTTATAGCCGCCCTGAAGGGTGATCGTTTTTTCGATCGGGACCGTGGTCGAACCGATCTTCACTTCTCCGCTTTTGATCTGCGTGAACTCGCAGAAGTTCACCCCTTTTGTGAATCGGGGACACTGCGCGAATCTTGCGAAGTCCCCAGTAGGAGCTTTTGCCAGTGCCGCAGAGGCTGACACGAGGCAGACCAGCGCCGTCGCGATCGCCAGGACGGCTACGCGACTACCGGTACCGGAGCGTCGTAGCCTAGTTATTTTCACCATAATCACACTTTCGTCTTTTCGTTATTGTCCAGCCAGTACTAACAACGCTGTGAGGCTAGTGTTCCCTCTCACCAATCGTCAAGTCTTGTTTCCGACTGTTTCTAAGGCTCATACGACTATCGAGTATTCGCGAGTCTCTATTGGGCCAGAACGGCGGATGTGTTTCTGACTTTCGACTGAGCAGAAGGATCGACCCTCGTATGCAGCCCGATCGCCCGCGTGCGCGGTCCAAAATGGATGGGCGCTCCGTTCAGCATGGCCGGCGGAACCGATGCGGCCGGCTGGAATCGCGGACGGATCAGCCGTGCAGCGAGCGCCCGTACTGGCGCTCGTAGTAGGCGCGGTAGTCGCCCGAGCGGATCGGCTCCCACCACCACCCGTTGTCCCGATACCACGCCACCGTCTGCCCGAGGCCCTCCTCGAAGCGCACCCGCGGCTCCCAGCCGAGCGCGCGCACCTTCTCCGAGGAGAGCGAGTAGCGCACGTCGTGGCCGGGGCGGTCGGCGACGTGCTCGATCTGCGACTCGCTCGCCCCGGTCAGCTCGACGATGCGCCGCACGACGGTCATGTTGGCCTCCTCGTCGGGGCCGCCCGCGTTGTAGACGTCGCCGGGGTGGCCGTGCTCGAGCACGTGGCCGATGGCGGCGGCGAAGTCTGTGGAGTGGATCCAGTTGCGCACCTGCATCCCGTCCCCGTAGATGGGCAGCGAGTCGCCGTGGAGGGCGTTGAGGACCATCAGCGGGATCAGCTTCTCGGGGTACTGGTAGGGGCCGTAGTTGTTCGACCCGCGGCAGATCAGAGCCTGCAGGCCATAGGTGTGGAAGTAGCTCTGCACGAGCAGATCGGCGCCGGCCTTCGTGGCCGAGTAGGGCGAGGAGGGCGCCAGCGGGCTCTCCTCGGTGAAGGTGCCCTCATCGATCGAGCCATACACCTCGTCGGTCGATACCTGCACGTAGCGCAGGTCGCGCTCGCGGGCGGCGTCGAGCAAGACGTAGGTACCAAGGGCGTGCGTGCGCACAAATGCGTCGGGCTCGGCGATCGAGCGGTCCACATGCGTCTCGGCGGCGAAGTTCACGATCGCCTCCGGCGAGGCCGCCTCCACCGCCGCGGCGAGCGCCTCGCGATCCTCGATCGCACCCCTGATGAAGCGAAACCGCGGATCCTCGCCGATGTCGTGGAAGTTCTCCTCGCGGCCTGCATAGGTGAGCTTGTCGAACACGGTCACCTCGTCGCCGTGCTCCCTCAGGCGCTGGCGGGCGAAGGTGGAGCCGATGAAGCCGGCCCCGCCACAGACGAGCAGTCTCATGCGCGCATCATCCCAGCGCGAGCCGCCAGATAGCCCGCCACCCCGTCCTGCCAGGGCGGAAGCGGGAGCACGTCCTCGCGCTCTGACTCGAGCGCCGACCACGCTGGGCGCGGCGCGGGGCGCGCCATCTCCGCGCTGCTGGCCTCCTCGACGCGACACTCGACCTCGGCTTGGCGGAAGATCTCGCGGGCGAAGCCGTTCCAGGACACGTGGCCCGAGCCGGCCAGGTGGACGAGACCACAGACGCCACGCTCGATCAGCCCGAGCAGGGCGGGCGCGAGGTGCCCGCTCCACGTCGGGCAGCCCTCCTGATCGACGACCACCTGAACGGCGTCGCGCTCGCAGGAAAGCGTGAGCATCGTCTCGACGAAGTTGCGTCCCCCGACTCCGAACAACCAGGCCGTGCGCGCGACGGTGTGGCGCGGCGAGGCGGCGAGCACCTGCTGCTCGCCCGCGAGCTTGGTCTCGCCGTAGACCGAGCGGGGGCCGGTGGGATCGGACTCGAGGTACGGACGCGGCTTGCCCGCGGCGTCATGGGGCGCCTCGCCACTGAAGACGTAGTCGGTCGAGACGTGCACGAGGGGAACGCCTGCCGCGGCGGCCGCGCGCGCGAGATTGCCGGCGCCGTCCCCGTTGACGGCCTGTGCAAGCTCGCGTTTGGACTCCTGGGCGTCGACGTCGGTCAGCGCTGCGCAGTTGAGCACCGCGTCCGGGGCGACCCGCTGCAGCGCTCCCTCCACGGAGGCCGGGTCGGTGATGTCGATCTCGGGGAGGTCCAGCCCGATCAGCTCGTGGCCGGCGCGCTCACCGGCCCGCAGCACATCCAGGCCGAGCATCCCGGCGGCGCCGGTCACGAGCACCCTCACAGGATCGAGATGTCCGAGTTGTCCCCCACCATGAAGCGGTAGGCGCGCGGCTGGCGATCGCCCCGCCTGATCGTGACGTTGCGCCCGAGCAGCGAGGACTCCATCCGCCCGTCGAGATCGCTCACGGTGCACCCGGCGAGCAGGATCGAGTGCTCGACCTCGGCGCCCGAGATCACGCAGCGCTCGCCGATGGCGGTGTAGGGGCCTATGTAGCAGTCGCTGAGCCGGGCCCCGGCCCCCACGATCGCGGGGCCGCGCACCGTGGTGCGTTCGAGGCGGGCTCCGGGCTCGATCACGACGCGCCCGTCCACCTGCGAGTCGATCAGCTCACCCTCCACGCGCTCCATCAGATTGTCGAGGATCAGGCGGTTGGCCTCGAGCATGTCCTCCAGGCGCCCCGTGTCCTTCCACCACCCGCGCACCACGTGGGGCTCCACGCGCTTGCCCGAGTCCACCAGGTGCTGGATCGCGTCGGTGATCTCGAGCTCGCCGCGTGGCGAGGGTTCGATCGCACGCGCCGCGTCATGGATGCCGGCTGTGAACATGTAGACACCCACCAGTGCCAGGTCGGTCGCCGGCTCGGAGGGCTTCTCCACGAGGCGCACCACGCGCCCGATCTCGCCGGCCTGCGCGGGAGCGAGCTCCGCCACTCCGTAGTTCTCTGGGTCCGGTACAGGAGTGAGCAGGATCAGGGCGTCGGGCTCGTGCTCGGCGAATGCCGCCACGAGGTCGGCGATCCCCCCCTGGAGCAGGTTGTCGCCGAGGTACATCACGAACGGGCTCTCCCCCAGGAACGGCTCCGCCGTGAGCACCGCGTGGGCGAGGCCGAGCGGCTCGTCCTGGACGATGTAGGTGATGGATAGGCCGAAGCGCGAGCCGTCGCCGGCCACGGCTTCGATCTCGGCCCCGGTCTCTGGGGCGATGATGATCCCGATCTCCTCGATCCCGGCCTCGGCCATCGCCTCGATGCCGTAGAAGAGCACCGGCTTGTTGGCCACGGGGACCAGCTGCTTGGCGCTGGTATGCGTGATCGGGCGCAGCCGCGTGCCCTTGCCCCCGGAGAGGATCAGTCCCTTGAGCGACTCCATGCGGGGACCACCCTACGCGATCAGTAGGTGCCGCCGAGCTTGCGGTGGTCCCAGCTCGCGCGCCTGAGCTCGACGAACTCGAGGGCCACGCGCTTGACGGCCTGCCTGTCGACCATCTCACCGACCTCCACGGGCAGGCTCTCGGCGGGCGGCTCGCCGCGAGGAGAGGCGTAGCGGGCAAAGATCTCATGGCCCAGGGCTTTGACCACGTCGAGGTCGCGGTGCACGACCACCTCGCACTCGAGCATCACCCCTCGCAGCTCCTGATACTGCTCGCCCGCCTCCACCTGCAGGCTCGCGCGCGGGTCCCGCTCGAGGTTGCGAACCTTCTGCGAGACGCCGTATGTCCATGCCCACAGGCGCGGGGCCGGCTCACCGGGCGGGACGTCGCGCGGGACGTACCAGAGCGGCATCAGGTGCGGCCAGCCGCGAGGCCCCGTGGTGGCGCAGGTGACCGTTCGCTCCTCGCCCAGGAACGAGGCGGCCTCGGCGTCGCTCATCCTGATCTGCTCGCGGCGGCTCACGCGGATCAGGTGACGCCGGCGGGGGCGGCGCTGGCCTCGCGCAGCCGGATCGCCGCCTCGCGCACCGCCTCGCGCGCGTCCTCGGGCTCGAGCACGGCGGCGTCGCCGGCTTCCCTGAGGATCTCGCGCACGAGCCAGTCGGCCCCGGCGAAGCTCAGCTCGACCACGACCGAGCCGTCGCTCCACTCCTCGACCACGCGGCGCGCCTCGCGCGCCCAGCGGGCGCGCTCGGGGGACACCCACACGCGCGCGGTGCGCGAGGCGGGCACCTCGCCCGTGCGCAGCCACCCGTCGACCTCGGCGGCCGGATCGACCTCGGGCCGCGGCTCGAACTTCTCGTCGGTCACGGTCACCTTCTTGATGCGGTCGAGGCGGAAGTGGCGCACGCCGTCGCGCTCGGGGTCGAACGAGGCCACATACCAGCCCTCGCGGCCGTTGGTGAGCGCGTAGGGCTCCACCTTCCTGGGCACCAGCTCGTCCTCGTTTGCCTTGTAGTACTCGATCTCGATCAGCTTGCGTGCGACGATCGCCTTGGAGACCAGGCGCGCGACGCCGGAGTCATCACCCGCCGTGGGGGCCACCTGCAGCCCCTGCTCCATCGGGTCCTCGCCCAGCGCTGCCACGATCTTCTCGCGTGCGGAGGTCAGCGAGCCCTCGGGAATGTGCTCGCCGATCAGATCGATCGCCGCTACGAGCGCCTTCGCCTCCACCGGCAGCAGACGGGCAGGGCGATCGAAATTGTCGCTGTAGGGCTCGGGGTCGACCTCGATCTCGCCGGTCTCCTCCTTGATCTCGGCGTAGAGCACGTACGAGCCACCGCCGAAGTTGACGACGTTCAGCACGTTCACGTCCTCGCGCAGCTCGTCCTCGCTCAGCTGCAGGCGCTCGCAGACCTCCTTCATCGAGACCCGCTCGCCTTCGCGGCCGGCCTTGATCAGGATGCTGGCCAGCGTGACCAGCCGGGCGAAGCGCTCGGGACGGATCGCCGTGTCGGCTCGCGCGGAGCCGTTCTCGCCCTCGCCGCCTGGCTCACCCCTGCGTCCGGCCCGCGAGCGTGCCGAGCCCGTGATTCGCGCGCCCACCGCCGTGCCCGGCGCTTTCGCGCCTGCGCGACCTCGCCCCGGCGGAGCAGATGGGACGACCTCGCCATGGCGTTCGACAAGCAGGTCCAGACGTCGCCTGAGCTCCTCCGTGAGCTCCTCGGGACCGAGCAGGCGTGCGTTCGGGCCGAGCCCCATCACCCACGAGACGATGCTGCGGGGGTTGGAGTAGCCGGTGAGGAAGACCGTCTCGCCCCGGTCCTCACGAATCTCGCCATAGCGGCCGAAGTGTCGTTCGATCTGCCAGGCGATCCGCTCGCAGATCAGGACCTCGGCCACCCCGCGCTCGTCGCCGAGCTGCCAGTCGGCGCGGTTGGCGTAGGCGCGAGGGTCGAAGTCGGCGGGACGGCGGAAGTCGTGCTCGGCCTTGGTGGCATAGGAGACCTTGCCGCGGATGCGCGTCAGGCGGAAGACGCGCACAGCCTTGCGCTCGTGGGAGTAGCCGAGCAGGTAGAACTGGCCACCCTGGAAGAGCAGGTGGTAGGGGTCGACCTTGCGCGCGCCAACCTCGTCGCGCTCCATCGTGTAGTACTCGAACAGGATCGTCTTGTTGCGGAATATCGCCGTCTCGACCTTGGCCAGGCGCGCCGAGAGCTCGTGGCCGCCGGCCGAGGCTGTTATGCCGAGCGCCACCGAGCGCTGCTCAGGCGCGCGCAGCGGGCTTGGGCGCCCCCAGGTGATCTGCTGCAGCGCCAGGCGCAGCGGCTCCGCGTAGGCGAATTCGCCGTCGAGCAGGCTGAGTGCGGTCTGCAGGGCCGCGAGCTCCTTGTCGGTGAACGCGATCGCGGGCAGATGGAAGTTCTCTGGCCGCAGGGAGTAGTTCTCCTGCTCGGCCGCGCCGTCGGCGGGTCGCTCGACGGTCAGCTGGATGCGCAGCGATTCCAGCTCCGAGCGATCCGCGTAGAAGCGTCGCGCGAACGCGTCCTCGTTCATGCCGCTGTAGCCCTCAACGTCGCGCCGGATCTCCAGGGCCGTGACCGGCCGTCGCTCGGCCATCAGGTAGGAGATCAGCGAGAGCTGGCGGATCAGCTTCTCGGTGTCCTTTGCCATCTGGCTCTGAAAGATAGAAGCCGACGGCGATGCGGATGCCGCTGGGCGAAACCGGCGCCCCGCTATTTGCGGAACTTCAGGCGGCTTCGCGGGCGGGCAGGCCCGGCTCGTCGAGCTGGGGTGCTTCGCCGCCACGCTCGGCGAAGAACGCGCCGGCGCCGATCGCGCGGTCGAAACCGGACCAGCGCCGCCCCGGGGCGAGCTCCTTCTCGATCCGGTCAAAGCTTCCGAGCCGACCGCCGAGGTTGTCGATCATGTGCACGAGCGTAGCCTCGCGCGTGCACGGCACCACCGGGCTGCCGTGCTCCAACGTGCCGTGATGGGAGAGGATGATGTGCCCGACCGCCTGAGCCAGCTCGGGGGGGAACCCCTCGATGTCCTCGATCGCGCGCCGGATGCGGTAGTAGCCGAGCGCGATCTCGCCGTGCAGGCGCCCGGCGTCCGTGAGGTCGATGTTGCGCGGATCGTCCGTATAGGCCTCGAGCTTGCCGATGTCGTGCAGCAGCGCGCCGGTCACCGCCACGTCGCGATCGATCCCCGGGAAGGTGGCGCTGATCGCGCTGACCGCCTGGGCGACCCCGAGGCAGTGCTCGAGCAGGCCGTGACGATAGGCCTGGTGGTAGTACTTGGCCGCCGGAGCCAGCCGATAGCCGGCCCACATCTCAGAGCTCTCGCCGAAGACGCGCTCGAGCAGGCTCCGCAGATGTGGCTCCTGGATCGTGTCCAGCAGGTCGCGCACTTCGGCTTCCATCTGCTCGATCTCGCGTGCGGGCCCGTCGAGCAGGTCCTTGGCGTCGAAGCTTCCGGGGGCGGCCGCCTCGAGCCCGCGCAGGTTGATCTGCGGGCCGAAGCGCGGATGCACTGTGTAGCGCCCGCGCACCCTCACCGGCTCGCCCGCCCGCGCCAGCTGTTCGACCATGCCCAGGTCCTCCCAGACCATGCACGCCACAGCGCCCGTGCGGTCCGCGAGCTGTAGGCGCAGGTACTCGCCGCCGTCGCGCCGGCTACGGCGCTCGGCCTCGCGAACGAGGAGGACCTGGTCGATCTCCAGGCCGTCGGTGAGCTCGTTCAAGAGCATGGCCTGAAGTTAGAGGTGGTCGCGGACGGGACTCCGAAGGCACGTAGCCTCACTCGCCTCGAGTACCCCTGCGCGCCAGGCCTTCACGGACGCCGCGGCCCGAGGACCACGACGCCCGCGGAGACCTGGCATCGGGGGGACGCCTCGATCTCTTCCCGAGCATCGTCGGAGAGGGTAGGACGATGCTCAAGCCCCCACCGCCCCCCGAACACGCTGTGCGAGCCCGACTGCGGTGCGGGTAAAAGCTCGAAACCCCTCTTCGCGACTGTAGTTTCATCAGTCCGACCATTGCCAGGGCTGTCTCCTACTCGCCAGCACCCCACGTACTCACACGGCGAGCGTCTCGCGGTGTTCGCCCGGGCGGTCCATACACTTCTCAAGGCCATGAATCGATCGGCTTTCACGTGAGCCCTGCACAAGCTTCGAGCGCCGCTCCGCGCGACTCCGCACGCACCCTCGCGCCATCCCCGGGGGTGCTCCCCTCCCAGAGCCTGCGCAAGGCGATCGCACAGGGGTGGATCGTCGCGGGGGCGTGGCGGATCCCGGGCGAGTCGGTGCAGCCGGCGAGCATCGACCTGCGACTCGGCGAGCACGCATGGGCGCTCAGGTGCAGCTTCCTGCCGGACAGCGACTCGACGGTCGAGGAGAAGATCCAGGACATCGCCTTCGAAAGGATCGACCTGCGCGACGGGGCCACGCTCGAGCGCGACCGGCCCTACCTGGTCCCGCTGATCGAGGAGCTGCGCCTGCCCGACGCGATCCGCGCGAAGGCGAATCCGAAGAGCTCGACTGGCCGCCTGGATGTGTTCACGCGCGTGCTCACCGATCGCAACCACCGCTTCGACGAGATCCCCGGCGGCTATGGCGGCAGGCTCTACCTGGAGATCGTCCCGCGTACGTTCGCGATCCGCGTGAAGACCGGGCTGGCTCTCAACCAGGTGCGGTTGATGGCCGGCAACGCGCGCCTCAGCGACGAGGAGCTGATCTCTCTGCATGATTCCTCGCCGCTTCTGTACCGCGACTCCAGGCCGGTCGACGCGTCGGAGATCTCGATCGCCGACGGCCTCTTCCTGCGCCTGGACGTGTCGGGTTCGGCCGAGAGCATCGTGGGCTACCGCGCGAAGAAGAACAGCCTGCCGATCGACCTCACGAAGGTCGGCGCCCTGCGATGGCGCGACTACTGGGAGCCGGTGCACCCCGAGCGGGGCGGGCGCATCGTGCTCGAGCCCGAGATCTTCTACCTGCTGCTCTCAGCCGAGGGGGTGAGCATCCCGCCGGAGTACGCCGCCGAGATGCTCGCCTACGACCCGACGGCGGGGGAGCTTCGCACCCACTACGCGGGCTTCTTCGACCCTGGCTTCGGCTACCACCGCGACAAGACCGCTCCGGGCAGCCGCGCGGCGCTGGAGGTGCGCGCCCGCGACGTGTCGTTCATGGTCGAGCACGGCCAGCCGGTCTGCAAGCTCGCCTTCGAGCGCATGGCCGAGCCACCCGATGTCCTCTACGGAAAGGACGTCGGCTCGAGCTATCAGGGCCAGCTGACGATGCTGAGCAAGCACTTCGCCGAGCAGCAGCAGGCAGCTCCCGGGCGCGCCTGAGCCGCCTCCGCGCCGCACCAGCGACCCTCCCGTACAGGCGCGACTAGAAACTCTAGTGTTTAAGATCGATTGGTCGATATATCGAACTATGATCCATATATCAGTCAACTGAACTTCCCGTGGTGGGGAGTCTACCGAGGACAACACAGGGATCAAGGTGCCAATGCCCAGAACCAGTTCACCAGCTGCCAAAGCCAACAAGGATGGGCAGGAGCCCGCCTGGTCGATTCCGAGTCTGCGCGAGCCGCGCTACTCCCAGTCGCTGGAGCGCGGCCTTGCGATCCTGGGCTGCTTCACGCCCAAGCGCCCCGTACTCGGGATCGCCGACATCGCCGACGACCTCGGCATGAGCCGCTCGACCACCCACCGCTACGTGATCACGCTCGTCGCCCTGGGCTATCTCGAGCAGGGCGCATCGCGCAAGTACCGCCTCGGGCTGCGCGTCACCGATCTGGGGATGTCGGCGCTGAACTCCACCGGGCTGCGCGAGCACGCCCACCCCTACCTCGAGGAACTGCGCCAGCGGACCTCCTACACGACCAGCCTCGGAGTCCTCGACGGCACCGATGTCCTCTACGTGGACCGCGTGCGCAGCTTCCGCCGCGGCCAGGGCGCGATCGACCTCAGCCTCCACACCGGCTCGCGCCTGCCCGCCTACTGCACCGCGATGGGCAAGCTGCTGCTCGCCAACCTGCCCGAGTCCGAGCAGCGCGAGCTGATCGCCTCGATGAAGCTGACCAAACGCGCTCCCAACACGATCACCAGCAAGAAAGCTCTGCGCGAGGAGCTCGACGAGATCCTCGCGGCGGGCTTCGCCGTCAACGATCAGGAGCTCGCGGCCGAGCTCTACGCGATCGCAGCGCCGGTGCGCAACGAGGCACGCGAGGTCGTGGCCGCCGTCAACCTCGCCGCCCACAGCTCCATGATCTCGCTCGAGGAGCTCGTGGACGCCCTCGGCCCGCACCTCGTCTCCACCGCCGACCGGATCTCCGCTCGCCTGGGCTATCGCCGCGACGACGAGCAGAACTAGCGCCGGTCGCATAACCTCTGGCGCCGGTATGCCGGTCCCCTCCGTCGCCAAGCTCCTCACGCTGCTCTGCCTGCCGCTGTGCGCGGTGGCAGTGGCGGCGTGCGGCAACACGGTCTCGACCTCTTCCTTCAAGGGCGCCCAGCACGAAGTCGCGCAGACGATCGCCAACCTCCAGGCCGACGCCACGGCCGCCGAAGAAAAGAAGATCTGCGCCAACGACGTGGCGGCCTCCGTGGTGAGCCGGCTCGGTGGGAAGAAGGGCTGCGAAAAGGCGATCAAGAGCCAGCTCGCCGAGGTCGACAGCCTCGAAGTGAGCGTCCAGTCCGTTCAGATCGCCGCAGACGGCTCCACCGCGACCGCGCACGTCACCAGCACCAAGGCTGGCAGGAAACGCGCCGGCACGGTGTCGCTCGTCAAGGAAGGCAAGAGCTGGAAGGTCTCTGCGGTCCCGGTCCAGTAGCGAGCAAACGCTTGAGCAGGCCCGCTCAAGGCTCGAGCCGGTGCGGCCCGCGATACACCGCGCCTCGCGGCAGTAGTCGGCGAGCCCGTGTGTGGTGCCCGCGGAATCCGCGCGCACCAAGATCTCCAGCTCCTCGATGTGCCCGGAGGGGATCTGCGCCAGCGCCAAGTCCAACACTGCCACATGGTCGGCGGCGGTGTTCGCGCGAGCGTTCCCCGGCCTGAGTAGGCCGCCCAGCGCCTCGCGCGCCTCATCCGCGTAGGCCTGCGAGGGGTGAAAGCCGTAGCCGCCCTTGTAGTTGCCGGCCGCCTTCTCCATCTCCGAATGTGCAGTGATCAGCGTGGCGTCCACGTCGATCGTCAAGGACTCCGGCGCGCCGTGCTGCTTCCAGAAGCGCTCGCGTGCCCTGGCGTGCGCCGAGCGCAAAGCATCCAACAACGCGGGCTCGGAGGCGATCCGGTCGATCACCCGAAACGCTGTGGTCCCTTGCCTGGGCATTCGCGACGGTGGTGCTGGGCGGGAAGCGGTGAACGACCGAGACGGGCCCACGGTGGCCGTGGACCCGTCCCGACTGCACGACGGTTAGGTCATGCGTCCTTCGTGTCGCGATGCGCTTACGGCGTCGTCAACTTGAAGGCTTTTTCGGTGCTGAGTTTGATGGTCTCGTTCAAAACGAATGTGGCCACTTTGCCCGCGTATTTGAGAGCGCTTCCCGATGCAGCCGCAACGAGTTCGTGAGAGGTTTTTTCTTCTGTGCTTTTGGGCAGCGTGATTACCTGCTGTCCGACGACTTCCTGTTCGCTGGCTGCGAGTGAGCAGGTTTTGCCAGTGACGGATTTAATCGTCACCTTCGAGAACGGTTCGGCTGGTTCGATGTTCTGAATCAGCGTCGCTTCAGACGTGCTTTCGAGTTCTTTGCTCTTGCCCTTGGCGACGACTTCTTTGACTTCACAGTTTTCTTCTGTGGTTTTGCTGTTGGTCACTTTACAGGTGGTGAATTTGATCACGACTGCTTTTCCGAACAGCGATGTGGACTGGGTCAGTTCGCCTGTGCCGGCGGCGATGGTGCACTTGACGATCGGGCCACCTTCCACTTTGAGTTCCGCGTTGGTTTCAGGCGTTTTCGAGCCGGTCACCGCGAAGCTTTCGCCGCTTTTAGCCGTTACGCCGGCTACGACCAGGTGCACTGTGGCTGCGGAGGCCGAAGCCACGGCGCCGCCCAGTGCGAGCATTGCAATTGCGCTGGCAGCAACCAGCCTGAGCTTGTTGGACACGAACATGAACCTCCATCGCCCCGCGGTCGCAGGGCGCTTGTGTTTGTGTGCCACCAGTCCACATGCTCACTGCGAGCAAGCAGGTAGGTGGCACTCCTCTATATAGCCCTGTGCGACCCAAGTCAGATGCGCTCTTGGTGAAACGCAGAGGACCTATCCAGGATTATCCGGAAGCCGAGGAACAGTCAAGGACGGCCCACTGTTCGAGCTTGGAGACCTAGCCGCGTCCCTCGCGCAAATCCTGGGTTTTGCCTGCATACGAGCCAGTTCGTGGAACGGAGATGTCCATCGAAGAATAAGAAACGTTAGGCGTCAGACTGTCTGGATGACGACAGAATATGGATCTGCGTTCCGGAGACATATGTGTGTGGAGGAGGGCCGCGTCTGCGCCGAGCCATCATTCGGCCTCTGCTCGGCCTGCGCCGCCGGAGTGCCGCGGTCGCAGGGGGCTATTTTCCGCATAGTCTGGATTTACGGGGCCTGCTTGGCCTGTCCGGCGGCCGTGTGTGCTCGCTGCGGCCGCAAACGGGAGATCATCCGGCGATGGCGCCCGCGATCCACGCGGAGCTGTGATAACGCGATACGAACGTGTATTCGTGCCTGTTTGACACTCCGGGGGTCGATCGGCTCGACGGGCCGAGTCAGAGTCAGAAACGCTGCTGGCCTGTGCTGCCTACACATGGCAGGATGATTCCCAGGGGTGCCGAGTCGTGCGGCACGAGCGTGCCGCGTCCGGAAGCGGGCGTGCGAGGCGACGAAATCAAAGCAGGGGAGAGGGCAGACCCAATGATGTGGCGCAAATCGAGCACTTGGAGTTCGCTGGTCGTGGGCGGGCGCGAGCGCGTGACCCGTGGCGGTCGGAGACGGCTGGGCGCGGGCGGGTTGACTCTGGCTTCGACAGCAGCGGCCGCGTGCCTGCTGGCGGGCGCTCCAGGCGCCGCCGCGGACACGTGCGCCAATGCTTCGCTCCGCACCGGAGGGTCGGCGAAGCTCCCCGACTGCCGCGCGTACGAGCTCGTAACGCCCGCGTTCAAGTACGGCGAGCTTCCCTTTTCGTTCGCCGCCGCCAACTCAGAACACTTGGGGATGTGGAGCCTCGGGGCCTTTGGTGAAGCAGCGGACGACGTGGGCGCCGAAGGCGCCTTCTATGACGTCTCGAGGACGCCCACGGGCTGGCAATCGACTTCGATCGAACCGCCGGCGGCGCAGTTCAACAACAGCTCACGCCTGAATACGGCCGTTGTCGAAACGAGCGAAGACTTCAAGCGTGCGCTGCTCGCAGAGATACCCATATCCGCTCGCCCCATCGACCAGCGCTTCTACATCCACGAAGCCGACGGGAGCCTCGACGGGAGCCTGGCCGAAGTTGGCCCCCTGATACCGCACGGGGCCATAGAAGAATGGACCCCCGGGGAATTCGACGAACCGGCAGCGACGTACGCCGGCGCGTCGCGGGACCTCTCGAGGGTGCTGTTCTACTCCACGAAGGTCGAAGGCAAAACGAACTTCGTGTGGCCCGGCGACACGACGGTCGCCTTCGCTTCGCTCTACGAGTATGTCGGCACCGGCCACACAGGCACCGGGACGGACGTGCCGGCCCTGGTCGGCGTCAAGAACAACGGCGAACCGATCACCCAATGCGGGGTTTACCTGGGCATGCACGTGGGGGAAGAATCAGGTAGCGGGAACACCGACAATGCCATCTCGGAAGACGGGAGCGCGGTGTTCTTCACCGCTCGCAGGGGGGGGTGCTCCCAGGAAGGAAAAACAGGCACCGGCCCAGCCGTCGCGGAAGTCGACGCACGCGTCGAACACGCCGATGGAAGCAGGGAAACGGTGGCTCTTTCGGAGCCCTCCCACGCGGACTGCGAAGAATGTGACCTCAGTGAACAGCGCGCCGCCGTCTACCAGGGAGCGTCGCGCAACGGGCAGAAGGTGTTCTTCCTGAGCAAACAGACTCTGTTGCCAGGCTCAGAAGACAACGAAGAAAACGAAGCGCGAAACCTCTACGAGTACAACTTCGAAGCTCCGAGCGGACACAAGCTGTCCCTGATCTCGAAGGGCGTGCTCGGCGTTGTGCGCAGCTCCGAAGACGGCTCGCGCGTCTACTACGTGACCGAAGGGGGTCACCTGAAGCTCTACGAAAGCCCCCCTGGAATCACCCGCGAAATCGCGACCCTCCCGGAAGCCGACGAAGCGGATTGGAGGCTGACGGCCGATGGGCCGACCGAGGTGACGCCGGACGGGCGCTATTTGGTGTTCAACAGCACCGGCGACCTGACTCCCGACGCCGGAGGATCCGGCTCGCAGCTTTATCGCTACGACGCCGACACGGGGAAGCTGATCCGGGTGTCGATCGGAGAGAACGGATTCAACAACAAGGGTAACTCGGGCGACTCCTATTTCATGAACGCTCCGGCCACTGTGGGGCATGGCTCGGCCCGCAGCGCACCGGTGAGCGTCTCGGATAACGGCGAATACGTCTTCTTCTTCGGCTCTGGCGCCTTGACCGAAGGGGCGCTGAACGACCAGACGATCAACAGCGAAGGCGCTCTCGCGAACAACGTCTATGAGTACCACGACGGCCACGTGTACCTGCTGACCGACGGACAGGACCGGGACGTGATCTTCAATGCGAGCGGAGTCAACCTGATCGGCGCGAGCAGGTCGGGTAGCGATGTGTTCTTCACCACGGGCGACCGGCTGGCGTCGCAGGATACCGACACCCAGCTTGACATCTACGACGCGCGAATCGACGGTGGGGTGCCGGGGCCGCCGCCCGCCAGGGAATGCCTGGGAGAACAGTGCCGCGGCAGCTCCACGAGCGGCCCGGAAGTCGGCGGCCTCGCCAGCAACACGCTCTCAGGCGACGGGAACCTGCCGGCGCAGCCGTCCCCCCCGAAGCAGACGGCTGCGCAGATCAGGGCCGCGAAGCTGAAGCAGGCGCTGAAGGCATGCAGGACCAAACGCAACAAGAAGAAGCGAAAGCGCTGCGAAGCAGCGGCGAAACGCAGCTACGGCCAGAAGGCGAGCACCAAGGCGAACAAGTCGACCCGGAGAGGCAAGTGATGAGGACACCGTTCAGGCGACCCCGGGCGATGGACATCGAGGAGATGAGGCCGAGCTGCTGCGATCACGCGAGCCCGTCCGACGCGATGCGTCGCACGCGATCCAACGCGGCCCGTGTGGGCTTCGGGCTGATTGCCGCGGTCGCGATGCTGGCCTCCACAGGCGCACCCTCGGCGCTCGCAGCCGGCAAGGGCGTAGCCTGGGCGATCGAGTCCGTCGCCCAGCCTACGAACTTCCAGGCGAGCGACAAAATCGACCAGTACACGGTCACGATCTCGAACATAGGCGCTGTGTCATCCAGCGGCACGATCACGGTCGTCGACCATCTGCCCGCCGGCGTCACGACGTCGGCTACGCCCTTCGGCAACGAAGGCGGCTGGGAATGTCTTCCCGAAGGCGCCGGTCAGAGCGTTGTGACCTGTACATCCAGCGAAACGGTGCGCAACCTGGCGCACGCGCGTGCGATCTTCATCCCGGTCGCGACCACCGCTGTATCGGGTACGGTGGAAAACGTCGTAGAAGTCTCGGGTGGCGGGGCGCCGGAATGCGGCGGGTCCGGCCAGCCGGTGTGCCCATCGGACACGACGCCGACACCGATAGGGTCGACGTCCTCGCCGTTCGGTCTGCTCACGCTGCGGGCATCCGCACTGGATGGCACCGGCGCAACGGACACCGTCGCCGGCGATCATCCCGATGCGTTGTTCACGTCCTTCGACGTGCCGAGCGTCAACACACTCACGCTCGGCGGGCAGAGGGATGCGCTGCCCGTCGAGGACATACGCCAGATCGTCTTCGACCTTCCTGCGGGGATAGTCGGCAATCCGCAGGCGACGCCCACCTGCTCGCTGACCGATCTGACGAACTTCGGCAACTGCGCCCACAGCACACAGGTCGGAACGCTCGAGTTGATCGAGCCCCACATCACCCAGCCTGGAGTCGAGCGCGCGCTACCGATCTACAGCATCGTCCCCGAGCAGGGCTATCCGGCGGAGTTCGGCGTGTTCGATCCGCTCCTGGGTCGCTCCGTGGTGATGTATGCAAGCGTTCGCACCGGCACGGACTACGGCCTGCGTGTCACCAGCGCTCCGCTTCCGCGGGCCCTGCCCATCAGCGGCGTACGTGCCATCTTCTTCGGCGATCCGGCTGCGCATGACGAAAGCGGTGGCTCGCCGATCGCCATGTTCACGAACCCGATGGACTGCGGTCCTGCGTTCACGACCGAATTGCACGTCGACTCCTGGCAGAACCCGGGACCCCTGGATGCAAACGGAGCCCCCGTGCTCAGCGACCCGCGCTGGAAGGCCGCCAAGACCGAATCTCCGCCGGTCGTCGGCTGCGGCGCATTGCAGTTCAGCCCGGAAGCCCAGATCACCCCCGACACGAGCGTGGCCGAATCGCCGAGCGGCCTGTCGGTGGACATCAAGGTTCCGCAGAACGAAGCGCCCGAAGGCCTCGGGACCCCCGAGCTCAAGAACGTCGTGGTGCAGCTCCCCCGGGGGATGGCGATCTCGCCCTCGGCTGCCAACGGTCTGGAAGCCTGCACGAACACTCCCGAACCAGGGCGACCGGAAGGTCAGATCGCCCTGCACTCCGTCGAAGCGGAGCGCTGTCCGGAAGCCTCGAAGATCGGCACGGTTGAACTCGTCTCGCCGGCCGTGAAGCTCCCGCTGAAGGGCTCGCTCTTCGTGGCGCAGCAGACCGCCAACCCGTTCGGCGCCCTGCTCGCGGTCTACCTCGTCGCAGAAGGCAGCGGCGTGCTCGTGAAGCTCGCCGGGCACGTGGAAGCGGACCCCCTCACGGGACAGCTGACGACGAGGTTCGAAGGCAACCCGCCGTTCGAAGGCGAGCCTCAGCAGCAGGTCAGCGAGATCAAGCTCGGCGTCTTCGGCGGCCCACGTGCCCCGCTGGTCACGCCCCCCGCATGCGGCTCCTACACGATCGACACCTCCCTCACTCCCTGGAGCAGCCCGCTCGCGAGCGTGCTCACGAGCGGCTTCGGGATCTCCTCGGGCTGCGGGCGCGGCTTCGCCCCGAGCCTCGTTGCCGGGACGAAGAACAACCAAGCCGCTGGCAGCAGCTCCTTCTCTGTCACGTTCTCGCGAGCCGACGGTGAACAGCGATTCGGCGGGGTCGCCATCACGAGCCCCCCGGGGCTGGAAGCGGTCGTGAAGAGCGTGGTCCAGTGTCCCGAGCCCGCCGCGACGACAGGGGCCTGCGGTCCCGAAAGCCAGATCGGCGAAGTCACCGTATCGGCGGGCCCCGGCGAAGCCCCGGTATGGGTGCATGGTGGCAAGGCGTTCCTCACAGGTCCCTACGGTGGCGCCCCGTTCGGGCTCACGATGGTCGTGCCGGCGGTGGCCGGTCCCTTCAACCTCGGGACAGAAATCGTGCGCGCACGGATCACGGTCGATCCGCGAACGGCACAATTCACGGTGACGAGCAACCCGCTCCCGACGATCCTGCAGGGCATCCCGCTCGATATCAGGACAGTGAACGTGAACATCAACCGTCCTGGGTTCGTCATCAACCCGACGGACTGCCAGCCGTCGTCCGTGACGGGCACGATCAGCTCGACCGAAGGAGCGAGTAGCCCGGTATCGAGTCCTTTCGAGGCGGCCAACTGCGCAACGCTGCCGTTCAAGCCGTCGCTCTCAGCGAGCACGCAGGGCAAGACGAGCAAAGCGGCCGGGGCGTCGCTTCAGGTGAAGGTGACGTCGGGAGCGGGACAGGCCAACATCGGCAAGCTCAAGGTCGACCTGCCGATCCAGCTGCCCTCACGGCTGGCGACGCTGCACAAAGCGTGCGTCGACACCGTCTTCAACGCCAATCCCGCGGCATGTCCCGAAGCGTCGCTCGTCGGCAACGCCAAGGCTGTGAGCGCTGTTCTCGCGCACCCGCTCACCGGCCCCGCCTATCTCGTCTCGCATGGATCGGTGGAACTCCCCGATCTGGTGTTCGTACTGCAGGGCGAAGGGGTGACGATCCTGCTGGACGGCAAGACCCACATCAAGCACGGCGTCACCTCGGAGAGCTTCGAAGCGGTGCCCGACGCTCGCATCAGCTCCTTCGAAAGCACTTTTGGCGAGGGCCCGCACTCGGTGCTCGCCGCGAACCTTCCGCTCAAGGCCAAGCAAAGCATGTGCGGACAGACGCTCAAGATGCCGACGCTCATCACCGGGCAGAACGGCGCCGTGTTGAAACAGACCACGGCGATCAAGGTGACCGGGTGCCCGAAGGCAAAGAAGGTCAAGAAGAGCAGGAAGAAGCACAAGTAGCGGGGCGGGCCGGGAGGAGCATCCTGCGACAGCCCGCCCGCTAGCCTCGGTGCATGCCGCTTGCGAGCTTCAGCCCGGGGGTCCGTCGCTGGTTCGGACAGGCATTTGCAAGCCCCACCCCCGCACAGGCCCAGGCCTGGCCCGCGATCGCGGCCGGCGAGCATGTGCTGCTCTCCGCGCCCACCGGCTCCGGCAAGACGCTCGCGGCCTTTCTGTGGGCTCTCGACCGGCTGAGCAGCGACGAAGCGCACCCGGCCGGCGCCGGCCGGGGGACCCGCGTGGTGTACGTGAGCCCGCTCAAGGCCCTGGCCTACGACATCGAGCGCAACCTCCGCGCTCCCCTGCGCGGGATCGGAGCCGACAGCGTGACGGTGGGGATACGCACCGGCGACACCCCCCAGCGCGAGCGGGCGGCGATGGCGCGCAAGCCACCGGACATCCTCGTCACGACCCCCGAGTCCCTCTACCTGATCCTCACCTCCCAGGCACGGGAGATGCTCACGGGTGTCGAGGCGGTGATCGTCGACGAGATCCATGCCGTCGCGCACTCGAAGCGCGGCGCCCACCTGGCGCTCACGCTCGAGCGTCTCGAGGAGCAGGCGCAGCGGCCAGTGCAGCGCATCGGCCTGAGCGCCACGCAGAACCCCCTCGAGGAGGTCGGGCGCTTCCTGGTGGGCCCCACCCGCGAGGTAACCATCATCGACGCGGGCGCCCGCACCCTGAAGGGCACAGGCAAGCCGCTCGACCTGCGCATCGAAGTTCCCGTCGAGTCGATGGCCGAACCGGGCGCATCGACTGTGCTGACGCCACCAGAGGGAGTCGCGTCCGACCCCCTCGAGCCGCTCCCAGGGGGCGAGTCCACGCGCAACTCAATCTGGCCCGCCATCTACCCAGAGCTGCTCAGGCAGGTCCGTGAGCACACCTCCACGATCGTCTTCGTCAACAACCGCCGCGCCGCCGAGCGCGTCGCGCTGCGCCTCAACGAGCTCGCCGAGGAGGAGATCGCCCGCGCCCACCACGGCTCGCTCGCGCGCGAGGAGCGCACCAAGGTCGAGGAGCTGCTCAAGGGAGGCAAGCTCCCCTGCCTGGTGGCCACCAGCTCGCTCGAGCTGGGCATCGACATGGGCGCAGTCGACCTCGTCCTGCAGATCGAGTCCCCGAAGTCCGTCGCCCGCGGCCTGCAGCGCATCGGCCGTGCCGGCCACGGCGTCGGGGAGGTCAGCGTCGGGCGCATCTTCCCCAAGTTCCGCGGCGACCTGCTCGAGTGCGCCGTCGTCGTCCGCCGCATGCACGAAGGATTGATCGAGCCGACGGTCGTGCCCAAGAACGCGCTCGACGTCCTCGCTCAGCAGATCGTCGCGATCGCCGTCTCGGCGGAGCCGGTGGGAAAGGCCGGCGAGGACTCGCCCGACCCGGGGGTCTCGGTCGACGAGCTGCACGCGCTCGTGAAGCGAACCCACTCCTACTCCGAGCTCTCCCGCGACCTGCTCGAGAACGTGCTCGACATGCTCGACGGTCGCTATCCGTCCAAGGAGTTCGGCGAGCTGCGCGCGCGGATCGTCTGGGACCGCGTCGCCGGGGTCATACGTGCGCGCAAGGGCTCCCGACAGCTGGCGATCGCCAACGCCGGGACGATCCCCGACCGTGGCCTCTACGCGGTCACCCTCCCGGATGGACGGCGCGTGGGCGAGCTCGACGAGGAGATGGTCTACGAGGCGCGCCCCGGCCAGACCTTCCTGCTCGGCGCCTCCAGCTGGCGGATCGAGGAGATCACGCGCGACCGCGTGATCGTCACGCCCGCTCCGGGCGCCCCCGGCGCGGTGCCCTTCTGGAAGGGCGACTCGATCGGGCGCCCGAAGGAGCTCGGCGAGGCGATCGGCGCGTTCTCCCGCTGGGCCGTGGAGCAGGACGCCGAGACGCTGCAGCGCGACTATGACCTCGACGAGCGTGCCGCTCGCAACCTGCTCGCCTACCTGCGCGAGCAGCTCACCGCCACGCGCGTGCTGCCCAGCGAGCGCACGATCGTGCTCGAGCGCTTTCGCGACGAGATCGGCGACTGGCGCCTGTGCGTGCTCTCTCCCTATGGCGGTCGCGTCCATGCCGCCTGGGGCCTCGCGCTCTCGGCGCGCATCCACGAGCGCTTCGGCCTAGAGGCCGACGCGATCTGGTCAGACGACGGCATCGTCCTGCACCTCCCGGATCTCGACGCCGACGAGGCCGAGTCCCCGGGTGGGTGGGAATCGATCGTCGAGCTGCTGATGCTCGAGCCCGACGAGGTCGAGCAGGCTGTCACCGCCGAGCTCGGCGGCTCGGCCCTCTTCGGCGCGCGCTTTCGCGAGAACGCCTCGCGCGCGCTGCTGATCCCGCGCGCCTACCCGGGCAAGCGCACGCCGCTGTGGCAGCAGCGCCTGAAGGCCCAGAACCTGCTCGAGGTCGCCCGCCGCTACGCCGACTTCCCGATCGTCCTGGAGACATACAGGGAGTGCCTGCGGGACGTGCTCGACGTGTCAGGCCTTGAAGAGCTGCTGCGGGGGCTGCATACGCGCGAGATCTCCCTCGTCGAGGTCGAGACCCAGACGGCCTCGCCCTTCGCCTCCTCCCTGCTCTTCGACTACGTCGCCACCTATATGTACGAGGGCGACACCCCGAGCGCCGAGCGTCGTGCCGCCGCGCTCTCGCTCGACCGCGACCTGCTGCGCGAGCTGCTCGGCCAGGAGGAGCTGCGCGAGCTGATCGACCCCGGGGCGCTCGCGCGCGTGGAAGCTGATCTGCAGCACCGCTCCGAGATGACCCGCGCGACCGGGCGCGACGGCCTGCACGACGTGCTGCGCCACGTCGGCGACCTTAACGCCCACGAGGTCGCAGAGCGCGTCTTCGAGGGCATCGAGTCAGAGCCCCTGCTGCGCGAGCTCGAGCGCGAACGGCGCGCCATCCGCCTGCGCCTCGGCGGCGAGGAGCGCTGGGCGGCCGCCGATGAGGCAGGCCTCTATCGAGACGCTCTCGGGGCGGTCCCGCCGGGCGGGCTGCCCGAGGCCTTCCTCGCCGACGTGCCCGACGCGCTCTCCGAGCTCCTCGCGCGCTACGCCCGCACCAACGGCCCCTTCACGAGCGAGGACATCCACGCGCGCTACGGCGTCGACGCGAGCGCCGTGCTGCGCGAGCTCGAGCGCGCCGGCGATCTCGTTCGCGGGGAGCTTCGTCCGGGAGGCAGCGAGCGCGACTGGTGCGACATCGAGGTCCTGCGCCGTCTCAGGCGCGTTTCGCTGGCCGCCCTGCGCAAGGAGATCGAGCCGGCCGAGCAGCGGCGCCTGGCGGCCTTCCTGCCCTCCTGGCAGGGCGTCGACCGCCACTCCGGCGCCGGAGCCGGAGTGGACCGCCTGCGCGAAGTGCTCGTGCCGCTGCAGGGGCTCGCGCTGCCCGTGGAGATCTGGGAGCGCGACGTGCTTCCGCGCCGCACCGGCGCCTACTCGCCCTCGTGGATGGACGCCCTCTGCGCCAGCGGCGAGCTCGTGTGGGTGGGCGCCGGGCCGCTCGGGCGCTCAGGCAGGGTCGCGCTGTACTTCCGCGAGGACGCCGCCGCGATCGGGCCGCCCCCCTCTGCTCCCTCGGCCCGCACCGGATACGAGCCGCCGAGCAACTCCGAGCACGAGCTCCTGCGCGCGCGCCTGCAGGGCGGACCCGCGTTCTTCACGGATCTGCTCGCCGATCTCGACGCGCCGGCCGAGGCGCTGCGCGAGGCGCTCTGGGACCTCGTGTGGGCCGGCGAGGTCACCAACGACGCCTGGGCGCCGCTGCGGGCTCCCCGGCTGGCGTTGGCCCGCTCCGAGCGCTCCTCCGTCGCGCCGGGTGCGTTCACGGGCCGCAGCGGCGGCGGAGCACGCTCGCGCTTCAGCGGCAGGCGCCGCAGCGGGGCGCAGTCCCAGGTTCAGGGCCGCTGGTCGCTGATCGCGCCCGTGTTCCACGGCGTTCAAGATGGTCCCGCGGGGGCGCTTGAGCGCAGGCGCGCGCTGGCGGAGCTCCTGCTCGAGCGCTATGGGATCGTCACCCGCGAGCAGGTCCTGGCCGAGGGGATCAAGGGCGGCTTCGCGATGCTCTACGACACCTTCTCCAACCTCGAGACCCTCGGCGTCTGTCGTCGCGGCTACTTCGTCGAGGGCATGGGCGGCGCCCAGTTCGCGCTTCCCGGCGCCATCGAGCGGCTGCGTGCGCCGTCAGAGAGGTCGCGGACGCTCGTGCTCGGCGCCGCCGACCCGGCGCAGCCCTACGGTGCCGCACTGCCGTGGCCCAAGCGGGAGCAGACCGGCGTCCGCCCGCTGCGCCCCGCGCGCGTCGCCGGTGCCTACGTGGTCACGGTCCAGGACGAGCCGATCCTCTACGTGGAGCGCGGTGGGCGTGGCCTGGTGACGCTGATCGGCGCGGCGCTGCGCGGCGCAGCTGGCCCGACGGCGCCCGGTCGGGAGCCCGGCCGGCTGCGCGAGGCGCTCGAGGCGCTCGCGGACGCGGTGCGCGCCGGGCGCGTGCCCAAGCTCGCGCTCGAGCGCATCGACGGGCAGCCCGCGATCGCCTCCGAGCTGGCCGAGGCGCTCGTCGAGCTCGGCTTCCAGTCGGGGCCGCGCCGGCTGACGCTCAGCGCCTGAGACACGCAGAAGGCCCCCAGCCATGCGGATTCCGGCCATATGGATCCCGCAAGCTGCGCGTGTCTGCACCCGATAGCCCGAATCCCATTGTCTGTCGGACGGTTGCACGGGATGGAGACACCGGTGGAATCGTTCGAACTGGCTTGTTATTAAAGATGCATAAGACTTGCACTCGACATTCAACTAGTCTATGTTCTAGAACCGTGGGGATGAGCCGAACAAGAGGCCAGCAGGCGCCGCTGTACCGCAGGCTGCCGCACGGGCCGAACGGTATGGACCGAGAGGAAGTGGCCCGCAACCAGCGGACCCGCCTCTACGGCGCGATGATCGAGTCGATCTCGCAGCGGGGCTACCACGCCACCACCGTGGCCCACGTGATCGGTCTGGCGGGCGTGTCGCGCCGGGCCTTCTACGAGCAGTTCTCCAACAAGGAGCAGTGCTTCCTGGCCACCTACGACATCGTCGTGGCCGGGGCGCGCAAGCGCATGCTGGAGGCGTGGGCGGGCGAGCGCGGATGGGCCAATCGTGTCCACGCCGCCTGCAAGACGCTGCTCGACGACGTGGCCGAGAGCCCGAAGGGACCGCGCCTCGTCCTGGTGGACTCGCTCGGCATCGGCCCCAAGGCCCGCGAACGCATGCAACTCGCCGGCTTCACGTTCGAGCGACTGGTGGCGACCGCGTTCGCGGCGGCGCCGAACGAGGTCGGCTTCCCCAAGCTGACCTCGCGGGCGATCGTCGGGGGCGTGCGCCACGTGGTGTTCATGCGCATGCTCGAGGGCCGCGAGCGCGAGCTGTACGCGCTGACCGACGAAGTGCTCGACTGGATCGAGTCCTACCGCACACCGGCGGCAGCGCGCCTGGGGATGCTGGGCCTGGCCAAGCCGGCGCACGTTCCGCCCACCCCGGCGGCCTTCCTCGCGCGCGACGACAGGCGGGCGCGGCTGCTCGGTTCGGTCGTGCACCTGACGCTCGACTCTGGCTACGCGACGCTGACCGATCCGCAGATCGCCCAGTTCGCGGGGATCTCCACCGAGGCCTTCCACAAGCAGTTCGCCAACAAGGAAGAGTGCTTCCTCGCCGTCCTCGACGAATTCGTCTCCGAAGCGCTGCAGTCGGTTCGCCCGAGCCTCGAGGGAGCGGAGTCGTGGCCCGAAGCCGTCTACCGGGCGATGGGCGCCTTCGTCGAGTACCTGGTGGCGCATCAGGCGCTGCTGCGGATCGCCTTCATCGACCTCTTCGAGGTCGGCCCGGGCATGATCGGGCGCATGACGCGCTCGGTGGAGGGCTTCACCAAACTGCTCACCGAGTCCGCCCCGGTCCCCCAACGTGGTCCAAACGTCGCGCTGGAAGCGGTCACGGGCGCGCTGTGGGGGATCATCGGCAGCTACGTGGCCAACAATCGCCTCTCGCGCCTTCCCTCCCTCGTCGACCAGCTCGCCTTCACGGTTCTGGCCCCGTATATCGGACCGAAGGCCGCGGTCGAGACGCTTCAGGCTGCGCGCAGGCCGCCCCGCTGCAGCTGAGCCCAAGCGAGCGCCCCGACGGTCGAGGAGCTCCGCGCCGTCGAGGCGGCCACTCTGCCATCGTGGGCCTGCATGAACGAGCTCGCCAAGCGTCCCCGCCGCGTCGGTCACAAGGGCGCACACCACATCGAGCCCGGCAACACGCTCGCGTCCTTCGACGCGGCCCTGCACCACGACGTGGACATGATCGAGCTGGACGTGCTCAGCGAGCACGCCGACGGCAGCGGGCGGCTGCTCGTCGCCCACGACCACGAGGACATGCGCTCGCGCGAGCCGCTGAGCTTCGAGGACGCGCTCGCACACCTCTCGGGAGGGGCCTTCGCGGGGATCGAATTCGACGTGGACATCAAGCTCCCGGGCTACGAGATGCGGGTGCTGGAGGCGCTGCGCGAGCGCGATCTCGTGGCGCGCACGCTGATCAGCGGCATGTTCCCGTCGGGCCTCGCCCGCATCAGGGTGGCCGAGCCGTCGCTGCGCCTCGGCTGGTCGGTCCCGCGCGTGCGCCGCGACTACACCACCGACATGCTCACGGCGATCCCGGCGCTGGCGATGCTCACCGGCTACCGCGCCACGCTTCCCCGCCGCGTCCGCACGGCCCTGCGCGAAGGGCGCTTCGACGCGATCATGGCCCACTGGCGCGTGGTCACGCCCGCGCTGCTGCGGGCGGTGGCGGAGGGCGGCGGCGAGATCTACGTGTGGACGGTGGACGATGCGCGGATGATCGCCAAGCTCACCGCCATGGGCGTCGACGGCATCATCACCAACGACCCGCGGCTGTTCAGCCGATCAGGCAGCTAGCGGCGCTGAACCCGGCGGGGTCGGCGCCGGCGACGCTCTTGTGCCCCGCGACCGTGGGCCTAGCGGCTGACAGCAGGACCTTCCTGCCGCGACGCCACTGGAAGTCCACGACCCCGCGCAGCTCCGAGGCGGGCTTGCCGGCCACCGGCACCAGCTGGAAGCTGCTGCCCCCCTCGCGCGCAGCCGCGGAGCCTCCGACCGCCACGAAGCTCGGCGCGGCGCCGCTTGAGAGGTCGACCCAGCGTTTGCTGGGGTTCAGGTACTGCAGGCGAAAGCTCATGTACATCCTGTCGCCGGCCTGCCCGTCCCCGGGCATCGAGCCGCGGACGCCCACGGTGTCGGGCTGGTCGATGGGGGCGCAGACATCGATCGTGGCCCACAGTTCGTGCGAGCTGAGCAGGGCGTGGGCCTTGATGGGCGGAGCCTTGGCGGGAGAGGAGCTCTTCGCCAGCGCAGGCGTCGTGAAGATGGCCGCGAGCACGCCGGCGGCGCCCAGGAGCACGGTGCGGATCGGCTGGGGCATGGCGTGACCATACCGCCGCCGCTCGCTGTCCGGCGTCGGTCGTCTCGGCGCGAGCCCGTTGTGGTATTCCCTGGGTGATGGGGGCGACGCGCTCAGCCGAGGTCGTGGAACTGCTCGGGAGGGTGCCTGCCTTCTCCACCCTGGACCCGAGCGATCTGCAGCGGATCGCCGAGGTCGCGGTGCCCCGCACGGTCGAGCCCGGCGAGGCCGTGTTTCGCGAGGGGGACGCGAGCGACACCTGTTACATCGTGCGCGAGGGGCAGCTGCGGGCGGTCCGCTCGCACGGCGACGGGCGCACGATCACGCTCGCCACGTTCGGGCCGGGCGAGATCTTCGGGGAGCTGGCCATGTTCGAGGACGAGCGCCGCTCGGCCACCGTGGAAGCGCTCGAGCCCACGAGCGTGGTCGGGGTGCTCGGGCCCGACATGCGCCGGCTGATGGGCGAATACCCCTCGATCGCCGCGCGCTTGGTGATCGCGCTCGGGCGCCGCCTGCGCGAGATGAACGAGCGCCTCTCGCGCCAGTCCTTCCAGACCGTGCAGAGCCGGGTGGCGGTCGTGCTCAGCGAGCTCGTCGACCAGGAGATCGCGGCCGGCAAGGACGGCTCAGACGTGCTGGTCACGACCACTCAGGCCGACCTCGCGCAGCTCGCGGGCTCCTCGCGCGAGTCGGCCAGCCGCTTCCTCGCCGTGCTCGAGCGCGCCGGGGTGATCTCCCAGGGGCGCGGGCGCCTGGTGGTCCACAACGCCGATGCGCTGAAGCAGTATGTCTTCTAAGTCGTCCCGACCGACCCGCCCGCCGCGGGGCTCGCAGGCGCGCGAGTTCTCCGCCGGGGGCGTGGTCGTGCGCGACGGTCAGGTGGTGGTGATCGTGCCCACCCGTCGCGCCGCCGACGGCTCGCGTGTGCTCGCCCTGCCCAAGGGCCACGTCGACCCCGGCGAGACGCCGATCGAGGCGGCAAGGCGGGAGGTGCGGGAGGAGACGGGCATCCTCGCCGAGGCGGTGACCGAGCTGGGCGAGTCGCGCTACTGGTATCGCCGCGACGGGCGAACGATCGGAAAGCGAGTGACCTTCTTCCTGTTCGACTACGTCGAGGGCGACACCGAGGATCACGACGACGAGGTCGAGGAGGTGCGCTGGATCGCGTTGCAGGACGCAAAGACCGCGCTCACGCACACCGCGGAGCGCGAGATGGTCGCGCTCGCGCTCGCCTATCTCGCCAAAGACCGATAGCCTGCCGGTCGCGATGCAGGTCCTGAACTTCTACTCCACGATCTTCGCCGACGAGCTCAAGCGCGGGCGCAAGACGGCCACGATCCGCCTGGGCGACAAGTCGGGCAAGTACCGCAAGAACCAGGCCGTGCTCGTGACCATCGGCTATCAGTACTCGCCGCGCGAACGGATCTTCGAAGCGGTGATCGACAACGTCGAGGTGATGAAGCTCGCCGACCTCTCCCCGCGCGACATCAAGCACGACAACCCCGAGTTCCGCCGCCAGGAGGAGCTGATCAACTTCCTCGAACAGATCTACGGCCGCGCGGTATCCATCGAGGACACCGTCACCGTGGTGCGCTTCTCCCAGATCCTCGAGAACCCCAGCGGCATGACCGAGGCCATGAAGGGCTTCGGCGGCGCGCAGAACTAGGCTCCGCGGCGCCGCACCGGCGCAGCTCGTCCCTCAAGGTGTGGCCGATTGGCAGTCTGCCGGCCCGACTGCCAATTTTTGCTTGAACCTCGCCGGATCTTCTATATATTGGGGATGTAGCTGGCACTCTCCTCGCGGGAGTGCCAAAAGAGGCGGTTCCGCCCAGTCACCAGAGGGCCGCGGGCCGCCGGTCGCATTCTCAGAGACGGAGGTTTTTTCGATATGAAGCTCAAGCCCCTGGGCGATCGTTTGATCGTGCAGGCGATCGAGGAGGAGCAGACCACCGCCAGTGGCATCGTCCTCCCCGACACCGCCAAGGAGAAGCCCCAGAAGGGCAAGGTCCTCGCAGTCGGCGACGGCAAGCTCGACGAGGACGGCAAGCGCATCCCGCTGGACGTGAAGAAGGACGACGAGGTCCTCTACAGCAAGTACGGCGGGACCGAGATCAAGGTCGACGGGGAGGATCTGCTCGTGTTGCGCGAGTCCGATGTTCTCGCCCGCGTCGAGTCTTAAGGAGATCCGAGGAATATGGCTCACAAGGAACTGAAGTACGGCTCAGAGGCGCGCAAGTCGCTGGAGGCGGGCGTCGATGCGGTCGCCAACGCGGTCAAGGTCACGCTCGGCCCCAAGGGCCGCTACGTGGTGCTCGACAAGAAGTTCGGCGCGCCCACCATCACCAACGACGGCGTCACGATCGCTAGGGAGATCGAGGTCGAGGACGTCTTCGAGAACCAGGGCGCCCAGCTCGTGCGCGAGGTGGCCACCGCCACCAACGACGTGGCCGGCGACGGCACCACGACCGCGACGGTGCTGGCCCAGGCGATCGTTCGCCAGGGCCTGAAGAACGTCGCGGCCGGCGCCAACCCGCTGGCGCTCAAGCGCGGCATCGAGAAAGCGGTCGATGAGGTCGTCAAGAACATCGCGACCCAGTCCAAGGAGGTCTCCGGCAAGGACCAGATCGCCCGCGTGGCGACGATCTCGGCCGGCGACGAGGAGATCGGCGACGTCATCGCCGATGCGATCGAGAAGGTCGGCAAGGACGGCGTGGTCAACGTCGAGGAGGGCCAGACGTTCGGCATGGACCTCGAGTTCACCGAGGGCATGCAGTTCGACAAGGGCTACATCTCGCCCTACATGGTCACCGACCAGGACCGCATGGAGGCGACCCTGGAGGACCCCTACATCCTGATCGCCAACTC
>JADGPL010000002.1 GCA_017882455.1 Solirubrobacteraceae bacterium | reverse complement strand
GCCATCCGAGCCCAGTGAAACACTCCAAACGCTCCTGACCAGAGCACCACTCATTCACGAACGGCCGCGCCCTCAACAAGCGCGGCCGTTCGTCATCTCAAAGAGTTTTTCCGCAGGAAGTAGCTAGGTCTCGGTTTGAGCGCTTCGTCAGGCTGGCGGTTCTGGCTGGTACTCGAAGCTCGGGCCTGCGTGCTTTCCTGGTTCGCTTTCGATTGCCGTCAGTTCGCCTGCTTGGGTTCGCAGTTCGAACATTGTGCCGATGGATTCGTCCAACTTTTGTGGGGATCCGTTGAAGACTTCGTGCAGGGTCTTCAGCAGGTTGGTGTAGGTGTGGTTGCATTCTTCGCACTTCTTTCGCGCGGGGGAGCCTTCGGGGTAGCTGGTGGCGTGCGGATCATCGATCAGGGGCTTCACTTGCAAAGGGTCGAAGGGGATCGCTTCGCCGTCGTAGCGCCATGGCGGGTCCTGGCCGGGGGCGGGAATCAACTTCTTCCCCTTGGCGATCTCGGCGAAGCGGTAGTAGTGGGCGAGCTCGTCATCGGCTTTGTCCCCGAAGGGTGAGGTGCTGGTTCCCTCGCCCTGCTCGACGATCGTTTCGATGGCCGTTGAGGCGCTCGCCACGTCAATAACGGGGATGATCTCGGCGAAGCCGCCGGTGACTTGGCGCTTGGGGTCGCCTACGAAGATCGCCTGGCCGGCTACTTCGATCGCCTGTTTGATCTTGGCGTAGAAGACGCCGATGGTCAGCGGCGCGGCCGCCAGGGCGTCGGGGATCGCCAGCGGTTCCTCTGGCTCCTCGATGATCATGAACGTGTCTTCGACCTGTTCGATCGAGAAGCGCCGCAGGTGGACGGTGAGCTGTTCCTCGACGGTTCCGGGCAACGGCCCGGGATAGCTTGGGATGAACTGTGGGGTGTCGATTGCAGGCGCACCGCCAATGGCGTTCAGCACGTTGCAGGCCAGCGCCATGTGGGCCATCTCCTCTTTGAGGACGCTGTCAACGAGCTGCTCGACCACGGTGTTCCCGCCGCCTCCGAGGGAGAGGACCGCGTAGAGGTATGGGGGGATCGTCGCATGCTCAAGCTCGATCGCGGCCTGTAGCGCGCTCTGGAGGCCTTGCGGCGTGTCCAGGCCGGCGAGAAGGTTCGGCTTCATCATCAGCATCGGCTTGCTCACCTTTTCTAGTAGGGGCATCCAACCGTGCTCTGGCGCGATGCGGCCCGGATGCCGTTTGTCGAGCGCGGTTGCGGCATCATCATACGCCCAGCCCCTGGACTTGTTGCGATCGTGCGAACTTATCTTGACGGCGCCTCGGCAGCAAGTTAGTCTCGCTTTGCGCGTCGCAGGGGCTTGCGGGCAGAAGAGCCGCATGTCGTCTCCGGACGTGATCTCCAACCGGATAGATCCACCAGAACGGAGGCGCCATCGTGGCCATCAGCCCACGGACCGATCCCGATTTCGCATTCAAAGCAGTCGAGCAGCCTGCTGTAGACCCAGTCCTCGACCTCGGTCCGTTGGCGGAGCTCGTCGGCCCAGACGGCAAAGGGGTCTGGGAAGGGAAAGGCTTCAACACGATCTGGCGACCGCACCCGCTCGCCGAAGGACACGACCGCTTCCTCGAGCTGAACCTCACCTCAGAGAAGCTCGAATTCACGAAGATCAACGGCAAGATCCCCAACCGAGGGCTGCTGATGCCGGACATCAACATGTTCGGCCTCACCTACATGCAGCAGATCGAAGGGGTCGACCCGCCGGAAGGACTCCACATCGAGCCCGGAATCTGGGCACACGTCCCGGCGACAACCGACCCAAACTTGGCGCAAACGGTCGTGCGGATGGCCTCCATTCCGCACGGCACGACGATCCTCGCGCAAGGAGAGTTCCTTGACGTCCAAGGCGGACCACAGATCGCCGAGAACAACATCATCCCCTTCGAACCCGGCAAGAACCCCCGCTCCTTCGCCGAAGCCGAGGCGGTCTTTACCGAGCTCAACCTCGCGGTCCCAAGCAACTTCCGCCAGGCCTCCGCGGGGGTGACCGAGGCGATGGTCGAAAACCCGAACAGCGTGCTCGTCAAAGACATCCAAGGCCAAGACATCAAGAGCACGACCGTGCTGATCGTCTCAACAAAGCACACCCCAGTACCCGGCGGAGGCACCGCCAACACCGCGTTCCTGGAAGCAGGCTCCAACCCTCCCGGAGGCAACGCCACCGCGACCGACGTCGAAGCGATCTTCTGGATCGAGACAGTCGCCGACCCATACGGCGGCCCTGACTTCCTGCAACTGCAGTACACCCAGACCGTTCAGCTGGTCTTCAACAAACTAAGCTGGCCACACATCACAGTCGCGACCCTCAAGAAAGTCTAAGCAGCTTGGTGTCCAGTGCGCTCGCCTCAGGCTTGGCGTCGCTTGGCGTCTGGGCGGCGCAGTGATCGCAGACGTTTACGGCTTTTTCGCGCTCAACACTCCAATGACGGCGTGGCTGTAGAAGGAGAGATGGAAGGGGCCGTGGATCTCATACCGCCCCCAATCTGTCTCCGGCCCGGCCTCGGAGAGGTTGCGGAAACCTGGTGTCGCTTTCGTAGTCTTTCGGTACCGTTGTCAACCATCCCAAGCCGAGAGGCGATCCGCGATCGCCAAGGCATGCTCGACGGGGCGTCTCGAGCCGTTGTGATGGGCGCGGTCGGCCCGGGCGCGAGCGCTTTGCCTGTGAAGTGCCGAGCGACAGTAGGCGTTGGCGTCATCGGTGCGCTCGCTTGCGTGTGGCAGCAGCAGACCGCATGCATGACGCTCGTTAACGCTTCATCACGCTCGGCAGTTAGCGCCTCAGCCGGCACGAGCATTGGGGTTCAGATCGAGCTGAATGGCGTAGAGAACCAGCCGTGGGCGTATAGTGGACAGCGATCGTGTGATTTCTGACTTCGACGCCATTCGACTCTCTAGATCAGCCATGACCACGACGCAACCGTCAGATCCGTCGATTCCGCTGGCGTTTATGAGCTATGCGGAGAGTGATGACGAGGATGGGCGCATCTCTACGTTCCGTGAGCGTCTGCTCCGCGAGCTGCGAGCCCAGACCGGTGACGACGTTTCAATCTTCCAGGACAGGGAGGACATCGACGTCGGTGAGAGCTGGCGTCGACGTCTCGCTGAGGGCCTCGCAGAGGCGACATTTCTGCTTCCGGTCATCACTCCAAGGTTCCTGAAGAGCCCGTACCCCGGGAACGCGAGCATCCGGGCGCCAGGCGCGAGTGGCGCCCTAATAGCAGCCTGATCAACGCAGGAGCTCCTTTGATGGCGCACACCTGGCGCACATCTCGACGGGAAACAACGGGAAGAGCGGGGTAGACGCTGGAATCAAGAAGCAGTAGCCGTTCAGTCCTGTGGGTTTTCGTTGGCAGGGTGTGTGTGGGTGGGTGGCGAGCTTTGTTGGCGTGGAGCGGTCTGAGGCTGAGGCGGTCTACGATTCGGGGCGTGAGGTGTGCGTGGCGTTCTTGATCGGGCTGGCGGCTGGGCAGCGGGGGTTGGAGGAGCGGCTGCGGGCGTTGGAGGCGACGGCTTTGGCGAGTTCGCGTAACAGTTCCTCGCCACCTTCGACGGACGCTCCGAAGACTCGCGAGCAGCGTCGGCAGGAGGCGCGGGAGAAGGCCAAGGAGCTGGCTCGCAGGGACGGTCAGCGGCGCAAGGCGGGCGGGCAGGATGGTCACCCGGGCGCGGGGCGGGAGCTGCTGGGTGAAGATCAGATGCAGGAGGTCGTTGACCGTTACCCTGGGGAGTGCTCGGGGTGTGGGCGGGAGTTCACTGACAGTGAGAAGGTCCCGCGTCATGGGCCGGGGCGTCATCAAGTTGCCGAGTTGCCAGCGACCGCGGTCGTGTACTGCGAGCATCGCACCCATCGGTTGCGGTGCCCGGGATGCCAGGGGCGGACTCGCGCGACGCTCAAGACGGTTGGCGAGTCGGCGTTCGGGCCGGCCTTGCAAGCCGCGGTCGTTGTGTTGACGGCACGCAACCGGATCTCGCGGCGGGACATGAGCGAGCTCCTCTCAGAGCTGTTCGCCGTTCGGATCTCGGTCGGCGCGATCGACGCTATCTGTCAGCGCACCTCACTGCTGCTTGCCGGGCCGCACGAGCGTCTGGCGAGCCAGGTGCTGGGATCCGGGGCGGTCAACGTCGATGAGACCGGCTGGTACCTGGCCGGCGAGAATCGCACGATGTGGACGGCCGCGACCCCGCAAGCGGCGATCTTCCGGATCGTCGAGGATCGCCACCGCGACCGGCTGCAGGGACTGCTCGGTAGCGAGTTTGAGGGGATCGTGACCTCGGATCGCTGGTGGGCATATGACCTGCTCGATCCCGAGCAACGACAAGCCTGCTGGAGTCATCTCCAGCGCGACTTCCGGTTCCACAGCGAGGGCTTGGCTGCCCAGCAGATCTTCGGAGCGGCCGGCCTCCAGCTCACCCGCCGGCTGTTTGAAACCTGGCACGCCTACGTCGAGCATCAAGATCGCGCTCGGCTCGCCGTCGAGATGACACCGATCCAGACCGAGCTGCGGGAGCTGCTCGAACACGCCGGCAAGAAATCCAAGCGCCACCGTCTTCACCGTTGGTTCGCGAACAACCTTCTGAAGCTCTGGCCCGCGCTGTGGACATTCATCACCGTTCCCGGCGTCACCCCGACCAACAACGCTGCCGAGCGCGCTCTCCGCGGACCGGTCATCCATCGCAAGCTCAGCCACGGCAACCAATCCGAGGAAGGCGAGCGGTTCACCGAACGATCCCTCTCCGCCTCGGTCACCTGCCGCCTACAACACCGCAGCCTGTGCGCCTACCTCCGCGATCTCCTTGCCGCCCACCAAACCGGCGGTGCGCTCCCCGCCCTCCCCTGACCACAACCCGCAGGACTGAACGGCTACCCAAAGCGCCAAAGCGCTGTGTTTGCAGGGCTTTTCTCTATGCCGGAGGAGGGACTCGAACCCCCGACACGCGGATTATGATTCCGCTGCTCTAACCGACTGAGCTACTCCGGCCCGGACGAGCGGGAGTCTAGCCGCAGCCAGGCGCGGATGGCGCCCGCCGCGCGCTGCGAGCAGACCCCGCCAGATCGTCCTGCTTTGAGATCTCGATCTCGCGGGTGCGTGCGCGCAAGACACCCGCTCGCGCCACAGGCTAGCCTCGCGTGCGATGTCCTCACCGATGCTGCTGGCCGTACCGAACGTTTCAGAGGGCCGCTCAGGGAGTGCCGTCGAGGCGATCGCCCAGGCCTTCGCGCCCAACCTGTCCCCGCCCGAGACGGTGGCGGAGCACCCGCGGTTGCTGGATGTCCACTCGGACGCGGATCACCACCGCTCGGTATTCACGCTCGCGGGGCGCCAGGGCGCCCTCGCGGACGCGCTGTTGGCGGGAGCGCGTGTGGCGGTGGAGCGCATCGACGTGATGAACCGCTCCCAGAGCGAGCGCGAGCTCGCCCAGCATCCGCACGTGGGAGCCCTCGATATCGTCCCGATCGTGTACCTCGATCCGGGCGCACGCGGGGCTGCTTGCGCCGAGGCGCTCGTTGTGGCGGACCGGCTCGCCGAGGAGCTGGGCCTACCGGTGTTCCTCTACGGCGAGCTCACCGCCGGTGAGAGGCACCCGGCCAGGAGCAGGGCGCAGCTGCGACGCGGCGGCGTGGTCGCCCTGGCGCAGCGGATGGCGCCCGGCCGGGGCGAGCAGGAGGGAGCCACCACAGGTCTCGCCCCCGACTTCGGGCCACCGCGTATGCACCCCACGGCGGGAGCGGCGCTCGTGGCGGCGCGCCCGCCGTTGGTTGCTTTCAACCTGCAGCTTGCGCCGCCGGCCACGCTGGATGAGGCCCGCAGGATCGCGGCGCTCATCCGCGAGGGTGGCGAGGAGGGGCTGCCGGGACTGCGCGCGATCGGGGTCTCGCTCGGAGGGTCTGTGGCACAGGTGTCGATGAACGTCGAGCGACCCTTCGATTTCCCGCTGGCGAGGGTCGTGGAGGCCGTCGGCCGCCACGCGGCGATCGCGAGCGCCGAGCTCGTCGGGCTCGCTCCCGCGTCCGCGCTGGAGGGTTTTCCGCAGGAGCTGCCCATGCCCGGATTCGACCCCGCCCGCCACGTGATCGAGAACGCATTAGGCTCCTGGTAGTGGCTCAGACCAGACGCAAGCGCCAGACCAAGCACCGTGGCAACGCCGCCGGGGTCGTGGAGTCGCGCGGTCGGACGGGCCGCAAGCCGACGGCGGCCGAGAAGAGCGGCGACGCGCGTGCCCTGGCCAAAGAGCGCGAAGCGCTGCTCGACAAGCGCGATCGCCCGCCCACCTGGCGCGGCGCGTTCGTCAAGTCCATGTTCGCCACGATCGTGATGCTGCTGATCGTGATCCTGGTCCTGCACCAGTCAAACCAGGCCATCGGGCTGTTCCCGATCGTGCTCGCGGGTTACACGGCCGTGAGCTACTACACCGACAGGTGGGCCTTCAGGCGACGTCAGCGGCGCAAAGCCGACCAGGGCGGTGGCGGGAAGGCGGCCGCAAGATGAGCTCGCTGGACGTGCGCGCGTTCACTGTCGGTCCGGTGCAGGAGAACTCCTACATCGTCCGCGCCGACGCGCAGAGCACACGTGCGGTCATCGTCGATCCGGGCGAGGAGGCCGAGCGCCTGCTCGCGGCGGCCGAGTCGCTCGGGGTCGAGATCGAGGCGATCCTGATCACCCACTGCCACTTCGACCACATCGGTGCGGTGGCGCCGATCGCGCGGGCCACCGGCGCGCCGGTCTACTGCCCGGAGATCGAGCGTCCGGTGCTGGCCGACGTGATGAGCTGGGTGCCGCCCGGCTTCGGGCCGTTCGAGAGCTACGAGGCCGATCACACGGTCTCGGGGGGCGAGCGGCTGAGCCTTGCGGGGCTCGACATCGAGGTTCTCTCCACACCGGGCCACAGCCCGGGCCACGTGACCTACGCTGTCTCGGGAGCGCTGCTGTCCGGCGATGTCCTCTTCCAGGGCTCTGTTGGACGCGTGGATCTGCCGGGCGGTGACTGGGCCACGCTGGAGCATTCGATCGAAGGGTTGCTGAGGGCCCACCCGCGGGAGACCGTGGTCTACCCGGGCCACATGGGTGTGACCACGCTGGGGCGCGAGTACGACACCAACCCGTTCCTGTCAGAGCTTCGCGCTCGCCTCCCGCACGAGGCCACGGCCGACGCGCCGGCCCGGCCACGTTGAGCGACTCCAAGATCAAAGCGCCGCGAGGCACCTTCGACGTGCTCGGCGAGGACGCCGCGGCCCGCTCTGCCCTCGAGGCTCGCGCACGCGCGATCCTCGAGGGCGCCGGATACGAGCGCATCGAGACCCCCGCCATGGAGGCCACCGAGCTGTTCGCGCGTGGGGTGGGCGCCTCGACGGACATCGTGCGCAAGGAGATGTTCACGTTCGAGGACGCCGCCGGGCGCTCGCTCACGCTGCGCCCTGAGGGCACCGCCCCGGTCTGTCGCGCCTACGTGGAGCACGGGATGCACAAGCGCCGCCAGCCGGTGAAGCTCTGGTACCTGTCGAGCTTCTTCCGCCACGAGCGCGCCCAGGCGGGGCGCTACCGCCAGTTCTGGCAAGTGGGGGCCGAGGCGCTGGGCTCGGAGGACCCGGCCGTGGACGCCGAGTCGATCGTGCTGCTGGCCACGCTGCTCGCCGAGCTCCAGGTCAGAGAGGTGCGCCTGCGACTCGCGAGCCTCGGAAGCACCGAGAGCCGCAGCGAGTACCGCGAGCGCCTGCAGGCCCACCTGCGTGCCAACGAGCAGGAGCTCTCCGAGGATGTCCGCTCGCGCATCGAGGACAACCCGCTGCGCGCCTTCGACTCCGATCACCCGGGCACGCGTGCGGTGATGGAGGGCGCGCCCCGGCTGCTCGACCATCTCAGCGCCGAGGACGCCGAGCACTTCGCCGAGGTCCGCGCGCTGCTGGACGTGGCGGGTGTGAGCTACGAGGTCGACTCGACGCTCGTTCGCGGACTGGACTACTACACGCGCACCGTCTTCGAGTTCACCTCCGACGCCCTGGGCGCCCAGAGCGGGGTGGGGGGCGGGGGACGCTATGACGGCCTGGTCGAGCAGCTCGGGGGCCCGCCCACCCCGGGCATGGGCTGGGCGGCAGGCATCGAGCGGATCATGCTCGCCGGCGAGGCGCCGCCGACGGCGCCGGCGCCCGTTGAGCTGTTCGTCGCCATCGAGCACGCGCGCGCAGACGTGCGCAGGGCGGCGTTCTCGCTGCTCAGCGAGGCGCGCTCGGCCGGGCTGGCGGCGCAGATGGACCTGGGCGGACGCTCGCTCAAAGGCCAGCTCGGGCAGGCGGGCGCGCTGGGGGCGCGCTTCGTGGCGATCGTGGGCGACGGGCAGACGACGCTCAGGGACATGCAGGGCGGCGGGCAGACACCGATCGCGACAGGGGCCGTGGTACACGCGGTCCTGCGCGGCCACCACGCCCTCTGAGGCTCTTCAGCCGTCCAGCGCGCATTGCCCCGTTCAACTTCTGCGGCGAAATTGCCGAAGTAGTGGGCGATGGCTCAGATCTCCCGTCCCTTCCAGGTAGCGCTTGTGGTGATCGCGCTGTTCGGCGCCGTGTGGGTGTTCGCTCTGCACAGGCATTCCGCCCCCAGCAGCGCAAGCTCCGCGCCGGTCGCTTCGAGCGCCACGACCACGCCCGCCCCGGCTGCAGCCAAAGCGTCGGCGCCCAGCTCCGCCGCTGGCGGGCAGGGAGCCGCATCGAAGATCTATCACGGCTCTGCACCCGGTGTGACGGGTCTGACGCGTGCGGTCGCCAAAGCCCACGGTGCCGTCGCCGCCTCGGAACGCGACGCCAAGCAATTTGAAAAGCAGTCGGCCGAAACATCGAGCACCGCGAGCACCACCGCCGCGAGCTCCACCTCCCGGCCTGCAGCCACCTCCACGACCACAGCGGCCACCAAGGCCCCGACGCACGCGTCCGGCGCTTCCACCCACGTCGCGGCGCCGTCTCGCCAGCAGGCGGTAGAAGCTGCCTTGAAGCAGGGTCGGGTCGCCGTGCTCCTGTTCTGGGCCCCAAAGGGCTTCGACGACGCGCTCGTGCACCGCGAAGTCCAGCGCCTGGCATCGCACAAGGGGATCGCCGTCTACCAGGCCGCGCCGAGCCAGGTCTCATCCTTCGGCTCGATCACGCGCGGCGTGCAGGTCGATGGCACGCCGACCATCCTGATCGTGGCCAAGAGCGGCAAGACGACGGTGCTGACGGGTTTCACAGACGTCTACTCCATCGAGCAGGCGATCAGCGAAACACGTCACGCCTAGCCGTACACTCGCTCGTGTGAGCACGAGCGCAGAAGAGCTGACCAACCACCTGGAACGTCCGCTCGGGCGCGGGCATTCGCCGAGCGAGGGCGTGACCGGAGCTGCCGGCGGTGCGGCCTGCGGCGATCTGATCCGCATCTCCATCTCCGTGGACCGCGCGAGCGGCGAGGGCGTGATCGAGGACGCGGGCTTCGACGCGAGCGGTTGCGGCGCGACGATCGCCGCGGGCAGCGCCGTCGTGGGCATGATCCGCCACAGCCCCCTGCTGCAGGCAGCGCGCATCGGCGCGCAGGACATCGCCGAGGAGCTCGGGGGGCTGAGCCCGGCCAAGCGCCACGCCGTCGAGCTGGCTGCCGACGCTCTGCACCGCGCGCTCGGTGGCGCGGCCCGCACCCAGGTCAAGCTCGCGCCGCGACCCGGACGGACACTCGTGGCGATGAGCGGCGGCGTGGACAGCGCGGTTGCCGCTCTGCTCGTCTGCGAGGACGGCGGGGAGCCTGTGGGCGTCACGCTCGAGCTGTGGTCTGACCCCGAGAACGACGGGGAGCTGAGCTGCTGCTCGGCCCAGGCCGTTCGCGGTGCACGCGAGCTGGCACACGGCCTGGGCATGCCCCACCTGTCGATCGACCTGCGCGCCGAGTTTCGCGCCGGGGTGGTCGAAGACTGGCTGGCAGACCACGCTGCGGGGCTCACCCCGAACCCGTGTGTGCGTTGCAACGGCCACGTTCGCCTCGACGCGATGCTCGAGCTGGGGCGGCGCCTGGGGTCGGAGACGTTGGCCACCGGCCACTATGCGCGTGTCCACACACCTGTGCCCCGCTGCGAGGGCGCCCAGCCGCCCGCGGGCGGGCCGGTGCTGCGCACGGCCGCCGACGTGGGCAAGGATCAGAGCTACGTGCTCTGTGCACTGTCACCGGAGTCGCTGGGGCGGCTGCGCTTTCCGCTCGGGGAGCTGCGCAAGCCGGAGGTTCGCGAGCTGGCAGGGGACGCCGGGCTGGCTGTGGCCGCCAAGCGAGACTCGCAGGACCTGTGCTTCCTCGCTGGCACACGCCATGATGCCTTCCTCGAGCGTCACGGAGGCCTGGGCGCCCGTCCTGGACCCATATTGGATCTCGACGGGAGCACGCTCGGAGAGCACGCAGGCGCTCACGTCTACACCGTGGGCCAGCGTCACGGTCTGGGCATCTCGGCGCCTCAGCCGCTGTACGTGCTCGCGACGGACGCCTCCTCGAACACGGTCACGGTCGGTCCGCGCAGCGAGCTGCTCACGCGCGAGCTGGCGGTGCGCCAGGTGGTGCTCCACCGCGACGGGTGCTGCGTGGACGGCGTGCGCGTGCGCGCCCACGGCCGTCGCTTCGCCTGCAGTATCAGCGGGGAGCCGCCTGCCGGGCTCCACGAGCGCCTGCAGGTCGAGCTCGAGGATGCGGGCGAGCGAACGGCCCCGGGCCAGATCGCATGCCTTTACTCCGGGGATCTGCTCGTCGGCTACGGCACGATCGCCTGACCTAAGATCGTTCGACGATGATGAGCTCTGACGAGATCCGCGAGCGCTATCTGAGCTTCTTCGAGGAGCGCGGGCACCGGCGCATACCGTCGGCGTCGCTGGTGCCCTCGGCGCACGACCCCTCGGCGCTCCTGACGGTGGCGGGCATGCACCCGCTGAAGCCCTACTTCCTCGGGCAGGAAAAGCCGCCGGCGCTGCGCCTGACGAGCTGTCAGAAGGTGTTCAGGACGGTGGACATCGACAACGTGGGCAACACCGCCAGACACCTCACGTTCTTTGAGATGCTCGGCAACTTCTCCTTCGGGGACTACTTCAAGCACGAAGCGATCGCGCTCGCGTGGGAGCTCTCGCGCGAAGTGTTCGGCTTCAGCGACGAGGACATCTGGGTGACGGTGTTCGAAGGCGACCAGGGCCTCGGCCTCGGCCCGGACGAGGAGGCGATCGCGCGCTGGCGCGAGCTCGGCGTGGCGCCGGAGCGGATCGTGCGCTGCCCGCGCTCTGAGAACTTCTGGCAGGCGGGTCCCAGCGGCCCCTGCGGTCCCTGCTCGGAGCTGTACATCGATCGTGGGGTCGAGCATGGCGCGCCCGAGGATCTGCCGGGTGGCGAGAACGAGCGCTTCCTGGAGTACTGGAACCTGGTGTTCATGCAGTACGACCAGCAGCCGGCCTCCAACGGCGCCAGCCCCGTGCTCAAGCCGCTTCCGGAGAACAACATCGACACGGGCCTCGGTCTGAACCGCATGGCGGCGATCCTCCAGGGCAAGGAGTCGGTGTTCGAGACCGACCAGTTCCAGCCCCTGATCGATCTGGGCGAGGAGCTCTCGGGCCGCCGCTACCGCGAGGACTTCGCGACCGACCGCGCGATGCGCATCCTGGCGGACCATTCGCGCGCGATGACCTTCCTGGTGGCCGACGGGGTGGTGCCCTCCAACGAGGACCGCGGCTACGTGCTGCGGCGGGTGATGCGCCGCGCGATCCAGCAGGGCCGGGCGCTCGAGCTCGAGCCGGGCTTCCTCAACCGCTATGCGGAGCGGGTGGGCGAGCTGATGGGCGGCGCCTACCCCGAGCTGATCGAGAACGGGGAGGCGATCGAGATGTGGCTGGCGGCCGAGGAGGAGGGCTTCGGGCGGACCCTCGCCCAGGGCATGGCGACACTTGCAACTCACATCGATCAGGCCCGCTCCTCCGATAGCGAGACGATTCCCGCCGATGAGGTCTTCCGTTTGCATGACACCTACGGCTTCCCTTACGAGATGACAAGCGAGCTGCTGGCCGAGCAGGGCCTGTCGATCGAGGGGGACTTCGAGAGTCTGATGGAGCAGCAGCGCGCGCGCGGGCGCGCGGGCGCGCGAGTCGGCTCTTCCGGGAACACTTCCGGGAACAGCACCGAGGCGGCCCAGGAGCGCGCGCTGGCGGGCTCGTTCGCCGGCGAGAGCGGCTTCACGAGCACGTTCACCGGCTATGAGACCGAGGAGCAGCAGACGACTGTGGGCGCCGTGCAGAGCGTCTCGGCCAACGGCGGCGGTGAGGGGCGCTACCTGGTCAAGCTCGCCGAGTCCCCGTTCTATGCGGCGGGCGGAGGTCAGGTGGCTGACGCGGGCACGATCGAATGCGAGGACGGAGACTGTCGCGCGCGGGTGGAGGATGTGTTCCGCCTCGGTGACGATCAAGCGCTGGCGGTGGTGGTGGAGCAGGGCACCCTCGCGCCCGGCGAGGCGGTGGTGGCGAGGGTTGACAGGGTGGCGAGACACGCCACCGAGTGCAGCCACACGGCCACGCATCTGCTGCAGGCGGCCCTGCGCGAGGTGGTGGGCAGCCACGTGCGCCAGGCCGGCTCGTATGTGGGGCCGGACAAGCTGCGCTTCGATTTCAGCCATGGCCAGGGGCTGAGTGCGCAGGAGCTGCGTGTGGTGGAGGACCGGGTGAACGGGTGGATCTCGCTCAACGACCCCGTGCGCGCGATCACCACGACGCTCGATGAGGCCCGCAGCCTCGGTGCGATGGCGCTGTTCGGCGAAAAGTACGGAGACGTGGTGCGGATGGTGCAGATCGGCGACGGGCACTATTCGCGCGAGCTGTGCGGTGGCACCCACGTTCGCTCCACCGCCGAGATCGGACCCTTCAGGATCCTCAGCGAGACATCCAGCTCGGCCAACGTGCGCAGGATCGAGGCGGTGACCGGGCCGGCCGCGGTGGAGCTGCTGCGCGAGCACGACCGCCTGCTCGGCGAGATCGCAGCGCAGCTGCGCACCCGTCCGGAGGATGCGCCGGGTGCGGTGCAGAGGCTGAGCGAGGAGCGCAAGCAGCTGGAGAAGAAGATCAAGGAGGGCGGGGTTCGGGATGGCTCGGCCGGGCAAGCCGATGTCGAGGGCCTGGCTGCTCGAGCCGAGGAGATCGACGGCGCGCAGGTGCTCACGGCGGCCGTGGAGGTGCCCGACGCGAAGGCCCTGCTCGATGTGGTGGACCGCTTGAAGGGTCGCCTCGAGGACGCCGCGATCCTGCTCGGCACGGCTGCCGATGGGCGCGTGCACCTCGTGGCGAGCGTGGCGCCGGCGCTCGTGGAGCGCGGAGTCAGGGCGGGCGCCGTCGTGAAGGCCGCCGCGCAGGTGGTGGGCGGTGGAGGAGGGGGCCGCGACACGATGGCCCAGGCCGGCGGCCGCGACCCCGAGAAGCTCGCCGAGGCGATCGACGCGGCCCGCGCCGCAATCGAGTCCGCGCTCGCCGGCTGAGCGGGCTGTGCGCGTGCTGGCCCTGGATTACGGCAGCGCTCGCTGTGGCTGCGCGGTGAGCGATCCCACCGGAACGATCGTGACGCCGCTCGCAGAGGTCGAGCGTCCGGCGAGCAAGCGCGGCATGGCGCGGCTGCGCGAGCTGGTGTGCGAGCGTGAGGTCGGGCGGGTGATCGTCGGCCTGCCGTTGTCGCTGGCAGGCTCGGACACCGAGCAGACGCGCGAGACGCGTGAGTTCGCTCGCCGGCTGGCGCGGGGGCTCGGCGAGGGGGTTCCCGTGGAGATGCACGACGAGCGCTTCACCACCCGCATGGCCCAGCGGATGGAGGGCCCGTTCGGCGCGAGCGAGGACTCGCGTGCCGCCGCTCACCTGTTGGAGAGCTGGCTCTCCTCCCAATCGCGTTAGGGTCCTGGTTCTTGTCTCGCGGCGATCGATCACGAGAGGAAGGGCAGCGCACCCCCGAGCAGCGCGAGCGCGATCGCGAAGAGCGGGAACGTCGGCGCGCGCTGCGCTCGGGAGTCGCCCCTGTGCCCGATTCCGCCACGCCGCCCAGCGCTCCCGCCGACGTGTTTCCCCCACCGGGCGAGCCGCTTCACGAGCATCCCGACACCGAGGAGCCTGAACCATTCGCCGCGCCGGCGGGGACGCCCGAGCCGCGCGGGGCGGGCGCAGAGCCACTCGAGGAGCACACGCCGGCGCCGATCGAGCCGCAGGCCGTCGCGCCGGAACCGGTCGAGCGGCAGGCCGTCGCGCCGGAACCGGTCGAGCCGCAGCCGGTCGAGCCGGCGGCGGGGGACGAGCTGCCGCCGCCCGTGCCACCGCCGCCCGTCGTGATCGGCCGCTCGGCGACGGCCTCGGCGGTGGCGCATGCCTCGCATGGGCGGTCGAGGCGCTCGCCGGTCGCCCGCCTCGCGGCGCTGGTGGCGATCGCGGCTGCGCTCGCGGCTGCCGGAGTGCTGGTGGCCAAAGCCCTGCAGGGCGAACACCAGGGCAAGGCCCCGGTCGCGGGGGTGGCGATCAGGGTGCTGATCCCGGAGGGCAAGACGCGCGTGCAGATCGCACAGATCGCCGCCAAGGCGGGACTCAAGGGCAGCTATCGGAGCGCCTCCGAGCGCTCGTCGCTGCTCGACCCGGCTCACTACGGCGCCCCCCGCGGCACCCCGGACCTCGAAGGGTTCCTGTTCCCGGCGACCTATGACATGAATCCCGGCGATCCGGCCAGCCTGCTGGTGCGCAAGCAGCTCGTCGCCTTCCGCGAAAACTTCGCTTCGAGCGAGATCGCGCGCGCCCGTGTTCTGCACGTGAGCCCCTACCAGCTGCTGATCGTGGCCTCGATGGTCGAGCGCGAGGCACAGGTGCCCGGCGACCGGGCCAAGATCGCGGCCGTGATCTACAACCGCCTGCGCGCGGGCATGCCACTGGGGATCGACGCCTCGATCTACTACGCGGTGGAGCTCGAGAAGGGGATCGCCACCTACACCCACGAACTCACAGAAACGGATCTGCACATCGACTCGCCGTACAACACGCGCACCCACACGGGCCTGCCGCCGACGCCGATCTCAAACCCGGGGGTGGCCTCGATCCGGGCGGCCGCTCATCCCGCGCACGCCTCCTACCTCTACTACGTGGCCGGGGCGGACGGCTGCGGCGAGCAGGTCTTCTCGACCACGCAGGCCGCATTCGAAGTCAACGCGGCCGCCTACCAGGCGGCGGTGAAGAAGAACGGCAGGCATCCGCCCACCTGCAAGCACCACTGATGGCACGCCTCGGCGTACTCGGCTGGCCCGTGGCGCACAGCCGCTCCCCCGCGATGCACAATGCGGCGTTGGCGGCGCTCGGGATGGAGGGCTGGCGCTACCAGCGCCTGCCGGTTCCGCCGGCGCTCTTCGAGGAGACGGCCCGCGCGCTGGGCGACTCGGGCTTCGTGGGGGCCAACGTGACGATCCCGCACAAGCGTGCCGCGCTGGCTGTGGCAGTGCAGGCCAGTGAGGCGGCGCGGGCGATCGGCGCGGCCAACACCCTCACCTGCCTTCCAGACGGCACCTTGACCGCAGAGAACACCGACGCCCCCGGTCTGATCGCGGCGCTGGGTGGAGCGGTGGCAGGCCGGCGCGCGCTCGTGCTCGGGGCGGGCGGCAGCGCGCGTGCGGCCGTGTGGGGATTGCGCGAGGCGGGCGCGAGCGAGGTCTCGATCTGGAACCGCACGCCCGAGCGGGCAGAGGCGCTCGCGCGCGAGCTTGGGGCCCGCTGGGTGGCGGCTCCCGAGCCGGCCGATCTGCTCGTCAACTGCACCTCGGTGGGCCTCGAGGGTGCTCTGGAGGGCTCTGGGGTCGAACGCTCGGCCACTGACGGTGAGGCGCTCAACCAACTGGGTCTGACGTTCGATCAGGTCGGGGAGTACTCGAATGTCGCAGATCTCGTCTATCGCTCAACACCCACACCGCTCCTTGCCGCCGCCCGCGCGCATGGATCGCGCACCGTGGACGGACTCGAGATCCTCGTCGCCCAGGGCGCGCTCAGCTTCGAGCTGTGGACGGGAAGGCCGGCGCCGCGCGAGCTCATGGACCGCGCAGCCCGTGAGGAGCCGCCGAGCGCCTAGCGCCTCGAGGGGGTGCTCGCGATGAGCGACGTCCCCCAGCACGCAGACCCCGACCTGCACGCGATCTTCGGCATCGACGCTGAGGCTGACGGCTCACCCGAGCCGGTGATCTCGGTCGAGCGCGCTGGGCCTGTTGACGGCGGCCCGGACCGCGAGCCGGACATCGAGGTCGAGCGGGTGCTCGAGATGGGCCCCGCGACCGACGAGGAGCCGCTCGAGGACTCCTACCGCGAGCCGGAGGGCTCGCCGGCCGAGGCGGTCGACCCGGATTCGATGGGGATCACCCGACCGTCGCGTCGGGGCTCCTCCCAGCGCTTCCTCACGGACGTCATCGTCGCGATGGGCCTCGCCTCGCGCCGCCAGGTCGACGAGGCTGTTGAGAGCTCGCGCAACCTCGGCACCACGCCCGAGCGCGTGCTCGTCGACAACGGCTCTCTGACACAGGACGCGCTCGCGCGGGCACTCGCCGAGCGCTACGGCCTGGACCATCTCGATCTGGGGGTCTTCTCGGTCGACATGAGCGCGGCCAACCTCGTCTCGACGGCGGTGGCCAAGCGCTACCAGGCGGTGCCCGTGGCGTTCGCCGACAAGCGCACGCTGCTGGTGGCGATGGCCGATCCCTCGAACGTGCTCGCGGTGGACGACATCGCGATCATGACCGGCTATGAGATCCGGGTGGCGGTCGCGCCGCCGGACGACATCGCCGCGCTGGTCTCGCGCCTGGACCGCCTCGAAGACGTCGTGGGGGAGGCCAGCGAGCTGGTCGAGGAGGAGGACGGCGGCGAGGTCGTCGCGCTGCACGAGACCTCCGATGACGCGCCGGTCATCAAGCTCGTCAACCAGCTGGTCGGGCAGGCGGTGGAGCGCGGCGCCTCCGACCTGCACCTGGCGCCCGACGGGCGCGATATGCGCGTGCGCTTCCGCATCGACGGCGTGCTCCAGGACGTCACCGCCGTGCCGCGAAGGATGGCGGCCGGGGTGATCTCCCGCATCAAGATCATGGCCGAGCTGAACATCGCCGAGAAGCGCATACCCCAGGATGGGCGCGTCGGCTTGGTGGTGGACGGGCGCCACGTCGATCTGCGCGTGGTGACGCTGCCGAGCGTCCATGGCGAGGGCATCGTCATGCGCGTCTTGGACAAGGCCTCGGTGGTGGTGGAGCTCGACCGTCTCGGCATGGCCGACCCCGAGCGCGAGCGCTTCGAAAGCGCCTGTCGCGAGACCCACGGCGCGGTGCTCGTGACCGGTCCGACGGGCTCGGGCAAGTCTACGACCCTGTATGCGGCGCTGCAGCTGCTCAACACGCCCGAGAAGAACATCATCACGGTCGAGGATCCGGTCGAGTATGAAATGAGCGGCCTCACCCAGGTGCAGGTCTCGGCCAAGGTCGGGCTGACCTTCGCGACCGGGTTGCGGGCGATGGTGCGCGCCGACCCGGACGTGATCATGGTCGGTGAGATCCGCGACCGCGAGACCGCCCAGATCGCCGTGGAGTCCGCGCTCACGGGTCACCTGGTGCTCTCCACGCTGCACACCAACGACGCCCCCTCGGCGATCACGCGCCTGATCGAGATGGGGGTCGAGCCGTTCCTGGTGGCCTCGGCGCTCGACTGCGTCGTCGCTCAACGCCTGGCGCGGATGCTCTGCCCCAACTGCAAGCGCCGCACGATCATCCCCGCCAAGGTCCTGATCGACAGCGGCTACAACGCGCGGATGGAGCTCGAGGCCTACGAGCCGGTCGGCTGCAGGCGTTGTGGCGGCAGCGGCTACCGCGGCCGCGTGGGGCTGTATGAGGTGATGAAGATGACTCCTGAGATCCAGACGATGGCACTCGAACGCAAGCCCGCGGAGGCCATCCGCGACGTGGCCGTGCGCCAGGGAATGACGCGCCTGCGCGACGACGGCCTGCAGAAGGTGCGCCAGGGCCGCACCTCGATCGCCGAGATCGCCCGCGTGGTCGGCAGCAACTAGCGCGCTCGGCCCGCTCGTATCTTCGTCCAGCCCCCGCGACAGCTGGGACACCAGCGCTAATGGCCGCCGCCCGTCCTGTCGATGCAGGGGACCATGGACATCGACTTCGCAGATCTGCTGATGGAGGTAGTGAACCGCCGAGCCTCCGATCTTCACCTGAGCTCCGGCGCGCATCCCACTGTTCGCGTCCGCGGGCGCCTGGCGCCTCTCGAGGAATACCCCAAGCTCTCCTCGACCGACACGAGGGAGATCGTCTACTCGATCCTCACCGGCGATCAGCGCCAGCGCCTGGAGACCAACTGGCAGCTCGACTTCGCCTACTCGATCCCCGGGCACGCCCGCTTCCGTGTGAACGCCTACTACCAGCGCGGCGCGATCGGGGCGGCCTTCCGCCTGATCCCGTTCGGGCTGACCTCGATCGACGAACTCGGCCTGCCCGCCGCGGTGCACGAGTTCACGCGCAAGCCGCGCGGGTTCGTGCTCGTCACGGGCCCCACCGGCTCGGGCAAGTCCACCTCGCTGGCGGCGATGATCGACGAGATCAACTCCACCCGCGAGGAGCACATCATGACGATCGAGGACCCGATCGAGTTCCTGCACGCGCACAAGAAATGCCTCGTCAACCAGCGTGAGCTCGGCTCGGACGCGCAGAGCTTCTCCGAGGCGCTGAAGGCCGCCCTGCGCCAGGACCCGGACGTGATCCTCGTCGGCGAGATGCGCGACCTCGAGACGATCTCCACGGCGCTGACGGCCGCTGAGACCGGCCACCTGGTGTTCGCCACGCTGCACACCCAGGACACCGCCCAGACGATCGACCGCATCATCGACGTGTTCCCCGCGCATCAGCAGGGCCAGGTGCGCGTGCAGCTGTCGGTCTCTCTCGCGGGGATCATGACCCAGCAGCTGCTGCCCAACGCCGACGGCTCTGGCCGCGTGGTGGCGACCGAGGTGCTCGTACCGAACCCGGCCGTGCGCAACCTCATCCGCGAGGGCAAGACGCACCAGATCTACTCGGTCCTGCAGACGAGCTCGGCATCGGGGATGCAGACGATGGACACCTCGCTGGCCTCGCTTGTGCGCTCGGGACAGATCACGCAGAAGCTCGCGGAGGCGCGCTCCTCCACGCCGGAGGAGCTCAGGCGTCTGCTGGGGGCCACCTCGCTGGCTGCGGCCTAGGCGCCCGACAATGAGCACCTACGTCTTCAAGGCAATCGATCTCGGTGGGGCAAAAGCCCGCGGCGAGGTCGAGGCGGAGTCCAAGCAGGCGGTCTCAGACCAGCTCAAGCAGCGCGGCCTGATCGTCCTGGACATCGCCGACAAGCACTCCTCGCGCGAGATCGAGCTCGCGTTCATGAAGCGCGTCAAGGCCACCGAGCTCGCGGTCTTCGCCCGCCAGCTCTCCACGATGATCTCCTCGGGCATGAGCATCCTGCGCGCCCTGTACGTGCTGGAGGAGCAGACCGAGAGCAAGTTCCTGAAGGAAACGATCGTGGCGGTGCGCAAGGACGTCGAGGCGGGCCTGTCGCTGAGCGACGCGATGGCGCGTCATCCCAAGGTCTTCAGCCCGCTGTTCGTCGCCATGACCCAGGCCGGGGAGATGGGCGGGGTGCTCGAGGACTCGCTGATGCGGGTCGCCGACCAGCTGCAGAAGGATGCCGCCCTGCGCCGCCAGATCAAAGCGGCGATGGTCTACCCGACGATGGTGATCATCTTCGCCGTGGGCGTGATGATGGCGCTCGTCGCCTTCCTCGTGCCGGTCTTCGTGGGCGTCTTCAAGCAGTTCGGCGGAGAACTCCCCTCGCTCACCAAGGTCTCGGTCTTCATGTCCGAAGCGGTCACCGGCTACTGGTGGCTGATATTCGGGATTGCCGGCGCGGTCGCCGTGGCGTTCATCAAGTGGAAGAAAACGACCTGGGGCAGGCGCCGGTGGGATCACTTCCGCCTGCACGTCCCGATGAAGATCGGCACGATCGTCCAGCAGGTCGCGGTCGCGCGCTGGTCGCGCACGCTGGCCTCGCTCACGAGCGCAGGCGTGCCCCTGCTGCAGGCTCTCGACATAACCGGGCGCACGGGCGGCAATGTGGCCGTCGAAGAGGCGATGGACGGCGTGATCGCCTCGGTCAAGCGTGGTGGCACGATCGCGGCGCCGCTCGCGCAGGCGCCGATCTTCCCTTCGATGGTCACCCACATGGTTGGAGTCGGCGAGGAAACGGGTGCGCTCGACGCGATGCTCGACCGCGTGGCCGAGTTCTACGAGGAACAGGTCGAAGCGTCGGTGAAGGCGCTCACATCGATTCTCGAGCCGATCATGATCATCGTGATCGGCGGCATCGTGGGCTTCATCGTGATCTCGATGTACCTGCCGCTGTTCGAAGTCTACAACCACATCCAATAGCCCCAGAGGGCCACGGCCGGCCCCTCAGGGCACTCGAGAGCGGGGCGCGACGTGCACCCTGCGGCTCTGTCCGGATCCGCTGACGGCCAGCGAGACGTGTCCCTCGAGCAGTTCGAGCAGCTCCGCGCCCACCAGCTCGCGCCGCCAGCCGCGCAGCGTGCGTACGTCGGCCTCCTCGTCTCCGGTGCGCGCGGTGGCCACGATCGCCTGCAGGTCGGCGCGTGCGGCCAGCAGCTCGTAGGCGAGACCCGCCTCGCGCGCCCTGGCGCGCAGCAGCGACTCCGCGAGCGCCACGAGCGGCGCATCGTCGGGCCTCGGCGCGGGCGGGCGCGGCGTCTGGGGCGCCGGATCGGCTGGGCGGCGGGCGCCCCGCGAGATCGCCTGCAGCAGATCCTCGGCGCGCCTGCCCTGGGCGTTTGCGCCGAGCCCACGGATGCGCTCGAGGTCGCCGCGCGAGGAGGGCTTGCGCCGGGCGATCTCCACGAGCGTCGCGTCGCCGAGGACACCCTGGACGGGTCGATTCTGGCGCTCGGCGGTCTGCTCGCGCCACTCCACTAGCTCGCGCGCGATCGCGCGCGCCGAGGCGTTCAGGCCGTGAGCCCTCGGCAGTCGGGCGAAGATCGCGGCCGGGTCGCGCTCATCGCTCGAGAGAGCGAGTGGCTGGCACTCCTCGCGCGCCCACTCCAGACGCCCGAGGCTCTGCAGGCGGCGCTCGAGCTCGCTTGCCAGCTCGAGCAGGTGCACGACGTCCTCGCGGGCATAGGCGAGCTGCTCGGGCGAGAGCGGGCGTGCGTCCCAGCGGGTGAAGCTCGCGGTCTTGGCCACCTTCAAGCCGAGGATCTCGGTGAGCAGCGAGTCATAGGAGGACTGGGCGCCGAGGCCCGCGAAGCCGGCCGCCACCTGGGTGTCGAAGACGTTTGTGATCTCACATTGCAGGCGGCGGCGCATCAGCGCGATGTCCTGGCGCCCGGCGTGCACGACGATCTCGATTGCCGGGTCGGCGAGCACCTCGGCCAGGGCGGAGCCGTCGAGGTCATTCTCGAGCGGATCCACGATCGCGATCCGTTCGGCGACCTGCGGTCCGTCGGGGATGGCGAGCTGCACAAGGCACAGAAGCGTGCGGTAGCGCCCCTCGCCCATGAACTCGGTGTCGAGCGCGAGCCTCCCGGCCGCGCGGGCGCCGTCGGCCAGCGCTCGCAGTCCCGTCGCGTCGATGCCGGCGTTCACGGCGTGGCCCCTGGCAGGAGATAGAGGATCTTGTGGTGGGGCAGGCCGGCCTGCGCCGAGACGTCGCTGCCGTGCGCGCGCACCCACTTGGCCGGAGCCGAGCAGGCGGGGTTCAGCGAGGCGGCGTGGTGAGTGCAGAAGCTGTTCAGGAACGCGTAGCGCACCTGGCCTTCGGCGATCAGCCGCTGCAGCTTGGCCACTCCGGTGAACACGCGTGCGCCGTAGGTTGTCAGGACGAGCACGGGCCGGGCGTCCTGCACGATCAGCGAGCCGATCTGCGTGGCCGACTCGGCCGCCACCTCATAGCGGGCGCCGTGCTGGTGGGCGCGCAGGTAGGCGCTGACGAGGCTCTGCTCTTCGCTCGGAAGCGCGCCCACGTAGCCGGCATCGGTGACGTGGTCGTTGATCGCGGTCACGTCGGCTTTGAGCGGGATCGCCAGGACCGCCACGAGCGTCAGCGCGCCCACGGCGAAGGTGGCGGGGCCCGAGCGCAGGATCGAGGGAGCCCGAGGCAGGCGCGTCGCCGCGGACAGGACGATCGCCGCGATCGCGCTGGCCAGCGCGATCGACCACGCCGCCGGGCGCCCGTAGAGCAGCCGCTCGGCGTAGTAGACGCACACCACGAGCGTGCCCGCGAGCACCGCGAAGCGGACGCGGCCGCGTGGCGAGGCGGCCCACGCCACACCGATGCCGAGCATCGCGGCCACCGCCGGGGTGAAGCCCTCCACGTAGCGCGGATGCAGTCGCGCCATGTGGCTGAAGAGCACGATGCCCGTCAGCATCCACAGGCCCAGTCCCGCGGCCGCGCCGCGGCGCATCCTGATCCGACGCTCGAGCGCAGCCTCGCCGTCGGCCTCGCCGGGCGCGTCGTCGGGGTCTGCGCCTCCGCTCGGCCCCGCGCGAGGCCGCGCCGGATCGGGCTCGTTCTCGCGCCGCAGGCCCCACAGCAGCGCGGGCACTCCGAGCAGGAGCGCCACGAGGACCTCGAGTCCCAGGCGCTCGCCCGAGAGCGGGCCGATCCGCGAGAGCAGGCGCGTGGGCGACGGCGGCACGATCGGTATGTGGTCTCGCTCGGACTGGGTCGCCACCGGATAGTGATGGCCGGGTTCGTATTCGGTGGATGAGGGTTCGGGTGATTTACCCCCGATGCGGTCGCTCCCGTTGAACACGAACGCCGCATTCCAGGCGCTGCCGTTGGTCGACCCGATCGCGTAGGGCCGGTCGTGGGCGGGTGCGATCAGCGTGGCGGTGAGCCATGACAGCGCCACCACCACGTACACGAGGCCCGCAAGGGCCATCTTTGCCAGACGTCGCGGGTGCGTGCCTCCCAGGCCCAGGTAGGTGAGCACGGCGATTCCCGGGAGCGCCACGAGCGACTCGAGCAGCTTCACGTTGAACGCAAGCCCGAGCACCGCCGCCCCGGCCAGCAGCCACGCCTGGCGGCCGGTGTCGATGGCCAGCACGATGAGCAGCAGCGCCAGCACGATCAACGCCATCATCACCGCGTCCATCGTGTCGCTGCGCGAGGTGATCACCTCGACCGGCAACACGGCGAGTGCGAGCGCCGCAGCGATCCCGGCTGGCGCGCTCCAGATGCGGCGCACGGCCGCGAATAGCAGCGGGATCGAGGAGATCCCGGCGAACACCTCTGGCAGCTTGAGCGTGGTTGAGCTGAAGCCGAGGATCTTCACGCTGGCCACCTGCAGCCACAGATCGAGCGGGGGCTTGTCGATCGAGACGCTCCCGCCCGGCTCGAAGGCCCCGAAGAAGAAGTTGTGCCACGACAGGCCCATGCTGCGAACGGCCGCGTCGTAGAACGGATCGGGCGAGACCTTGCCGATAGCCGCGAGGCGCAGCACCGCGCCGGCGATTGTGATCGCGGCCACGAGTGCCCACTCGCCTGCTCGTCCCGGCTTTCTCATCGTAGGAACGCTAGTGTCATCGGCTCGTGGCGAGCGACACGGACAAAAGCGAGGATCTCACCGACGCGTCTCATGGGCCGCGGGAGTGTATGCCCTGCCGGGGCAGCGGCCAGGTGATCTCGAATCTCGGAGGCGCCCCGAGCCGTGTCACCTGCCCGTGGTGCGCTGGCAGCGGCGTGCGTGCCCAGGGCATCGACGCGCAGGCGGGGTGGCCGACTGAGCCCGAGGTCGCGGCCGCGGGCGGGGCATCCGAGCCCGCCGATCAGGTCTCCGAGCCCGCCGATCAGGTCTCCGAGCCCGCCTCCTAGAGCCCGGTCGCGCTCGGGCCCGGAGCGGCCCACGCGGGGATCATCGCGGCCCGTCGGCCTCGAGTCATCCGTCCAAGGTTTCGTGCACCTATAAAGGTGGGTCGAGGCCGGGTCGATGCACCGCCTGACAAAGCCAGTACCGAGGTGCCAAGGCAGAGCATCGTTCGCAGAAGATGCGTAGCAAAGCCGGCGGCTCTCGAATAGGGGGACGCATCGCCGCTTGAGGCGATTACCGAGGGCTGGCGCCCATGAAATCGGATCCTAGGAGGATTCAATGTTGTATCGACTGCGCCAGCGTTCGAAGGAAGAGGGTGGTTTCACCCTTATCGAGCTCCTGGTGGTTATCCTGATCATCGGCATCCTCGCCGCGATCGCCATTCCGTCGTTCCTCAGCCAGAAGAGCAAGGCCACCGACGCCTCGGCGAAGGAGCTCGCTCGTACGGCTCAGACGACCTCTGAGACCATCGCCACCGACAACAACGGCGAATACGGGAAAGTCTCTCAGACGGAACTGAACGCCTACGAGCCGTCGATTCAGACGGCCGCCGGTAACAGCAACGCCTACATCAGCACCGCCAAAGGCGCATCGAACACCTACGAAGTCATCGCAACTTCTACGAGCGGTGACACCTTCAAGATAGAACGCAACTCGAGCGGCGAAATCAAACGCTCCTGCGTGCAGGCGAGCGGAAGCAAAGGCTGCCCCAGCGGCACCTGGTAGTACCGCAAACCAGACGTAGCGAGAGGGGATCGCCCGGCTAGGGCGGTCCCCTCCGTCGTTAAGCAGCCTGAAGCGGTGAGGCAGGCCGCGCCTGTGTCACGCGTTCGTACTTAGCCGCAAGAATACATTGCAGCCCTTTAGTAACACGCCTGCTCTGCCGATAGGCACACATGCTCAAAGGTCTTCAGCGCGTTCGGGGCGATGAGCGGGGCTTCACCCTCATCGAGCTCCTGGTCGTCATCCTGATCATCGGCATCCTCGCCGCGATCGCGATCCCGTCGTTCCTCAGCCAGAAGAGCAAGGCCACCGACGCGTCGGCGAAGGAGCTCGCTCGCACCGCCCAGACCACGGCGGAGACGATCGCCACCGACAACGGCGGTGAATACGGAAAGGTGACCCCGCCGGAACTGAAGGCCTACGAGCCGTCGATCCAGACGGCCGCGGGCAGTGGCGCCTACATCAGCGCCGCCACGGGAACAGCGAGCAGCTACGAAGTCGTGGCGACCTCGAACAGTGGCGACACGTTCACGGTCAAACGTGAATCGAGCGGCACGATCAAACGCTCCTGCGTGCAGGCGAGCGGCAGCAAAGGCTGCCCCAGCGGCACCTGGTAGGCCACTCGGTACATGTGTCCGCAAGAGGCCGTGCAGCTCTATCGCTCGACCAGGCCCGGTCGATAAGCGACCATGGGCAAGAGTGCTCAGCGCCGCTTGCGCGATGCGAGGGGCTTCACCCTCATCGAGCTCCTGGTCGTCATCCTGATCATCGGCATCCTCGCCGCGATCGCGATCCCGTCGTTCCTCAGCCAGAAGAGCAAGGCGACCGACGCCTCGGCCAAGGAACTGGCGCGCGCTGGAGCGCAGGCCGCGGAGACCTATTCGACCGATCACGGCAACAGCTACGGCGGGATGGAACTTGCCACCATCCACGAAGTCGAGCCGGTGATCCAGACGAGCGCTGCCGCCAGCAACGCGTATCTGAGCGTCGCCAAAGCCGAAGAAGGCGGGAAGGGCTACGTGATCACGGCCACCGCCGTCGGCGGTGACACGTTCACGGTTACCAAGAAGGAAAGCGGCGAAGTGACGCGCACGTGCAAAGCGCTGGCGGCCGGCAAGGGCGGATGTCCCAACGGCACCTGGTGAGGCCCGCGGTCCGGCGCCGCTGCGAACCGGCTCGCCCTCTCGCGCTCAAGTCACGCCCATCAACTGTCGATCAGCAGGGTATGGAGGCCGTCACATTCGCCGGTGTGCTGGGTGCGATCGTCGGCTCCTTCCTGAACGTGGTCACATATCGGCTGCCCCGCCACGAGTCGCTGATCACGCCCGCCTCGCATTGCCCCGGCTGCGGCGTGCCGGTCAAGCCCTACGACAACATCCCGATCCTCTCCTGGCTGCTGCTGAGAGGCCACTGCCGCAGCTGCTCGCAGCCGATCTCCCCGCGTTACCCGCTGGTGGAGGCGCTCACCGCGGCGCTCTGCGTCGGGGCGGTGCTCGTGCACGACACCGCGGCCGGGATCGCCCTCAGCATCGCCCTGATCCTGATCGTGGTGCCGAGCGCGCTGATCGACCTCGAGCACCGCATCATCCCCAACCGCATCACCCTGCTCGGCGCCGCGGCTGCGCTCGCGCTCGGCCTTGCGCTCGATCCCGCAGGCGAGCCTGAACGCCTGATCGCGGGCGCGGCAGCCGGCGGATTCCTGCTGCTCGCCGCCCTCGCCTACCCCGGTGGCATGGGGATGGGCGACGTCAAGCTCGCGGGTGTGATGGGTCTCTTCCTCGGGGCTTCGGTAGCGCCGGCGCTGCTCATCGCGCTCGTAACCGGGGTGCTCCTCGGCGCGCTGGTGATCGCCCGTAAGGGCGCGCAGGCAGGGCGCAAGACGGCCGTGCCGTTCGGTCCCTTCCTCGCCCTCGGTGCGCTGGTCGCGGTGTTCGTGGGCCACCCGCTGGTCGATGTCTACGTCAATCACTTTCTTCACTAAAGCGTCAGCCCTCTGACGCCGATACCCCACCTGCGGGCAACGGCCCCCATCAGCAAGCCTTCTCTGACCATGCAAATCCCCTCGCGAATCCCCTCACTGAACATGAAGCTCAGCCTCGGCCACCGTCGCGGTGGCGCCGACGTCGTCGGCCTGGACATCCAGCCGGGCTTCGTCGCGGCCGTGAAGGCTCGCGTGAACGGGTCGATCGTCGCCGAGCAGGCGGCCGCGCTCCCGCTCCCGGCCGACACCATGCGCGACGGCGAAGTGATGGACGGCGACGCGCTCGGCGACGTCCTGCGCCAGCTCTTCTCGGCCAGTGGCATGAGCAAGCGCGTCCGCATCGGCGTGGCCAACCAGCGCACGGTGCTGCGTACGCTCGAGCTTCCGCCGGTGACCGACCACAAGGAACTCGCGGCCGCGGTCAGCTTCCAGGCCCAGGAGCAGGTCCCGATGCCGCTGAGCAACGCCGTCCTCGACTTTCATCCGCTCGGCATCGTCGACACGCCCGCGGGCCCGCGTCAGCGCGTGGTGCTCGTGGCGGCACAGCGCGACATGGTCGAACGGCTGCTCGGCGCAGTGCGCCACGCCGGCCTGACGGCCGAGGGCGTCGATCTCTCGGCCTTCGCGCTGATCCGCTCGCTCTACCAGCACGACGCCGAGCAGGTGGGACGCGTGCTCTACTTGAACGTCGACGGCCTGACCAACCTGGCAATCGCCGAGGGGAAGATCTGTCGTTTCACGCGCGTGGTCGGCAGCGGTCTCGAGGGAATGGCCATCGAGCTGGCCGAGCGCCGCTCGATCGCGCTCGCCGACGCCCGCGCGCTGCTGGCGGCCGTGGACCTCACGGCGCCCGCGCCCGCCCCGAGCGTCTCGAGCGAGCCCGGGCCCGAGATGGCCGAGACCGTGGTCGAGGACCCGGCGGGCGACGGCGATCTCGATGTCAGTCCCGAGGAGCACGAGGACGAGAGCTCCATGAACTATGAGGAGATGTCGGCGCTGGGCGCTGCGAGCGTCTCCGCTCCGGCATCCGACGCCGACGTCGTCAGCGTGATCGAGAACGGCATCCGCGACATCTCCGGCGAGGTTCGCAACTCGCTCGACTTCCACCGCTCCCAGGACGGCGGAGGCGAGGTGTCTCATGTGGTTCTCAGCGGCTCGGCCGAGGACATCCCGGGCTTCGCCGAGGCGCTCGCTGCATCGCTCGGCGTGGAGGTCAGGAGCGCCGAGGTCGGCGTCATCGACGGACGGATCGCAGACGCGGTCTCCCCGCATCGCCTGGCCGTGGCAACCGGACTCGCGGCCGTGGAGGCACCGCAATGAGAGCCGTCAACCTGATCCCCGCGGAGCAGCGCGGCGGCGGCGCGGTCGGTGCCGGGCGCTCGCGCGGCGGCGCCCACGCGGTGCTGGCGCTGCTGGGCGGTCTCGCGCTGATGGCGCTGCTGTACGGCGTGGCCCACCACCAGGTCGCCAGCAGGCGCGCGCAGGCAGCTGCCGTCACGGCTGAGGCCCAGGGAGCACAGGCTGCAGCGAGCCGGCTGGCCCCGTACACGAGCTTCATCGCCCTGCGCGAAGCGCGCGTGCAGGCGGTCTCCCAGCTCGTCAACTCCCGCTTCGACTGGGCGCACGCCTTCCACGAGTTCGGCCGCGTCCTCCCCGCCGACATCTCGATCGGCTCCTTGAGCGGCAGCATCGGCCCGGCGGGCCCGGCGGGCTCGAGCGCTGCCGCCGCAGGCGCCGGTGGCGTCACCTCCGTGACGCCACCCGGGAGCGTCCCGACCTTCACTCTCGCCGGCTGTGCGACCAGCCAGCCGGCGGTCGCCCAGATGCTCGAGCGCCTGCGTCTCATCGACGGCGTCAAGGAAGTCACGCTCCAGAGCTCCACCAAGGGCTCTCCGAGCGGCGGCGGCACGGGCGGCGCGGGATGCGGCGCGCACGGTGTGGCCTTCGCCGCCCAGGTCAGCTTCGACCCGCTTCCGAGCGTGGCGGCGGCGAGCGCGGCCGCCAAGACGGTAGTGGCGTCCAGCACCACGACACCCACGAGCACCGGGGCGGTATCGAAATGACCACGCGTGATCGTCTTGTCCTGATCGGTATCACGTTCCTCGCGGTGCTCGGCGCCGCCTGGATCCTGGTGGTCGCGCCCGAGCGCGAACAGGCCAGCAAGCTCGGCGCTGAAGTGAGCGCGGCCCAGGGCCAGCTCTCATCCGCCGAAGGCCAGCTGGCCGGCGCGCGTGCGGCGCAGTCGCAGTACGCGGCCGCCTACGCCTCGCTCGTCAGCCTCGGGAAAGCCGTTCCGTCCGGCCAGGAAGTCCCCTCGTTGATCTACCAGCTCTCGCAGGCGACCAACCAGCGCAAGGTCGAATTCTCCTCGATCGCGGCTGGCGGCGGCTCCGGCTCGAGCGCTTCGTCGAGCTCGACGGCGGCGAGCGCGGCGGGTTTCACGCCGATGCCCTTCACCTTCGTCTTCAACGGAAGCTTCTTCGACCTCGAACACCTCTTCCACCAGCTCGACGGCTTTGCCGCCGTGACCTCTTCGGGTGGCCTGCGCGTGAGCGGGCGACTGCTCACGATCCAGAGCGTCAAGCTCTCACCGCTGGGCGTCGCCGGCGCCACCAAGAGCTCGAGCCTGCTGTCGGGAACGATCACCGCGACCGCCTATGAGCTCCCATCCGCGCAGGGTCTCGCCGGCGCATCGTCGGCTGCCTCCCCGGCCGGCTCTGCGACGAGCACCTCGACCGCCACGTCTTCCAGCTCCCCGACCCCAGCCGCGATAGCCAGGGTGAACCCATGACCGACTTTCTCAGCGCACTCAAGGCCGATCTTCTCGACAGGCGGCTGGCGCCGCTGCTCGCGCTCGCGGCGGTCTCACTCGCGGCGGCGTGCGCCTACGCGGTGATCGGCGGCGGATCGAGCGCGTCCAAGCCGACGGTCTCGCCGGCAGTCTCGGCCGCGAATGCGGTGGCACCGCCGGCCGGTCTCGCCGTGACCCAGGCCACGCCCGAAAAGGCCGTGGCCGAGGTGACCAGTGGCGCGGCCGCCCAGCGCCGTGGCGGCTCGCGCGACCCCTTCACGCCGCTGCCCGAAGCCAAAGTTGCCGACACCGCCACGAGCGCGACGCCCACGAGCAGCACCCCCGCCGCGTCGTCAGGCTCATCGAGCTCGTCCTCCGGCGAAGGCGCGAAATCCGAATCGACAGGCTCATCCAACCAGAAATCAGGCGGCTCGAGCCCGCAGAAGCCCGCCAAGCCCAAGACCGTCTACCACGTGGCCGTGCTGTTCGGGGTCCTGCCTGCCGGCGTCACCCCCGAAGGCGCGTCCCTGACTCCCTATGAGAGTCTCAAGCTGCTGAGCCCGCTCCCCTCCGCCCAGCAACCGCTGCTCGTGTTCCGCGGCGTAACGGTTGGCGGCAAGAGCGCGACCTTCACGCTCGTAAGCGAAGCCATCCTGCACGGCAGCGCCGCCTGCCTGCCGAGCGCCTCGCAATGCCAGGCGATCGACCTCAAGCCCGGTCAGTCCGAGCAGCTCGAATACATCTCCCCAGCTGGCGAAGTGTCGGTCTACGAACTGAGGATCGTGAGCATCGTCTCGACCAAGGCCTCGACGGGGAGCGTCAAGGGCGTGTTGCGCGGAGAGTCCAAGGCGGGGCGCGAACTGCTGCGCCGCGCGGGGCTCACGGCCATCCCCTTCCTGCACGCTTCGAGCACCGCCGGGGTGCTCGTGTTCTCGCAGCACGGCGCCCTGACGGCCCGCGCCCACACCGCCGCCCAGCCCCGCCACAGGCCCTGAGGGCCCAGCAAATAAGCTAGGGGCGTGTCGCTACGCCTGATCACTGCCGGCGAGTCCCACGGTCCCGGCCTCACGTGCATCGTGGAGGGCCTCCCGGCCGGCCTCGCGCTGGCTCCAGAGGACATCAACCGCGACATGGCCCGCCGCCAGCTCGGACATGGGCGCGGCGGTCGTATGAAGATCGAGCGCGACGCCGCCGAGGTCACCGCCGGGGTGCGCCACGGCCTCACGCTCGGCGGCCCGATCGCCCTGCAGGTGAGAAACCGCGACTACGCCAACTGGGAGGAGCGGATGAACCCCTGGCCGGTCGAGGAGGCCGTCGCCGAGGTGCACCTGCCGCGCCCCGGGCACGCCGACCTGGTGGGGGCACAGAAGTACAAGCAGAGCGACGTTCGCAACATCCTCGAGCGCGCCTCCGCCCGCGAGACCGCCGCGCGGGTCGCCGGCGGGGCGCTGTGCAAGGCATTCCTGCGCGCGCTCGGCGTGAGCGTGCACTCGCACGTGATCCAGATCGCATCGGTCCATGCACCCGCGCGCGAGACGGCGCTGGCCCCCAAGGACTTCGTGGCGGTCGACGAGTCGCCGGTGCGCTGCCTCGACGCGGATGCCTCCAAGGCGATGGTGCGCGAGATCGACCGCCTGCGCAAGGCCAACGAGTCGCTCGGTGGCGTCTTCGAGGTCCAGGCCTTCGGGCTCGTGCCCGGTCTCGGCTCCCACGTCTCCTGGGAGGAGCGCCTCGACGGGCGCCTGGCGATGGCGATCTGCTCGATCCAGGCGCTCAAGGGCGTCTCGCTGGGCGACGGCTTCGCCGTGGCCGGACTGCCGGGCTCACAGGCGCACGACGAGATCTTCTTCTCCTCCGAGCGCGGCTACTACCGCGAGACGAATCGTGCGGGCGGTCTGGAGGGCGGGATGACCACCGGCTCCCCGCTGGTCGTTCGCGGCGCGATGAAGCCGCTGCCCACCCTCACCAAGCCCCTGCGCTCGGTCGACACCGAGACCCATGAGCCGGCGCAGGCTCTGCGCGAGCGCACCGACTCGTGCACCGTGCCGGCGGCCGGGGTGGTCGGCGAGGCGATGGTCGCGCTGGTGCTCGCGGACGCCTACAGGCGCAAGTTCGGCGGCGATCACATCGACGACGTGATCGAGGCCGTGCGTGCCTATGAACAGCGCATCGGATGGCTTTCGTCCTGATCGGCTTCATGGGCGCCGGCAAGTCGACCGTCGCCGAGGAGCTTGCCGCGACGCTCGGCGTCACCGTGCTCGACAGCGACAGGCTCCTGGAGGAGCAGTTCGGCCACCCCGTGGCGCACGAGTTCGAGCTGCACGGCGAGCAGGCGTTCCGGGCGGCCGAGCAGGAGCTCGTGTGCCGCCTGCTGGGCGAAGCTCCAGCCGACGGCGTCATCGCCCTCGGCGGTGGCAGCGTGCTCTCAGAGCCCGTACGCGAGGCGCTGGCCGGGCACGTCACCGTCCTGCTGGACGTGGACCCGGAGACGGCGTGGGAACGGGTCCACGCCTCTCCGGACGGGGCCACGCGTCCGCTCGCACGCGACGCGGACGCGTTCCGTGCGCTTCACGCCTCCAGAAGCGCCCTCTATGAGGATCTGGCCGACGCGTTCCTGGCCGACCTGCCGCTCGGTGGCGCCGCGCGTGCCACGGATGCGCTGCGGGCGCTCGCCCGTGCGCCGCGGGGAACGCGGATGCTGTGGGCAAGCGCGACCTCCGGCGAGTACCCGGTACTGATCGCCCGTGGGCTGCTGGCGGAGGCGAACGAGGGCGTGCTTGCCGACCTGTGGCCGCTCGATCGGTCGCGCTCGCGTGCCTACTGCGTCAGTGACGAGAACGTCTCGGCTCTGTACGGGCAGAGGCTGGGGGAGACGGCCGCCACCGTCACGATCGCGCCGGGCGAGCGCAACAAGACGCTGGCCAGCGCAGAGCGCGTGTGGCAGGGCCTGCTCGAGGCCGGCATGACCCGCTCCGACCACGTGGTCGCCCTCGGCGGCGGGGTCGTCGGCGATCTCGCCGGATTCTGCGCCGCCACCTACCAGCGCGGGGTTGCCGTGGTGCAGGTGCCCACGACGCTGGTCGCGCAGGTCGACTCGGCCTACGGCGGCAAGACGGGGGTGGACCTGCCCGGGGCGAAGAACTACGTGGGCGTCTACCACCAGCCCGCCGGGGTGATCGTGGATCCGGACACGCTCGCCACGCTGCCGGCAGCCGAGCTGGCGGCCGGCTGGGTGGAGGTGCTCAAGACGGCGCTGATCGCCGGCGGCGCGCTGTGGGAGTCTGTGGCCGGCGGCGCCGAGGTCGACGAGCGCACGATCCTCGCGTGCGCTCGCACCAAGCTCGCGCTCGTCGCCGCCGACGAGCGCGACGGCGGCGCCCGCCAGCTGCTCAACCTCGGGCACACGATCGGGCACGCCATCGAGACCGCCACCGGCTATGCGCGCTATCGCCACGGCGAAGCGGTCGGCCTGGGGCTGCTGGCGGCGCTGCGGCTCTCCGGCCAGGAGGATCTGCGCGCGCAGGTGCGCGACCTGCTCGCCGCGCGCGGGCTGCCGGTCACGCTCCGCGAGACCCCCGCCGATGCGGTGATGGAGGCGATGGGGCGCGACAAGAAGCGCGTGGGCGCGCACGTCCCGTTCGTGCTGCTGAGCGCCCCCGGCGAGCTGCGCTACGGCTGCGAGGTGGCGCCCGAGGACGCGCGCGAGGCGATCGTGGAGCTGGCTGCATGAGCCCTCCGCGCGGCCGCATCGAGGTCATGCACGGCGTCAACCTCGACCAGCTGGGCCGACGCGACCCGCAGATCTACGGCGCGCTGACGCTGGTCGAGCTCGAGCGCCGAATCGAGCAGGAGGCAGGCAGGCTGGATCTCGAGGCGAGCTTCTTTCACACCAACCACGAGGGAGAGTTCGTGGAGCGGCTGCACTCCCTGCGCGGCCAGGCCGACGGCGTGCTGCTCAACCCGGGTGCGTGGACTCACTACTCCTGGGCGATCCGTGACGCGCTCGAGATCGCCACGCTGCCCGCGGTGGAGGTCCACCTCTCAGACGTCCGCAACCGCGAGCCGTGGCGGCGCGTGTCGGTGATCGCAGAGCTCTGCTTCGCGACGGTCTCGGGCCGCGGTGCCGACGGATACGCAGATGCGCTCTTGCTGCTGCGCGAGCGTCTCGAGGAGGGGGCTTCGTGATGGGTGCATCCGCGCACGAGGCGCCCTCCGGCGCGACCCGTGCCGAGCGGGCGGCGAGCCAGCTCGTAGAGCTCGGGGTGGACGCGCTGCTGATCGAGGCGCTGGTGAACGTGCGCTACCTGACGGGCTTCACCGGCAGCAACGGTCTCGTGCTGCTGGTCTCGCAGGAGGCCGCCGACGAGCTCGGGGCGCACCGCTTCCTCACCGATTTTCGCTACACCACCCAGGCCGCCGAGCAGGTGCCCACCGAGTTCGAGCGCCAGATCGTGGCGGGCGAGCTGCTCGAGGCGCTCGCGCCGCTGCTTGGCGAGGGCGGCGGGCGCCTCGGCTTCGATGAGGCTGGCCTCACGGTCAGAGCCCACCGCCGGCTGGTCGAGACGCTCCCGCGAGGGTGGGAGCTGATCGCATGCAACGGAGTTGTGGAGCAGCTGCGGGCGGTCAAGGAGCCAGGCGAGATCGCGCGCATCCGCGCCGCCAGCGAACTCGCCGACAGAGCCCTCGGCGAGGTGCTCGAAGGGGGCCTCGCGGGCCGCACCGAGCGTGAGGTGGCAATCGAGCTCGAGCTGCGCATGCGCCGCCTCGGAGCCGAGTCCCCGAGCTTCTCCTCGATCGTGGCCGCCGGCGCCCACGGCGCGCTGCCGCATGCCGAGCCACGCGAGCTGCAGATTCCTCGCGATGTGCTCGTGACGATCGACTGGGGAGCCCTGCACGAGGGCTACTGCTCCGATTGCACCCGCACCTACGCCACCGGCGAGGAGATCTCGGACCTCGCTCGCGAGACCTATGCGCTCGTGTTGGAGGCCCAGGAACGGGGCCTGGATGCGGTCCAGGCCGGGCGCAGCGGCCGCGAGATCGACGCGGTTGCCCGCGAGGTGATCGAGCAGGCAGGCCAGGGGGAGCACTTCGGTCATGGGCTCGGCCACGGTGTGGGGCTGGAGATCCACGAGGCCCCCAGGCTCTCGCGCACCGCATCCGAGGAGCCGCTCGTGGCGGGAAACGTGGTGACGGTCGAGCCCGGGATCTACCTGCCCGGGCTCCTCGGTGTGCGCATCGAGGATCTCGTCGTGGTGCAGGAGGGCGCTCGAGAGGCGCTCACCCACCTGCCCAAGGCCTTGACGGTCATCTCCTAGCGAGAGCGGCCGCCCCGCGATCGTGCGGTAGCCGGCGTATCGCATCGAGCGGGCGCGGCCGCGGCAGGCGTAGCGAGCGCCACAGCATGAGCAGGGCGGCGGGAAGCGCCCATGTGAGGTAGAAGAGGTCGGTCGCATCTCCGCTGGAGCCCAGGTTGACGGGCCGGAAGCTCAGCCACACGAGGCCCGAGGCGAGCAGCGCCAGCAGCGGCGCGCGGCGGCGGGTGGCGATCTCCCAAGCGGCCAGGCAGAGCAGGAAGGGGAACTGGTAGTAGATGACGTTCCACGGGTCGAGCATGCAGCGCACCAGCAGCACGAGCGCGAGCATCAGCAGCGCGTCGGAGGGCTCGACCCTGCGGCGGCGCGACCAGTATGCGAGGGCGAGCAGGACCGCGCACAGGACGATCAACGGATGGCTGTAGCCGGCGACGAAAGCGACGGGCGAGGGGCCGAAGATCGTCGAGGTCGGGCCGCCGAGAGGCCGCATGTAGTAGAGGTGCAGCGCCCACCAGATCTGCTGAGGATGGAAGATGTCGGGCGAGGCGCTGAGGCCGCGGTTGGTCGCGATCACCCTGCCGGCGTTGGCGAGCGCCATCGGAGCCGCCAGCAGCGCAGCAGAGGCGCCGGCGAGGATCGAGAAGCGCAGGCGCTCTCCGGCCGCGGCCACGAACGCGAGCGGCAGCGCCAGCAGCGCCCACTGCTTGGTGGCCACGGCCAACCCGAGCAGGATCGCCGCGGCGCTCACGCGCCCGCGCAGCAGGAGCAGCATGCCGCCTACGCACATGGCCGCAGCCAGGATCTCCTCTGGATGTCCCTCCTTCAAGGCCCACGAGGCGGCCGGATTGGCGACCACGACGGCGATCGCCAGCAGGCGTGCGGGCAGGCGACGGCCGTCTGCCCGCTGCAGGCGTGCCAGGCACAGCGCCAATGCGCAGAGCGCGCCGATGCAGAAGAGCGATCCGAACCGGTAGGCGCCGTCGAGGCCCGCGATGGCTCCCCCGAGCAGGCTCGCCGGGGCCTGCAGCAGCAACGAGCCGCCGTAGACGGGCGCGAGCGTCAGGAAGCTGTGCAGCCTGCCCGCGATCAGGGCCCGCACGGCCGGTGCGGACTCGACATAGAAGTCCTCCCACAGACGCACGCGCAGCGCCAGGTAGTAGAGCACCCCGGCCATGGCGACGGCGATCGCCGCGTCGGCCAGCCCGGGCAGGCGGCTGCGCATCGGCATGGGTCTATATCGGCGTGGCCTGCGGGCGCCTTGAACGCCCGCTCGTGAGCTCAGGCGCGCGCGAGCGCCATGTTCCGGCGAATCGGGAGGGGGCGTAGAGCAGCAGTCCGAGGGCCAGGAGCAGCGGCAGCGACCATCCGAGGAAGACCGCGGCCTGCACGTCCGGGGAGGCATGCTGCGCCAGCCACTGGAAGCTGAGCCATACGAGCACGGTGCTCGACAGCGCCAACATCGGCGGACGAGACCGCTGCGACTCCCAGGCGAGCAGCGCGAGGAGGAACGGCAGCGCGTAGTAGACCGCGTCCCATGTGTCGAGCAGGCAGCGCGCCAGCAGCACGAGGGCGAGCGCGAGCAGGGCGTCCTGCTGATCGAGCGGGGTGCGGCGGGCGCCGCGCAGCCACAGCGACACCGCGACCGCGGCTCCGACGGCGATGACGAGCGGATGGCTGATCAGCCCCGTCCATGCCGGCCCGATCCGGTAGCCGGGCTTGGGCACCCCGAAGGCGCCGTGCACCAGCGCGCCGTGGTGTCCCAGAAACCACCACAGCTGCCACGGCTGGAAGATGGTGGAGGTCGTGCTCGCCACCGCTCGGGTGCCTCCCGCAAAGCCTCCGGAGGAGGCGAGCGCCAGTGGGGCGAGAATGGCCACGGAGACCGCCGCGGCCACGCCCAGGCAGGCACCTCGCCGCCTGGGCTCGAGCGCCAGCAGGACGGGCCCGGCTGCGATCAGGGCCCACTCCTTGTTGGCGATCGCCAAACCGAGCAGCAGCCCGGCCCACAGGGCGCGTCCGCGAGCGCTCGCGAGCACCGCGCCGACGCACAGGCAGGCCCCGAGGATCTCCTCGGGGTGTCCGAGTTCGAGCGCGACGAGGGTGATCGGATTGGCGACGCACAGCCCGAGCGCGACGGCCTTGGCCAGCGTCGAGCGACCGGCGCTGCGCATGCGCGTCAGTAGATAGACGCCGAGCACGGCGGAGGCGAGCAGGCAGGGCAGCGCGACCATGCGATAGACCGCGAGCTCGCCGCCGCCCCACAGGCCCGGGATGAGGGCGAAGGGCGCGCGCTCGATCAGCGAGCCTCCGTAGGCGGGCGCGAGCTGCAGGAAGGCGAGCGGATGGCCGTGCGCGAGCGCCTCGAATGCGGGACGCGCCTCGTTTTCGTAGTCGCTCCACGCGAACCCGTAGAGGCCGAGCCAGGCGAGCGTGGCGCAGCCGGCGGCGGCCATCGCCGAGCACAGGGCATTCTCGCGTACACGCTTCATGTTCTTGCATCGGCGTGGGGGCCCCCGGGCTTGAGCGCCAGGGCGCCGCTGGGGAGGGTGAGGGAGTATCGTCGGCTGCGCCCTCGGGGCCGCCCTTTCCCCGTTCACCGTCCGGGAGGTATCGCTCACCATGCCCTCGCTTCTCGATCTCACCAGCCAGGGGGACGTAGGCACGATCTCCGACGAGTCCAAGCTGGCCTCCGTGACGCTGATGAGCCCCCAGCAGCTCTATGAGCTGTGGGAGCGCCAGAACTGGCAGTCGCACACGATCGACTTCACCCGTGACCGCCAGGACTGGGCGTCGATGGACCCGGCCCTGCGGCGTCAGCTCGCCTGGAACCTCTCGTCGTTCTTCATCGGCGAGGAGCGTGTGACCACGCAGTTCTCGGGCCTGGTGATGGCGTATGAGAGCCAGAGCGAGGAGGCCTTCCTGACCACCCAGCAGGTCGACGAGGCACGTCATGCCCAGCACTTCAACCGCTTCTACGAGCAGGTGCTCGGCATCGAGGGCACCTTCGAGGATCGCCTGGCGCGCGCTCGCGGCGATCTCAATCCGGCGTTCGTCGAGATGTTCGACGGCGTGCTGGTCGACTGGGGCAGGCGCCTCGTGGAGAATCCCGGCGATCTCGAGGCGAAGGTCGACTTCGTGACGCTCTACCACATGATCATCGAGGGCACGCTGGCGCTCACCGGCCAGTGGTTCCTGACCGACTACATGGAGCGCATGGGGATACTGCCGGGCTGGGTGGAGGGCTTCAGGCTGATCTCCCAGGACGAGCACCGTCACGTCGCCTACGGCACGTGGTTCCTGCGCGAGAAGGCCGCCGATCCCGCGCTCAAGCGGCGCATCGCCGAGCGCCTCGCCGAGCTGATCCCGCTCGCCGCCGCGGTGCTCGTGCCACCGGGCGCCGACCCGAACAGCTACGCGATCCTCGATTACACGATGGAGGAGACCAACACCTTCGCCTTCAACGCCCTGCACCGGCGCCTGAAGGTGATCGGCATCGACCTGGCCAGCCTCGCGGCGGCCGCCACCGCCTAGGACGTGGGCAGGCCCCGCAGGGAGCTCGCCGGGTCTGTGCTCCCCGCGCTCGCCGGGGTCTGCGCGGCGCTGCTCGGCCGCTCCCTGTTCTCGCGGGCGCTGCTCTTCAAGCTGCGCCGGGACGTCGCGGCTCTCAACGATGGCGACTACGCCCCGCTGCTGGCCGGGTACGCCCCCGATGCGGTGCTGCGCTTCAACGAGGGCGATCATCGCTGGGCGGGGGAGCACCGCGGTCGCGACGCGATCGCACGCTTCCTGGAGGAGTTCGTCCGCGCGGGGCTGCAGGGCGAGATCGTCGAGGCCTTCTTCGCCGGGGCGCCGTGGCGCATGACGCTGCTGGTGCGGTTCGACGATCGCGCTCGCAGCCCGTCGGGCGAGGAGATGTACAGCAACCGCACGGTCCTCTACGCACGCACCCGGTGGGGGCGCATCGTGTGGCAGGAGGACTTCTACGAGGACACCGAGCGAATCGGCGCCCTCGACGCGCAGCTGCGCGCGCTGGGGATCGATCCGGCTGCGCACGGGCACGCGGGCGACCCGTCTGCCACCGCACGCTGACGCTCCAGCTCGGGCATGGCCGAGCATCCCGCCGGAGTGGGCGAGTTACCGAATATTCACTTCTGCTCCCCCGCGTTACCGAATAGTTACGCCCCCGCGGAGTTCGCCCAAGCAGAATCATCCTGGGGTTTGGAGGCGCGGGTCGATGTGACGAGCGGGCTGCCACGGCTTGGCAGCTCAAAAACCTATGGAGGGTTAAATGACACAACGGATCCATGCGCGAGCAGGACGGCTTGCTGTGGCGCTTCTCATCTCAATTGCGGTCGCAGCCTCGGCTACAGCGGCGGCCAATGCGAGCCCCAGGACTGGCGGCGCCGGGCCGTCGCTCGGCGCCGGCCCCTCGTTCAAGTTGCGAGCGTTGAGCCTGACCAAGACGACGAACACGCCGTTTCAGGTCTCGTATGACGCCGAAGGCTATTACGGCGCGGTGAAGTGCACCGGGCACCACCAGGCGAACGAAAAAAAGGGATTCCCGGGCGATGAAACCGAAGGTGGACGCGACCTCGAGAAATGCGTGAGCACCACCGGCAAACCGCTCGTCGGCCTGGCGCCCAACGAAACCGTGGCGCTCGGAGCAGGCTGGTTCCCCGGCTCGAGCGGCTGGAACTCCGACTACGACGGGCAGGCCGCTACCAGCATCCAGTACACGGTGTCCAGCAACGCCAAGTCGTTCAAGCTCGTGGCCTACTACCCGTTCGCTGGTTGAGGTCCGCATTCGCGGGTTGAGCGTCGGCAGGCTGTGAGACGGTCGAGGGCGGGAGCGCCCGGGCTTGGAGTCGGGCTCTCCCGCTCTCGACCGGCAGCGCCGATCGGCGATCAGCCTGCTTCGGCTCCGCAGTCGTACAGCGCTGTCGCAGAGCCCCCGGCGTCGGCAGCTCCGCCCAGGAGGGGGCAGTGGGCGTGGATCCACACGATCCGCGGGTCGGCGCTCGTCGTGGGTAGGAGGAACGTGCGGACACGACCGTCGGCGATGTAGCGCTGCAGCTGCGCCAGGGTCGGGGCAGGTATGCCGCCCTGGAAGCCTCCGATCGGAAGGATCTCGCGGCCGGTCGCGAGGATGAAGGGCGCGGCCAGGATCGAGGAGTCCGTCGCCAGCGGTATCGGGTTGGCGTAGGTCGCCGACAGCTGTTCGACGGCTTCCGCGTCGCGGATGCGGGCTTGCTGTGCCTGAGCCCGCGAGACGGTGGCCGAGGACCGCTCGAACGGCGCTGCGAACGGGCCGAGGCCGCGGATGACGATCAGCGCGGAGGCGACTCCCGGAAGCAGCAGAGCAGATCCGAGTGCGAGCGCGACGGCGATGGGGGACGAGGCTCGAAGGACGCCGAGACGGCCGCCCACGGCGAGCGTCAACGTGCTCGCGGCGGCCGCGCAGGCAGCCACGGGGACGAGCCACCCGGGAACCGCAGTGCCTCCTCCCAGGAGGTAGATCCCGTAGCCCACGGAGGTGAGCACGGAGGCTGCAAGAGCGGCCTGCGCCGTGCGGCTCTCACGCGCTCTCCAGGCCGCTGCCACGCCCACACCGCACAGGGCCCCGATCGCCGGGGTCAGCGCGGCCACGTAGTAGGAGTTGGCGTAGCCGCCGGCGCTGAAGAACGCTCCCAGCACCACGAGCCAGATCCCCCACAGCACGACAGCCGCCCGCGGCGGGTCGCGACGACCCTTGCTGCGACGGGCCAGCAGCACGCCGACAGCGGCCAGGAGCGCGGCGGGGAGCAGCCAGCCGTCGTCGCGCCCGAAGGGCCCGCTGAGCAGCCGGTGCCAGCTCGGAGCGACTTTGTGGATCGGGCTGGCGCCCGCCTGGGAGAGATGCACGAGGAACTGCGCAGGATGCCCGGCGCCGGCGAACACTTCGCTTCCGCTGCGCAACCGGGCGAGCCCGTTGTAGTCGAAGGTCTGGCTGAACACCGAGTCGTTCTGCGTGCCGTCCACATACGGACGCTCGTGCTGGGGAACGAGCGAGACGACGGTCATCCAGCTGAGCGATACGACCGCGGTCAGCGCTCCAGCGAGGGCGACGTGCCCGAGACGGACCCGCGGCCGAGCCGGAGCTGCGAGCAGGTAGGCGGCTGCGAGCGCCGGAAGAACGAGCCAGGCGACCGTCATCTTCGCCTGGAACGCGAGCCCGACCCATGCGCCCGCCGCCAGCAGCGAGCGCAGACGGCCGCTGCTGAGGGCCTCCGAAGTGGCGTCGGCCGCGAGCACGATCAGCAGGATCAGCAGCGCGTCTGCGACGTTGCCCCGGTTCAACGCGACGGTCACCGGGCTGCTCGCCACCACCGCAGCCGCCACCAGTCCGGCGAGTGGGCCGGCCAGGCGACGCACCGCGCGGTAGAGCACGAGGATCGTGAGCACGCCCTCGATCACCTGCGGCAGGACGATCGCCCAGGTGTGGAACCCGAAGATGCGCAGCGACAGCGCCTGCGGCCACAGCGCGCCCGGCAGCTTGTCCACGCTCACCGTCCCGGCGGGATCGAAGGCGCCGAAGAAGAAGTTGTGCCAGCTCATCGACATGGACCGCGCGGCGGCTCCGTAGAAGGCCTCGAGAGCTGCGCCGTCCATGCCCCATGCGTAGGTCAGCCCCGCGACCGCCGCGATCGCCAACAGCGCCGGGCGCGCCCACGGCGGCTGGTCTGCAGGAGAGCGCCAAAACCGTCCGGGTGTCCCCGCCAGAGCAGCCCGAAGCCATGCGGCCGACCTCTGGACCCGCGCCCCCATCCCCACAGACTAGGTGTTAGCCGATCACCTGACCAGTCCCGACCCTCAGAACTGTCGGAGCGCTCCCTGCCTGCGCGACCACGCCCGGCCCCTGCGGTGCCCGCTACCCTCACAGATCGATGATCTCCACCAATCAATTGAGATTCGTGTCTAGAACGTATCGGTGCTGGAGAGGCGTGGCATTCGCACGCTGACGACTGCTGGTTGAGGTGTCTCCAGGTCTGATCCGCCGGCAACGCCGAGATCACCCATCCGCCGCGCGGTATCGAGAAGCTTGCCGTCGAAACAGCCCACGACCTCGTTGTGGGCGCGAACCGCCGAGTCAAGACCCTTCGAGGTCTTGACTAGCTGCCTCGTGACGTCCGCCAAGCGCTTGACGAGCACCGCCCCAAGCTCCCGAATCTGGTCGGCGTTCTCGGACAGCTCGGACTGATGCCAGCCAACGGCTACAACTTGCAAAAGAGCGAACAGCGTGCTTGGTGTGGTGATGACCACTCGTTGTCGGATCGCGTACGCAAGCAGCTCAGGATCGCGCGCCGCCGCGGCGGCAAACGCCGCCTCCGAAGGGATGAAGAGGACCACCATCTCGGGCGCATGGGCGAACTGAGACCAATACGCCTTCTGGGCGAGCGTTTGTACGCACGACCGGACGTTGCGGACGTGCTTGTCAAGCAGATCCTCTCGGGTGCGCGAGTCCTCCGCGTTCAGACTGTCCTGGTAGGCGTCCCAGGTTGCCTTGCTGTCGACAGGCACGCAGCCACCGGTAGGCAGACGGAGGACGAGATCCGGTCGTCCTGTTCGCTCGCCGTCGGATACGTGCACTTGGACGTCAAAATCCACATGCTCTCGCAGCCCGGCAGCCTCGATGAGGTTCTGCAACGTGAGCTCGCCCCAGCGTCCGCGGTCGCCCGCGTGGCCGAGCAGTTGGTTCCACTGCGTTGCCTCGGTCACCATGCGCTCCTGCTGGCGGCTCACCCCGTCAAGCAGTCCTCGCAACTCACCCAGCGAGTCGGCGACGCCGGGATCGCCGCCAGCGTGGCGGCGTAGCACCACGGTTATCAGGACCGCAGCACTTGCTGCACCCAAGATGTAGCTGATCAAAAGGCTCACGTCGCGCCTATCGACGCCAACAACGCATAAGTTGAGATTTGTCCGGCTATTTGTATCGCGCTGAACGTCGCGCCTGCATAGAGTGAGAGGCCTGATGCAGGCGAAGTCTGCCGGTCAGCTGACGAGGCGGAGCTGGGCGAGCGGCACGAAGATGATCCGCTCGACGGAGTCGAGCGGAAGCGAGGTGATCTCGACCATCGCCATGTTGTCGTCGCGAAGCTCGAGCACTCCGCCACGAGCACCGGCAGGTATTCCTTCGGCCGGTGCGGTCAACTCGACCAGATCAGACGTAGCGATGTCGCGCAGGGCTGGCATCAAGCTCAATGCTAGAGGGTCGGGTAGGCGGTGACCAGACGTGGTGCGTCACCTGCGGCTGCGTAGTGCCACGAAGTGGTCACGGTGGCCGTCCGTGCGCCCAGCGTGAGCGGAAAGGCGACGCCGCACACGACGCCGTACTTGCCTCGGTCGATGACGCGGAAGACTGGAGCGTCGAGCGCGGCATGCACAATCGCGCTCCATAGACGCTCGGAGTCCTCGTCTGCGATGCGAAAGACGCGTGGCCCATTCTCGTCCGTGTCCGTGGTCCGCGAGAATCCATTTCAGCTTCTCGAGTGTCATATGGGCATCACCGGCGCGGGGGAGCGGATGCCCGACGGTTGGCAAGGGCGTGGGAGCAGACATCGGGCGCGCAGGCTACTCGGTGATTGCGACGGAGTTTGTTGAACGCCGGGGCAGCTATCGTAGTCACGCCGTCATGGCTGTGAGGCGGCACCGAACCACATCGAGATTTGGCTCTAGAAAGACTGATTCGCCTGATAAGCACAAACCAGTTCAAAAACGGCAACCACATAGACGTGGATGGAACGGTCTTCAAGATCCTCGAGTTCCAGCACGTCAAGCCGGGCAAGGGCGGCGCGTTCGTGCGCACGAAGCTGCGCCGGACCTCTGACGGCAACGTGATCGACAGGACCTTCAGGGCGGGCGAGAAGTTCCGCTCGGTGCGCACGGAGTCCCGCAAGATGCAGTTCCTCTACGCCGACGGGACGGATGCCCACTTCATGGACAGCGAGTCATTCGAGCAGATCGCCGTCCCCGAGCCCACGCTGCAGGAAGCGCTGCGCTGGATCACGCCGAGCAGCGAGGTGGACGTGCTGTTCATCGACGGGGAGCCCTCGGACGTGCAGCTGCCGAGCACGGTCGAGCTGTCGGTCACGGAGGCCGATCCGGGCCTGCGCGGCGACTCGGTGTCCGGTGGCGGGACCAAGCCGGCCACTCTGGAGACCGGAGCGGTCATCCAGGTGCCGCTGTTCGTGGAGCCGGGTCAGCGCATCAAGGTGGACACGCGCACGGGTGACTACATGGCGCGGGTCTGATGCGTCGCTCAGACCAGCGCCGCGCGGCCGTGGTGGCCCTCTACCAGCATGACCTCACGGGCCGCCCGCTGGCGGAGACGCTCGGACCGAACGCATCCCTGTTCGCCAGAGCCCTGGCCCACGCCGCGGCGGATCGCGCCGAGGAGCTCGATGCGGTGATCGACCGCCACTCCCACGGCTGGGCGGTGCAGCGGATCCAACCGCTCGAGCGCTCCATCATGAGGGTCGCGCTGATCGAGATGCTGCACCCCGACGCGGCTCCTGCGGATGAGCCGATCCCGCCCGAGGGGGCGATCGAGGAGGCTGTGGAGAGCGCCAAGACCTTCTGCGGGGCGGACGCGCCCGGGTTCGTCAACGGCGTGCTGGGGGCAGTCCTCCGAGAGGTGCGCGAGAATGCGCAGATCCGATGAGCGAGAACCTCCGCGTCGAGCGACTTGACGACCTGATCACCCGCCTGGAGCGGGCCGCAGAGCAGTTGCGCTCGGGCGAGCTCTCGCCCGACGCGGCCGCCACGATGGTCGAGGATTGCGCGTCGCTCGCGACCCAGGCGGCGGCCGAGCTCGAGCAGCTCACCCGCGCCGAGGTGTCGGCTCCAGCGCCCGGTCAGGACACGCTTCTATAGGCCCCGCCCCTTCCGCCGCCCGGTCTGTGACCCCCAGCTACCCTGATCACCTTCGCGAGGAGGTGGAGCGCTATCTGGAGGGACTGCGCTTCTCGCACGAGACGATCACGGACGGCCTGGATGAGGCGATGCGCTATTCGCTCTTGGCGGGCGGGAAGCGCATCAGGCCGGTCCTCGCGCTCGCGACGGCGCGTGCGGTTGGGCTCGAGCAGCGCGAGGTCCTTCCCCTGGCCGGGGCGATCGAGCTGATCCATACCTACTCGCTGATCCACGACGATCTACCGGCGATGGACGACGACGAGCTGCGTCGCGGGCAGCCCACGTGCCACGTCAAGTTCGGCGAGGACGTCGCGATCCTGGCCGGCGACGGGCTCTACGCGGAGGCCTTCCACCACCTGCTGACCCACCAGTGCTCGGCGCCCGAGCGGGTCCTGGCGGCGGCTGCCGAGCTGGCGGCGGCGACGGGCGTGAACGGGATGGTCGGCGGCCAGTACGCCGACGTGAGCCCGCTCACGCCCTCCGGGCCGCAGGCGCTGAGGCGACTGCACGAGCTCAAGACCGGACGCCTGATCGGGGCTTCGGTGCTCTGCGTACTACTGTTGACAGGGATCAGAGACGCATCGGAGACAGCGCCCTTTCGCCGGTTCGCCGCCGAGCTGGGCGTTCTGTTTCAGATCGTCGACGACATACTCGATGTGACCGGAACGGACGATGCACTGGGAAAGCCACGAGGTAGCGATGAGCGTCACGGGAAGCACACATACGTGAGCGAGTTCGGAGTCGATCGCGCCAGGGAGCTGGCGGCGGAGTCCCATGGAACCGCTCGTGACGCGCTCGCCGAGGCCTCGGCCGCGCGCGGGCGCAGGCACGATGCCACGGAGCTCGAGCAGATCGCCGACTTCATCTACACCCGCACCTCATGAGCCTGCTCGCCAAGATCAACGGTCCCGAGGACCTGCACGGCCTCTCCGAGGCCGAGCTCGAGCAGCTCGCCCAGGAGGTCCGCGAGCACATCATCGACACGGTCGGGGAGATCGGCGGGCACTTCGGCGCCAACCTCGGGACGTGCGAGCTCGCCGTGGCGCTGCACTCGGTGCTCGAGTCGCCGCGCGACAAGATCCTGTGGGACGTCGGCCACCAGGCCTACCCGCACAAGATCCTCACCGGCCGGCGCGATCAGCTCGCCACGATCCGCCAGTACGGAGGTCTCGCGCCGTTCTGCTCGATCGCGGAGTCCCCGCACGACATCATGGGAGCGGGGCACGCCTCCACCTCGATCGGTTATGCCGTGGGCATCAAGGAGGGCATGAAGCAGATCGGCCCGGAGGTCGACGGCAAGGTCGTGGCCGTGATCGGCGACGGCGCCATGACAGGCGGGGTGGCCTTCGAGGCGATCGGCCAGGCGGGTGGCCTGGGAACCCCGATCGTGGTGGTGCTCAACGACAACGGCATGTCGATCGCTCCCAACGTGGGCGCGCTGTCGCGCTACTTCAACCGCGTTCGCCTCAACCCCAAGCTGTGGCGCGCGCGCGCGGGCGTCGAGGGCGGCCTCACCCGCCTCCCCGGTGGGATCGGCTCGGCCTTCGAGCGCCTCGGCCCCCACCTGAAGGAGTCGATCAAGGCGTTCTGGGCTCCCGGGCTGTGGTGGGAGGAGCTCGACTGGGCCTACATGGGCGTGGTGGACGGCCACGACGTGCGCGCGCTGCGCGAGGCGCTGCGCGAGGCGCTCGCGGCCGAACGGCCGGTCGTGGTCCACATCGCCACGGTCAAGGGCAAGGGCTTCGCCCCTGCCGAGGACGGCGGCTTGGAGGGCATGGAGAAGTGGCACGCGGCCAAGCCCAAGTCGATCCTCAATGGCTCGCCCACGCTCGCCAAGCCCGCCTCGAAGATCCTGGGCAAGGGCGCTGCCAGGCCTGCGCCCCAGTACACGCAGGTCTTCGGCGAGGCGCTCGTGCGCGAATGCGAACGCGACCCCCGCGTGGTCGGGATCACCGCGGCGATGAACTCGGGAACCGGGCTGAGCCTCCTGCAGAAGGCGATGCCGGACCGCTACTTCGACGTGGGCATCGCCGAGCAGCAGGCGATCCTGTTCGCCGCCGGCCTGGCGCTCGAGGGGGTCAAGCCCGTGGCGGCGATCTACTCGACCTTCCTGCAGCGCGCCTACGACCAGATCGTCCACGACGTGTGCCTGCAGAACCTCAATGTCGTCTTCGCGATGGACCGCGCGGGCCTGGTCGGCGATGACGGCCCCACCCACCACGGGGCCTTCGACATCGCATACCTGCGCTGCCTGCCCAACATGGTCCTGATGGCCCCGCGCGATGAGGCGATGCTCGTGCAGATGCTGCGCACGGCCCTCGAGCACGACGGGCCGATCGCCCTGCGCTACCCGCGCGGCGAGGGCACGGGCGCGCCGATCCCGGCGACGAGCAAGCCGATCGCCGTCGGCACCGGGGAGATCCTCGTGGAGGCGCAGGAAAGCGAGGCCTCGGCCCTGGCGGGACGCCGCGTGGCGCTGATCGGCTACGGGTCAGGTGTCGGCAAGGCACTCGAAGCGGCCGAGGAGCTGGCCGGGCACGAGCTGGCCGTGACGGTCGCAGACGCGCGCTTTGCCAAGCCGATCGACGCGGGCCTGATGGCCCAGCTCGCGGCCGAGCACGACCTGCTCGTCACGGTCGAGGAGGGGGTGCTCGCCGGGGGCTTCGGCTCGGCGGTGTGGGAGACCCTCAACGAGACGGGCGCCGGGGCCGGTGGCGCGCGAATCCTTCGGGTCGGGCTGCCCGACCGCTACGTCACGCACGGCAAGCCGGCGCTGCTGCACGAGGAGATCGGCTTCACCGGCAAGCGGATCGCCGAGCGCGTGGTCGCTGCGATCGGCGATCGGCAGTCCGCGATCCTCAGCGCCTGAGATCTAGCGTTGGGTGATGCTGTTCATGACCGGCGCATGCGCCGGTCTGCGGGCCGCACATGTGCGGCCCGGGACCCTGCCGCATGCGGCAGGGTCATCTCGGAGAGCTTTAAATGAAACGACCCGCCGGGGAGAGCGGGCCGCTTCGGGGAGGAGGGATTCAGGAGAGATGATGTTGCACTCTCGATCACCAACCATGATGTCGGTGGGCGCACCACATGTGTGTGACATCGATCACAGAGACCCCGGATGGGTCGCCTCCGGCACGATGCGCGCTCGTGTGCAAGGGTTGGGAGGCATGCGGAAGCGTCGTCTCGACACCCTGCTGGCGGAGCGGGGACTGTTCGCCTCGCGCACGCGGGCGGCTGCATCGGTGATGGCCGGAGAGGTGCGCCTCGGCGTCGGCGAGCGCCGCGCGCTGAAGCCGGGCGAAATGGTCGACGTGGATGAGGTCGTGAGGGTGCAGGAGCGCCCCGCGTTCGTATCCCGCGGCGGGATCAAGCTCGCCAACGCGCTCGCTTCCTCGGGCCTCGTGGTCGAGGGCAGGCGCGCCCTGGACGTCGGGGCCTCGACGGGCGGCTTCACCGACTGCCTGCTGCAGAGGGGAGCACGCGAGGTGATCGCCGTCGACGTCGGCTATGGGACGCTCGAGTACTCGCTGCGCACAGACCCGCGCGTGGCCGTGATGGAGCGCACGAACGCCCGCGCCCTGACGCCCGCGATGCTGCCTGCCGCGACGCTCCCGCCGGACTGCCCGCCCGATCTGGCCACCGTCGACGTCTCGTTCATCTCGCTGGGCAAGGTGCTCGGGGCCGTGATCGGCTGCCTGGCCGCGGGCTATGACGTGCTTGCCCTCGTCAAGCCGCAGTTCGAGCTGGGCCGCGGGCGGGTCGGCAAGGGCGGTGTGGTGCGCGATCCCGCCGACAGGCGCGAGGCGCTGCTCGGCGTGGGGGAGACGGCGATCGGGCTCGGGACAGCGGTGCTCGGCTATCACTCCTCGGAGCTGCCCGGACCCAAGGGCAACCGTGAGACGTTCATCTGGCTGAGCGATCCAGCCGGCGGACGCGGCGTGCGGGACACGGCCGAGCTCGAGGCGATGGCGCGCGAGGTCGAGCCGTGAGGGAGATGACCGTCTTCACGCATCGGCGCCCCGAGGGCACGAGGCCCGCGCTCGATCTGCTGATCGCCCGCGCCGCCGAGGCCCAGATCACGCTCCGCCTCGACGAGGAGGAGACCAGCAAGCACGGGCTCAGCGCCGGCCCCGGGCTCGCCGTGAACGCAGAGGTCAAGCGCGATGTCGAGCTGTGCATGGTGCTGGGCGGCGACGGCACGATCCTGCGGGCGCTTCAGGCCTACGAGCGCACCGGCGTGCCCGTGTTCGCCGTCAACTTCGGCGAGATCGGCTTCCTGGCCACGGTCGAGCCGCAGCACATCGACGACGGCATCCGTCGCGCGTTCGCCGGCGAGTTCGAGCTGCTGCATCTGCCTGGGATCGTGCTCGAGCTCGGCGAGGGCCGCCACACTGCCATCAACGACGTGGCCATCCACCGCAAGGTCGGCGAGCGGGTGGCAGAGCTCGCCTATTCGCTCGACAGCGAGGAGGCCGGGCGCGTGCGCTGCGACGGCCTCGTGGTCGCCACGCCGGCCGGATCCACCGGCTACAACCTGGCCAACGGCGGACCGGTCATGGCCTGGGGCGTGGAGGGCTTTCTCGTGTCGTTCATAGCGCCCCATTCGATGACCGCGCGGGCGCTGGTCGTGGCCCCTGACGATCGCCTGACCGTCTTCAACCGCTCGCGCGAGCCGCTCGATGTGGCCGTGGACGGGCGCCCTGTCGGTGAGATCCTGCCCGACGCCACGATCGCGGCGCGATTCGCCGGTGAGGTGGGCACGCTCGCGCAGCTGCCGGGCACGTCCTTCTATCGCCGCCTGCGCGAGAAGTTCGGTCGCCTGGCCAGCTGACGGTCGTTCGGGTCGTTCGGGCTCCGGGCGATGGCTCCGGACAGGGGCTCCGGGCGATGTCTCCCGGGAAAACTGCATGACTCGCGCGCGCGTGCGTACGCGCGCGCGAGTGCGTGCGTTTGAGGTCAGGCCAGGTGGATTCAGGCCAGGTGGATTCAGGCCTGGGCGCGCTCAGGCGAGGTGGTCGCGCTCAGGCCACGTGGGCACGGGTGCCTGCGGTGGCGCCGGTGCTGGCGGGAGCGTCGTGCTGCATCGATGAGATGAACTCGTCGAGCTGGGCACGGGAGAAGCGCCTCTGTCCGCCCGGCGTCCGGAAGCAGCTGATGTGGCCCGCGTCTGTCCAGCGGCGGATCGTAGCCAGGGACACGCCGAGGTACTCGGCCGCCTGGGAGCTCGTGAACACGAGACGCCGGTCGTTGCGGGTCAATGCTGGCGAAAGGGTTGGGGTCATGGCTCTTGCTTCGTCCGAATCGCCCCCGAGCTTGAGCGCCGTCCAGGTTTGTGGACGTTTGGGGGGTTTTGGCTGCTCCGTCGCGACATCGAACGGGATTCCTCCCGGCGGTCATTCGCTGTGGCACCGGCCCGCCCGTCCGATCTCCGATTCGCTCCTGTCAAATCGGCTCAGGAGTGCGAAATATCGCTCAGCAGGGGTTTTCGGCGCGCGGGCGGACAATTGCAAGCAGACATGCACAGAGCCGCTCAAACTGGACAAACCGTCGCATAGCGGTACTATCCTGCTCGAACCTACTCATGTGGCGGCTGGCCTGTGGATGGAGACAAACGGGATGCCGCTTCGCGAAACGCCTTCGGGCGCGGCGAAGGAGACAATTGTGGTTTGGAAACACTAAATCCGTCGTTTGATAGGCCGCTAGGCCTGAGCCTGAAGGCGCCACGGGCTGATCGAGGATCAGTCTGGAGGGCGTCTTCAGCTGTTTAAGAGCCTCTGGTCCGCGTAAGGCTTTGTGCTGAAGCCGGTACGTGCGTCAGACGCGGGGCTTAGGCTCTGCCATCTGGCGGACGCGCTGCTCGAAGGCGAGCTCGGCGGCGAAGTCCGCGCTGTCGCCGTCGGTGAAGGTTGCCGGACCCTCTCGTTGAACCATCGCAATGAAGCTCTCGACGAGCTCGGAGTCCAGCTGGCGCCCCGCGACACGCCGAAGCTCCGCCATCGCATCCTGGGGAGTCATGGGCGAGCGGTATGTCTCCCTGGCGGTGAGGGTGTCGAATGTCGAGCAGATCGCGATCACGCGCGATGCCAGCGGTATCTCGTTGCCGATCAGACCTGCCGGATATCCGGCGCCGTCGACCCGCTCGTGGTGGTACAGGATCACGTCAGCGACGGGGCCGTAGCCGTCGAGCCTTCCCACTAGCGTCGCGCCGTCCTGGGGATGGCGTCGGATGACCGACCAGTCCTCGTCGGAGAGGATCTCGGCGTGCAGGATCCTGTCGGGGAGCACGAACTTGCCGATGTCGTGCAGCAGCCCGGCCGTGTGGGCGAGCTCCTGCTCATCCTCGCTGCCGCCCACCTCGGCCGTGAGCGCGCGCGCATAGCGGGCCACGGCTGCGGCGTGGCGCGCGGTCGTGCGATCGCGCAGGGCGAGGGTCTCGATCAACGTGCTGAGCACGCCGAGCTGCAGGGTGGCGAGCTGTCGCGAGCGGGCGTCCAGCTGCTCGGCGCGGTCCTCTGAGCGCAGCAGCGCAGCGATCAGGTACTGGAACAGCACCAGGACGAGGATCAGGCCGAACAGCGCCGGCAGGCCGAGGTTCGTGTAGGCGACGGCCAATATCGCCGTGAGCGCCCCCAAAGTCATCTGACCGGGCTGCATCGGCAAGAAGAGTTCGCGGGTCTGACGGGTGAGCAGCAGGCCCTTGCTGACGCGCAGCTCGGTGGCGATCACCGCGAAATTAAGCACGTTGGTGACCATGAACACCCCGAAGACAACGAGGCCGAACGTGGCGCTCTGGGTGAGGTGGTGGGTCCGGGGATCATGCACATCGCCGATCAGAGCCCGGACGATCAACCCACCGACCAGTGGAAATACGGCGAACGCCGCCAGGTTGCTCAGCCAGAGCCTCGGCGAGAGCCGCCGCCCCATCGAGTTGGGCAGGGTGACAGCTAGGCCGAAGACCACGGCGGGGGCGGGGCCAAGCAGGCACATCGCCAGTACAAGCACCACAAGCGAGGCTGAGAGATGCTGGCGGCGGATTTCGAACTCGAGGCGCTCGGCGACGAGCGCGAGCGCGGCCAGCATCACCACGAGCGTGACTGGTTCCCATTCCGAGGTGCGCGAGATCATAAGCGCGGCGACGCTCACGCCGAGGAGCGTCAGAGCCTCGGCAGCCCAGAAGAGTCGTCGGATGATCGGTGCTGGCATCAAAAGCGTCCTTGTCGTCCTTAACGGCCGATTTCGCGTCGCACTTAAGGTGCAAACGCGGGACGCAACTGCTTGGCGCTAGTGCTCGTGCTGCTCGACGCTCATCGGGGGCCCCAGCGCGGCTGCCCTTATCTCACCGTGCTCCGCGACGCTTGAGACGCCATCTACGCTCTCCGCCGCTGCGCCCGGTGTGAATCGCGTCGTGGCGGAGAGGCGAACAAATCCAGCCGTCATCGCCATTGCTGCGAGTCCGACGATAAGGAAGGCGGTTCTTGTCGAGCTGACCGCGACGAGCAGTCCGCCAAGTGCCAGTCCGATGCCCGGGAAGAGTGCGCCGATGCCTTCGACTGCCCCCATCACCCGTCCATGGAGCTCCGGTGGGGTGAGCTGCTGCACGGCGCTGAGCAGCGAGGCCCACTGCACACCGTTGCCGGCTCCACCGACGAAGCTGGCGAGGCACGCCAAGGCCAGCGTCGGCGCTAGGGCGAAGCCGACATATGCCAGCCCCACCGCGAAGGTCCCGGTGCTCAGCATGACTCCGACGGGCCGTCGCACTGCGCGCGCGAATGCGACGCTGCCGAATCCGGCGCCGAGTCCCCATACCGTAAGGATCAATCCGTAGCCCCGGTCGCCGGCATGCAGAGTGGCCTTGGCATACGGGACCTCGATCGAGGCGTCGGCCGCGAAGAAGACCAGAGCGACGGCCTCTGTAATCAACAGCGTCCGCAGGGCGGCCACGTTGCGGATGTGGGTCCAGGCCGCCTGTAGGCGTGCGCGAACACCGACGGTCTCGGCGTCGTCGACGTGGGGGCGGAGGTCGATCAACATTGCCGCGCCGATAAAGAACGTGGCTGAATCGATCAGCAGGGCAACCGGGCCGCCGCTGCCGGCGACCACCACTCCGGCCAACGCCGGGCCCAGGATGAAGGTGCATGAGAAGGCCGCGTTGAGCACGGCGTTGGCGCTCCGCTCAGCGATCTGCCTGTTGTGCAGGCTCTCGCCTGAGCCACCGGCGTCCCCGGCGTCCGGCGTGGCCTCCTCGCGAGCAACGCGCGCCGCCTCAGCCCGCAACAGCGCGCTTGCGGTCAGCGCCGCCGTTCCGTCCGCCGCCACGAGCACCAGGATTGCCGGCAGCCAAAAATGCCACAGCAGCACCGCGAGCGCTACGGTTGCCGCGCCCTCGAAGCAGTAGAGCGCGCTCAGCTGAGCACGCTTGGAGGTGCCCTCGACCCGTGCGACCAGGCTCGGCACGAGAAAGGCCGGTAGCGCCTGTCCAGCCACGAGCAGGGCTGCGACCCCGAGCGCGCTGTGTGTATGCGCGAACACCGTTACCGACAAGGCGACATAGCCGAACCACGTGCCGAGACGGTTGATCGTGTAGGACGCGACGATGCGGCGCAGCCGCGACGATTTCAGGACGGACTGCACGAGGTCACGCTAGCCGGTGGCTGTGACGGGATCGCACGGGCCCGCATGCTCTGAGTGGAGCCGGCGGCTGTGTGGTTCTCATCTTGTCGTCATCGGCTCGTGTCGTCTGTCGGCCCATAGGGCCAACGGTGCCGACCTTGTCGTCCTCTTCAGACCTCGTGTCGGTCCTCTCCAGCCGCTACTGTCGGGGTTCATGGAGGCTGACACCCCAGGCGTTTCCCGACCGATCAGGGTCATCATCGCCGACGATCACAGCATCGTGCGCGATGGCATTCGCGCTGTGCTGCAGCGCGAGGCCGGCGAGTTCGAAGTGGTGGCCGAAGCCGCCGACATTCCCTCGCTCGTACGCGCAGTGCGCGAGCACAAGCCCGATCTGCTGACGCTCGATCTGACGATGCCCGGCGGATCGAGCCTCGGCGCGCTGCCGGCGTGCTTCATCTCCCACCCGACGCTCGCGGTCGCGATCCTGACGATGCGCGAGGACCCCGAGTACGCGCGCCAGGCGCTGCGCGCCGGAGCGCGCAGCTACGTGCTCAAGGAGGCCGAGCCGGCCGAGCTGCTGCAGGCCTTCCGTCTGGCGGTGGCCGGGGGCAACTACCTGCATCCGCGCCTGGGCGCGCTGATGGCCACGGGCGAGGACGGCGCCACCGACGGCGTGGCCCTCTCCGAGCGCGAGCGCGAGGTCGTGCGCCTGATCGCAAACGGCTACACCAACCCCGAGATCGCCGAGCAGCTGAACGTGGCCGAGCGGACCGTCAAGACATACCGGGCCCGCGCAATCGAGAAGCTCGGGTTCTCCTCGCGCGCCGAGATCACCGCCTACGTGCGGCGCATCGGCCTCGTGGATTGAATACTCGTCGGCGGTAGTCTCAATACATGGAGTCCTCCGGATCGAATCTGCCGGCCGAGGGCCACCGGCTGACCGGGATCTCCGCGCGCGCCTTCCAGCACCCTGCCGACCGCGCCGCGACGGCCGCCCTCGGATCGATCCCCTATCTCGACACCGTCGTGCGCAAGCTGATCGAGCTCGGCTACGAGCGGGCGCTGCGCCAGAGCTACCTCGGCTCCTCGGTCAGGCTCTCCGAAGAGCAGCTCGGAGACGTGTGGCGCGAGCACGCGATCGCCTACGCCACGCTCGACATGGCGGAGATTCCCGACCTCTACCTCACCCAATATCCCGCTCCCAACGCCATCGCGATCGGTTCGCGAAGGCCGATCGTGGTGGTGCAGTCTGAGCTGATCCGCCTCTTGGACAAGCCCCAGCGACGGGCCGTGTTCGCCCACGAGGCGGCCCACATCCTCGCCGACCACCAGCTCTACCGCACCGCCCTCGCCATCCTCGTGCTGCTGACCCGCAACGCCCGCCTGCCGCTGCCGCTCGCCCCGGTGCGCACAGCGCTGATGGAGTGGGGGCGCGCGACCGAGCTCAGCGCCGACCGGGCGGCCGCGATCGTGACCCGCGATCCGCTCGTGGTCTGCCGCACGCTGATGTCGCTGGCGGCCGGCGCGATGGTCGACGAGCTCGACCTCGACGTGTTCATGCGCCAGGGCCTCGACTACAGCGAGGGGGGCGGGGGCCTCGAGCGTCTCACGCGGCTGATGCTCGACCTCGGGGTCACCCATCCCCTGCCCGTCAAGCGCACCCACGAGCTGATGGCCTGGGTCCGCTCGGGTGAGTTCGACCGCATCGTCGGCCATGGTGAGTATGTGCGCAGAGACGACCCCGTGGACCCGCGCGCTGACGGGGGAGAGGCGGTCTCCTTCTATGCCGAGCGGGTGCGCGACGCGTTTCGCGACGCCGGCGAGTCGGTCAGCTCGGTCGGGCAACAGCTCGCGGGCTGGCTGCGCGGCTCGGGCGGCGAGGACGCCGCCGAGGAGAGCGAGTAGCGCGGAGCGGCACTAGGCCAAGATCCCTCAGTAGGAGGGGCTCGCGGCCGGGCGCCCGGCCAGTGGGACCGCCAGGCGCACGGTCGTGCCTTTGCCCGGCGCCGGCCCGAACTCGAGCTCGCCGCCGATCAGCTCAGCCCGCTCGCGCATGCCGCCCATCCCGAAGCCGCCCTCCAGGCCATCGCCGCGGGGGCCGAGGCGTCCGTTGTCGGGCAGGCCCTTGCCGTCATCGGTGACAGATGCTCGCAGCACCCCGTCGCGCACCGTGACGCTGATCACGGCGCTCGTCGCCTCCGCGTGGCGAGAGACGTTGGTCAGTGCCTCCTGCACGATCCGGTAGACCGTGCTCTCGAGCTCCGGATCCAGGCGCCGGCGCGCTTCGGGGTCGCTGCCGTTCTCCGTGTTCACGCCGAGGTCGATCTCGGTTCTCGCGTCGAGGCCCTCGATCGCCTGGGCGCGCCGGGCCAATGCGTCCAACGCGGCTGCCAGGCCGAGGTCGTCGAGGGCAGCGGGGCGGAGCTCGGTGATGAGGTGGCGAAGCCCGTCGATCTCGGTGCCGAGTCCCTCGAGCACCGTGTCCACGGCCGCGCTCAGCGCATCCTTGTCCTCCAGGTCGCGGGCGTTGGCCAGCTGCAGGCGCAGCGCGCCGATGCCCTGGATGCTTTCGTCGTGGATCTCGCGCGCCCAGCGTGTGCGCTCGCGCTCGCGCGCCTCCATGCCGTAGCGCAGCCGTTCGATCTCCACCGAGCGCTCCGCGGCCAGCCTCTGCGCGACGCTCGCCGCGAACGCGCGCAGCGCGTCGCGGTCGGGACCCCGAAAGCTGCCGTCGCTGCGCAGCGCGATGATCAGGCCGCCGCCCTGGGCCTCCATGCTCAGGGGCTCGACCAGCACCGCGCGCGCCTCGAGGCCGAGCTCGTGCAGCCACGCGGCTTCGTCTCCGCGCGGGCGCTCCAGCGACACGGGCTCGCCGGCCAGGTACACCGCCCCCAGCGCGCTGCCCTGCACGGGCATGATCCGCAGGCGAGGCGTCCCCGCTCCGCTCGCCGCCGCGACGCGCAGCTCGCCGCGCTCCTCGATCACCATCAGCAGCGAGGAGGCATCGAGCAGCGCCAGGCCGCGATCGGCCATCAGGCGCAGCAGCCACAGCTCTGATCCGGAGAGCACCGATGGGGATTATGACCTGAGCGCCCAGCCGAGCCGTAGGCGCCCCGCTCGCAGCGGCCCCTCAGATGTGGTCGCGCCCGAGCGGGGGAGGGCTGTGCGTGCCCACGCGAGCCTCTTCGCCGCCGCCGCCGCCGGCGCGGGAGGCCGAGCGTGAGCGGCTCAGCAGATCCTCGCCGCTGCTGCCGTCCTGCCAGGCGGCCAGCCCGACCGAGACGCGCAGTGGCCGGCGGGCGCCACCGGCTTCGACCTTGATCGCGCGCAGCCTGTCGAGCACGCGCCTTGCGACCATCTCGCCGCGGGGGCCGTCGGCGCCCGGAAGGACGATCACCAGCTCGCCGTCGCTCGGGCGCCCGATCCGGTCGAAGCGGCGCAGCTCGCGCTGCAGGGCCCCGGCGACATAGCCGAGCGTCTGCTCGCGCAGCTCGCTGCCATGCTCACGCGCCATCTCCTCGAGATTGTCGATCACCACGAGCAGGCAGCTCAGCTGGGTGCCGTAGCGTTCGGCCCGGCTGATCTCCTCGGCGAGGCGCTCGTCGAGGGCCCCGGACGCCAACCACCCGACCCCTCCCTGGGGGGGTTGTGCAAGCGTGTTGGGGTCGTTGGCAGCCATGCCGTATGTGACCGACGAGTCTACGGGTCGGTATGCATCCGTTCGAAAGCGAATTATGCTCGTTCGCCGGCCATTCGCCGAAAATCTCGGTGCAGCGGGTATGGGGCGCGCTCACGCGGTCCGTCCCCGGGCGCTGGTACACCTGCTCGCGTGCTTCGAGAGCTGCGCGTCGAGAACCTCCTGCTGATCGAGAGTGCGCAGCTGCGCCTGTCTGCGGGTCTGAACGTGCTCACGGGTGAGACCGGAGCCGGAAAGACGGTGCTCGCGCACGCCCTCGACCTGCTCCTGGGCGGCCGCGCGCGGGCGGGGATCGTGCGCCCGGGGGCGGGCGAGGCCTACGTGGAGGGGGTGTTCGACCTCTCCGAGCAGCTCCGCGAGGATCTCGCGGAGCACATCAGCCCGGACGCGCAGGAGCTCGTGCTGGCCCGTCGCGTGGGCGCCGACGGGCGCACGCGCGCCTATCTCAACGGGCGCTCGGCCACGGTCGGCGATTTGCGCGACGTCGCCGCCGGGCTGCTCGCCTTCTACGGACAGCACGAGCACCGCAAGCTCACGCTCGCGGCGGCTCAGCTGCAGATCCTCGACGGTCTCTGCGGGGAGAGGCACGCCGCAACCCTGCGCGCATGTGCCGCTGCGTTCGCGCACGTGCGCGAGCTCGAGCGGCGCCTGCAGGAGCTGCGGGAGCTCTCCTCCCAACGCGAGCGAGAGCTCGACCTGCTCGAGTTCGAGATCGGGGAGATCGACGCGCTCTCCCCGGACGAGCGCGAGCACGAGCAACTGCTCGGGGTGCGCGAGCGCCTGCGCCGGCTCGACGCGCTGTGCGCCGCGGCCGGTGCCGTGGCCGAGGCGCTCGCCCCCGAGGCCGCCGAGGCGCCCGCGCGTGCCTTGGGCGGTGCTGTCGCGGGGCTCGACGCGGTGGCGGGGATCGACCCGGCGCTCGATGTCCTGGCGGAGCGCGCCCGTGGGCTGATCATCGAGTCGCATGACCTGGCGGGCGAGCTGCGCGACTACGTCGAGCGGGCCGCCGGCCTGGCGCTCGATGACGCCTCCTCCCAGCTCGCCGGCGCCGAGATCTCGCTGGACGGCATCGAAGAGCGCCTCGCCGCGATCGAGCGCCTCGCGCGCAAGCACGGCGGAAGCATTCGCGCGGTGCTCGACTTCGCCGAGGGCGCGCGAGCGCGGCGTGACGAGCTGGCCGGGGTCGAGGTGGCCCTCGAGCAGGCCGAGGAGAGTCTCCGCGAGGCCCGCTCCGCGCTGGATGGGCACGTCGCGACCCTGCGGCGCGAGCGCCGCCGGGCGGCCAAGGAGTTCGCGCTCGCCGTGCGCGCCCAGCTGGCGTCGCTGGCGATGGGCGATGCCAGCTTCGAGGTCGGCTTCGCCGAGCGCGAGCCCGGCCCGACCGGCGCCGACAGCGTCGAGTTCGTGATCGCGCCCAACCCCGGAGTGCCAGCGGGCCCGCTGCGCGAGATCGCCTCAGGGGGAGAGCTCTCGCGGGTGATGCTCGCGATCATGAGCGTCGCCAACGCCTCCGCGACCGACGCCACGCTCGTCTTCGACGAGGTCGACGCCGGGATCGGCGGGCACACGGCACGCGCCGTCGGCGCCCGCTTGCAGGAGCTGGGCGAACGCACGCAGGTGCTGTGCATCACGCATCTGCCCCAGATCGCCTCGCTCGCCGAGCGCCACTTCTCGATCGTCAAGGACACCGCCGCGGACCCGACGCGGACCACCGTGGTGGAGCTGGCCGAGGGCGAGGTGCTCAGCGAGCTCGTACGGATGCTCGGCGCCGACGAGGACGACAGCAGCGCGCGCAGCCATGCGCGCGAGCTGCGCCGCGCCGCGTGAGCGCTCGCAAACACTGCGCCTGAGCGCTCTGGGCGTTACTCTCGCTGCGATGGCAGCAACGCGATCGAGCCCCTCCGGAGCGCCCTCGCCGACCGGCGCGGTCTCCGGCGATCGCCGCGCGACCGTACGCACGGTCGCGGGATCCGTGCGCCCAGGCCGGCGCACCAAGCTGCTCGTCAAGCACCTCGTGCCCGGCGACATCGCGTTGATCGATCACCTCGACATCGATCGCGTCTCCGCCGAGGAGCTGATCGCGGCGGGCACGGTCGCGGTGCTCAACTGCAGCCCCTCCTCCGGCGGCTCCTACCCCAACCTCGGCCCGCAGCTGCTCGTCGAAGCGGGGATCGTGCTGGTGGACCTGCCCGACGGCTCGCTGTTCGGCGCGGTCTCCGACGGGGACCCGCTCACGATCCGCCCCGCCGCGGCCGATGAGGGACGGGCGAGCGCCGAGATCGTGCGCAAGGGGGTCGTGCTCGCCCGCGGGGAGGTGCTCGACCTCGAGCGCGTGTGCGCAGAGACCGAGGCCAGGCGCAAGGAGGTCGGCGATGCGCTCGAGCGCTTCGCTCACAACACGATCGAGCACATGCGCGAGGAGCGCGAGCTGCTCACCGGGCGCATCGCGCTGCCGCGGTTCGCCACCGACTTCCGCGACCGCTCGACGCTCGTGGTGGTTCGCGGCGTGGGCCACCAGCACGACCTGCGCGCCCTGCGACCCTTCATCCGCGACATGCGACCGGTGATCGTGGCCGTGGACGGCGGCGCGGATGCGCTGCTGGAGGAGGGGCTCACGCCCAACATGATCGTCGGGGACATGGACTCCGCCGGTGAGGCAGCCCTGCGCTGCGGCGCCGAGCTGGTCGTGCACTCCTACCCCGATGGCCGTGCCCCGGGGCGCCATCGCCTCGAGGAGATGGGGCTCGCCTTCAAGCTCGTGCCCGCGCCCGGAACCAGCCAGGACGTGGCGATGCTGATCGCCGCCGAGAAGGGCGCTCGCCTGATCGTTTCCGTCGGCTCCCAGTTCAACCTCGTGGAGTTCCTCGATCGAAACCGCAAAGGCATGTCCTCGACCTTCCTCACGCGTCTTCGCATCGGCGAGATCCTGGTGGACGCCAAGGGCGTGAGCCGTCTCTACCAACCCCGACCCGGTCTCACGCCGCTGCTGGTCGTGATCGCCGCCGGGCTGATCGCGATGGTCGCCGTGGTCGGGCTCACACCCGCGTTGCGTGACGTGGCGGAACTGCTCTGGCTGAAGCTCCAGACGCTATTCGGCGGCTGAGCACGGGCCTGGTCAGCGGCTGCGGATGTTCGACTATCGCTACCACGCGCTCTCGCTCGCCGCGGTCCTCTTCGCGCTGGCGTTGGGGGTGCTCATCGGCGTCGCGATCGGCGACTCCAACCTCGTCTCCTCCGCCAAGAACGGGATCGTCCACAACCTCAACTCCGAAGTGAGCGAAGCCCGCAGCAAGGCGTCCCAGCTCCAGGAGCGGCTGGGCGACGAGGAACAGTTCGCCAACGGCCTGTACCCGCTGGCCGTCCATGAACTGCTCGCCGGGCGGGGCGTGGGCCTGGTGTTCCTGGGCGGATCCTCCGATCAGGTGAACTCGCTGGTGAGCGCCGCGGTGACCCAGGCCGGCGGGGACCTGGCGACCGTGGTGGCGGTTCGCGAGCCGCTCGACCTGGCGGGGCTCGCCCACGACGCGGCGGGAACCCACTACTCGGCGCTCGCCGGCTCGCCGGCGTTGATCGAACGTTTTGGCGAGCTCGCCGGGCGCCAGCTCGTCAGCGGCGGGCAGCTGGTCGCCAAGGAGCTGCTCAGCCGCGTGCGGGGGAGCCTCTTCAGTGCCTTCGATGGGCAGCTGACGCGCCTGGAAGGACTGGTGGTGATGCGTGCCGAGCCGAGCGGGATGAGCGCGGAAGCGAGCGAAGACACCGCCGCCTTCGAGTCGGGTCTGCTGGCGGGGGTGGCCGCCGTCGGGGTCCAGGCCGTGGGTGTCGAGCTGAGCGGTCAGGAAGACTCGCAGGTCCCCTGGTACAAGGAAAAGAAGCTCTCGAGCGTCGATGACCTGGACGCGCTCGCGGGGCAGGCGGCCCTCGCCTACGCGCTCGCCGGCGAGCACGGCACCTTCGGCATGAAGTCCACCGCGGACTCGCTGCTGCCGAGCGTCACCGCGACCTCGGCCCAGCCCTGAGCGCGTCCGCCCAGATCGCTAGCTTCCAGACATGCACGCCCTGCCCTTCGTGATCGCGCTGGCGAGCGGCGCGATCCTCGCGCCGGCGCTCTTGCGAGCCCTTTCGGAGGGTGGTCACCGACGGCCCAACTACCGCGATCGCCTGCTCCCGTTTCCCTTCGGCGTGCTGATCCTGGCGGCCGCGTTGCTAGCGCTGATACCGCTGATGCTGGTGCAACAGCTCACTTCCACAGCCCTCTTTCACGCCGAGACGCTTCCGATCGTCGTGTACGCGCTCGGCGTGCTGGCGCTCGGGCTCCTCGATGACACGCTCGCTCCGGAGCCCTCGCTCGAGGCCCAGGCGAAGGCTCCCCAACGCGGCTGGCGCGGGCACGGAGCGGCGCTGCTGCGCGGCGAGCTCTCCACCGGTGCGCTCAAGGCGGCCGGCTCGCTCGGGCTGGCACTGTTGGCGATGAGCTACCTGGGGCTCTCCAACGGGCGCTGGCTGCTGGCGGCGGGCGTGCTCGTGCTCGCGACGAACGTGTTCAACCTGCTCGACCTGCGCCCGGGGCGCTCGATGAAGGCGCTCGTGCTCCTCGGCGTCGGCCTCACGGCCGGCTCGGGCGAGATGCGCCCGCTGTGGGCGCTCGGCCTGTTCGCCGCGCCGGCGCTCGTGGCCGGCGTCTATGACCTGCGCGAGCGGGCGATGCTGGGCGACACCGGCGCGAACCTCCTGGGTGCGCTCGCGGGGCTGTGGCTCGTGCTCACGCTGTCCGGCACAGGGCAGCTCGTGGCGCTCGGGCTGCTCGCCGCGATCACCGTCTATGGAGAGTTGCGCTCAATTTCCGGGTTTGTCGAACGGACACCCGGGCTGCGCGAACTAGACTCCTGGGGCAGGCCCTCATGACGTTGCACACTTCAGACCGACACGCGCAGGCCCCGAGCAAGACCCGCTTCATCTTCGTGACCGGCGGGGTGGTCTCCTCGCTCGGCAAGGGCATCGCCGCCGCCTCGCTCGGGCGGCTGCTCGTATCGCGTGGGCTGACGGTCGGCCTGCAGAAGTTCGACCCCTACATCAACGTGGACCCGGGCACGATGTCGCCCTACCAGCACGGCGAGGTGTTCGTCACCGAGGACGGCGCCGAGACGGACCTCGACCTGGGCCACTACGAGCGCTTCACCGACGCCAACACCAGCCGCGCCTCCAACGTCACCGCGGGCGGCATCTACGACACGGTCATCCGCCGCGAGCGCCGCGGCGACTACCTCGGCGGCACGGTGCAGGTGGTTCCCCACATCACCGACGAGATCAAGCAGCGGATCTCCCTGATCGCGGAGTCGAGCGACGTCGACTTCGTCATCACCGAGATCGGCGGCACCGTCGGCGACATCGAGTCGCTGCCCTTCCTCGAGGCGATCCGCCAGTTCCCCGTCGACGTGGGACGGCGCCGCTGCATGTTCATCCACCTGACGCTCGTCCCCTACATCGGGCACGCGGGCGAGCTGAAGACCAAGCCCACCCAGCACTCCGTCAACGAGCTGCGGCGCATCGGGATCGCGCCGGACATGCTCATGTGCCGCTCGGAGGGCTCGCTCTCGCACGAGATCCGCAAGAAGATCGCGCTGTTCGCGAGCCTGCCCTCGGAGGCGATCGTCTCGGCCTGCGACGTGGACAACATCTACAAGGTGCCCCTCACCTTCCGCGAGCAGGGGGTCGACGACTTCATCCTCGAGCACTTCGGCCTCGAGGCCCCGGCGCCCGAGCTCGAGCGCTGGAAGGAGCCGATCGAACGCTCGGCGAGGGCGACGAGGACCGTGCGGATCGCGCTGGTCGGCAAGTACGTGCAGCTCGAGGACGCCTACCTCTCGGTCTGCGAATCGCTGCGGCACGCGGCCGCTCTCCAGGACGCGAAGGTCCAGATCGACTGGATCGACTCCGAGACCCTGGAGCGTCCAACCGAGCGCGAGCTCGGCGAGAGCGGGCGGGGCGAGGCGGAGGCCGAGACGACCGACCCGCAACGGGACCCGTTCGCGATCCTCGCCCAGGCCGACGGCATCCTGATCCCGGGCGGCTTCGGCGGGCGCGGCATCGAGGGCAAGATCACCGCGGCGGGCGTGGCGCGCGAGCGCCTGATCCCCTACCTCGGGATCTGCCTTGGGATGCAGGTGGCCGTGGCCGAGTTCGCACGCAACGTCGCCGGCATGGAGGGCGCCAACTCGACCGAGTTCGACATCGAGACCCCCTACCCCGTGATCGACCTGCTGCCCGAGCAGAAGGAGGTGGCGGACCTCGGCGGAACGATGCGCCTGGGCGCTGACCCGATCAAGCTGCACGCGGACACGCGGGTCAGGGAGATGTACGGCGAGGCCGTCATCTACGAGCGCCACCGCCACCGCTACGAGGTCAACAACCTACTGCGCAAGCGCTTGCAGAGCGCGGGCCTGGTCGTGTCGGGTACCTCGCCCGACGAGCGCCTCGTGGAGGTGATCGAGCTCGAGCGGCACCCCTTCTTCGTCGCCTCGCAGTTCCATCCCGAGTTCAAGTCGCGCCCGGAGCGCCCGGCGCCGCTGTTCCGCGACTTCATCGCCGCCGCGCTCGAGCGGGCGCGCTCGCGGGAGCGGGGCGACGCCGCCGAGCCTGGCGGCGACCCTGGGCCCGACGGCGAGGCTGACGTTCGTGTGCAGGACGCCCGTGGCGATGCATCCCGCGCCTCGGGTCAGAGCGCCGGCCGGTCGTGACAGCTCGTGCGCCCGAGTCACGAGTCGGTGAGCTCGAGCACCGCTACCTGAGCGGGACCTTCGCCGAGCTGTGTCGCATCGAGAGCCCCTCGGGACGCGAGCGCGCGTGCGCGGAGCGCGTGATCGCCGAGCTCCGCGGCCTGGGAGTGAGCGTGCAGGAGGACGGTGCCGGCGAGCTCACGGGCTCCGACTGCGGGAACCTGCTCGCGCGCATCCCCGGTGCCCGCGGCGGCGGGTCCTCGCCCTCACGCTCGCTGCTGCTGTGCGCGCACCTCGACACGGTGCCGCTGCAGGCGCCGGTGGAGCCCGTGCTGCAGGACGGGGCCTGGGAGAACATCAACGAGGGCATTCTCGGCGCCGACAACAAGGCTGCCGTGGCCGTGATGCTGGCACTCGCGCGACACGTGCGCAACGACGGGGCGCCGGTGGACGTGGAGCTGCTGTTCACGGTCGGCGAGGAGCTCGCCCTGGCCGGGTCGCGTGTGTTCGACGCGAGCAGCCTGCGCAGCGAGCTCGGCTATGTGTTCGACCACGCCTCGCCGATCGGCGAGGTGGTCGTGGACTCGCCCACCCACTACAGGCTGCAGGCGGCCTTTCGCGGCGCGGCCGCGCACGCGGGCCTGCACCCCGAGGAGGGTCGCAGCGCGATCCTCGCGGCCTCGCGCGCGATCGCCTCGATTCCGCTCGGGCGCCTCGACGAGGGGACGACCGTGAACGTGGGGACGATCGCTGGCGGCACGGCGCTGAACGTCGTCCCCGAAGAGTGTCTGGTGACGGGGGAGGTCAGGGGCCTCGAGAGCGAGCGCGCCGAGGCGGTCGTGGCCGAGATCGTCGATCGCATGCACGAGGCGGCCAACCTCCCCGACTGCGACTGCGACGTGGAGGTGAGCGTCGAGCGGACCTTCTCCGGCTATCGCCTGCGTCCGAGCAGCCGGGCGCTGGCGGTGGCGGAGGCCGCCCTGCGCTCGTGCGGCCACGAGCCTGTGAGGATCTCGAGCGGTGGCGGCTCCGACGCCAACGCGCTGATCGCGGCGGGCCTTGAGACCGTGAACCTCGCAAATGGAACCGAGCGGGCGCACGAGCCCGGCGAGCGAGTGAGCGTGGCCGCGCTCGAGGAGATGCTCGACGTCGCGCTGGCACTGCTGGATCAGGCAGCGGCGCTCTCGTCGGATGCGGCACTGTAGCGTCAGACGCCGATGCTGAAGCTCCGCGCCGCCACAGTGGTCGAGATCGATCGCACCCCCGCAGAGGGCGCCCCCGCCGGTGAGGAGCGCGAGCAGCAGCTCGTGGTGGCGCTCACGGGCGGGGCGAGCGAGGCGACCCAGAGGCCCGCGATCGCCGATGTGGGGCTGGTCGGTCGCGCGGAGGTGGGCGATGAGGTGATCGTCAACGTGGAGGCGCTCGACCTCGGGCTCGGCTCGGGAGGCTTCGACATCGTCCACGCAAACCTCACCCGTGGGCTCTCCGGTGAGGGAGCCGCGGGGGCGGACGTGATGAAGCTCAACTACACGAGCCTCCAGCACGCGGTCACGCCGGTGGAGGACGCGCGCCTGCAGATTCCCGTGGGGAGACCGACGGCGGTGCTGGCGCTGCACGGACAGCTCGCGGCGGTCGCCTGGGCCTTCGCCGAGAGCGCGCCCAGCGGGCGGCTCGGCTACGTGCAGACCGAGGGTGGGGCCCTACCGGGCGGGCACTCGCGCACCGTCCGAGCGCTGCGCGCGCGGGGCCTGCTGGCCGGCCACCTGACCGCCGGCGCCGCCTTCGGCGGCGAGGGCGAGGCGATGACGACCGCGGGGGCGCTCCACCACGGCTTTCGCTCGCTCGGCTGGGATGCCGCCGTGTGCGGGCCCGGGCCCGGGATCGTGGGATCGAGCTCCGCGCTCGGGCACGGCGGCATGGCGGCCCTGGACTCCGTCCACGTCTCGCTCGCGCTCGGCTGCCCCACGCTGCTCGTGGCACGCATGTCGATGAGCGATGACCGGGTGCGCCACCGGGGCATCTCCCATCACACCCTCACCGTGCTCGACCTGCTGCTCGAGCCGGTGACCGTGGCCTTGCCCGCGGGCATGCGCTCGCCGGTCGGCGCCGACCTGCGCGCGGGGCTCGGCGCGGTCTTCGGCGGGGCGATGCCGAGCCGCCCGGCGCTGGCGCTGGACGTGGAGCGCCCCGTGCGCATCACACGCCATGATTGGCGGCGCGCCAAGGTGGACCTGCCCGGCTATGCCGTGAGCGGGCTCTCCACCGAGACGATGGGTCGCTCCCTGAGCGAAGACCCCCTGTTCTTCGCCGCCGCGCTCGCGGGCGGCTCTGCGCTCGCGGAGCTGTCCGAGCACGGCGATTCCGAGGAGAGCTCGGGGGACGGCGAGGGGGAGGGCGAGGGCGGATGAGCCCGCGCTCGCCGCGAGCCTTCCAGGCGCTGGGGGGCGAGACGGTCTATCACGGGCTTCTGGTGGACGTGCGCGTCGAGCGCTTCCGCCACGCCGACGGCGAGGAGGTCGAGCGCGAGATCGTCCGCCACCAGGGCGCCGTGGGGATCGTGGCCCACGACTCCGAGCGGGTGTGGCTGGTGCGCCAGCCGCGCGAGGCCGTGGCGGATCCGGACCTGCTCGAGATACCGGCGGGTCGCCTGGACGTCGAGGGCGAGGAGCCGCTCGAGGCTGCCCGGCGCGAGCTGGCCGAGGAGATCGGCCTGGGAGCGCGCAGCTGGGAGCCGATCCTCACCTACTACACGAGCGCCGGGTTCACCGACGAGCGCGTGCACCTGTTCGCAGCGAGCGACCTGTTCGAGGCGAGCGCCGAGAGCGAGGAGAACGAGCGCATCGAGATCGTTCCCTGGCCGCTCGCGGAGATCGAGTCCGCGATCGGGCAGATCAAGGACGCCAAGACCCTGATCGGCCTGATGTGGCTCGCGCGCAGTCTGAACGCGCCCTTGCACCTCCAAGGAGGCCCGGTGGCGGAGGCGAAGCCCGAGGGATGACGGCCGCCGAGATCGCCAAACCGAGCGCTTCGGTTGGCATCGAGCCCCTGATCCTCGACTTCCTCGCCTACCTGGAGCTCGAGCGCGGGCTCTCACGGAACACCCTGGAGGCCTACCGCTCCGATCTGCTCCAGTTCGGCGAGTACCTCGATCGCCACGGTCTGGAGGCCGAGGCGGCGGCGCACGGCGACCTCGCGGCGTTCCTCTCCGACCTCGCGCACGGCGACGCCGAGCACCCGCCCGTCGCGCCCACGACGCTCGGACGCAAGGTCGCCTGCCTTCGCTCCTTCTACCGCCACCTGCGCCGCGAGGGGATCATGGAGCACGATCCGACCGCCGACCTGCACGGCCCGCGAAAGCCCCAGCGCCTGCCGCGGGTCCTGTCCCGCGACGAGGTCGCGCGGCTGCTCGAGCAGCCCCGGGGAGGGGGACCGCTCGTGCTGCGCGACCGCGCGCTGCTGGAGGTCATGTACGCGTGCGGCCTGCGCGCCTCCGAGGCGGTTGGCCTGGAGCTCGGCGACCTGGACCTGGAGGAGGGCCTCCTGCGCGCGCGGGGGAAGGGCTCGAAGGAGCGCATCGTGCCGGTCGGGCGCCAGGCGGTGGCGGCCCTGAGCGCCTACCTGCGTGGCGGGCGGCCGCTGCTGCTCGGCGACGGGGTGCAGGCGCGACTGTTCGTCAACCGCCGCGGCGGGGCGCTGACGCGCCAGGGCCTCTACAAGATCGTCCAGGGCCACGCGCGCCGGGCGGGCCTGCAGGAGCGGATGAGCCCACACACCCTGCGCCACTCCTTTGCCACGCACCTGCTGGCCGGAGGGTGCGACCTGCGCTCGCTGCAGGAGATGCTCGGCCACGCCGACCTCGCGACCACTCAGGTCTACACGCACCTGTCGGCCGACCGCCTGAAGGATGCGTACTTCGGCGCGCACCCGCGGGCGTCGCGTTGAGCTCGTTCGTCGACCCATGAGCCGCACGGGGGCTCGACGGGCGATCGTGCTCGTGGCGGACGCATGCGGCGTGGGGGCCCTGCCCGATGCAGCGCGCTACGGGGATGAGGGCACCAACACGCTGGGCCATCTGGCCGAGGCCGTGGGCGGCCTGAGCCTGCCCACCATGCAGGCGCTCGGCCTCGGCTCGATCATCCCGCTCGAGGGTGTGACCGCGGCCGAGGATCCTGCGATCCACGGGCGCCTGCATGCGCTGGGGCCGGGCAAGGACTCGATCGCGGGCCACTGGGAGCTGATGGGGGTCGTGCAGGAGCGGGCGATGCCCACCTACCCCGCCGGCTTTCCGCCGCAGCTCGTCTCGGAGCTGGTCGCGGCCATGGGCCGCGATGTGATCTGCAACCGGCCCGACAACGGGCTGGCCGCGATCGAGGAGTTCGGCGCCGAGCACCTGCGCACGGGCGCCCTGATCCTCTACACCTCTCAGGACTCGGTGCTGCAGCTGGCTGCGCACGTCGAGAAGGTCCCCGCATCCGAGCTCTACAGCGCCTGCGCCGCCGCGCGCTCGGTGATGAGCGGCGAGCACGCCGTGGGGCGGGTGATCGCGCGACCCTTCAGGGGCAGCCCGGGCAGCTTCGAGCGCACCGACGGCCGGCGCGACTACGCCCTTGCCCCCTCGGGGCGCAGCTATCTGGAGGAGCTCCGGGACGCCGGAGTCCAGGTGCACGGTGTGGGCAAGATCGGCGACCTGTTCGCGGGCGTGGGGGTCTCGTGCTCCCACCCCGGGGCGAGCAACGCGCGGGCGCTCGACAGCGTCGAGGAGCTGATGGAGCAGCCGGGGAGCGGCCTGGTGTTCGCGAACCTGATCGAGACCGACCAGATCTACGGCCACCGCAAGGACGTGCAGGGCTTCGCTTGCGCGCTGGTCGAGATCGACAGGAGCCTGGCGTCGATGCTCGTGCGCATGCGCGAGGGGGACCTGCTGATCGTCACGGCCGATCACGGCGTCGATCCCGCCCACGCGGGGACCGATCACACGCGCGAGTACGCGCCGCTGCTGGCCGTCACCGGGGAGATGCTCGCTCGCAGGTCTGCCGGCGGGCGTCTGGACGGGCACCGCCACGACGGCCCGCTGGCAGACGTCGGCGCCACGGTGCTCGCGTGGCTCACCGCTCGCGAGGCGGGCGACCTGCCGGGCGCCGCGTTCATAAGCTGAAGCCCGATGCCCGAGCTTCCGGAGGTCGAGACGATCAGAGGTCAGCTGGCTCCGCTGGTGGAGGGGCGCAGGCTGCGCCGCATCGAGATCCTCGATCCCCGCTGGTCGCGTCCGCTGGCTCCCGAGGAGCTGGCAGCGGCGATCGAGGGCAGGCGCATCGAGCGCCTGGGCCGTCGGGGCAAGTACCTGCTGTGGTGCCTGGAGGGGGAGGTGTTCCTCGCCCAGCACCTGCGCATGACCGGGGCGGTGCTGGCCGATCCGGACCCGGAGCCTCCACACACCCGCGTGCGGGTCGAGCTTGGACCTGTTCGCGGACAGCGCGGGGGCAGGCGCCTGGCGATCGTCGATCCTCGCCGCTTCGGCACGGGGGAGCTGTTGCTCGGCGCGGATGCCCAGGAGGCCTTCTTCGCCGCGCGCCTGGGCCTCGAGCCCTTCGATGCGCTGTTCACCGCCGAGCACATGCGCGGGCTGGCCAAGGACCGCACGGCGCCGATCAAGGCGCTGCTGCTCGACCAGCGCAGGATCGCGGGCGTCGGCAACATCTACGCCGACGAGGCGCTGTTCAGGGCCGGGATCCACCCGCTGCGCCCAGCCGGGACCCTGACGGCCGCCCAGCATGCCCGCCTGCGCGAGGGCGTGATCGCGGCGTTGAGCGCGGGGATCGATGCGCGCGGGGCGACGATCGACGACTTCCGCCACGTGGACGGCCTGCCCGGCTCTTTCCAGAACGAGCTCCTCGTGCACCGCCGCGAGGGCGAGCCGTGCGGGAGGTGCGGGAGCACGATCGTGAAGATGGTGGTGGCCGGTCGCGGGACCTATGTGTGCGAGACCTGCCAGTTGCGCCCGCGCCAGCGGTCGCTCAGGCCGCGAGCAGCTCGTCCAGACGGCCGCTCTCGGCGGCGGCCTGGACCTCGGTGAAGCCGCCCAGCAGCTGACCGTCGACGATCACCTGAGGGAAGGTCATCATCCCGGTCCTCTGGGCGAGCTCCACCCGGCCGGTTGGATCCCTGGCGAGGTTGATCTCCTCGTAGGCCACCCCGCGCGAACCCAGAAGCGCCTTCACGCGGGTACAGTAGGGACACGGATCCGTTGAATACACCGTTACCTGGCTCATTACTTCATAAAGTATAGAAGGGGTCTTCGGGGGTCTTCGAGGTCGTGGGGGCATGGCTGCGGGTTCGCGCTCGTGCCTGTGGAGGTTCATGCCCGCCGCGCAGGGGGTTCGCGCTCGTGCCTGTGGAGGTTCATGCCCGCCGCGCACCGTATAACCATGGTGCTACGGCATCTCAAGGGTGAGATAGGGCTCTCCCGGCAGAGGGCTCCCGCGACCTCTGAAGGCGGGCTCCGAAGCCCACCCTAGACTCGTATGGGCGATGGCGGGACCTGTGAAGACCGAGGCGGTGGTGCTGCGCTCGATGCGCTACGGAGAGGCGGACCGGATCCTGCACCTCTACACCCCGGCTCGCGGCCGGGTGAGCGCGATCGCAAAGGGGGTCTGTCGCGCCCGCAGTCGCTTCGGGGGGCGCTTGGAGCCGTTCTTCCGCCTGCACATCGAGCTGCACGAAGGACGCGGGGAGCTGTTGACGGTGACGGGCGCGCAGACGATCGAGGGGCACGCGCGCCTGCGCAGCGATGCCCGGGCGCTGGACGCGGCGGCGCGGGCGTGCGATGCCGTGGGGCGCCTGTTCGAGACCTCAGAGCCCCATCCGGGGGTCTTCAACCTGCTCTGCCGCCAGCTCTCCCTGCTCGACCAGCGCGCCGATGGCGGGCGCTCCGCAGGCGGCTGGTCGGCGGCGCTGGCCTTCCGCTTGAAGCTGCTGTTGGCCGCGGGCCTCGCGCCGCAGCTGGGCGCCTGCGCGAGCTGCGGCGAGGGCGAGCACCTGGTCGGCTTCTCGGGAGCGGCCGGCGGAGTGGTGTGCTCGGCCTGCGAGGCGGGCTCGTTCGCGCTGGGGGAGGACGCCCACCGGTTCATGACCGAGGCGCTCGCACGGTCGCTGAGCGAGGTGCCCGAGGCGGGCGATCCCGCCCTGGGGCAGGTCGAGCGCGCGATCGCGACCACGCTCGAGCACCATGCGCACCTGCGGCTGATGCCGGCCGCCGCCCGCTAGCTGGGCGCGGGCCGCCCGATGGCCGCCCCGCGGGGTATCGTGAGCGGCATGGACGAGGGTCTACCGATCGCATACGAGGTGCTCGAGAAGGGCGTGCCCGTGTTCGCCTCGGACGGCGAGCAGGTGGGCACGGTCCACCACGTGGTGGCCGCGCCAGAGAAGGACATCTTCCACGGGCTCGTGATCAAGACGGCGAGCAGCGGGCTGCGCTTCGTCGAGGCGGATGCGGTCGAGAGCCTGCACGAGCACGGCGTGGACCTGCGCATCGACGCGATGGCCGTGGGGGCGCTTCCCACGCCGGGCGGTGGGGCGCCGGTGTTCAGCGAGGATCCTGGTGAGATGCGGGGCTGGCACCACTGGGTGCATCTGGTGGCCGGACGCGGCGACTGGAAACGAGCGGGCTAGAGCGTTCGGGCGGCTCCCGGTCGTTCGGGCCGCCGCCGGTGGCACAATCGGGCGGTGGGCATCATCCAGCAACAGGACACGGTGGCGGCGGCCTTCGCGGAGCGCTGGGCCGAGCGGGAGGAGCGGCTGCTCTCGCCGCTGGCCGCGCGCTCCTACCCGGCTCTGAGGGCGCGCGATGAGGATGACTGCTCGCTGCGCACCCCCTTTCAGCGTGATCGCGACAGGATCGTCCACTCGAAGTCCTTTCGCCGCCTGACGCACAAGACGCAGGTGTTCGTGGCGCCCCGCGGCGATCACTACCGCACGCGTCTCACCCACACCCTGGAGGTCACCACGATCTCGCGCACGGTGGCGCGGGCGCTGCGGTTGAACGAGGACCTGGTGGAGGCGATCGGCCTCGGCCACGACCTCGGCCACCCGCCGTTCGGGCACATCGGCGAGGAGGTGCTCGACAGCTGCCTGAAAGAGCGCTTCGGACGGGACTTCCACCACTACGAGCACTCGCTGCGCATCGTCGAGCGCCTCGAGCGCGACGGGGCCGGGCTCAACCTCACCGAGCAGGTGCGCGAGGGGATCGCGCGCCACTCGAGCCGCGCGCCGCTGCCGCAGACGCTCGAGGGACGGATCGTGCGGGTGATCGACCGCGTGGCCTACATCAACCACGACATCGACGACGCGGTGCGCGCGGGTCTGCTGCGCGAGGAGGATCTGCCGAGCGAGCCGATAGCGGTGCTCGGCTCGAGCGGCTCGGCGCGGATCGATTCGCTGGTGCACGACATGGTGGAGCACTCAGAGCGGGCCGGGGACATCGTGCAGGGACCGCTGGCGGCCCCCGCGATGAGCGCCCTGCGGGACTTCATGTTCGAGCGGGTGTACCTCGGCCCGGCGGTGCGCGCCGAGCACGCGAAGATCGCGTCGGTGATCAGGCGGCTGTTCGACCACTACGTCGAGCATCCCCAGCTGCTCGGGGCGAGCGCGGGCGACGGCGAGGATGCACGGGATGAGCTGGCGGGACGGGTCACGGACTACCTGGCGGGGATGACAGACCGGTACTGCATCAGGGAGTACACCGAGTTGCAGGTGCCGCAGGCGTTCGCCCGCTAGCGTTGCCGTCGTGGCGCTCTACACCAGCGAGTCAAAGGACCGCGTACGCGATGCGGTCGACTTCCTTGAGCTGGTCTCCGCTCGCACCGAGCTTCGCCGGGCGGGTCCGGCGCGCTACGAGGGCCTGTGCCCGTTTCACGACGAGCGCACCCCCTCCTTCGGCATAGATCCGGCGCAGAAGGTCTACTACTGCTTCGGCTGCCAGGCCTCGGGCGACGTGTTCACGTTCGTGCAGGAGACCGAGGGCGTGGACTTCAAGGGGGCGCTCGAGCTGCTGGCTGAACGCTACGGGGTGGAGCTCCAGCGCGAGGAGGAGGACCCGCGCGAGGCCGAGCGACGAAAGCGCCGCGAGCGTTTGCTCGAGCTGCTGAGCCGCACGGCCTCCTACTACGAGCGCTTTCTGTGGGAGTCCGCCGAGGCGGCGCCCGCGCGCGAGTACCTTGCCGGGCGGGGCCTGGGCGAGGAGATTCTCAAGGAGTTTCGGGTGGGCTATGCGCCGAGCGCGTGGGATCGGGTGCTGTTGGCCTCGCGCAGGGGCGGCTTCTCCGAGCAGGAGCTCTATGCGACGGGCCTTGCCCAGCGCTCGAAGGAGAACGGGCGGATGTATGACCGCTTCCGCTCGCGGATCATGTTCCCGCTGGCGGATGTGCGGGGGCGCGTGCTGGGCTTCGGCGCGCGGGCGATGCGGGAGGAGCAGCGCCCGAAGTACCTGAACACCTCGGACAACGACCTCTACCACAAGGGCCTCCATCTCTATGGCGCAGATCTGGCGCGCGCCCACGCCACGCGCGCGGGCGAGGTGATCCTGTGCGAGGGCTACACCGATGTGATCGCGCTGCACCAGGCGGGGATGCGCAACGCGGTGGGGTTGATGGGCACGGCGCTGACAGGCGAGCAGGTGGGGGAGCTCGCGCGGATGTCCCAGACGGTGCTGCTGGCGCTGGACGCAGACAGCGCGGGACAGGAGGCGATGCTGAAGGCCTCGGGCCTGGCGGCCAGGCGCAAGCTGGAGCTGCGCGTGGTGCCGCTGGCGGCCGGAGCGGACCCGGCCGAGATGATCCAGCGGGACGGCGCCGAGGCGATCAAGGCGGCGGTCGAGCGCTCGGTGCCGTTCGTGCGCTTCCGCGTGGAGCGCGTGCTGGCCAGCGGCGATGACTCGAGCCCGGAGGGGCGCGACCGCATCATCGAGCAGCTGCGCCCGGTGTTCGCAACGCTCCCGCCGAGCGCGATGCGGATGGAGCTCACACGGATCGTCTCGGGCCGTCTTGCGCTCCCGGAGAGCCTGGCCGAGACGCTGCTGGCCGGCGGAGGATCACCGCAGGGACGGCTCCCGGGCACCGCGGCGTCGAGCGGTCCAGCCGGCGCGGGCGCCGGCGGCCGGCCGGCCGTGGCGCGCCCGCAGCGCGGCAGCGATGTGACCCGCCGCGAAGACACAGAGCGGGCCTTCCTGGCGCTGTGCATCGCCTCTCCCGAGGAGGGCGAGCGGGCGCTGGCGGGGCTCGATCTGGACGAGCACTTCTCGGGCGGCCTGCTGCGGCGCGCGGCCAAGCGCCTCGGCGCGGGCGACCTGCATGCCCCGATGAGCGATCCGCCGGGCGCGGAGGAGCGCCTGGAGGAGGATCCGCAGCTGAAGGGCCTCTTGGCCGAGCTGGTGGTGGAAGCGGGACGTGAGGAGTCAGACACGGCCATGCTCGAGGTCCAGCGCCTGCAGCTGGAGCTCGCGCGGGTGGATCGCCAGATCCAGCGCGCCCGCGGGCAGGACGCGGGCGACATCAGCGCCCTGGCTCAGCACAAGGCCGAGGTCAAACGCGAGTTCGACCGGGCGTATGGGCGGGTGTTGGAGGAGACGGGGGAGCGGGCCTGAGGGGCCTGTCTTAGCCACCTTCCAGCCGAGCGCCGGTGAGGGTATTTGCCACGGCACGGCGCCAGCTCCAAGAGACACACTGAGGGCACGAAGTTGACGCAGTGATGCTCGTGTTCTCGGGCCGTGCCGTCACAGGCGCGCGAGACAATACGGTGCATGGATCGGGCGCTTCTAGAGGGATATCTCGCGGAAGGTATCTCGCTTGCCGAGATCGGCCGGCGTTTGGGACGCCATGAATCGACGGTGGCGCATTGGGTCGAGAAACACGGGCTGCAGGCTGCTCATCGAGACAAACACGTCGCAAAGGGAGGAATCGCCCGGGACGAGCTCGCCAAGCTCGTCGAGGCGGGGTTGTCGTCAGGACAGATCGCTGCCTCGATCGGCCTCAGCAAGACAACCGTCAGGCATTGGCTGCGGGAGTATGGGCTCAGCACCCAATGGGCAGCACGCCGCACGGCGTCTCGCGGGGGAGAGAAGCAGTTGAAGCTTCGCTGCCCGCGACATGGCGTGACGACGTTCAAGTTGCGAACAACAGGTGGATACAGATGTGCCCGATGTCGATCCGAGGCCGTTGCTCGGCGCAGGCGCAGGGTCAAGAGCGTTCTGGTCGAGGAGGCCGGCGGAAGCTGCAGACTTTGCGGCTACAGCCGCTGCATCTCCGCCCTCGAGTTCCATCACCTCGACCCGGCTGAAAAGTCGTTCGCCCTGAGTCATCGCGGAGTCGCGCGGTCTCTGGCAAAGGCCAGAGCTGAGGCCAGCAAGTGCATCCTGCTTTGCGCAAACTGTCACGCGGAGGTAGAGGCGGGAATGATCGTGGTGGCATAGCGAATACAGCTCGCCTACAATGCCCGCTAGCTGCTGCCCCCACCATGCGGGGTAGCTCGATCCGGGGTAGCTCAATCTGGCAGATGCGCTCGACTGTTAATCGAGAGGTTGTGGGTTCGAGTCCCACCCCCGGAGCTCTTAGAAGGACATGCCGGCGCCAAATCGCGCTGGGTCTCACGACGTAGCAACGATCCCCCAGACGAGAAGCACGGCGATCCCAAACGCAGCGGGCAGCGCGCCCAGTGCGATCAGCACGGCGTGAGACCGCGCCACGCCGAAGCGGCGCGCGATCAGGTATGTCCGGGCGGCGATGCCGGCGAATACGAGCACCAGTCCGGCGTACGAGAGGAGACCCGGAGAGGCCGTTTGGTCCTCGTTGGCGAGACCTGGGATGCTGATGAGAAGGATCAGCGCGCCGCCGAACAGCGTCAACCGGAGGACGCGAAACCAGAGATCTCGCCGGGGCGCGGACGTGGCCGGATCCATGGCGCTCGAGACGATAGGCCCCCGGTGGGTGGCCGTCAGTCGGTGGCCACGGCGGATGAGGCGTGGCTCCCGCTGAGCCCGGCGTCGGAGCCGAGCTCCTCGACGAGCCGGGCGGCGACGGCCCCGGGGTCGTTGACGCTGATCCAGTCCCGGAACCCGTGCGCCCGAGCGCGAATCCCGGGATCCCCAAGCACGTGCTCGACGGCGAGCTGCAGCGGCCGCGAAGAGACGAAGCGCCGCGGGATGCGCACCCCGGCCCCGGCCCAGTCGAGGCGGGCGGCGTTCTCGTTCATGTCGCCGACGGCGGGGCAGGCGACGACGGCGCAGCCGCTTGAGAGGGCACGGGCGAGGGTGCCGTGGCCGGCGTGGCAGACGACGAGGTCGCAGGCGGGCATGGTGCGCGAGTAGGAGACCCAGGGGACCAGGCGGGCATTGTCGGGAACGGGCAAGGGCCGTGAGGGCAGCCGCCGGTTCCAGGTGGCGAGCACCCGCACGTCGGCGTGGGCGAGCGCGTGCAGGGCCTGGTGGAGCATGCGCTGCTGAGGGTCCTGGGCGGTGGAGGGGGCGATGAGCACGAGCGGCTGATCGCCGGGAGGCAGCTCGACCTCGTCGGCGGGGGGCTCCCACATGAGCGGCCCGACGACGTGGGCATGGTCGGGCCAGGTGCGCTGGTACTCGAGCTGGGGGAAGGTGGCGACGAGGGCGAGCTGGCGGCTGATCCCGCCATGGACATGGTCGAGCGGGGGCAGCCCGAGGCGCGAGCGGGTGTCGTTGAGCTCGACGCGACCGAGCTCGAGCCCGCGGTTGACCTGTGTCTGGGCGCGACGCCAGAAGGCACGCCCGGCGCCCCCACGGGGCATGCGGGCGCCGAGGGAGTAGATCGGGAAGTGGGGCTCGCCGTGTGGGTAGACGTGGGGGATGAGGGTGGCGCAGGAGACCCCGTGAATCTCGGCGGCGAGGGCGGGGGCGAGGGTGAGGATGTCGGCGACGACGACGTCGGGGGCGAGGGACTCGACGAGGGGCAGCGTGTCGCGGGTGGCGTGCACGACTGCCTCGTAGAAGTCGAGGGGCTCGGGCCCGGAGGGGAAGACCTGATACTCGGGGGCGGCGGCGAAGCGCATGCCCTCGCCCTCGACGGCCTGGCGCCACTTGGTCCATGTCTGCAGCGTGACGGAGTGCCCGCGGGCCGCGAGGGCACGGCCGAGGGCGATCATGGGGAACGCGTGGCCGGGGTCGCCGAAGGCGCCCAGCAGGACCTCCATGCGCTGTCAGGCGGCGAGCTCGGCGAGCAGCCGCAGCTGCTCGAGTCGCTCGGGGGCGGTGAAGGCGGTGGGGGTGACCCCGAGGGTGCCGACCCCGGCGTCGCGGTAGACGGCGAGGCGCTCGCGGATGACGTCCTTGGGCCCGCACAGGGAGACGGTGTCGATGAGGGAGTCGGGGATGGCGGCCATGGCCTCGTCGCGCTTGCCTTCGAGGTAGAGGTCCTGGATGGTCTTGGCCTCGGACTCGTAGCCGTAGCGGGAGACGAGCTGGTTGTAGAAGTTCTGCTTGCGGGAGCCCATGCCGCCGACGTAGAGGGCGATGAAGGGACGCATGGTGTCGCGGCCGGCCTGGAGGTCGTCGGTGATGCAGAGGCTGACGGTGGGGGCGATGTCGAAATGGTCGAGCGATTTGCCGGAGCGATCGGCGCCTTCCTGGAGCAGGGGCCGCAGCTCGGAGACGTGCTCGGGGGAGAAGAGCGTGGGGATCCATCCGTCGGCGATCTCGCCGGCGAGTGCCGTGTTCTTGGGGCCGATGGCGGCGAGGTAGATGGGGATGCGCTCCTGGACGGGGGAGATGGTGAGCTTCAGGGCCTTCCCTGGCCCGTCGGGGAGGGGCAGCTCGAGGGTCTCGCCGTGGAACTCGACGCGTTCGCGGGCGAGGGCCATGCGCAGCACGGCGACGTACTCGCGGGTGCGCTGGAGCTGTTTGGCGAAGCGCTGCCCGTGCCAGCCCTCGGCGACCTGGGGACCGGAGGAGCCGATGCCGCAGATCATGCGCCCATCGGACAGCTGGTCGATGGTGGCGGCGGTCATGGCGGTCATTGCGGGGGAGCGCCCGGGCATCTGGAAGATGCCGGAGCCGAGCCGGATCTTGGTGGTCTGCCCGGCGAGCCAGCCGAGCACTGTGGCGGTGTCGGAGCCGTAGGCCTCGGCGGCCCAGACGGAGTCGTAGCCCAGGCGCTCGGCCTCCTGCACGATGGTGAGCTGGTCCTCAGAGCTGAGACCGAGACCCCAGTAACCGATGTGGACGCCGAGCTTCATGTGCAAGTTTCCTTTCAGAGGAGGGAATGCGTTGCGGGCGGAGAAGGCGTGACCTAGGCTGGCAGGCGCACTGTCCGCAGGCGTGCAGAGCGTGCGGGCGGTGCACAGCCTATGCGAAACCGCCGCCGCCGAACCAGCTCAGTGGAGGGCCTGCGCCTGGCGATCGACTGCATGCCGGTGGCCACACGCGAGGCGATGCTGCGGGGGGTGCGGGAGAACGAGCGGATCATCGTGGGCGCGTATGTGGACGAGCTGGGTGGCGTGTGCCCGATGCTGGCGGCGCACCGCAGCGGCGGGCGCACGGACTTCCTGTCGTTTGCGAAGTCGTGGGACCGCTTCACGCGGGCGGGGGGCAGGACGCGGCAGGCGAGCGAGCGCGAGCTGCGGATCCTGACGGCCCAGCTGCAGGACAGCCTGGCGGGCGACAGCGGCCTGGAGCTGGACGAGGCGATCCGGGATCACCGCGCGCTGGTGGCGGAGGGGCGCAGGCGCGGGGATGGGCGCGCACGTCGCGGCAGACGCGTGCCGGACGCGGGCGACCCGTCGGGAGAGATCCGCGCGCGGCGCCTCTTGAGACCTCGGTGGATCATTGGGGGAGACAACTCCGCGAGCAGCCCCGATCGAGGCTTTGTGTCGCCGGTCGCGGCGCCGGGCTGATCGAGCCGACGCAGGGGGCGGGGCGCTGCACAGGGCGCCGGGCCCTACAGGGCGTCGCCGGGACGCACGAACATCATCTCGGGAATGACGCAGGCGGGGGAGACCTTGATCAGATAGCGGACGGCCTCGGCGATGTCCTCGGGACGGATCATGTCCTCGGCGGGGACGTGCTCCTTGACGAAGTCGGTCATGGGCGTGTCGACGAAGGCGGGGCAGAGGGCGGTGGACTTGATGCCCTCGGCGCCGATTTCCTTGTTCATGGCTTCGGTCCAGCCGACGACCCCGTGCTTGGTGGCGGAGTAGACGGCGAGCCAGCCCTCGCCGTGCTTGCCGGAGATGGAGGAGGTGTTGACGACGAGAGCGTTCTTGTGCTCGGCTGCGGCGGCGCGCAGCATGGCGATGCACTCGCGGTAGAAGAGGACGATGGAGCGGAGGTTGATGTCGAGCTGCATGTCGAGGCGCTTGGTGTCGATGTCGGCGACGGCTGAGCCGATCCCGACGCCGGCGTTGTTGACGAGCACGTCGAGGCGTCCGTGTCGCTCGGCGTGGGCGGCGACGACCTTCTTGATCTCATCCTCGTCGGCGACGTTGGCGGCGACGGCCTGTACGTCGAAGCCCTCCTCGGCCAGGCCCTTGGCGGCGGCGTCGAGCTTGTCGGGCCGGCGGGCGGCGACGGTGAGGGCATAGCCCTCCTGGCCGAGCACGCGGGCGATGGCCAGTCCGATGCCGCTGGATGCTCCGGTGATGAGTGCTGCGCGGGCTGCTGACATGGTCCCCTCCTGTGTTGGGCAGAAATCGAGGCAGCCCTCCTGTGCATGGGCGGCGGGCGAGAGCATTCCATATCTCGCTGGTAGCGTCTGCGAGGCGCGCACGGCTCTCGCCAGCCGGTCGCGTGGAGGGCCCGTAGCTCAGTTGGTTAGAGCTGCCGACTCATAATCGGTAGGTCGCAGGTTCGAGTCCTGCCGGGCCCATGGCGACTTCACCCTCTCTCGGCGTGATGAGAGGCCCGCCAAGAGCATCAGCCTGACTCCGTTGCCGCGGGCACGTCCTCACTCGGTGCGGCCACCCAGCGCAGATATAGCGCGCACACTCCCAGCCCTACCGCAAGGATTGCCAGGCGAGCCAGTCGCGAGGCTCCGAGGAATGCAGCGGTCGAGACGCTGAGCGCCAGCGTGACCTGGGCCGTTGCATCGGCTAGCAGGGTGACCCCGACGATTGCCGTGAGCATGATCGTCTGCCGGTGGGACGCCCGGCTGCCGAGGGCGAGGGTGATGCGCTCAGTTCGAGGCCAGGCGCGCGCGAGCCGGTCCGCAACGGCCGGTAGTAGCGGCCGTCGCACCAGCACCGAGCCCATGCAGGCGAGCCCCAGCGAGCCCGTGATCGCGGCGCGCCGAAGCTTGAGCGGCAGGGTGCTCCCTCCCGAGGCGATCGAGACCAGGACGGCTGCCGCCAGGACGATCGCCACCGCCAGCGCGATCGGGTCTACGCTGCGCCTACGCAGGCCCGTCGCCAGCACCCATGCGACTGGGATTGCCTCGGTGATCGCGAGCGCTGCAAGGTCGCTGTGGAGCGCGGCTGACAGGACCACGTACGCCACGACCGGGATCGAGACGGCTGCGATCAGGCGCAGCATCTGCTGGTGCGAGATATTCGCACCAGCGTTACCGATGCGTCGCGCGCGACGACGCGCAGCTTCGCCTCTGGCCACCTGCATAAGCTATCGCGATGCCGGTCCGCTTGCGCGAGCGAACTGACTCGAACTGACTGTGTTCAGTTGAGCGTGATCATGAACGACTGGTAGTCGTCGTGGTAGTCGGTCCCGATTGTGGCCACAAAGCGCTTGGGGTTGGTTGGGTCGAACGCGAGAGCCGAGGCCAGCGAGGGGTGTCCGAGGTATTGGCCCGACCACGGTACGCTCAGCCATGTGAGCTGCCGCGGATCGCTGCCGTCGGAGTTCATCGTCCAGTACTCCAGTGATTCGTAGTAGGCGCCCACACTGCGCGCGAAGATGATCCGTCCGCTGTCGGGCATGGAGAATGCGAACTCGTTGTAGTTGCTGAACCACCCGCTGTCCGAGGCATCCTGTGGCGAGAGGCGAGTCGCGGTACCGGTCAGATCGGCGGGCATCGTCATGATCTGCAGGTCATCCCAGGATGTGCCGGCAAGAGCGTCCGCGGCGAACAACACGTGCGAACCGTCTGGGGTGAATCCATATGGCTCGAGTAGGCCGCTGGATCGCAGTGTCTTCTCGTTGGTGAGCGACGGAACACCGCCGGACCATGTGATCTGCGCAACGTGGAGCTGCCAGCCTCCAAACGGAGTTCCCCACTGCCACTGTTCACTCCAGATCACTCGCGTCCCGGTGGAGTCGAACCGCGGCCAGATCAATGCGGTGGTCCCGTTCGTCAGCGCGTTGGTCAGCTGCCAGGCATGAGATCCATCCGAGGTCTGCAACCAGAGGTCGTTGAAAGCCCCCTTGCCTGGTGCCGAGACTTCTCCTCCCACGGCAAGCGGGGGATGGCTGGCCCGCTCGATAGTCGTCAAGAGGTATTTTCCGTCTGGCGTCGCGTCCGAGATGCCGTGTTGGGTGCCGCTCGGATAAACGCCGCTGCAAGTCACACAGGTGGCATTGCTGCCGTCGGGGTTGGCGGACCAGCCATCGAAGAGGCCCGATGTGCTGCGCTGGTTGTAGTAGATGCGCCCGCCGGCCCAGGCCATCGGTGCTGCCTGCGTCTTCCACGCGATGATGCTCGCGACCGTGGGCTCCGTCGTGGTGGCGCCTGTGAGCTCTGTGGCGGTGGGGGCGATGGAGCCTTGCGGGGTGGCGGCGGCGGGCGATCGCATTGGCACGCCTGTGTTGGTTGATGCTCGGTTCTTCCTCACCCTCGTGATGTGCGGTCTGATGCAGGACCGCGGCCGGCCATATGACCGCGCCTTGCGCTGCCGGCAATTCGGCTTGCGCTTGCGCACGTGCTGGACACGTTTGCTTGTCTGTCTTGCGACACGGAGACCGCCGTGGGACCGGGTGCCTGGGTTGGCGTGAGCGAGCTGGCCTGCGACGGCGCCGTTCAGTCCAGCCAAGACGGCGAGCGACACCAGAGAGGCGGGGAGGAGCTGGCGCAACATCTACTGGAGACTCCTGTGGTCGGGGCGGCAAGAACAGCCCTCGTGGGCGATCGCGGTTGGATCGGCGGATCGACCGAGCGCCTAGATCAAATGTCCACGGCGTGGACGCATGGAGACGCTGGGTGGGTAGGGCGCCGGGCCTCGCGGCATGTGCGGACCTGCGGCTGACCAGGGTTCTGACCTCTGGCCGCGTTAGCCGGCGTTGACTGGACAAAAGCTCACATGGGGCGCCGCTGGGCCACCGAGCTGGGCTCGCGCGCGATCACGACAGGAAACACTGGCCGCGGTCTTGCGAGGGCCAACTCATAGGGCTTACAGACGTTTGAGCCGCCCTTCCCTTGTAGTTGGTGCTCGAGGAGGAGCGAGACCTGGGGTGCGGATGGGTGCTCTGCCGTCCTTGACACATCTTTCCCGCTCTGATATGCAGGGGCCAACATAAAGAGTTTGGACCGTTGCCCATCCTCATAGGTTAAGGACGATCGTTGGTGTCTGGCATATGCGCACGAATCGCGACGAAGGATCGGACACCATCGTGATGGCGGACGCCCAGGTAGCTAACCCGGCCATGATCGAACGCGTTCGGATCGCTGGGGTTAGCTGATGCGACCGGGGGGCTCGCACGGCAGTTCGTCACGCGGCACGCGGGGGGGCGCACGTCGCCCTGTGCTCGTCGTCAAGGTCGGCGGGGCCATTGCCGACGCGGCAGGTGAGCCGACCCATAGCTGCGATGTGCGCTTGGTGCGTTCCATGCGCGACGAGTCCGACGCTCAGTCGTTGAGCTCGGACGGGCTGAGCTCCGACGGCGGTGAGGTGACGGCCGTTGTGATTCTGCGGGATGCGACGCCCTCACGTGTTATCTCATGCGTTCGGGCCGCGACTCGCGGCGGCGGTGTGATCTCCCCGGAGGTCTTGGGTCAGATGCTTCCAGTGGCGGGGGGACGCCCCGGCCCCGATCCGCGTGAGCCGCAGTTGAGCGACCGTGAATATGCCGTGTTGCGGATGCTCGCCGACGGCGAGAGCACGCGCGGAATCGCTGAGCGGCTGAGCTACTCGGAGCGAACTGTCAAGAACATCGTGCGCGATCTGCTCGTCAAGCTGAACTGCAAGACGCGAGCCCACGCAGTTGCGCTCGCTGCGCGGCAAGGGGTGATCTGAATCGGGCCGGGAAGCGTCTCGTGAGCCGCCGAGTTGCTGTCATCGGGCTCGACTGCGCCGAGCCTCGGCTGGTGTTTGATCGCTGGCGAGAGCAGCTGCCGAACCTGAGCCGGTTGATGGACGCCGGGACGTGGGGGCCGCTTCGCAGTGTCGATCCGCCGATCACGGTGCCGGCCTGGAGCTGCATGATGACGGGCCGCGACCCGGGTGAGCTCGGCATCTACGGATTTCGTAACCGCAGCGAGTACGACTATCGCTCACTGGTTGTTGCCGACTCGGGCGCTGTGGGCGTGGATCGTGTCTGGGATCACCTCTCCCGCGCCGGGAAGCACGTGATCGTGGTCGGCGTGCCGCAGACCTCGCCGCCGGTGCCAGTCAACGGGGAGCTGGTGTCATGCTTCCTGACGGGCGACCCCCGTAAGGACCCGTACACCTATCCAGCCGGTCTACGCGCCGAGATCGAGTCGCTCGTCGGCTCCTACCGGGTGGACGTGCGGAGTTTCCGCAGCGACGACCGAGACCGGATCCTCGCCGAGGTCTATGAGATGACCGAGCAGCGCTTCACTGTCTGCCGGCATCTGCTCGACACCCGGCCGTGGGACTTCTTCATGATGGTCGAGATCGGACTCGACCGCATGCACCACGCGTTCTGGCGCTTCCTGGATGCCGAGCATCCGCGCCACGAGCCCGACCATCGCTACCGCGACGCAATCCGCAACTACTACATCTATCTGGACGAAGAGATCGGCGAGCTGCTCGAGCGCTTCGATGAGCAGACGACTGTCCTCGTCGTCTCCGACCACGGCGCGCGCCCGATGCAGGGCGCGATCTGCGTCAACGAATGGCTCCTCCAGGAGGGCTACCTCGTGCTCGAGGAGCAGCCGCCTCGCGAGCTGACACCCTTCAGCGACGTGCGCGTTGACTGGAGCAGGACCCGCGCGTGGGGGGAGGGCGGCTACTACTGCCGGCTGTGCCTCAATGTCGCTGGGCGGGAGCCACAGGGCGTGGTAGCTCCTGACGATTGCGAGCAGCTTCTCGACGAGCTGGCGAGCCGCCTCGAGCGGCTGCCCGGCCCCAACGGCGAAGCAATCGGTACCCGTGCCTTTCGGCCGCAGGAGCTGTGGCGCGAGCAGCGAGGGATTCCCCCTGATCTGGTCGTCTACTTCGGTGATTTGGGTTGGCGCAGCAACGGCAGTCTTGGCCACGGACGGCACTGGACATACGACAACGACACCGGTCCCGATGACGCCAACCACGACCGCAACGGGCTGTGCATCCTCTCGGGCCCCGGAGTCCTCGCCGAGCAGCGAGATGATCTGGTCATCTACGACATCGCTCCGACGATCCTCGCCCAGGCCGGTCTCCCCGTCGAGGACGGCATGCGCGGGCGGGACCTGACGGCTGGCTACTCCTTTTCGAGCACGAAGCGCAGGTAGGTCAACTCGCGCTCGGCGAAGGCCTTATAGACGGGGCTGCCCTTGACGGCGGCGAAGCCGAGCACATGGCGACGCAGGAGCTTGGGGGCCCGCTGTTCGATTCGGGCCCTTCTGACCGGGGTGTCGAGCTCCAGCGCGTGCACGACGTTGGCGGTGATGTCCTCATCCTCGAGTGTGCGAAAGCCCGCGCTGGCCAGCTGTGCGCGCAGTTGCCCAACGTCTTCCCTGGCGAATATCCCGTCCTCGGTTGGCTCGGTGGAGCGAAGGTCTGCGAGCAGGAGCAGACCACCGGGACGCAGCACCCGGCTGGCCTCGCGCAGGAAGTTCGGCGGGTCGGCGTAGCAGTGCGTCGACTCCACGCTGAGCACTGCGTCAAACGCGCCATTGGGAAATGGGAGGTGCTCGGCGTTGCCGGCGACGAACTCGAGGCCAGGCCGCGCATAGCGCGCTCGGCAACGCTCGATCGCTTGGTGGGCGAGATCCAGGCCGGTCATCGAGCGGGGGCTGAAGCGCTCGAACACGAACGAGGCGCCACCGCCTCGACCGCAGCCCACCTCGAGCACATCTCTGCCAGACAGCTCAGCAGCGCCCGCTACCGCGGCGTAGAGCTGGAGGCCGAAGCGGTCCGCTCCCGGCTCCGCATCCGTGGACTCCTCCGCGGATGGGTCGAGCGATGCAAAACCGTAGTTCATCAGGGTCGTTCCGAGATCGCGCTGACCGAGGCTCATGATCTCGTAGACCGAGCGCCACAGCAGCTGCTTGGCGGGAGGTGCGAGCTGCGGCACGGCGCGCCGCGTCGCACGTGCCATCGCTTGCACGGGTCGAAGGTCGCTCACATCACGCTCACAACTGTGCCGCGGCCGGTGGCGTCGGTGATCTGGAGGCGAGCCACGAGCGCTCCTGCGTTCTGCTGTTTGGCGTTGATCCCGGGCAGCATCTTCTCTGCCAGCAGTGGACCGCGGGCTGTGAGCGACACGCCGGCGGTGGGGCTCTTGAACGCGATCAGAAGCTTGCCACCGCGAATGCGCGCGCCCGCTATGTGGGCGCCCGACAGTGACAGGCCCTTGATCGAGAGGCTCGTCCGGCATTTCGCACCCTTGCAAACGCGGTGCTTGACGAGCGCCGTGCTCTTGAAGCTGAGGCTCGTCGGGAGCGCGATCGACAGGGACGCGATGTTGGGAGCGTTGCTGCCATGGGTCGCGCGCAGCTGGAGCTTTGGCCTGCCGCCGGCGAGGCCAGTGAGCGACCCCGAGGCTTTGGGCTTGCCGGCCGGCTTGGGGGCCGGACAGCCGATGTTGGTGACTGCCCCGTTCAGCTTGCTCACGGGATTCCCGTCCTGAGGTGTCAAAGTCGCCGCGATCGTGCCGGGCTTGCACGATGTTGCGAATGCAGGGCCAGATGGAGGTCCGGTGAACGTGAAGCTCAGAGCGGTCAGCGGAATATCTGGCATCCCAGAGAACGTGATCGTGCGTTCGGAGAAGTCGACCGGTGCGGCCAGCGAGAACGCGTACGGCGGTGGGAAGGACATCGTCAGCACCACCCCGTTGACGGGCGCGCTCAGCTGGCTCAGTTCACCCGACGCCGACACGCCGAGCGTGCCGCCGAGCGTCAACGTGCCTTTGCTGAGTGCCGGGGATGGCAGCAGCAGCGATTCCGCGGACACGGTGCCGACGACGCACGGTTTTTCCTCGAAGCATGGCTGGAGCACCCTGTTGATCTTCAGCCCGGTTGGAATCGCGAACTCGATGGCGCTCGTGGCAGATTGGCCTGCGGGTTGCGTGAACGTGGTTGTGAGAAACGCGCCTGAGTTTTCCGGCTGCTTGGTGACGGTCGCCGTGACAGTCGGCGCGTAGGGCAGCGCGGTGCAGCCGGTCACCGTCAGCGGCGCGGTTGCGATCCCGGAGGAGCCCTGCCAGGAGCTCGCTCCCACGGTGATGCTCTCGGCCGGGCTGCAGCTCGTTGGGAGCCGCGGGCTGTTCAGGGTGAACTGGAGCTCGGTGATGCCGGGTGCGAGGTTGCTGTAGGAGAGGTCGAAGCCGATTTCCGGCGAGGTTCCCAGCGTGAGCTCGCCGATGAGTGGGGCGCCACCTTCGACGGTGGTCTCCACCCCGGCGATGTCGGACGGCTTGGGCGCTGCGATGAGGTACATGCTCACCGCTTTCCCGCTGGGTCCGTTGATTACGCCGCTGCCTATCTCACAGCTCGGGTTGGGCGTGCTCGCCACGACGCATGCCCCGCCATCGACCGCGAGATTGATCATGAACCCCTTCGGGAATGCGATCGTCACGTTCTTGACTGAGTCACCGCCCGCTTCGCCCAGGAGGTCTCCTCCGACTCCGCTCAGTGGGGTGAAGTTGACGTCAAGTGCGGTGGCTGGGCTGGACCCCGCCGTCGTGCCCGCGCTCTGATTGAGCGTCAGCCTTGGTGCGATCGTCGCTGCTGACACGGCTGGGAAGATCGCCGCCACGGCCGCAACGAGCAGCCCGGCCAGAGCAATTCTGATCGACATTGCAGTTGCCTCCTTCTTAGCCATTTGGCGATTCCCGGCGGGGTGGCTCGGCGACGTCCTCGTCACTGTCCACCCGCCACGTTCGTGTACATGAGTGCTCGTTCGAGACGCTCGGCGAGCATCGACTTTTCGCTGCCTCGACCGGCGGCCGTCTGCAGCTTCTCGAGGCTGAGCAGCGCCGCCGGGTGATCACCCCGGTTCCATGCCGACTGGGCTGCATCGAGCAGCCGCTGCAGCCGTGACCCGGACCCAGCCCGCGCGACGGTGGCTCCGGGCCCTGCGAGCGCCTTTGCAAGCGCGCTGAAAGTCGCCGGGGGCTCCGGCGTGGGGACCACCTGGATGTTCGACGGTGTCGAGGCTTCGCCCGCGGCGTTCTCGGCTACCACCTGGTAGACGTAGTGGCCGGACGCGCGAAGGAGATATGGGTTGGTCGTCGTGCCGACCTGTTCGAAGGCCCCTGGCAGCGAGAGCGTGACCGGCACGCTGTCGGGAGCTTCAGGTTCGCTCACGATTGGTAGCGCGCCGTCGAACTGGAAGCCGTTGGGGTTCGTCGGTGGCGCCTGCAGGTAGACCGTCGCTGTGATTTCGGGTGCCGCCAGCACCTCGTAGCGGACCGCTGAGGGCGATGGCTTCCAGGAGAGCAGGGTGCCCTTGTGCACGGTGTCGGCGATCAGCGCACTCGGCGGCGCGACTGTGTGCGTGCGGTTGATCAGCGACGAGCAAATCGGTTCTTTGTCGTCGATGATCGTGGTGCCTTGGGCGTGGTTGGCGCTGCCGATGTACAGATCTTCCCCATTGGGGCCGCCCGGCTGGAGCGTTCGCGCGCCGAAGTCGTATTCGCTATGGCCGAATGCGTTGCGGGTCACCGCGAACCAGTCTTCGCCGTCGCATGTGGCCCACAGCTGGTATCCGGCCGCGCCCGCGACCAGATCTCCGAGCCATGCGTCCCCCTTGTTTGCTTTCAGGAGATAGCTCCAGCTGTTGGTTCCGACATACAGGCCGCCGCCTGCCGCCGTCATGCGCCAGAAATGGGCGTTGAACAGGCTGCCGAACCCATCTTCCAGTCCGCTGAGGGGGTAGGCCATCTGGCCGTCTTCGAGCCGGCGGGGGTTTCCGACGACAACGTTCCACTGGCCGTTTCGATAGATCCTGATGAGCTCGGAGCGGGGGTTTGTGTTCTTGTTGTACCAACCACTCGCGCCGACGTACAAAGCGTTGCGGTAGACGTGCATCGAGACGACTGAGGTCATGGCGCCACCGCGTCCGGAGCCCCCGTTCACCACCGGCGTGAAGACGAATGGGTAAGGCGCATACAGGTCGCCGACTTCAACCCCCTTGCCGCTGGTCTCCCACACCGAGTAGCCGGTCCTCGCATTTCCGCACCCGACGTAGAGATGGCCGTCGAACGTGGCCACATCGAAGATGTCCAGGTTGGGCGGGCTGACCTGCACCAGGCCGGGATGGGGTGACCACGGGTGCGTGACCTCGAACAGGGCTCCATCGCCCGTCAGATCCGGTGTCGCCGTCACGAACAGGCGGCCCTTCCACTCGACCAATGATCGAAAGCCCATCGGCCGCAGGTTTCCGTAGGGGAAGTGGACGATCACGCTCGGAAGCTTCAGGTCTTCCCAGTGCACGCCGTCGTAGCTGCGCAGAATCCGGGGCGGGTGGCTCTGCAGCAGCGGCGGCAGGTACTCATCGGCGGTCAGGCCGGCCGCGTAGAGGGCCTGCCTCCCCTTGGGGTCGGTGTAGTTGACCATGCCGCGATAGCCGATGTCGCTTGCCACCCGCTTGCTCGGCTCCGTGGGGTTGCGCTCGGTGTCGGGGGCCCGGTAAACCATCCTCCATGCACTCGAGCCCGGCGTGTACTGCCAGATCTCGGCCCGCAGATTCATGTGGTAGGGGTCCAGGGGGCAGTGCACATTCGCCTGCGGGTTGGCTACGTAGTAGTTCAGGTTCTGGTCGTAGAACTGGGTCGTCTGGTCTTCGACGCAGAGCACGTCGCGGCCGGTCCCGACGTACAGCTTGCCTTTGAACCAACCCATCGACCACGCGTATGCGTTTTCGTGTTCCCCGAAACCGTTCTGGGCAATGGGGACGATTCCGCGTTCGCTGGCGGAGACCGCGGCGGTCGTGCTGCTTGTGGGCGCGAGCAGGAAGCCAAGCGCCAAGAGCGCAGGGAGCAAGCGCTTCGCCGTGTGAGAAGGTTTCACCCAAAGGTCCTTTCGATGTCTTGCCGACCCGCCGCTGTCTCGTCCCCGTCAGCTTGCGCCGGAGCGAGCGCTTCGATCAACTTGGCTGCCCCGGACGGTCCGGGCGCCTGTGCCAGCAGCGCTGCGCAACGTTGCGCAGCTTCGCGGTAGCGCGGCTGCATGAGCACAGTTTCGACGGCATCGCGCAGGCTCCTCGGTGTGCAACGTCGCGGCGGCAGGATCAGGCCGGCGCCGGCCGCCACCACCCGCCGGGCGTTGTCCGGCTTGTCCCACGTGGTCGGCACGATCACCAGCGGCACTCCTGCCTGCAGGCCGGCCATCACCGTGCCCGCTCCGCCGGTCGTCACGAGCACCTGGCAGCGCGGCAGCAGAGCGTCATGACTGAGCCACGGCGCCAGGTGCACGTTCGGTGCGGCCGGGCCGAGGCCCAGCTCCTCTGGCCGGCGATCGCGCCCGTGCGTGATGATCGCCTCCAGCGGTGCGTCAGCCAGCCCGCTTACGGCGGCACGCAGGAGGAAAGGGTCCTGATAGTGAGAGGTTCCCTCGGTGACATGCACCCACGGCTGGGCTGACGGAAGTCGATCGAGCCATTCGCTCGTTCCCGCCGGCTCCGGCGGATGCCACGTGCAAGCGCCGACGTAGTGCACGCTCGGTGGTAGATCGCTGCGATCGAAGTCGAGCTCGGCGACGCTCAGCACCATGTACAGCGGCAGCGCTCCGCATCGCTCGTTGACGCCGCAGCCCATCGCGGGGAGCCCATAGACGGCGCGCAGCTCATCCAGCCGGCGCCGCAGGCCACCCGCCAGCAATTGCGTCGCGTGATCGATCGCCCACGCGCGTGCTCGCCCGCGGGCATTGTGCGCCGGCGCCAGCCCGGAACCTGGTGGCGGCGCATCCGGGCCCGGAATCACGGCCGTGATCAGCGGCGAGGCAAGCGCGACGGGTATGGGCAGCGCCTCGTTCAAGACCAAGCTCGGCCCCCACATCGAAGCGTCGGTGACGAGTACGTCGGCTCGCCACGCGCTGATGATCGACTGCAGATCTTCAACCTGGCTCGGAATTGTCTCCACGAGCCACTCGCGAAACGCCTGGTGTTGGACCCGCAGCGACTGGCGGCGACCTCCGACCTCTCGCTCGCGCTCCTGCACCGCCAGCCAAGCCGGCTCGATCTGCGCAAACGGAAAGACCTGCACTCCCTCTCGCTCGATCGTCTCCCGGAGCCTGCCGCCGGTATAGAACGCAACCTCGTTACCCCGTTCACGGAGCGCCAGGGCCATGCTCAACTGCGGGAACACATGTCCCTCGAATGGCCAACAGCAGAAGAGGATGCGAGCGCTCACAGCTCGCCCTCTCGCTTGTTGCTGCGCGCTCGCACCGCGAGGTGGTAGGCGAACCTGCCTGTCGGGATGATGTCGTCGAGGATGTAGACGATCAGGTGAAGCGGCATCAGCACCTTGGCTGCACGCGGCGCGCGGAGTGGCACCTGGACCATCAGGATCGCGAGATTGACGAGCTCCTGCAGACCGAATCCGGTGCGCGCTACCCGGTCGACCGCGAACCATGGCTCGAGCAGCGCGCTGAGCTCGGCGACGGTGAAGTGGTGATGCTGGCCGTCCTCGGTCGCGACCATGCCGTCCAGCGTGGGCCAGGACGGACGGCGACGGCGCATCGCGGTGTAGAGGTTCACCGAGTCCAGCCAGCTGGTCGCTCCTCGGTGAGGCACGCTGACGATGAGCGTCCCGCCCGGCCGCAGTACGCGGTGGGCCTCGGCGAGCGCACGCTCGGGTTCGGCGATGTGCTCGATCACGTCCAGCAGCAGCACCACGTCCGCGCAGCTGTCCGCGATCGGCAGCTCACTCACGTCGCCCTCGACCATGGGTAGCCAGGAGAACCGGCGCCGCGCCTGTGCCAGGAGCTGAGGGTCGCGCTCCACCCCGACGATCACGCGCCCCTCAGGCCCGCGCGCGACGACCGCGGCCGAGCCGTAGCCGAAAGAGCAACCGACGTCGAGCACGCGCATGGCGTTGGCGGGAAGCCACCGCCGCGCACGCCCCCAACGCCCAAGGTAGGACAGCAGCCGCGGTCGGCGCGGGATCGCGACCGATGTCGCGGTTGCGAAGGGATCGGTGTTGGTACCGACGTGCTCTGTGGCCTCGAGCGTGCTCATGTGGCTGCCCGATCGACGAGCGCCGGCTGGCTGCCGGCGTCGCCTGCAAGCGGCACGAGCTGCTCGAGCAGCTCAGCTGCTCGCGGTGGCCCCGGAGCGCCGGCCAGCTGCGCGGCCAATCGCTGTGCCGCCTCGCGGTAGGAGGGCTGGTCCAGAACCTCCCGTACTGCAGCTCGCAGCCCCTCGGCGCTCAGACGGCGGGGCGAGAGTCGGATGCCGGCGCCGGTCTCGGTGACCCGGCGCGCGTTGTCGGGCTTGTCCCAGGTCGTCGGCACCACCACCATCGGCACGCCGGCCTCCGCCGCGGCCAGGACCGTGGCCTTGCCGCCGACGGTCACCAGCGCCGAGCAGCGCGGCAGCAGCTCGCCGTGGCTCAACCAGCTGGCCACATGCACGTTCGAGGCGGACGCGCCGGGGCCGAGCGCCATCGCATCGCGCTGCTCGCCCGTTGTGATGATCAGCTCCACCGGCTGATCGGCTAGCGCCTCGATCGCAGTGCGCAGCAGGAAGGGATCGCCGTATGCGAGCGTGCTCTCGGTCACGTGTACCCATGGCCGCTCGGTGGGGATCCTCTCGAGCCACTGTGGAGTTCCGGCGGGGTCGGGATAGGAGATGCAGTTGCCGACGTAGTGCACGCTCGCGGGGAGGTCGTGGCGGTTGTAGTCGAGCGCGGGGATATTGCCCACCAGATACAGGGGGAGGCGCGCGGTGTACCTGTTGACCGATTCGCCCAGTGGCGCCAGCCCGTACTGCCCGCGCAGCTCGTCGACCCGTCTGCGCATCCCACTGGCGCCCAGCTCTGTCAGGCGCGTCAGCGCAGCCGACCCCAGCCGGCTCCAAGAAGCGCTCGGGGGGCGCAACCCGAAGCCGAACGCGGGTGCATCCGGCCCCGGGATCAGCGGCCCCATGAAGGTCGAGGACAGTGCCACTGGGATTCGATCTGCCTCCCACAGCACGAGGATCGGCCCCCACAAGGACAGGTCTGTGGCGATCGCGTCTGCCCGCCAACGCCCGAGCACATCGCGCAGATCCGCGACCTGGTCTGGGATCGTCTCAACCAGCCAATCCCGCAGGATCGGCAGCAGCCGGCCACCGCCGGGACGGGCGCGCCGGTCGCCGGTGTCGACTGCGCGCATGCTCGCAAAGGCGCGCTCCTGGTCGAGACGTTGGAAGGGGAACAGCTCGAAGCCCTCCCGCTCGACGGCACCGCGGACCGCCTCGCCGCTGAAGAAGGCGACCTCGTGACCGCGTTCGCGCAGGGCTGTCGCGATGCTCAGCTGGGGCAGCAGATGGCCGGTGAACGGCCACAGCGTGATCAGAAAGCGGCGGCTGCTCATCCGCTCGATTCCATGCTCGGCGCCGCACCGCCGCCTTTGGACCGGCGCTCGACTCGGCGGATGTGCCCGCCGAAGTAAAGCCGCTCGAACAGGCTCTGGGGCATGTACCGGCGCAGTGCGATCACGAGCGAGGCGCCACGACCCACCACGTAGCGCATCCGCGGCTGCTTGGCGCTCAGAGCCTCTCCGATCGCGCTTGCCACGTGCTCGGGGCGCGTCGGCGAGCGCTCGACGAGCTTGTCCGCGATCGCCTCACTTGCCCAGAACAGCTCGTGATAGGGGCTGCTCGGGTCGTTCGCCCGCGCGGCGGTGCCGCGATGGCGCGACCAGCGCGTCGTCTTGATGATGCCGGGCTCGATGATCACCGACTGGATCCCGAGCGGGGCCAGCTCCTGTGCGAGGCCCTCGCCGAATCCCTCCTGGGCGAACTTGCTCGCGCAGTACATGGTCACGCCGAAGCCGGGCACGCGCCCGCCCACCGAGGAGACCGTGACGATCCGTCCGCATCCCGCTTTGCGCATGTGCGGGATCACAGCCTGCGTGACCGCGATCGTGCCGAGCACGTTGGTCTCGAAGAGGTGTCGGATCTCCTCCTCTGAGCAGTCCTCGGTGTATCCGCGCAGGCCGACGCCCCCGTTGTTGACCAGCCCGAAGACGCTCCCCGTTTCGCTCACGACGGTGGCGACCGCTGCAGCGATGCTCGTGCGGTCGGTGAGATCCAGCGTCAGTATCTCGAGCTCCACGCCACGCTCGGAGGCGGTGGCCGCCAGCCCTGCGCGCTGATCCGGGTTGCGCACGGTCGCGTACACACGGAAGCCCGCCGCGGCCAGGTGCAACGAGGTCTCCAAGCCGATGCCTGTGCCGCTGCCGGTGACGATGACGGCGTCGCCCGGTTGGCCGGGCCTGCCCCTGTTGATCCCGCGCATCAGTCCCTCACGATCTCGATCGACTCAGCTCCCGGCAGTCGTTCGGCGATGTGCCGTACGACCAGCTCCGGTTGCTCCATTGGGCCGAAGTGGCCCCATTCGCTGTTCGGCAGCAGCACGCCCTGCGCGTTGGGCAGGTGATCTCTGAGGAACTCGTAGGTGTCGATGAACGCCGAGCTCTCCGTGTACATCAGCACGACCGGCGTGTCGATCGAGCTGACTCGGTCAAGCGTCAGCTCGCCGACCTGGCGGTAGTCCTCCGCGAGCGTCGTCTCGTCGAGGAGCCTCAGCAGCGGCTTGGGGTTGCGTGGCAGACCCTTCAGCGGCCCCCACTGCTTGGGGAGGTCGATCGTCGCCCTGATCATGTAGCGCATGTCCGAGCGCTTGTCTGCCGGGACAGGATGGCCGGCTTCCTCGAGTGCTCGCGCCCAGTAGGACCAGCCGACCCAACCGTCGTGACGCCGGCTCTCCTCAAGCGCCGGCAGCGCCGCCTCGATCGCGATCACCTCGTGGACTCGGTCTGGCCGGCGTAGAGCGTGATAGAGGGCGATGTCGGCTCCGTAGCTGTGCCCGGCGATCAGCGGCCGCTCGAGCTCGAGCTCGTCGAGCAGCCCCAGCAGGTCGTCCGCCATCGCTTCGAGCGTGTAACCGGACGGCGGCGCGTCGCTGTGGCCGTGTCCGCGGAGGTCGTAGGTGAGGATCCGGAAATGTTCGGCCAGCTCGGGCACGATCCGCAGATGCCAGACCGCCAGGTTGCCCGTCAGGCCGTGGACCATCACCAGGTCGGGCCCCTCGCCGACCTGTTGGTAGTGAAGCCGGACACCACTGGGGAGCGTTGCCTTCGGCATCAGCTGTCCGCCTCGCCGCTCATTCCACGTATCCCAGCGCGCGCAGACGCTCCATCACGGCGGTCTGCTCCTCGGGATCGAGCTCGACCTTGGCGTCCGGGCTCGATACGAGCGCCGGCGCTGCCGCGGGAACGCGCCGCACAGGACGCCGCTCGAGCTCGCCGGGCTCGAAGATCGCCTCCGGCACGCTGCCCGCCATGTCCTCGGGCACCGGCAGGCCCAGTTGATGCAGGAGCAGTGGCGCCACGTCGACGATCGACAGTTCCTCCACCGAGGCGCCCGCACGGATGCCGGGGCCGGAAGCGAGGAAGATGCCCTCCCATCTGTGGTGGCCGCGCGCCTGCGGGCGGCGGGCGACGACGGTCTCGGAAGGAAGGATCGACAATGTGCCGCCGTCGGCGAGCACGAGCGAGAGGTCGGGGCCGAGCTCTTCAAACGGTCCGGCAAACGCCTGCTCGCGCGTCCAGACCTCCTCGACCAGGCGAGCCCCATCGTGGGGGCGGCGCACCTCGCGCAGCTTGGCGGCGATCTCCTCGGTGAGCTGCGCGCGGGCCTGTGCCGGCATCGCCTCCTCGCTGCCGGGGACGCGGTCGACGATGTGGATCCCCTGGCTCGACGGCGTCGCCGCGTAGGCGACGGTCCGGGACCAGTCGAGGGCGTGCACGTGGCGGGTCATCTCCGCGAAGCCGACCTCGGTGTCTCCTCGATCGTCCCCGTTCTGGCCCTCAGCCCATGCCAGGTATCCGTTGCTCTCCAACCACGAGTTGACGTGAAACACGTCCCGGGTCGGTCCGAAGCCGTGGTCGGATGCGAGCACGACCGTCGCCTCGGGGCCCGCGGCCTCGACGATCCCGGCGAGCAGCCCGTCGAGCGAATGGAAGTAGCGATCGCACAGCGTGATCATCTCTCGCTCCCATGCGCTCGGGTGCTCGGGGTAGCTGGCGGGATCGATGAACCTCCAGCACAGGTGCTGGAGCTTGTCGACTCCATCGAACATCACGGCCATCAGGTCGGCCGGGTCGGATTCCATCAGGTAGTGGAGAACCTCCGCCCAGCGCTGCTCGCGGCGAATGTGAAGCTCGACGAAGTCTGCGAACTCGTCATCGGGGCACCCGTCGATGGCCTTGATCTCGAGCTCCATGTCGAGCATCTCTCGCGGGTTGAAGCCCGGGATCTGCTGAAGCCGCTCGAACAGGCCCGGCGGATGGCAGCCGAGGCGCAGCTGGCGCCAGGGCATCATCCCTCCGGGTACGACGGAGCCCTCCACAGGCGGTGGCGGGAACGTCAGCGGGAAGTTCAGGGCGGTGATCCGTCGCTGCTGTTCGCTGGCAAGCGTCCAGATCGTCGCGGATCTGACCTCCTGTGAGCTGGCGAAGGAGAAGTACACGCTCCCGGCCTCCTCCTTTTGGAAGAAGTCGAAGATGCCATGTTGGCCGGGGTGCTTGCCGGTCACCAGTGAGGTCCATGCCGGTGGCGTCAGCGGCGGCATGATCGAGCGCAGCACGGCCCGGGTGCTGCGCTGCGAGAGCTCAGCCAGGAACGGCATCACCCCGCGCTCCATGTACGGGTCGAGGACCGTGAAAGTCGCTCCGTCCAAGCCGATCAGCAGCGCTGGGCCCATTTCACACCTCCAGTTGCTTCGGTTGGCGGTGCTCGCACACGAACATCGCGAGCTCCGCGACCGTCAGGTCGCGCTGATCCACCGGCCGCTGTCCTATCTCCTCGAAGAACTGGGGGAACGGCAGTTTGCCGAACTGCTGTTGGACCATCGTCGAGAGGATCACGATCTCCAGGGACTCCAAGCCGAGATCGGCCACGAAGCGCGTGTCGATGCCGATCTCCCCGGTGTACTCCCAGTCGCCCTGTGCCTCCTCGAGCAGCGCGAGGATCGCCTGCACGACCTGTGGATCGAGCGTCGTCATCGCGTCGCCTCCGCGGTCACCAGACCGGGGTCGAGGGCGGTCGCGACCACGAGCTCCTCTTCACGGTGCGTCCAGACGACGAGCTGGCGGCCGGCGATGTCGACCAGCAGCGTCTCGCGGTCCACGTCGATCGCGGACACGCGCGGCGCGGCGGCTCCGCCGGCGAGGCCCGTGCCGAGCGCCTTCCCGGCCGCCTCTCGTGCGCACCAGATGCGCAGCAGCCACTCCTCGGCAGCGCTTGCGGAGAACTGTTCGAGCAGCTCCCGCTCGGCGGCGGTCAAGGCCACCTGCGCAAACCCCTCAGCGCGCGGGAGGAGTTGCTCGACGTCGATGCCCACGCCACCGCCCGGCGGCGGGAAGGCGGCGAGCGCGGCTGCCTGGCCGCTCGTGTGCGTGAGCGAGAGCGCTGGTGCTTCGCCGAGACCGTCCAGGGCGGGGCAGAAGACGATCGGCGCGCCTCGCTCGTCGGGCAGTATCTCGATCTCAGCATGCAGCAGCTCCAAGCCGTGCGTGGCACGGACGAGCTCCGCAACGCACTCCTTGCCCGCCGTTCGAGCCGCCAGCCACTCGAGCTGCCTCGTCTCGGGCAGCTCGAGGGCCGCGAAGAGCTCGCGCTCGCGAGCCCCCAGCACCCGGCTGGCCCAGACCGGCTTCCACAGGCCCCGATCGACGGGAAGCCGTGCGTCCAGGCGTCGGCACACGATGGCCCGATCCGGGTAGGGCGCCTGCGGCGCATCCCACCGCGTCGACAGCGGAGCCAGCTTCGCGGGACGTGCCAGCGGCGCGAAGCGCTCCGGGACGGCGAAGCGCTTGTCCTCCCAGCCGGTGAGTCGCATCCAGCAGCGGCCGTTCGCATTCAGCACCTCGATGTCCGAACTGAGGAGGTGCTCGCCCTCCAGTGAGATTGCCGCCACGCAGGAGAGCCGCTCGCCCGCTGCGGGCGTCGCTCGGTACACCTCGAGCGCTGCGAGCCGGAAGGGGAAGACGACCTGGCCCCGCTCGAGCATGTCGGCGGCCCAGAAGCCGACCACCTGGCCGGCGGAGTCGAGTGCCACCGGATCGAGCACGAAGTTCGGCTCGGGGTCATCGCGCAGCAGCCCCACCCGCGCAAGCACCTCGAGTTGCGCATGTGCGCCGGCGCCTGCGACGCGCTCGACACTGCGGACCCCCTGCCACAGTGGCTGGTGGAACATCGCCTCCTCGTAGAGCTGCCCGGCCTGCCAGCGCGAGGGCCTGCCGTCGTGCAGCGGAACCACCGCAGGGGCCGGCGCCGGCGGGAAGTCATCGGCCAGTACAGCCGTCGCCTCGACGACGGGCTCGCCTGGGCCGTCGTCCTCGACGGTGCGCAGCTCCACGCGCACCTGCTCACAGCCATCCTTGCCGGCCAGGCGCCGGGCGCTGACCTGGAGTGTCTGCGGCCCCGTCTCGAAGGCGAGCCAGCGGTGAGCGCGCAGGTCGCGCAGACCCGTGAGGATGAGCTGTGGCAGCAGGCACGAGGCAGCCTCGGCGAGGATCTCGACGCTCATCGCCAGCGGCATCAGTGCGAGCGCATGCAGGTCCGGATCGGTTCGCGAGACATCTCGCCCGAGTGTGTGGTCGAGCAGATACAGGTCCTCGCGCGGGTCCACGACCCGCTGCGCCACGAGCTCGGTCTCCGGCTCCCAGGCCACGATCCTCCCGATGAGAGGTCGTTGCACCCACTGTTGGCCTGCAAGCCCCGTGCTGCCCTCGAGATACGCGCCCATCACCTCCTCGTTGGCGATCAGGAACTGCTCCATGGTGTCCAGGAAGCCGTCGACCACAGTCGCCGCGTCGTCGTCGAGTGCTGCGACCGGTGCGCTCGGCGGTGGCGCAGGAGCGTACAGGCCGTTCGTCGAGCTGGCCGCGGCCGCGGCCGGTGGCGCGGGTGGCCGAACCACGACTTGTGTCTCGCTCGCGGACCCATTGGCGTTCGCGGTGGGTGGCGCCGGTGTGGCGGCCGGTGGCGGGGTGCCGTTCGCCGCAGCGCCCCCGCCGGCGCCTGCGCCGGCGCTGGCCTCGGTCGGGCGCAGTCGGTCGAGAGCCTCGCTGGAGAGTCGGAGCATCGGCCACGTCGTGGACAGTGGAACCGTCAGGCGCTTTGTGCTCCCGTCCGGCTCTGAGGCTCGCCGCCAGTCGATCGGCTCTGCGCGACGTCTCGCGAACAGATAGCCGAGGTCGAGCTCGACGGCGTGGACGGCCAACCTGCCAACGAGATGGTTCAGCTGCGCCGTGCCCGAGCGACGGGGCAGATCGGCCGCGACGGCGCAGGCCGGGCGCCCGCGCAGGATGTCCTCCATGAACGAGGTCATGTTTCCGCGTGGGCCCACCTCGACGAACACCCGCGCCCCGTCCTCGTGGAGCGCCTCGATCGTCTCGCGGAAGCGCACCGGCCGTGTCCAGTGCTCGACGAGCAGCTCGCGGATCGCCTCGGGATCGTCGGGGTAGGGAGCGGCGGTGGTGCACGACCACAGTGGCGTCGTCGCGGTGCGGACGGGCAGTCCCGCGAAGGTCGCTCGCAGGTCATCGGCGAAGGGGGCGAACAGCGGCGTGTGTACGGCGCGGTCGTATGGCAGCACCTCGCACATCAGCCCGGCGCCAACCGCGATCTCACGCGCCCGCTCGGCCGCGGCCCCCTCGCCCACCAGCACCGCCTGGTGGGGGCAGTTGTCCATCGCGAGATAGAGCTCACCGCCCGCCTCCTCTGCGATCCGACGGGCGGCCGCGGCATCAGCGCCGATCGCCAGCAGCACCGCCGCCGGCACCTCGTGCCGCTCGGCGGCATCGGCGTAGGAGGCATACAGGCCGTGACAGAAGGCGGCCAGTCGCTCGTCGGTCTCGACGTCGAGGGCGCCCACGGCCATCGCCGCGGAGTGCTCGCCCGTGCTGTGACCGAGCACGGCGTCGCAGCGCGGCACGAGCCGGCTGATGACCCCGTGCACGGCGGCGTTCGCCGTCAGCACCGCCTCGACGGCGATGTCGAGCTCCATCAGTCGCGCCTCGGTGCGCCGTCGCTCCTCATCGGAGAAGGCCGGTGCCGGATAGACCCAGTCGCTCAGCAGGTGGCCGCGCGGATGCTCCGCGTAGAGCCGGTCGACACGGTCGAAGGCGGCGCGGGCCTCGGTGAACTGCAGGCACAGGTCGGCGAGCATGTTCGGGTACTGCGCGCCCTCTCCGGGAAACACGAACACGAGCTTGCCCTCGCGGCCGAGGGGCTCGGCCTCGTAGTAGATGCCGGACGTGGTCTTGATGCGCTGGCAGTCCGGGTCCTTCAGCCGCTCGATCGCCTGCCCCAGCTTCTGGTGGAGATCCGCGGTCGAGGAGGCCACGATCGCCAGGCGTCGCGGGTTCTCGATGGGGCCCAGCTCGTGGGCCAGCGTGAGCGCGAGGTCTGCCAGCGCGGGCTGGGCTCCGCCCTCGAGCACTGCCGCCAGCTCAGAGGCCGCCTCGGCGAGCCCGTGCGAGGAGTCGGCCTCGAGGATGCAGACCTCGCTGTCCCACTGTGCTCGATGGCGCTCGGTGGGCTCGCCGTCCCATTCCTCGAGCACCGCGTGGGCATTGATGCCCCCGAAGCCGAACGCGTTGATGCCGGCGCGCCGCGGCTCGGCTCCACCGTGGATCCACGGTCGCGTCTCGGTGTTGATGTAGAACGGCGTGCGCTCGAGGCCGAGCTCCGGGTTGGGCTGCTCGCAGCCTATGGTCGGCGGCAGCACCTGGTGGTGCAGGGCCAGCGCCGTCTTGATCAGGCCGGCGACGCCGGCCGCGGGGATCGTGTGGCCGATCATCGACTTGACCGTCCCCAGCGCACACCGGGCCAGCTCGCCGTCGCGCTCCCCGAACACCTTCGTCAGAGCGTCTATCTCGACCGCGTCGCCAACAGGCGTACCGGTGCCGTGGGCCTCCACCAAGCCAACGCTTCGCGTGTCGACGCCGGCCGCCGAATAGGCCCTGCGCAGCGCCAGCTCCTCGCCCTCCACCCGCGGCGCCATCACGCTCATCCCGCGCCCGTCGCTGGCGACGCCCACACCGCGGATCACCGCATAGACGCGGTCGCCGTCGCGGGCTGCGTCATCGGCGCGCTTGAGCACGACGGTGCCGATGCCCTCTCCCAGCAGCGTGCCGTCGGCATCCTTGTCGAAGGCCCGTAGCTGCTGGCGGCGCGAGAGGGCGCCGAGTCGGCAGAAGAGGTTCAGTGTTGCGACCGGCATCCACACCTGTGAGCCACCGGCCAGAGCGAGGTCGCAGTCGCCCGCCAGCAGATCACGCACGGCATGCTGGACCGCCACGAGGGAGGAGGCGCACGCGGCGTCGACCGTGTAGGCCGAACCCATGAGGTCGAGCCGGTTGGCGATCCGCCCGACGATGATGTTCGGGATCAGCCCAGGTACGGTTTCGGGCCCGAGCGGCGGGAGCACACGCTGAAGCTCCTCACGCAGCTGCTCCAGCTGCTCCTCGGGCCGATCGGGCTCCAGCTGGCGCAGCAGGTCGAGGGTTTGGCCGACGACGAGGCTGCGCTGGACAGCCACCGCATTGCCGCCGTTGAGGTAGGTCCCCTTTCCAAGCACGATCGCCGTGCGCTCGCGCACCTCCTGCGGCAGCTCGCTCATTCCGGCGTCCGCAAGCGCATCAGTGGCTACCTGCAGCGCCAGCCACTGGTCGGGCTCGCCGCCTACGGCGACGGGTGGGATGCCGTGCGCCAGCGGGTCAAAGCGGGCGAGTGAGCCAAGATATCCGCCTCGTTTGCAGTACGTGCGATCGGTGTCGGTGAACTCGGGGTCGTAGTAGACGTCTGCGTCCCAGGCCTCCGGCGGCGGATCTGTGGTTGAGTCGACCTTGTCGAGGATGTTCTGCCAGTAGGCGTCGAGGTCGGGTGCGCCGGGAAACATGCACGCCATGCCGACGATCGCGACTCCCTGCCTGCCCCGGTTGCCGGGAGCCGTCAAGGCTGGGCTCCAGCGAGCCGGTTGAGCGTCTGTGTTCCGACGCCGACGACATCCTGCAGAACGGCAAGCAGACGCCCGTCCGCGCCAAAGAACCAGTGGTCGGCGTGGCACAGCGGAGGGGTGCTGGCGGGGCGGATGCGCAGCTCGTGACGCACGAGCTCCCCCTCGCCCGCCGCGGCGATTCGCTCATAGCAACCGATCTCGGCCGGGAGGAGTGTCACGTCCCACTGCATACGCGCCCACACAACCTGGATCTGCAGAGCGCTGTCGAGCAGTACCGGATCGAGCAGCCACTGTCCCCCGTCGCCGCCCGCCACGCACCGCCCGGGCTGCGAGGGGCGCAGCAGCGCGCTCGCTCCCCGTTCATCCATTCCGTCGATCGCGACGATCCCCTGGAACAGCGGGCCGTGGAACAGTAGATCCCGGTAGGCGTCCTCGACGCCGATCGGGAATGGCGTCAGGTCTGCAAGCGGCGCCGGAGGGGACGGGGCTGCCATATCCGCATGCCCGCGGGCGAAGCGCGGCGTATAGCTGCTGGCCGAGTCGACAGGCTCAGCCGGATCGCGCAACTGTGCTCGCGCGCGATAGTGGGCACGCCCGCGGTTCACTGGGTTGATCGTGAGCTCGACCTCTGCGGCGTCTGTCCGCGGCTCGGCGTCGATGCGGACGCTCACCGGCCGGTCATCCTCGAGGCCGACGCCGTCGAGCAGGCGGATGTCGCGCAGTCCGGCGATCTCACGCCCGGGCACAGCAGCGACGGCGACCTCCGCCATCAGCTCCATTGCCGCCGCGAACGGGAGCACCGCTCGCCCGTCGATGCGGTGATCGTCGAGGTAGTGGTCGCGTTGCAGGTCGAGCGTGTAGAGCCCACGCATGCTCCCGTTCGGGGCATGGACAATCTCGCTCAGGCCGGCGATGAGGGGCATCGTGGCTGACGCGCCCCCATCGGTTGACGGCGGGCCGGCGCCGTTGGCCCCGGCCAACCCGGAGGCCGCTCCGATTACGACCTCGGTCTCTCCCTTGCGGCCACTCGCCAGCTCCTGCTCGAGCAATCGGCAACCCTGATCGAGCCCGATCAGCGCGACTCCGCGACGCTCGAACTCCTGCTCGAGCAGGGGGGAGACCATGCCCGCTGCCCACGGGCCCCAGTCGATCGACACCACCCGCGCCGGCCACCGGCTGTCGAGCTCGTACGCGAGCTTGCCGAGAACCTCGCTCGCCGCCGCATAGTCCGCCTGGCCGCGATTGCCGAACCTTCCGGACACCGAGCTGAACAGGGCGAGGAAGCGCAGGCCCTCGGGGCGCAGGCGTTCAGCGAGCGTCAGTGCCGCACCTGCCTTTGTCGACATCACCCGCTCGAGCGAGTCGAGCTGCTTGTCGCGGATGAGCTTGTCCTCGATGACCCCTGCACCGTGAACGACCCCGTCGATGCGACCGTGGCGCTCGTAGACGGAGTCGATCATCTCCGCGAAGGCTGCTCGATCGGAGACGTCGCAGACGTGGTAGTGGACCTCCGCGCCGCTTGCGCGCAGGCGCTCGAGGTTCTCGCGTGCCTCGCGAGCGCGCAGGATGCGTTGACAGTCCCGCTCGACCAAGGCGGGGGTGAGCTCCGCCTGCTCCTGCCGGCGCTGCTCGATCAGCGCTTGGCGAAGCTCGGCCACATCGCGCAGGGCAGAGGTGACGGGACTCTCCTCCTCGATGGCTGTGCGACCTACGAGCACGAGCGTGGGGTGGTGGCGCTCGGCGAGCGTCAGTGCGATCTGGGCTGTGATTCCCCGCGCGCCACCGGTCACGAGCAGTACGCAGTCACCGTCGAGCACCTCGCCGGCGGGGCGCTCGGCGAGCGGCGTCGGCGCCAATGCCAGCTGCGTTCTCTCATCCTCCTGGTAGCCCACCTCGACCAGTCCGTCCGCCGCAGAGAGCTCGGCGAGCAGCCGTTCGACTGTCCGCTCGGGAGGGAAGTCGGCAAGGTCGACTGACTTCACGCGCACGGTCGGCGACTCTTGGGCAAGGGTCTTGAGGAAGCCATGCAGGGCTCCATGCGACGCTCTGCCGGGGCGTGAGCTCCCAGCGAGACCGAAAGTGCCGCCCAGCCGTGTTGCGCCCAGGATCACCGCGCCCCCCGTGCCGGCGGCTGCCTCGAGGTCCTCGCCCAGCGCCTGCACGAGCACCAAAAGCGTCCGCAGGCCACCGTGCTCGGGGGCCGGATCGCTGAGCGCGACGAGGTGCAGGAGCGCCTTCGCCCCGCCGTGCTCACGAAGGTCAGCTGCGACTCGCGCGGCCTGCTGTGCGTCCTGGGGCTGGGCCTCGCCTGACAGCCGGACCACTTGATGCCCCTGGCCGGCCAGCGCGCCGGCGAGCTCGCTACCCACGCCGCATCCATCGTCGACGATCACGATGGCGCCTGTGGCGGCAAGCCCGGCGGTTGCCGTGATCGCGGGAGCGCTCGCTGCGTGCACGACGAACCGGCCGATGCGCTCCTCCTCGGCCGGTCCTTGCTCAAAAGGGCGCTGGCGCTCCTCCACGACCGCGTGTTCATCGGGCGGTGCGCCGCCGGCGCTCGTCGCGGGAGTCTCCAGCGAGGCCACGAGCGTGTCTATCACCGCCCGCAACGTCCGGCTTTCGGTGAGCTGTTCGATGTCGATCGTCTCGCGATCGGCCTCGGGGAGGCTCTGCCTGAAGGTGCCGGCGATCTCCACTCGCTTGATCGAGTCGATCCCGAGGTCGCCCTCGAGGTCGGCGTCGAGACTCAGCATGTCGGCCGGATAGCCCGTTCGGTCGCTGACGAGCGCCAGTATCCGCGCCTCGATCTCCGCGGCGCTCAGCGACGTGCTCCCGTTGGCCAGCTCGGCGGACGCTGTCGCGGGCTCTGCAGCCGCCGGAACGGTGGCCGCGAACTCAGGTTGGTCGGGCGCCGGTGCTATCTGGGCGGGCGCCGTGAAGGCGCTCTCCGGGGTGGCTGGTGCACTCGTTGCCCGCGCTGGCTGAGCGGGGAGCGCGGGCACCGGGCGCCTCGGCGTCGAGGCGGCGGGCCGTACCGGCGGCGCACCCTGCGCTGCACCGAGATAGCTGAGCATCACGGTCCGCTGCGTCTCGAGGAACTGTTGCATCACCTGCTGATGACGCAGAATCACATCTGCCACCCTGTCACCGGCAAGCGGCGGCCCGGAGATCTCGCCAGGGCTGGACTGTGGGGCAGCGGCCTCGACAGCGTTTGGAGGGAACTGTCCAGGGTGCAGGTCGGCCAGCCTCAGCCGCTGCTCTTGGGTCGCGGTGGGGGGGAGCGCCCTGTCTCCATTGGTGCTTGTCGACGTCACAACTGTCTCCTTCTGATCGATTCCGGGGATCGGCACCGCGGGCCCACGCTGCGCTCCGACAGGCCAGGCACGGCCGCCGTCTACCAGCCAGGTCGCGCGCGGCCCTCCGTCGTCGCGACCCCCTCCCTGTGCACCGAGGCTTCCTGCGTGACGGCCACGGTGGAGTCGCACGAGGTCGACCGGCACGCCCTCGACTGCGAGGGCAGCGAGACAGTGCAGCAGCGAGAGTAGGCCCGAGCGGCCCGAACGGTCAGTGGAGACGGCGATGTGCTCGCGGTCCCCGAGGATCTGCGGAACGAGCCCGGTGAGCGCTGAGCGAGGTCCGACCTCCACGAACACGCGGGCGCCGTCACGGTGCATCGCCTCGATCTCGCGGACGAAGTCGACGGGACGGGTCAGGTGCTCGGACAGCAGGGCCGCGATCGCATCTGGCTGCGGGGCATGTGCGTCCCCGGTGGTGTTGGAGTAGACGGGGATATGAGGCACGGCGAGCGTCGTCTCGCGCAGCAGCTGCGCGAGCTTCTGCTGAGCGCCTGCCACGTGAGGGGAGTGGAACGCGCACGCGACCGGGAGCATCCGCGCACCGATGTCGCGGTCGCGACACCATTCGACCGCCGCCTCGACGTGCTCGCGTGGCCCGGAGAGAACGGTCTGGCGTGGCGAGTTGAGGTTTGCAGCCACGACGCCGCCGCCCTCGAGCAGCTGTGTGAGCGCCTCGGGTGGCGCCTCGACGGCGACCATCGCCCCGGCCTCGGCTGCGGCCGCCTCCTTCATGAAGCGGCCCCGGGCCTCGGAGATCCGCAGCATCTGCTCGGCGTCGATCCCGCCGGCGGCAGCCAGCGCCGCGAACTCGCCGTAGCTGTGGCCGGCGGTCCGGTCCGGCTCGACCCCCAACGCCCGCAGGACTGCCAGATATGCCAGCTCGGTCGCGCCGATCGCGGCTTGGGCCACGTGGGTGTCGGTCAGCTCGGCCTGGCGACGGCGGCGCTCCTCGGGCGTGAACGAGGGTGGCGGGAACACATAGCTGCTCAGCGGGCGCTCGTAGAAGTCGGCGAGTATCCGGTCGGCGAGCTCGAACTGCTCGAGCGCCTCGGGGAATGCCATCGCGAGCTCGCGTCCCATGTCGAGGGTCTGCGAGCCCTGCCCAGGGAACAGGAACGCCACCTTGCCCTCGGTGCTCAGCGGCTGTGCGGACCAGTAGATCCCATCCTGCTGGTGGCGGCGAAGCTCGCCGGCACCGAGGATCTCCCGTGCCCGTACGATCTTCGCGCCCAGGTCCTCGAGCGACTCGACGACGAGCGCGAGGGTAGGTCCTCCGTGCTGGCGCTCGCGGAAGGCGAGGGCCGACTCGTGGGCGATGTCCTCGAAGCGCAGCTCCTCGCCGGCCGCCAGCCTCGCGGCGAGCTGATCGAGTGCGGCCGTCACCTCCGAGCCAGAACCGCGCCACAGCAGCAGCTCGCCTGGCCAGCTGGAGATGGCGGCGTCAGGCTCTGCGAGATAGGCGCCCTGGTACTCCTCGAGCACGATGTGGAAGTCGGTCCCACCGAAGCCGAACGCGCTCACCCCGGCACGGCGCGGATGCTCCGCGGCCCCGGTCAGCCACGGACGCGCCTCGCTGTTCACGTAGAAGGGACTTTCGGCGAATCCGGCCTTGGGGTTCGGCTCGCTCACGCCGATCGTGGGGGGCAGGACGCGATGGTGCAGCGCCAGTGCCGCCTTGACTATGCCCGCCACCCCGGCCGTCGCCTTGGTGTGGCCGATCATCGACTTGATCGATCCGATCGCACACCACTGGTGCTGCTCGGAGTGCTCGGCAAACACGGTGGTGAGCGCCTTCACCTCGGCACCGTCGCCGGCGACGGTGCCGGTCCCGTGCGCCTCCACGAGCCCAACGGTTGCCGGTGAGAAGCGGGCCTGTGCGTACGCCCGCCGCAGGGCGCGCATCTGGCCCTCGGGGCGCGGCGCCGTGAGGCTGCGGTCACGACCGTCGCTGGCCGCGCCGACGCCGCGTATCACCGCATAGATGCGGTCGCCGTCGCGCTCGGCGTCAGCCAAGCGCTTCAGCACGACCGTCGCGAATCCCTCGCTGATCGCGATGCCGTCCGCATTGGCGTCGAATGGGCGGCAGCGGCCCGTCGGCGACAGCGCCTGTGTCTTGGAGAAGCACAGGTAGGCGAACGGGTTCTGGATTGCATCCACGCCACCTGCGAGCACCATGTCGCTGGTCCCGACCTGCAGCTCGCGCGCCGCGAGGCCGATCGCGCTGAGAGAGGAGGCGCACGCCGCGTCCACGGTGTAGTTCGTGCCGCCGAAGTCCAGCCGATTGGCGATCCGTCCGGCGGCCACGTTCATGAGCAGGCCGGCGAAGCTGTCCTCGGTCCACTCGGGGAGTCGCTCGAACAGCCGCTCTTGCAACTCCGGGAGGGCGTCGCCCAGCAGCGAGGGCAGCGCTGAGCGGACTGTGTAGCCGACCGACGTATCGGCTCCCCCGCCTCCCGCGCCGAGGATCACCGACGTCCGCTCCCGGTCGAACGGCCGCGTCGCATAGCCGGCGTCTTTCAGAGCCGCCTGCGCGCAGAGCAGGGCCAGCAGCTGGAAGGGCTCGATCGACGCCAGCGACTTGGGTGGCAACCCGAGCGCCATCGGATCGAGGGGCACGGGGTCGATGAACCCACCCCACCGGGAATACACCTTGTCGCGCGTGCTCCTGTCGGGGTCATACATCTGGCGCCAGTCCCAGCGCTCCGCCGGCACCTCGCTGATCGCGTCGACCTTCTCGAGGATGTTCGTCCACAACCTCGCCACGTCGGGCGCGCCCGGGAGGATGCAGCCGAGCCCCACGATCGCCACATCGGCGGGTGGCGGCGGCGGCGGGTCCGGTGTGGGCACGGGCGCGGCAAGCTCGCTCAGCAGCCTGCTGCTCCCGTGTGAGACCTCATCGTGCAGATCTGCGACCGTCGTAACGCCGTCGCGCAGCGCCGCGATCTGGCCGATCATGTACATGCCCTGCTCCCATTGATCGGAAGCAGCGACCGCGATGAGCCCGTCCTGATCGGCGACCCGGTCGACCCCCTTCGCCGCGATTCGAAGCCGCCCGATGTTCAGTTGCTCCAGCCGGCCGCGGAGCTCCTCCGCGTCGATTCCCGCGGCCTGCAGGCTGCGTCGCTCGGCCTCGAACTGCTCCACGAACGGCGATGGCAGACAGCGGGTGGCGTGGCCGGGTCCACTCTGGAGCAAGGCGGTGTCGAGCGCCGCGACGGCCGCCTCCTGGAACAGGGGTGTGATGGCTCCGGATTCGGTCGCCTCGCGAGTGAACAGGTAAGCCGTTCCCATCAGCGCGCCGATCCGGGCTCCACGCCCGCTCGCGGCCGCCGCCGTCGCGGCGGCCATCGCGGCCGACATGGCGTCGTGGATGCCCCCGGCGAGAAGCACGTGGCAGTCGGAGGCGTCCTCGGGTAGCTCCTCGAGCAGAACACGGAGCATCGAGTCCCACAACACGAAGCTCGTGCGTGGTCCGACGTGGCCGCCGCACTCGCGCCCCTCGAACACGAACCGGCGAGCGCCGTCCTTCAGGTAGAGCTTCAGCAGCTGTGGCGAGGGGACGTGTAGATATGTCGCGATCCCGTCGGCTTCGAGCTCGCGCGCCTGGTCGGGGCGCCCGCCGGCGATCAGCGCAAACGGCGGTCGGTGCCTGCGCACGACCTCGAGCTGCTCTGCGCGCAGCTCTGCGGGAACGAAGCCGAGCACGCCCACGCCCCATGAGCGCTCACCGAGCAGCTCGGCGGTGCGCGCCAACAGCTCCTCGGCGTCGGGGCCGCGCATCAGGGCGAGCGCGAGGAACGGAAGCGCGCCACCCTCTGCGACCGCGGCCGCGAACTCCGCGCGGTCGCTCACCCGCGTCATCGGGCCCTGTACGAGCGGGTAGCGGGTGCGGTGCGATCGAGCGACTCCGGCGCCCTCTGCCAGCGGGTTGGTTCGCTGGAGTGTCTCGCAGGCGTCTGCGATCGCCGATCGCAGACCGTCGATGATCCCGGCGACATTGCCGAACCGTCGCGCCAGATCGGCGGCGAACGCGGCATCCTGTCCGAGCGGGAGGACCGAGGCATCTGTCGAGCTGTCGGCTACATGCGCCTTGACGGTCGCGCGCCACGCATCCCGTGCTTCTGCGCTCGGCTCGAGCTCCTGTTCGGCGCTGCTCAGCGACTCGAGGCTGCGCAGCCCTGGCCGGCTGTAGGCGCGGAAGGGCGCGCCCAGCGATGTGCCGAGCGTCGCGGTCTCGCTTCCGTCGATCCCCGAGAGCGTTCTGCGGAGACCGTCGGGCAGGGGCGACTCGCGAGCGAGCAGGAGCTGGGCGTCTAGTACCGCGCCGGCGGCGCCGGATACGTAAGCGGCGGCGACCGTGTGCAGCCCGATGCCTCCGTGGATGAATACGGGGGTGGCAAGCGTCGCGAGCAGGCGCTGCGACAGCACGAACGAGCCTTCCTCGCCGATCCACCCTCCGGCCTCGTGGCCCTTCGCGATCACCCCGTCGGCGCCGGCGGCCTGCGCAGCGAGGGCCTCGTCGAGCCGCGTCGCCACGACGCATGCGCGCAGCTGTGCCCCGTGGGCAAGCTTCACCAGCCGGCTCAACTCCTCGACCGGTGTGTTCGCCAGCATGACTGTGTCAAGGCCCTGCAGCGAAGCGTCGATCACGACCTCGAGCGTGTCCTGACCGTCGAGGAGCGCGCCGCAGCGCCCGTGCCCCAGCGCGCATAGCCTGCGCAGCTGGGCGAGGCCGGCGTCGAGGTCAACGGCGAGCTCGAGGTTGACGACGCCCAGAGCGCCGGCGCGGCTGCCGGCGATGGGAACCGCGGCGTCTGGCGAGCCGGTGGGGCACATCACGATGAATTCGAACAAGCCGACGTCCCCCCGATTTGACCTCTCCGTCACCTGGAGAGGCATCAACTTCGGATTTTGCGCTCAACATAGATCCGCGATTGCGGACTTTGCGGCGGACTTTGGCCCACGCAGAGAGGTCGGTCAAGCAAGCTAACTGAATGTTGCCCAAAGGTGCAAATCGCATTGACCGTACGTCGGGAGCGACCCTAACCTGAGCCTGGCTACCTCGGATCAGGACGCCGGGCGCGGCCTTCGCCACGGACCAGGCACCTCGAGCCAGGGCAGCAATGTCCGCCACTTCTCTGCGTCTCGGGGGCGCTCTTGCTTTTGTCGTCGTCTTTGCAAGTGGACCGTCCGTCACCGCGAGAGCGGCTCGAGTTGCTGTGTGACCCGCGGAGCCTGCATCCGCTCGAGCCGGCTTCGCTGTCCGCCGGTCCCGAGGTCGGTGTTCACGCAGCGTGGGGCCGGGTCGGGGGACGGACCATCGTCTGCTACGCCCAGGACTCCTCCGTCGCCGCAGGCTCGGTGGGCGTCGCCGAGGCCGAGGTGATCGTGCGCGCCCTCCGGCACAGCCGTCAGGCGCGGGTTCCCCTCGTCGGCTTCCTCGAGTCGGCTGGGGCGCGCCTCCAGGAGGGCGCCGCTGCACTGGGAGGCTTCGGACGAATCTTCTACGAGAACGTGGCGCTGTCGGGCCGCGCGCCCCAGATCTCGGTGATCACCGGCGTCTCGGCCGGCGGCGGCTGCTACTCGCCGGCGCTCACCGACTTCGTGGTCATGACCGAGAAGGCGTCGATGTTCCTGACCGGCCCGCGGATCGTCAAGCGCGCGCTCGGCGAGGAGGTGACGGCATCTGCTCTTGGCGGCACGCGGGTGCATGCCCGCAACGGCGTCTGCGACTTCGTCGCCACGGACGACCGCGACGCGATGCGGCTGTTGCGCGAGCTGCTCGGCTATCTGCCTCAGAACACGTCGATGTCCGCGCCGGTCGCGCCACCGGAGGCGCCCACCGAGGGCGATCCGGCTGGCGTCCTACCGCCGAGCAGCCGCAACTACTACGACGTTCGGGAGCTGATCGGACGGTTGGTCGACGCAGGTCGTTTCCGGGAGGTTTCAGAGCACTGGGCGCGCAACATGGTTGTCGGCTTCGCACGTCTGGAGGGACATTCCGTCGCCGTGATCGCGAACCAACCTCGGCATCGCGGCGGGATCATCGACGTCGAGGCGTCCCAGAAGGGGAGAAAGTTCATATGCACCTGCGACGCCTTTCGCATTCCTATGCTCGTCCTGGTTGACACGCCGGGCTTCATGCCCGGGAGCCGGCAGGAGGCGGCCGGGGTGATCAGCCACGGGGCCGGGCTGCTACGGGCGTTCGCCGCCGCGCGCTCGCCGCGGGTCACGGTGGTCCTACGCAAGGCGTTCGGCGGCGCTTTCATCACCATGAACTCCAAGGACCTCGGCGCCGACGCGTCATTCTCGTGGCCGCGCGCCGAGATCGGCATCATGAGCCCGCATGCCGCCGTCGAGATCATCCACGGCAGGCGGCTGCTGGGTATGCGGAGCACGCATCTTCGCGAACGGCTCGCTCGAAGCTACGCAGAGGAGAGCCTCTCTCCCGACGCCGCGCTCGGCTCCGGCGCGATCGATGCCGTGATCGAACCGGCCGAAACACGAGAGCGCGTGGTGCATGCGCTGCGACTTGGCTGTGGAGCCGCTCCCGGCGTCGAGCGGGCAGAGGCGGGAGTCGGGGCCGAGGATGCCGAGCAGGACGTCTTCGCAGCCACCCGGCAGGCTCCGTGGCGAGCGGACGGACTGACGAGAAGCTATCGTCCAATCATCACCCCGGAGGGAGTCCAGCCATGAAACACGTCCGCCGCGCCGCGGCGATAGCACTCATCCTCGCAACAACTCCAGCGGCGCTCGCCGCAGCCTCGGGAACGTTGTCGGGCACGTATGTGACCACTGTGAAGACAGCTGGGAGCCTGGACGGCACCTACCACATCGTTTTCAGTCCGGGTCGCTTCGTGCTGCATGCTCCCTACGGGCTCATCGGCCACGGAACCTACGTGATCTCGGGCTCGAGGATCACGCTGCACGGCCCGGGAAGCTGCGCGTCGGCCGGCATCTACGAATTCAAGATCTCGGGGACGTCCTTGACGTTCAAGAAGATCAAGGATGTCTGCTCACGAGTCGAAGTCCTCACCGCACACCCGCTGAAAAAAGTCTGATTCCGCGGCGCGGGCGGAGGGTGGCGTCCTCTACCGGGCGCAGGCCCAGCCCGCGGCCGTCTTGCCGCTCAGCAGGCACCGTTGCACGGTCGGCGGCTGCCACGGTCCTTCCCCGCCTTGGAGGATGCTTGGAATGGCTTTTTCGCTGAGTCCGTAGAGGCGCATCACCAGTTGGAAGCCGCCGATCGGAGCCGGCAGCCAGTTTTCGCGCTGCGTTTCGCTGCTCGGCTGGGTGGTCTGGAGATAGAGGTCGAGTGAGCCGTCGGGGTTGAAGTGAAGGTTGGAGCGGTCGCCGAGCGCGAAGCGGTTGAGGGTGTTCTCCACGAAGCGGCCGTTCGACTTGTACATCGTGATCGACCAGGCGCCCTGTACGGGGACGGGGAAGTCGCCGGCGGGGAAGTGTGCGAGGAAGCGGGTCACGCCGCCATTGAGTTCCGCGCCCGTCCGATCGGTGAGCGCGGCCATGTAGACAGAGACGTTGGGGGTGAGCGCGCCGACGCCGAGCCGGTCCGTGACGGCGCGCAACCCGTAGTTCGTGGAGTAGTTGCCGAGGTCGCCGACCAGCCATCCGTTGTGGGCAGCGAAGCCCGCTTTGAGCTGGGCTTCGACATCCCCTGTGACCTGGTCCGGGCCGAGGCTCACGGCTTCGATGAGCCCGACGAGGGTGCCTTCGCTGATGTTCGCGGTCGTCGGGCTCAGCCCGGGTCCGATGTCGATCGTTGCTAGCTGTTCGAGCAGCGGCTTGTCGGCGGCCGGTGGGGGAAACTGCTTGAGCGCTCGGCCGAGCGCTGCCCAGTAGAGGAGTGGGAAGACCCCGGCGGCACCCGGGATCGTGTACGGCCAGGGCGAGGTGATGAGCGTCGCCGGCGGGGGCGGCTTGTACCCGAGCCCTTCCGAGCTCCATCTGTTCAGGGGCACGAGCTTGGTCGATTCCTGCACGGCGAGCGCGCTCGCGAGATCTTCACGGCTCATCGCGAGCGTGCGGGCGGTGATCCACACGCGCGCATAGGGCGAATGGATGACCTTCATCCCCGAGCTGGTTTCCCGGCCGACGAGCTGGGTGGGGCCGGCGATCACATAGTCGCCCGGTGGCAGCAGGCCCGAGGCGCCACTGCCGATGTTGCTGAAGTCCTCGGTGTAGGGGGACAGCAGCTCCACGACGTTGAACCGGCCGCTTTCGGGTACGTGCAGGACGATCGGCTGGGCTGTCAGGTCCAGCCAGGCGGTCGAGTAGAGCGTGTCGACGTTGGGGGCGACGACCCCGTGCCGTTCGGTCACCAGTTCGAGGAAGTGCGAGAACTGGTTGACCGGCGCGTCTCCAAGGTGGTCGGGGACTGTGACGCTCGTGGCGGTCCTGTAGATACGTTCGGTGTCGAGCAGCGGCTGCCCGTACTCATAGGCCTGCAGGCCGAGTGCCAACGCCCGCTGGCGTTCCTGTTCGAATTCTTCGGCGTGCGCCCCAGGCGCGCCGATGGCAGCTATCACGGCAATCAGAGCGAGTGCGACGGAGCCTGCTCGGAGATGCCGGCGAAATCTCTGGCGCATTGTCCCTATGGCGCTCGCCCAACATCGCCCCACCGACCCGGAGGCATGTCGCGCCTTCGGGTCGGTGGGAGGATCCCCACTAGGGGCCGACCGTACTGGTGGTGATGCTGACTTTGGATCCGCCCGATGCTTGCGCGGAGCTGCTCAGTTGCCCGAGTTCTGTAGAGGCCTGCGCGATGGCGCTCGTCGCCTGCGGCGAGGGTTCCTGTTTGATGGCAGCCGCACCCACATGGCCCAGGAGCGAGACTTTGTAGAAGGCGTTGTAGCAGTGGCCTTCCTTGAGTTTTCCTTCTTCGCAGCCTTTGCCTTCCTCCATCTTTTCGCCACTGGAGGGGTGCAGGTATTCCGTCCGCGGCTCAATCAGTGTGCTCACTCCGGGGAACCCGAACTCAAGGCCTGCGAGCCCGCACCCCCCGACGACGGGTGTCCCTTGGCAAATGTTCACAGCGAGCGTGGCTGCCACCAAGGGTGTGTTTTCTTCCAGCGACAGGTCGACCGTTGCGTTGGTCGTCCGCTTGTTGCCCGGGTTGAAGAACGGTTTGCGCAGGGTATTTCCCGTGTCAGCGCAGGTCACGTTCTTGATTTCCTGCGGGAATTTTTTCCCGTTTATCGTCGCGGTGATGGTGCAGCCGGCGCCTGGCTGGTAGGCGAGCACGATTACCTGCCATTCCTGCCAGCCACCGGGGTTCGCCAGATCTTCCACGGCACTGAGTTGGAGCGATAGATGCGCCGATTTCGGCACGACGGTGACTGTTTCGGTCTCTTCGTCGGGTGTGTTTGTCTTGACGACTTGGTTGAAGGGGTCGATCGCGGCGGTGGCGGTGAACTGGCCCTTTTTGGTGTAGGTCACCGGGAACGTGAAGGTGTGTTCTTCGCCGGGGTTGAGTCCGGCGATGAACTGGGTCTGTGTGAAGCCTTCCTGCTGGGGTGTCAGTTGGACGGCGAACGCTTCGGAGGCGATCGGCCCGTCGTTGCGGACGGTGTAGCTGGCTGTTGCTTTCTCGCCCACGACGGGTTGTGCGGGGGAGAAGGTGATCGGGGTCGCGAAGTCCAGCGCGATGTGGGCGGGCGCGACTGTGACGTTGAGGATCTTCTGGTTGTTTGCCTCGTTCGTCTCTTTCACGTTGTTGAAGGCGTCTGCGAAGCCGATGCTGCGGAAGTTGCCTGGCTTCGGGTAGGTGAAGGAGAACGTGATTTCGCGTGATTCTCCCGGGCCGAGCGGGCCGGTCGACTGCGTAAGCGTCTGGTTCCCCGGCACGATGATCCCGAGCGAGCTCGGGTTCCAGCTCGTGACGAAGCTGCCGGATGGGCTGTTGCCGAGGTTCTCCACGGTGACGGTGACGGTGTTGGGGACGCCCTGCGTCACGGTGGAGGCCGAATAGTTGGCCCTGAGGTCGCAGCACTCCCTGTCGTTGCCGCAGCACTGTTCTTCTTCGGGGCGGATGTTCATTTCGGTGATCGTGAGGTCGACCGTCGCGGCGGGCACTGCCTCTGTGGTGGGGGCGGTGTTGTCGCTCTCGTTGACCTCTGGGATCACGTGGGTGCTGTCGAGCGTGACGGTGCCTTCGTAGTTGCCCGCGAAGGCGTAGAGGTTGCTGAAGGCGACCGTGGTCCGTGCGCCCTCCCCGAGCCCGTTGACCTGCTGGGACTGCGCGGCGATGAAGGGCCCCGGGCTCCACGTGACGACGAAGTCGCCGGCTGGGTTGTTGCCGTTGTTTTCGATTTCGACTTCCATCGTCGAGACGCCGCCCGCGGGCGCCGGCTGGACGTGGACGCCCCCCGGCGCCACCTTGAGGTTGGGCAGCGGCGGCTCGACCACCGTTTTCAAGGTCTTGGAGTTGTCGAGCTCGTCGGTCTCTTTGACCTGTTTGGTCGAGTCCGCGGTGGCGGTTCCGGTGACCGTGGTCGCGAACGGGAAGGTGTATTCCATCGTCACCGTCGTCGACGCGCCCGGAGCGAGGCCGCTCACGGACTTCGTCAGCGGTTTGGCGAGCACGTAGGGCGTCCACTGGACCACGAATGGGCCCGCCGGCACGTTGCCGGTGTTCGTCACCGTGATGCTCGCGATCGCAGCCCGGCCCTGGACGACCGAGTTCGTGGGGTTGGACACCACCGGGGAGACGGAGAAGTTTTCAAGGACGAGGTTGATGCCCGGTGGCAGCACCGTGATCGGCTGGATTTCGAGGTTGTTTGCCTCGTTCGTCTCAGACACCGCGTTGCCGGTGTCGACTTGGACGACGGCCTCGTAGTTGCCCGAGGCGGTGAACACGAACGGCAGGTTCAACGCCCGCGATTCACCGGGATTGAGGCTGGGGATCGATTCGGACGGGCCCGTCGGAGAGCTGACGGACGTTCTGAACTGCGTCACGAACCCGCCCGCTGTGCACGTGCCGGCGTTGTAGACGACGACTTCGATGTTCGCGGGCTGTCCCTGTACCGGATTGGTGGGAGAGACGACGATGCTCTGGATCTCGAGATCGGCACACGGCGGGGCTGCGGCCGATGCCTGCCCCACGAACAATCCACACGAAATACAGATGGCCGCGCACGCAAGCAGCAGCCGAATCAGAAAGTAACGGCGATGTGAAGGCACTTTTCCCCCTGGAAAGAAGTATTTAGCGCGACTGGGTGACCCAGTCGGCAGCATCAAGCGTGCGAGCCAACGCCCGAGGCAGAGCGGCAGACAACCCGTTTGGAGCAGCCCCGCAGCGGACGACGGTCCTTGGCAGCGACCGTAAAAAGCCGAGCCTCCACGGTCAAGAGCGCTTGCACCAAAGGGCAGGCAAAAACTCGCAAAATGCGGGAACTATTCAGGCTTGCAGTTTGCAGTTTGCAGGGGTCGCGGGACTGCTGCGCGCCGGTAGCTCCTGTTCGCTGGACGTGACGCACACCGACGGCCTTGAGGTGCATCACCGCACCTATGAGCGCCGCGGCGCGGAGCTCGTCACCGACCTGGTCGTTCTCTGCCATTCCTGCCACCAGTTGCATCACGGGGAGTACGGCCGTCCCCGTCGGCGGACCTCAGCAGCTCCATCGCATCCCGCCTCGGATGACACGTCGGCCAAGCTGCCGGGGACGCAGCAGAAGCGGTCCTTGTTGCGACGCCTACTGGCGAGTTGAACGCCAGCGGCATCGAGGCTCAGCGACGGCGGCTCCCGCCGGGCGACGTGCCCGCCGCACCAAGCAACTCCAGCAGCGCCGCGCGTAGCTCCGGCCAGGGATCTCGCCCGCGGCGATTGCGTGGCTCAAAGCTCTCCGTCAGAGCGAGCCCGCGTATGGCGTTGAGCACCACCCGCAGTCGATGCTCCCAGCTGGGCGCGCCGACGAGATCTCCCGCGGCCTCGTGCACAACCTCTCCGATGCTGCGGGCGAGCTCGCGCTCGACAGGAACGAGGCGCTCGTGGAGCTGGGGATCGTCGGCGGCGGCGACCCAGACCTTTACGAAGACTGTGAACAGGCTGCTCGAGAAGTCGGCCCAGAGAAGGTCGAGCAGCACTTCGGAGCGCTTCGTCTCGTCGGTGGGGAGGATGGTGAGACGTTCGCCGAACTCGGCTATGCGCCGCTTCGCGAGCTCTTCGATCGCGGCACTGACGAGATCGACCCGGCGGGGGAAATGGTGGCTCTGCGCGCCAGATGACACACCTGCGCGTTCGGCGACGAGCCGTATCGTAGTCGCCGAGTATCCGACCTCGACCAGGCTCTCGATCGTCGCGTCGAGGAGCTTCGCCCGAGTCTCGTCGCGGCGTTCCTGTTGGGTGCGTCTCGGGGTGAGTGGCGCTGTGGGAGTGGGCTTGGGCGAGTCGGTTCGTGGCATCGCGGTCGCTGGTCCTCGGAGCTCGATTGAGGCCGGTTCCCAACTAAACCGAGCAAGCGCTCGGTTTGTATAGTACCGAGATGGTGAGCACGACCCGCAGCCCGCCGCCGAGGCGGGGCGCCATCACGGCCGCGTGAGCGCATCCTGACCACGAGCACGAAAGGCACGCTCATGAGCAACCGCACATATGTCATCGGCGTCGGCATGACGCGATTCGAGAAGCCCGGTAGCAAGGACGGCGATTACCCCGACTGGGCCAAGCAGGCGGGCGAGCTGGCGCTCGCCGATGCCGGGATTCCCTACGAGGCGATCGAGCAGGCCTTCGCGGCGTACTGCTACGGCGACTCCACTGCCGGTCAGCGAGCCCTGTATGGGCTTGGGCTCACCGGCATCCCGGTGGTCAACGTCAACAACAACTGCTCGACTGGCTCGAGCGCCCTGTATCTCGCCCGCCAGGCCGTCAAGGGCGGGCTCGTCGACTGCGCGCTCGCCCTCGGCTTCGAGAAGATGGAGATGGGGTCGCTGGGCGCCAAGTTCACAGATCGCACCAATCCGATGGACCGTCACGTGGCTGCGCTCGGGGAGCTGCGGGAGTGGGAGTCCGCGCCGTTTGCCCCGCAGATGTTCGGGATGGCTGGACGCGAGCACATGGAGAGATACGGCTCGACTCCCGAGCACTACGCCTGGATCGGTTGGAAGAATCACAAGCACTCCGTCAACAACCCCTTTGCGCAGTTCCAGGACGAGTACTCGCTGCAGGACATCAAGGACGCCAAGGAGATATATGCGCCACTGACAAAGCTGCAGTGCTCGCCCACATCCGACGGCAGCGCCGCCGCGATCGTCGCAAGCGAGCGATTCGTCGAAGCTCATGGCCTGGGCGACCAGGCCATCGAGATCGCCGGCCAGGCAATGGTGACCGACCTGTCGAGCACCTTCGAGTCGAAGTCCTCGATCGTGATCGTCGGCGCCGACATGACAAGGACGGCAGCCGAGCGTGCGCTGGATGAGGCCCAGACGGGGATCGAGGAAGTGGACGTGGTGGAGCTCCACGACTGCTTCAGCGCCAACGAGCTGATCACCTACGAGGCGCTCGGTCTTGCCGGCGAGGGCGAGGGCCACAAGCTCGTCGACGCCCAGGCCACCACCTACGGCGGTGAAGGGCCCGTCGTCAATCCCTCGGGGGGCCTGATCTCCAAGGGCCACCCGCTCGGCGCGACCGGCCTGGCGCAGTGCTCGGAGCTCGTCTGGCAGCTGCGCGGCACGGCCGACGCCCGCCAGGTCGAGGGCGCCGAGGTCGCACTGCAGCACAACATCGGCCTCGGCGGCGCCGCCGTCGTGACCGTCTACAAGCAGGCCGCATGATCGTGGCTGGCGCCCCGACGTAGGGCTTGTGCGGGCGGAGCTTGCCTGTACAGTTCCGGTAATGGCTGCTGGCGTCGGACCGACCGCGGGGGCAAGGCCGCCGCGAGCCGCCGTCAAGCGCCTGCGACGTCGCGCCCGGCTCGTGAAGCAGACCGTCAGGCGCACCCGCAAGCACCTGCTCGAAGGCGGCTTTCGCAGGGGCCTTGAAGATCCCGACGTGCCCTTGAGCATCGACATGGACAGCGACTCGCGCACGCTGCTGGTCGCCTTCGGCGGCATGCACCGGGACATGGGCATGCCGCCGTTCGAGTTCTTCGCGGTCACGCGCGAGATCCCCTCGAAACGCCTGTTCGTGCGCGACCTGCGCCGTGCCTGGTACCACAAGGGCATCGAAGGCCACGGCGAGACGATCACCGCCGCGGCCGACTCGCTGAAAGAGCTGATCGCCCAGCACGAGGTCGATCGGTTGATCACCGTGGGGTCCTCGGCCGGCGGCTACGCGGCGCTCGTGTTCGGAGCCCTGCTCGGCGCAGAGAAGGCGCTGAGCTTCGGGCCGCAGACGGTCATCGACCCCGCCACCATCGCCGCGATCGGGGACCACCGCTGGGACGGGGAGCTCGCGGAGCTGCAGGCGGCGGGAGTGCTCGACGCGAACTGGACCGATCTTCGCTACGCGCTGCCGCGCGCCCGCAGCGGGGAGACCGCGGAGACCTCCTACGAGATCTACTTCTCCCACAACAACACCCGTCCCAACACCGGCCCCGGCCGCGACCGCGCCCACGCCGAGCGTCTCAGGGGCGTGGAGGGGGTGCGTCTCTATCGCTTCGGGCACGGCGGACACATGATCGCCCGCTCGCTGCGCGAAAACGGCGCCCTGGACAAGATCCTGCGGCGGGCGCTCCTCGCCACGCCGCAGTAGCTCGGCCAGCCCGCGCTACCGAGCCTTCGCGAAGGCCGTCATTCGAACCCGCCGATGCCTTCTTCGCTCTTGTCGCACCTGGAGGAGTCGAGCTGTTCGGGCGTCGAGCTCACGACCGTGAAGTGACCGCTGCTCGTCGGGGCAACGAGCAGCGTGCCCTCACATCTTTCTGCCTTCAGGTGGCAGAGATCCCGACCGTGCGCCGCCGCGGCGCAGTGCGTCCCCGTGGTGCTGTAGGCGGTGTCGATCAGTTCCTGCATCCGGCCGATCGACACCGGGCTGCCGGAGGGAAGGAAGACGACGATCGCGACCGCGATGATCGCTGCCGCGACCCCCGCCGCATAGAGGCGCCTCTGTCCCTGCGCGAGCCAGGCGCGCGCCTCGGCGAGGCTCGGGCCGGATCGCGCTGGCGTGCCCATGGCGCCGACACGTTATCGCTCTACCGATCGCTGCACGCCTGGTCCAAGCGCTCCGACGGACCGAGCCGTTCGTGAGAAGACGCTCAATCCTGTTCAGCTCGGCGGGGCCACGCCGATGATCAGAGCGCAACCCATCGAGGGAAGGAGCAGCATGAGCATCAATCCAGTCGGGGGCGCGAGCCCTGTCACGGTTCACCAGCCGGTCGCGAGCACCGCCAAGCCGGAGTCCGGCGAGGCTCTGGGCGCGGCCGATCACGACGGCGACGCTGACAAGGCCGGCACGTCGCCCGCCGCCAAAGCGAGCGCGGTTACGGTCCCCGGAACCCTGAACGTCAAGGCGTGAGCGCCCTGGTGGTCGCCGCGGCGCCCGGCGACCACCGCAGCGCCCGGCCTTCGACTGGCGCCGACCCTGGCAGCTTTCTTCATTTGACTTGAGGCTCTCTTTGCAGAGGCGCGCTTTGCTGGTAGGCAGAGATGCCACTCACCACGACCCTGACGCGCAGGCAGCTGCTCCGCTCGGCCGGCCTGGGCGTCGCCGGGCTGACGCTCACTGGCGCTCTCGGTGAGATCACCACGCGGGCGCTGGCCTCGCACGCCCCGGGTCCGCCCACCGCGCCCAGGTGGCGCACCCGACCCGACCTGCGCATCCCCGCTCTCACGGTCAACCGCAGCGAGCCGGGCGTCTCGAGCGACCCGATCTTCATCGCTCCCTACAACGCGCCTGACGCTCAGGCCGGCGCGGTGATCGTGGACAATCGCGGCGAGCCGATCTGGGAGAACCCGCTGGCGGGCAAGGTCACCACCAACTTCCGCGTGCAGAGCTACCGCGGCAGCCCGGTGCTGACCTGGTGGGAGGGAAGCATCGAGCTCGGCCACGGGGTGGGCGAATACGTGATCGCCGACGCCCGCTACCGCACCGTCCGCCGCGTGCAGGCCGCGAGGGGGCTGCACGGGGACCTGCACGAGTTCGTGATCACCCCCGAGGACACCGCGCTGCTCACCAGCTACGTGGTCGAAGACGCCGACCTCTCGAGCGTCGGCGGCTCGCCCAAGGGCACGATCCAGGACGCTGTCTTCCAGGAGATCGACCTCGCCAGCGGTCGCGTGCTGCTCGAGTGGCACAGCCTCGAGCACATCGCCCTGGAGGAGTCCTACTCGCCGGTGGGCGCAGACTGGGACTTCTTCCACGTCAACTCCGTCGGCCTCGATGGCGACGGCAGCCTCCTGGTCTCCGCGCGCAGCACCCACACCGTCTACAAGCTCGATCGCAGCGGCGCCATCCTCTGGCGGCTGGGGGGCAAGCGCAGCGACTTCGCGATGGGCCCCGGCAGCGCCTTCGCCTGGCAGCACGACGCTCGTCGCCAGCCTGACGGGACGCTCACGGTCTTCGACAACGGCGCCACCCCGGCCGTCGAGCCGCTCTCGCGCGGCCTGATCCTCGAAGTCGACGAGCAGGTCATGACCGCCACGCTGCTGCGCCAGTACACCCATCCGAAGATCCTCACCGGCTCTCAGGGGAGCGTGCAGCCGCTCCCCAACGGCAACGTGTTCGTGGGGTGGGGCGAAGCGCCGCACGTCTCCGAGTTCCACCACTCCGGGCGCATGCTCTTCGACGCCACGCTCGGTCACAGCTATCAGTCATACCGCGCCTTTCGCCTGCCCTGGAAGGCCCGGCCCGCCGAGGAGCCTGCGATCGCCCTGTCCGGGCACGGGCGCGAGCGCACGGTCTACGCGAGCTGGAACGGCGCCACCGACGTCCACGCATGGCAGCTGCTCGCCGGGGTCGAGCCGGCCCGGCTCCAGCCAGCAGCGTGCGTGCGCAAGCAGGGCTTCGAGAGCGCGATGCGCGCGGCGGGCGCAGGCAGCTATGTGGCCGTGCGGGCGCTCGACCACGCCGGCGCCACGATCGGACAGTCGCCTACCGTCGCGATCGCCAGCTGAGCGCTGCGCGCTGGCGCGGGGTCAAGTGGATGGCCATATCGGCCGATGCTTGACATGTGCCGGCTTCGCCAGACCAGCCCTTCACGACCGAGGACGTCCTGGACGTCCTCGGCACCGCTGCCGACTACGCGGCGGTTGCTGCCATGCGCGAGCTGCCCGAGGCGCTGATCTTCGTCTTCGACAGAGATCTCAGGTTCCTCGTCACCGCCGGACAGGCCTTCGAGCGCATGGGCAAACCGTCGGCCTACGGCGAGGGCCAGTTCGTCGCCGGAGCCTTCCCGGCCGAGGTGTGGAGCGTCGTGGAGCCCCTCTTCCGCTCTGCCCTGGAGGGCGAGACGCGCACGCGCGAGCTCTGGACCGACGAACAGCGCCACTGCCTGATGGTCGACGCGGGCCCGCTGCGCCTCAACGGTCCCGACGGGCGGCCCGACGCGCAGGTCGTCGCCGGCGGCGTGGCCATGGTGTTGGACATCACCGCGCGCAGGCAGGCCGACCTGCTCGCCGGCAGGCACCCGAGCGCCGGCTTCGAGGAGGTCTTCGAGCGCGCGCCCGTCGGAAGCGGCCTGCTCGACCGCGACGGACGCTGGCTGCTGGTCAACCGCGCCCTGTGCGAGATCACCGGCTACACCTCAGATGAGCTGATCGGCAAGCGCTTCGACGGGATCATCCATCCCGACGACGCCTTCAACGATCGCGAGCAGCGCCGTCGGCTGCTCGCCGGCGAGATCCCGGCCTTCCAGATCGAGAAGCGCTACTTCGACGCGGCCGGCGAGACCGTCTCGGCGATCGTGTCGATGTCGCTCGTGCGCGACGAGCACGGGGCGCCGCTTCACTACATCGCCCAGCTCCAGGACGTATCCGAGCGCAAGGACCTCGAGGAGCATCTGCTGCACCTCGCAGATCACGACGAGCTCACGGGGCTGCGCAACCGCAGGCTCTTCGAGCACGACCTCAAGCTCCAGGTGGCGCGGGCACAGCGCTACGGCGAGGTCGCCGGGCTGATGATCCTCGATCTCGACAACTTCACCCATATCAACGACCTCCATGGCGAGAGGGCAGGCGATGAGACCCTGGCCGCGGTCGCGCGCGCCCTCACCCGCAGGCTCAGGGAAACGGACCTGATCGCGCGGCTGGGCGGCGACGAGTTCGCGGTGCTCCTGCCCCACGTCGACGAGGAGGGCATCGCGGTCGTGGCTGAAGGCATGGAGCGCGTGATACCCGCCTGCACGATCGATGTCGGAGACGACGTGCTGCATCCCAGCGCCACGATCGGCTACACGCTCATCGACGCCCACACCGAAAGCGCCGAGCAGGCGCTCGTCGACGCCGAGCGTACGTTGCGCGCGGCGCGGCGCAGCACTCCCCGCCGTTTGCCCTGAGCAGCACCCCGGGCGTGGGGTCAGGGACTCTCACTGATCCTGGCGGAGCCCTCCGCCGCGGCCAATACGCTCAAGAGATGCAGCCAAACGAGCGGCTGGCCGTGATCGATCTCGGCTCCAACTCCTTCCGCCTGGTCGTGTTCGTGGCCGGCGATGGCTGGTGGAGGCGCACCGACGAGATCTACGAGCCGGTCCGCATCGGCGAGGGGCTGCTCGCGACAGGCAGCCTCGGCGAGAAGCCGATGCGCCGCGCATTGGCCACGCTCGACGTCTTCGCCCACTTCTGCCGCGCGAGCAACCTCCAGGAGGACGCTGTAGACGCGGTGGCCACGAGCGCGATCCGCGACGCCGAGAACGCCGAGGGCTTCCTGGAGCGCGCCCGCGAGTGCTTCGGCGGCCGGATCAGGGTGCTCAGCCGCGAGGAAGAGGCCCGCTACGGCTATCTGGCGGCCGTCAACTCGACCACTCTCGCCGACGGCTGTGTGCTCGACCTCGGCGGCGGCTCGATGCAGCTCGTTCGCGTGGGCGAGCGCCTGGCGCAGCAGTCGGGCTCGTGGCGGCTGGGCACGGTCCTGATGAGCGAGCGCTTCCTGCCGCCCAACGGACCGGCCAAGCGCAAGCAGCTGGAGGAGCTCAGGGAGCATGTCGCCGCCGAGCTCTCCCAGGCGGACTGGCTCGCCAAGGCGGCGGGACGCGAGGGCACGCGGCTGGTCGGGATCGGCGGAACGGTGCGAAACCTCGCCGCCGCCGCCCAGCGCGCCGCCGGCCTGCCATCCAACGGCGTGCAGGGAATGGTGATCGAGGCCGGCGCCCTGGATGAGCTCGTCGAGCGGCTCGCCTCGCTCCCGGCCTCCGAGCGGGCGAGCGTTCCGGGCATCAAGCCGGCGCGCGCCGATCTGATCCTCGCCGGCGCCGTGGTCGTGCAGGGCGTGCTGCTGGCGGGAGGCTTCGAGGCCCTCGAGACAACCGAGGCGGGGCTGCGCGAGGGGGTCTTCTTCGAGCGCCTGCTGGCCGATCGGGACCCGCCCCTGTTCGAGGACGTGCGCCGCGCCAGCGTCATGAACATGGCCGCCCAGTACAGGGTGGACCTCGAGCACACCCGCCACGTGGCGAAGCTCGCGCTGGGAATGTTCGACGAGCTCGCGCGGCTGGGCCTGCACGAGGGCGATCCGCGCGAGCGCGAGCTCCTGTGGGCGGCCTGCATGCTCCACGACGTCGGCATGTCGATCGACTACGACGACCACCACAAGCACTCCCGCTACCTGATCCTCAACAGCGGCCTGGCCGGCTTCACGCCGGTGGAGACGGCCATCATCGCCCAGTCGGCGCGCTATCACCGCAAGGGCATGCCCGCGCCCGGGCCGATGGCGCCCCTGTTCGGCGAGGGCGACGCGGCTCGGCTGGACCGCTGTGCCGCGCTGCTGCGCCTCGCCGAGGACCTCGAGCGCTCGCGCGATCAGCTCGTGCGACGCACCACGATCGAGCTCAGCAACGGCACGGTCGAGCTGACGCTGATCGCCGAGGGCGAGTCGGCCGTCCCCCGCTGGGCGGCCGGGCGCGAGCGCGAGCTGTTCGCGCGTGCCTTTCACCGCCAGCTCTCCGTCGCGGCCTAAGCAGCGGCGAGCGCGCGTTCGTGTCCCGCGCAGTCGAACAGCGTGAGACCGTACGGGTAGCCGGTCGGGCTGTGCCACACCGACGGCTTGATCTGCGTGCACGCTCGCAGCACGGCCCTGGTGGCGAGGTTGCCGCCGCGGGTTGAGTACTCGCCGCCGAGCAGCACCCAGCGGGCCTGCCCCCGGGCCACGTAGCGCGCGAGGCCGGGGCCGTCGAGCGCGGGATCGGTGCCGCTGTAGCCGCCCACCGCGCCCGCCTTGAACCCCATCAGCATGAGCGGCGCGGCCGTGTCCGAGGCCACGGTCAGCACCGCCCAGCGCGTCCCCGGACGGTGGGCGCTCGCATAGGTGCCAAGCGCCCGGTAGACCTCCAGGTCGCGGTCGCTCACGCCGAAGCCGTTCTGCGAGCCCGCCGTCTGCGTGGGGCCGGCCACTGGGAAGGTGCCCTCCACCGGCGCGAGCCAGGTCGAGGCTGCATAGCCGGTGGGAGCGATGAGCAGCACGACGAAGATCAGCGCGAGCGCCGGCAGCGCCAGGCGCTGAAGCGCGACGAGCCCGCCGAGGCCCACGGCGGCCCCGCCGATCAGCAGCGGGGTGAACCACAGCATGTAGTGCTCGCGGTGCATCAGCACGAGCTGCGCCGCCACCGTCGCCGCGACCGCGCACGGCGCGAGCGCGAGCGCCCACAGCCGCCGCGGACCGCGCGCGAGCGCCAGCAGCGCGACCACCCCCGCTCCCGCCATCGCTCCCGTTCCGGGCGCCAGCGCCGAGACGTAGTAGGGGTGGACGATCCCCTTGGACATGCTCAGCACGACCACCTCGACGAGGAACCATCCGCCGAGCACGATCGCGCTCGCCAGGCGCGGGTCGCGCCGCCCGAGCTCGCTCGTGGGCGCGGATCCCCTCTCCGGCTCTGGCGTCACGTTCGCGTCCCCATGCGCGCCTTCGCTCGCGTCCGTCCGCCGGCGATCGACCCAGGCGAGCAGCGCCACCGCCAGCAGCCCGAACAGCGCGAACGGGAGCATCCAGGCGGCCTGGTCGCCCAGCCCGGTCCCGAACAGCCGCAGCGGGCCCGGCGGGCCGCCAAATGGGATCGGGTACTTGGCCCGACGCGAGGTCGAGCTCGACTTCGACGACGCCGGTTTGGGCGCGGGCGGTTTGGCCGCCGGCGTCTTGGGCTTGGGCTTGGCGGTGCTCGCGTGGTGGGGGAGGGGCACACGGGCGCCTGGCTTCACGACCACCGAGTTGGGACCGCCGGCCTGCCCTTCCACGCGCCCGAAGCCGTTGTATTCGAATGTCAGGCCGAGCTCGGAGTTGTTGGTCGAGCTGCCCACGTAGGGGCGCTTGGAGGCGGGCGTGAGTTCGACGAATGCCAGCCACGCGCTCGATACGACCACCATCGCCAGGGCGGTCACGAGCAGCTGCGCGGCGCGGCGGTGCAGCGAGCCGGGGGCGCACACGAGATATCCCAGCGCGATGCCCGGGACGACGAGGAAGGCGGCGAGCGTCTTGGTGTTGAAGGCCAGGCCCACGAGCACGCCGCACCAGATCAGGGTGCGCCAGCGCCCTGTTTCGCTCGCGCGCAGGCCCGCCCCGCAGGCGAGCACCAGCAGCAGGATCAGCAGCACGTCCACGCCGTTCTCGCGCGAGACGGCCACGAACGAGGGGAACACGGCCATCGCGAGCGCTCCCGCGAAGGCCGCGAGCGCGCCCAGGCGGCGGGCCAGGATGAGATAGAGAGCGGCCACCGCCAGCACCCCGGCGATCGCCTCGGGCAGCAGCAGGCTCAGCGGCGTGAACCCGAAGACCTTGGCGCTCGCCGTCTGCAGCCACAGCGCCAGCGGCGGCTTGTCGACCGAGATCAGCCCGCCGGGGTCGAAGGAGACGAACAGGAAGTTGTGCAGCGAGCGCAGCATCGACTGGTCGCCGGCCGAGTAGAAGATGTTGGCCCAGCCGTTCTGGCTGAGGCGGTTGGTGTTCAACACGGCCGACAGTGCCACCACCGCCACGAGGCCCGCGTGGCGCACGTTGGCACCTGCCCACAGCCGCGCGCCGCCCCTCCCTCCGCGAGCAGGGGCATCGAGCGCCCCGGGCGCCGCCTGCGGCGTGGCGGTCTGCGGCGCGGAGTTCATCTGGTCGGCGGCTCCCGGAGACGGTCGTCAGGTGAGCGTCGTCAGGAGGCGATCGAGGTCGTTCTCGTCGTTCCATGCCCCGACCGACGCTCGCAGCCAGGGGCGATCGGGAATGTTACGCAGGATCACCCCGGCCTCAGCCAGTCGCACGCGCTCGCCCTCGGGGTCCTCGCTGGCGAACGACACGAGCGTGCTCGGCCCACGTGGGGCAGGCTCGCGACCCTCCAGCTGCGCCAGCTGCTCGGCGAGGCTCGCGGCCAGGGCGATGGCGCGCTCGTGCACGGCGGCCCATCCGGCCTCGCCCAGCACCTCGGCCGCCGCCAGTGCCGCCGCGACCGTCTCGGCGTTCAGCGCAAGCGTGTCGAAGCGGCGCGCATCCTCGTGCAGCGAGGCCTCGACGCCGGCGGAGGGGTCGGCGAGGTTGCCGTAGCCGCGCCTGGAGACGCTCAGGCGCTCGCGCAGCCCTGGCGTCACATAGAGCATGCCCGTGCCGTCAGGACCGCACAGCCACTTCTGACCGGCGCCCGCGTAGGCGTCGCAGCCGAGCGCGTGCACGTCCACCGGCACCGCGCCCACGCCCTGGGCGCCGTCGAGCAGGACAGGCACCTCGAGCTCGGCCAGCTCCGCCGGCGCGAAGGACCCGCTCATCCAGCCCACGTGCGAGCAGGCCACGAGCCTCGTGCGCGAGCCCACCGCTTCGGCCAGCTCGCCCAGCGGCGCTTCACGTATCTCCACGCCGTGCAGCTCGCTCGCGGCCGCGAGCGCCCCCAACAGGCCCGGGTGCTCCTCGTCGCTCGTCAGGATCTCATCGCCGCGGGCGAGCTCCAACCCACCGATCGTCTGCGCGATGCCCTCGGTCGTGCACGTGGTCAGCGCGAGGTCGGCCGTGTCACAGCCGAGGAGCGCGGCGTAGGCCGTCCGCAGCGCGTCTGTGAGCTCGGTGCGGCGTTCGAAGTGGGCAACCGAGCGGCCCTCGAGCAGCTCGCGCTCGAGCTCGGCGGCGGCCGCGCGCGTGGCGGCCGCGGGCAGCGGCCCGTCGGTGCCGGCGTTCAGGTAGGCCGCGCGCTCCAGCACGGGAAACTCGGCTCGCAGCGCGGACAGGCTCACGAAGCGCGAGAATAGCCGCATGTCCAGCGTCATCGAGCATCAGCCCCTGTGGGAACCCTCGGAGGAGATGCGCCGGAGCACGGAGCTGACGCGCTTCATGGACTGGGCGGGCGAGCGCCACGGGCGCCGCTTCGCCGACTACTCCGAGCTGTGGCAGTGGTCGGTCGCCGAGCTCGAGGATTTCTGGGCCGACATCTGGGAGTTCTGCGGCGTTCGCGCCTCAAAGCCCTACGAGCGCGTGCTCGCCTCGCACGAGATGCCCGGCACGAGCTGGTTCGAGGGAGCCGAGCTCAACTACGCCGAGAACGTCCTGCTGGCCGACAGGGACCCGCAAGCGGTCGCGATCGTGCACACCTCCGAGCTGCGCCCGCTGCGCGAGCTCACGTGGGGTGAGCTCAGCATCTGCGTGGCCGAGGCCGCCGGGGGCCTGCGCGCCCTCGGGGTCGTGCCGGGCGACCGGGTGGTCGCCTACATGCCCAACATCCTCGAGACCGTGATCGCCTTCCTGGCCGTGTCGAGCATCGGCGCGGTCTGGTCCAGCGCCGCTCCCGAGTTCGGCGCCCGCAGCGTGATCGACCGCTTCGCCCAGATCGAGCCCAAGGTGCTGCTGACCGTCGATGGCTACCGCCACGGGGGCAAGGACTTCGATCGCACGGCGGTCGTCAGGGGAATCCTCGCCGAGCTGCCCACGGTCGAGCACGTGGTCGTGCTGCCCTATCTCTCGCCCGAGGTGGACCCGGCCGCCGTGGCTCCGGACGCCCTTGCCTGGAGCGAGCTGCTCGAACGCGGCCAGGGGCAGGAGCTGCGCTTCGAGCAGCTCCCCTTCGATCACCCGCTTTGGGTGCTCTACTCCTCGGGCACCACGGGGCTGCCCAAGGCGATCGTGCAGAGCCAGGGCGGGATCCTCGTCGAGCAGCTCAAGAAGAGCCGCCTGCACCTCGACCTGCGCCGTGGCGATCGCATGTTCTGGTTCACGACCACCGGCTGGATGATGTGGAACTTCCTGATCGGCTGCCTGCACTCGGACGCGGCGATCGTCCTCTACGACGGCAGCCCCGGCCACCCCGACCTCGGCGCCCTGTGGGAGCTCGCGGAGCGCGCGCGGATCACCTGCATGGGCGTGAGCGCAGGGCTGCTCGCGAGCACCGAGAAGGCGGGGGTGAGGCCTGCGCGCGACTACGACCTGGGTGCTCTGCGCGCGATCGGATCGACCGGCTCGCCGCTGGCGCCCGAGAGCTTTCGCTGGGTCTATGCGGAGGTCGGCTCGGACATCTGGCTGTTCTCCACCAGCGGCGGCACCGACGTGTGCACGGCCTTCGTCGGCGGCTGTCCGCTGCTGCCGGTGTACGAAGGTGAACTGCAGGCGCGCATGCTCGGCTGCGCCGTGGAGGCCTGGGACGAGCAGGGACGCAGCGTGATCGACGAGGTGGGCGAGCTCGTGATCACCGAGCCGATGCCCTCGATGCCGATCTACTTCTGGGATGACCCCGACGGAGAGCGCCTGCGCGAGAGCTACTTCTCGATGTTTCCCGGCGTGTGGCGCCACGGCGACTGGATCCGCATCACCCCGCGTGGCGGCGCCGTCATCTACGGGCGCTCTGACTCCACGATCAACCGCCAGGGCGTGCGCATGGGCACCAGCGAGATCTACCGCGCGGCCGCCGCGGTCGAGGAGGTCCTGGACGCGCTCGTGGTCGACGTGCCCCGGGCCGACGGCGAGCTTTCGATGATCCTGTTCGTCACGCTGCGCGACGGCGTCGTCCTGGACGACGAGCTGGCCGCGCGGATCAAGCGCCGCATTCGCGAGGACTGCTCGCCGCGCCACGTCCCCAACGAGATCCGCCAGATCCAGGAGGTCCCGCGCACGCTCTCCGGCAAGGTGCTCGAGGTGCCCGTCAAGCGGATCCTGATGGGAGCCGACCCGAGCAAGGCCGCGAGCGTTGACTCGCTGGCCAACCCGGCCTCGCTCGACTACTTCGTCGAGCTGGCCAAGACGCTATAGCCCCATCGAGCGCCCGACGATCTCCTTCATGATCTCGTTGGCGCCGCCGTAGATGCGGGTGACGCGGGCATCGGCGAAGGCACGGGCGATGGGGTACTCGAGCATGTAGCCGTAGCCGCCGAACAGCTGCAGGCAGCGGTCGATGGCGCGCCCCTGTAGCTCGGTGCACCACCACTTGGCCATGGCGGCGTCCTCGGAGGTGAGCTCGCCGGCGTTCAGCGCCTGGGCGCAGCGGTCGATGTAGACGCGCGCCACCTCGACTTCGCTGCGCACCTCGGCGAGCGTGAAGCGCGAGGCCTGGAAGGAGCCGATCGCCTGGCCGAAGGCCTTGCGCTCACGCACGTACTCGAGCGTCCAGCCGAGCGCGGCCTCGGCTGCGGCCACGGCCGAGGCGGCGATCGAGAGGCGCTCCTGGGGCAGGTTGGAGACGAGGTAGTGGAAGCCCTTGCCCTCCTCGCCGAGCAGGTTCTCGACGGGCACGCGCACGTCAGAGAAGGACAGCTCGGCGGTGTCCTGGGAGTGCTGGCCGATCTTCTCGAGGTTGCGCCCGCGCTCGAATCCCTCCATCCCGCGCTCCAGGATCAGCAGGCTGATGCCGCGGTGTCTGTCTTGATGCCCGCCCACCCCGGTCCTCACGGCGGTGATCACGAGGTCGGCGTTGATGCCGTTGGTGATGAAGGTCTTGGTGCCGTTGACCACGTAGTGGTCCCCGTCGCGCCTGGCGCTCGTGGACATTCCGGCGAGGTCTGAGCCGATGCCCGGCTCGGTCATCGCGATCGCGGTGATCAGCTCGCCGCGGACGATCCCCCCCAGCCAGCGCTCGCGCTGGGCCTGGTCGCAGTAGCTCATGAAGTAGGGCAGGCTGATGTCGTTGTGGAGCGTGATCCCGAGGCCGAAGCCGCCTACGGCGGCGCGCTGGCACTCCTCGCCGATGACGAGGTTGAAGCGGAAGTCCTCGGCGCCGGCCCCACCGTGCTCCTCGGGAGCGGCCATCGCAAGGAAGCCGCCCTGGCCGGCGCGGGCGAAGACCTCGCGCGGCACGATCCCGTCGCGCTCCCACTCGCCGTAGCGGCCCTCCTCGCCGAGCACCTCGCGCTCGAGGAACGTGCGAAAGCTCGCCCGGAAGTCCTCGTGCACGTCTTCGTAGAGGGTGCGCCTCATGGCCGCGGACCCTACAGCGACGGTGGCTCTGAGCGATAGCCGGGCTTGGCCAGCAGCAGCTGGATGTCCTGGATGCGCCGCTCGTGAAAGCCGCCCTCGCAGTAGCTGAAGTAGAGCTCCCACAGGCGGCGGAAGCGCTCGTCGTAGCCGAGGGCGGACAGGCGCTCGCCGGCGGCCAGGAAGCGCTCGCGCCAGCGCTCGAGGGTTGTGGCGTAGTGGGCCGTGATGTCCTCCAGGTGGACCTGGCGCAGGTCGGTCACCCGTGCCACCGAGCGCGAGATCACCTCCAGCGAAGGCAGGCAGCCGCCGGGGAAGATGTGGGTGTTGATGAAGCTCTTGCCCGCCTTCTCGACCTCATAGGCGCGGTCCTCGATCGTGATCGCCTGCAGCAGCATCGCGCCGTCGGGGGCGAGCAGCTCGGAGCAGCGGCGAAAGAAGGTGGGGAAGTACTGCCAGCCGACCGCCTCGATCATCTCGATCGAGACGAGCTTGTCGTAGCTGCCGCTGAGCTCCCGATAGTCCTGCAGCAGGACGGTCACGTGGTCCTGAAGGCCCTCCTCGCGCACGCGACGGGTGGCGTAGGCGTGCTGTTCGCGCGAGATCGTGGTGGTGGTGACCCTGCAGCCATAGCGCCCGGCGGCGTGCATGGCGAAGCCGCCCCAGCCGGTGCCGATCTCCAGCACGTGGTCGGAGGGGCCGAGGTCGAGCTTGGCGCAAACGCGCTCGAGCTTCGCCACCGAGGCCTCCTCGAGCGTGGCTCCGGGCTCCTCGAAGACGGCGCAGGAGTACATCATCGTGGGGTCCAGGAACAGCGAGAAGAGCTCGTTGCCGAGGTCGTAGTGGGCTTCGATGCGCTTGCGCGAGCGCACTGGCGTGTTGCGCGCGAGGAAGCGCAGCCAGCGCTGCACGGGGATCAGCACGGGCGCCAGGCGCCGGCGCAGCGCGTCGAGGAAGCCGACGTTGAGCGCTGCCAGGCGCGTGAGCGAGACGAGGTCTTCACAGTCCCAAACCCCCTGCATGTAGCCCTCGGCGAGGCCGAGGCTGCCGCGCAGCATGTGGCGGTAGAAGCGCGGCGATCGCACCCGCACGACAGCGCGCAGCGGGCGCTCGGCCTCGAGCGCGCCGAAGCACAGGATGCAGTCGTCCTCGATGAGCTCGAGCTCGCCGCCTTTCATCCGCGCGAGCACCCGCAGCACGATCGCCCGTGCCAGGCCGTCGATGGGGTTCTCGAACGGACCGACTCGCGCGTGCGCGCGGGCGCGCGCGAGTCGGTCCGCTGGGTTGCCGCCCGTCGCCTTCGCCTCCGGCGTCGGCGTGTCCGACGTCGGGGGGCCCTTGGAGGTGATCTCGACGGTGCTCATGAGGACAGCGCCCCGTGCTCGGGCTGGCCCGTGCGCTCCGGATGCGGGAAGTAGCTGGCGCCGCGCAGGCGCAGCCGCAGGGCGTGGCCGTAGATGCGGGCCATGATCCGCATCGTCAGCAACGGATAGCGGGCGAGGGCGCGGGCCATCTCCGGGCGGCTCAGCTCCCGCCGTCTCAGGGCCAGGGTGGCGTCGAAGACGCTCTCGCCGCTCGAGCGATGTGACTCGATGTGAACGGACAGCCGCTGCGAGGGCTCGGTGAGGCGCCAGTCGTAGACGTGGTCCATGCCCATCAACGGCGAGACGTGCAGCTCCTTGGCGAAGCGGCCCTCCATCAGCGCCACGCTGCCGCGGTCTGCCGTCACACCAACGGGCATCACGTAGGAGTGGCGCTCGCCCCACGGCGTGTTGGTGACCTCGGCGACGACCGCGCGGACGTGCTCGCCGGAGGGCTCGAAGCAGTAGTAGAAGCTCACGGGGTTGAAGCAGTGGCCGAAGTAACGCAGGTTGGTGAGCAGGCGGATGGGCCCGTCGAGGGCGACGCCGGTGCGCTCGCGCACGAGCGCACGCACGGCCTCGGACAGCGGTATTGCCGGGTTCCCGAGATAGTCAGAGCGACGAAACCGGGCCACGGCGGGGCGACGCGCCGACCACAGCCAGCGCCCGTCGAAGAGCTCCGGAAGCTCGTCGAGGTCGAGGTAGGCCATGAACAGGGGATAGTGAAACTCGTCGTCCACCTGCGCGCGGCGGCGGTGTCGCACAGATCCCTCATACAGGCAGCTCCTCACAGCGTCACCCCGAAGGGCGCGCATGCGCGCAGGGCGCTCTGCACCCCGTCCTCGTGAAAGCCCCAGCCCCAGTAGGCGCCGCAGTAGTGGGTGCGGGAGTGCAGGCCCGAGATGCTCGCGTGCTCTGCCTGGGCGGCGACGCCCGCGGGCGTGTACACGGGGTGGGCGTAGTGGATCGTGCGGATCACCTTCTCGGGGTCGATGGCCTCGCTGCGATTGAGCGTGACGCAGAAGTCGCGGTCGGCGCGCAGGCGCTGGAGCTGATTCATGTAGTAGGTGACAGTGCTCACGGCCTTGGGCTCGCGCAGCAGGTGAAAGTTCCAGGCCGCCCGTGCGCTGCGCCTCCGCGGCAGCAGCGCGCTGTCGGTGTGAAGCACGGCCTCGTTGCGCTGGTAGGGAATCGCGCCGAGCAGCTCTACCTCGCGGGCGCTCGGGTCCGTGAGCATCGCAAGGGCCTGGTCAGAGTGGGCGGCGATCACCACCTGGTCGTAGCGCTCGCGCTCGGCGCCGCGGCTCTCGATCTCCACGTGGTCCTCGCGGCGGGCGATCGCGTGCACGGGCGCGTTCAGGCGGATGCGCTCGCGAAAGGGCGCGCTCAACGCATCCACGTAGCGCGCCGAGCCGCTGGCCACGGTGGCCCAGCGCGGACGGTCGCGGAAGCCGAGCATGCCGTGGTTGGCGAAGAACTCGGCCATGAAGCGCACGGGGAAGCTGTGCATCGAGCGGGGATCGGCCGACCACACGGCCGACACCTGAGGCACGATCAGACGCTCCACGAACGCGCGCGAGAAGTGGCCGCGGGCGAGGAAGTCCCCGAGCGACTCGTCCTGGGCGGCTTCACCATCGCCGTGAGTCTCGCCGGCGAGCATCGCGCGCAGAGAGCGGTTGAAGCGCAGCAGGTCCACGATCATCCGCTGGAAGCGAACGCTCACGAGGTTGCGCGGCTGGCAGAAGAGCCCGCGGGGGGTGCCGCAGTACTCGAAGTCCTCCTCCTCGCCCTTCACCGAGAAGCTCATGTGGGTGGGCTGGGTGGCCACGCCAAGACGCCTGAGCAGGCGGGTGAAGTTGGGGTAGTTGCGGTCGTTCATCACGATGAACCCGGTGTCCACCTGGTGCACTCCATGTTCGGTCTCTACCCGGATCGTGTTGGTGTGCCCGCCGGCATACTCGGATGCCTCATACAGCACGATCTCATGCTGAGGGTGAAGCAGGTGCGCGGCCACGAGGCCCGAGACCCCGGCGCCGACGATCGCGATCCTCACGCTCGCACCTGGAAACCCATCGCCGTGGGGGAGCCCATCGCGATGGCGCGCACACGAGCGCCGAGGGAGCCGTTCGGGGATGGGATCGATGGTGCGCTCTGCATGGGCTGAGCCTATCTACGCGCGCCGCGGCCGGACGGATCACAGGGCGATCGTGACCACGGTGGGGAGGAGTGAGAGGCCCTCACGTCGAACAGAAGCGCCGATGAAACGTGCCGCCGCCACCAAGACGCCCGAGCGCCCGACCGCGCCCGCGAACGGCACGAGTGAGCACCAGAGCCTGTCCAAGTACATACAGGCCCGCTTCGACGAGTGCTCGCGCTCGCAGAAGGACGTGGCGCAGTACATCGTGGACCACCTCGACGAGGCGGCCTTCCAGACCGCCGAGGAGCTGGCGCGCCGCGCCAACACCTCGAGCTCGACCGTGGTTCGTTTCTCACAGGCGCTCGGCTTCGAGGGCTTTCCCGAGCTGCAGGCTGCGGCGCGCGAGGAATACAGGCGCGTGAACGCCAAGGCGGCGAAGGAGGGGGCAGCCGCTGGCTCGAGCTCCACACCGCTCTTCTCGCTCGACCAGAACGAGTTCGAGGCGGCGCTGGCGGCCGATCACCTCAACGTGGAGGAGACAGCCCGCAAGGTCTCGCGCAGCTCGGTGGAGGCGCTGATCGAGGCGATCGTCTCGGCCGACAAGGTGCTGGTGGCGGGCACCGACCAGATGGCCTTCTTCGCCAGCTACCTGCGCCACCTGCTGATGCTGCTGGACCTGCGCGTGGATGTGGTGGCGAGCCCCTCCCAGGAGGCGCTCAGCCGCCTCGGTCGCATCGACCCCAGCACGCTCGTGATCGGGCTCTCGGCCGGTCGCCCGCACCCGCTGGTGGTGCGCGCGATGAAGCTCGCCCGCCACCGCCAGGCACACACGGCGGCGATCACCGACGCGACCCTCTCAGAGGTGGCGAAGCTCGCCCAGATCAAGCTCTACTACTCATCCAACAGTCCCGCCTACGTGCGCTCGCACGCGGCCCTGCTCAGCGTCATCCAGGCGCTCGCCTACGGCGTGTACGCGCAGGACACCGCGCAGTACGACGATCGCATCAAGGCCTTCAGGCTGAAGTAGTCCTCGCCGCATGCGGTGCGTTTCCTAGCCGGTCTGCTTCTCGTCTCGGCCCGCCCGCCATCTCCAACCGAGGGCGCCGGCGGCGAGCAGCAGGAAGGCGCCGACTGGCAGCACGAGCAGGCCTCCCGTCCCGGCCGCGATCACGTACACGCCGTAGAGCACGATCAGGCCGGCCAGCACGAGGCGCTGGGTGGCCGGCGATGCGGCCTGGCGGGGATCGCTCACGAGCACAGGCTATCGGGCGCCGGTGGTGGCAAGGCCGAGGCGACGGCTCCGTATCACCATGGTTATACGCGGGGCACGAAGGGGATCGCCAGCTTCATCCTCGTCCGTGGCGAGCGCCTGTCAAACTAGGACCCGATGCGCGACGAGGCGACATTCAGGGTCAAGGCGGGCCTGGCCGAGATGCTCAAGGGCGGCGTGATAATGGACGTGGTCACCCCGGAGCAGGCCAAGGTCGCCGAGGACGCGGGCGCTGCGGCCGTGATGGCGCTCGAGCGCGTGCCCGCGGACATCCGTCGCGACGGTGGCGTGGCGCGCATGTCCGACCCGGAGATGATCGCGGGCATCCAGGAGGCCGTGTCCATCCCGGTGATGGCCAAGGCGCGCATCGGGCACTTCATGGAGGCGCGCGTGCTGGCCGCGCTGGAGGTGGACTACGTCGATGAGTCCGAGGTGCTGACGCCGGCCGACGAGGCCAACCACATCGACAAGTGGGACTTCAAGGTGCCGTTCGTGTGCGGCGCCACCAACCTCGGCGAGGCGCTGCGGCGGATCGGCGAGGGGGCTGCCATGATCCGCTCCAAGGGCGAGGCCGGAACAGGCGACATCGTGGAGGCCGTCCGTCACATGCGCCAGATCACCGGCGAGATCCGGCGCCTGACGATGCTCGAGGCCGGCGAGATCGCCACGGCTGCCAAGCAGATCGCAGCGCCACTGGACATCGTGCGCGACGTCGCCCGCGAGGGGCGCCTGCCGGTCGTGCTCTTCTGCGCCGGCGGCATCGCCACCCCGGCAGACGCCGCGCTGATGATGGCCCTGGGTGCCGAAGGCGTGTTCGTGGGCTCGGGCATCTTCAAGTCGGACGATCCGCCCACTCGCGCGCGAGCCATCGTCGAGGCCACCACCCACTGGCAGGACGCCAAGCGCGTCGCCGAGGCCTCGCGCGGGCTCGGACCGGCGATGGAGAGCCTCGAGAGCTCGAAGCTCGAGGGCGAGCAGCTGCTCGCCCAGCGCGGTTGGTAGCGGCGCATTCGATGGCCGGTGCTGGGCCGTCGGCACCGCCGGCGAAGCCGGTGGTGGGCGTCTTGGCGCTGCAGGGCGGCTTCGAGGCGCACGAGCGGATGCTGCACCGCCTTGGCGCGCGTACGCGCCAGGTGCGCGTTGCTGGCGATCTGGAGGGGCTCGACGGGTTGGTGGTGCCCGGGGGAGAGTCCACCACGATGACGCTCGGCATCGAGCGCGAGGGGCTGGCCGGGCCGCTGCGTGCGCTCGCGCGGGCGGGGACCCCGATCCTGGGGTCGTGCGCGGGGCTGATCATGCTCGACTCCGAGCATCTCGGGCTGATGGACATGCGCGCCGAGCGCAACGCCTTCGGCAGGCAGATCAGGAGCTTCGAGGCCGATGTGGCCTTCAGGGGAATCGACGGCCCGCCCATCAGGGGCATCTTCATCCGCGCCCCCTGGATCGCCGAGCACGGGCCCGGGGTGGAGATCCTCGGCGAGGTCGAGGGTCATCCCGTGGCCGCGCGCCAAGGCGAGATGCTCGCAGTCGCCTTCCACGCGGAGCTGAGCGACGACGAGCGCCTGCACCGGCTGTTCCTCGAGTCGGTGGAGCACGCGCGCGCGAGCGCGGCGAGCGAGCGTCGCTGATGCGCGTGGCGGTGTGTGCCGACGAAGCCGTCGGCATCGCCCCCCTGCTGCTGGTGGAGCTGGGCCGCCGCGGGTTCGAGGCGACCCCCCACGGTGTGCTCGCCGAGGATGAGCAGAGCGGCTGGGCCTGGTCCTCCGAGGCCGTGGCTCGCGACGTGGTCGCGCTCTGCCTGCGTGCCACCTGGGAGGCGCAGCTGTCGGAGATCCTCGACGCCTGGTTCGCGGGCGAGCCCAGCGAGGAGGCGGAGGACCGCGCCAACGTCGGGCACCTGGGTGAGATCGAGCGCGGCTAGGAACCTCAGCTAGGCCGACTGGAAGCGGACGACCCCGTCCTCCTCGGCTTCGACCACGAGCCCGTCGCGCAGCAGCAGGTCCACGTGGCCGAGGACCTCGGAGAGCGTCAGATAGGCCTGGGTCACAGCCACGTTGCCCCACAGCTCCTGGGCGATCTCGTGGGCGCTCCGCGGCTGGGCGGCGATCAGGCGGTTGATCTTCTCGGCGCGGCGGCTGTGCAGGCGAAAGCGCTCCTCGATCAGCGCCGCGTGGTCTGTGATCGGCCGGCCATGTCCGGGGAGCACGAGCTCGAGCTCCATCGCGCGCGTCTTCTCGAGCGAGGCCATGTAGGTGACGAGCGCCTGCGGGCGGGGACCGGTGTAGTCGCCCTCGGCCTCGAGCGGGCGCGCGAGCAGCGGGTTGGAGGAGATGTGCGCGATCAGGTGATCGGCCGCCAGCATGATCCCGCGCTGCTCGTCCAGGAAGACGGTGTCCGAGGGACTGTGCCCGGGGCGGTGAAGCACACGCAGCGTGCGATCGCGCATCGCGATCTCGCCGCCGTCGTCCAGCGGCCTGGTGACCTCCACGGCGGCGCCCCAGGCGCGGAAGCCCGCTGAGACTGCGCGCAGCGCCGTGACGATTTCCGGTGGGATGCCGTGACGCAGCATGGTGCGCTCGGCGAAGCGGTCTTCGAGGTCGTTCTCGCCGCCGAAGCGCGCGAGGAACGGTGCGAGCGCGCCGAGCGCCGCGACCTCGGCACCCGAGCGACGGGCGAGAATCGAGGCCAGGCCGAAGTGATCCATGTGCTGGTGGCTGATCACCAGCAGCTCGATGTCCTCGATCGAATGCCCGAGCGCGGCCAGCCCCTGCTCGAGCTCGTCCAGCGCCTTGGCCGAGTTGGGGCCGGAGTCCACCAGCGTCAGCGGGGAGTCCTCGATCAGGTAGGCGTTCACCCGCCCCACCATGAACGGGGTCGGTATCGCGAGGCGATGGATGCCCGCCGCTGCCGCCAGCGCCAGCGACTCCCTCTCCTCGCGCTCCTGGGTCCCCTCCTCGACGCTCACGAGCGGATCGGCGCCTCGACCTCGCGGCCGCGGCGCATCGAGAGCTCGAGGGAGAGCGACGGTGGCATGTCGTCGGCATCCTAGTGCCAGACGGCACAGGCGCCCGTGCGCGCACGCGCCGCCCCGGCGGCCCGGCGCGCTTCCCACCCCGTCCGATTCGTAGACTTGGAGATATGTCAGGGCACTCCAAGTGGGCGAGCATCAAGCACAAGAAGGCGATCGTGGACTCGCGCAGGGGCGCGCAGTTCTCCAAGCTGACCCGCGGGATCACGGTGGCCGCGCGCGACGGCGGCGACCCCGTGGGCAACCCGGCGCTGGATCTGGCCATCCGCAAGGCCAAGGAAGCCTCGATGCCCAAGGACAACATCGAGCGGGCGATCGCCAAGGGCACCGGCGACGGAGGCGAGGCCGACGCGATCGAGAGCGTCCTCTACGAGGGCTATGGCCCGGGCGGTGTGGCGGTGCTGATCGAGGCGTTGACCGAGAATCGCAATCGTACGAGCGCGGACGTCAGGCATGCGTTCTCCAAGCACGGGGGCAGCCTCGGCGAGCCGGGCTCGGTCGCCTACCTGTTCGACAAGAAGGGCACGATCGTGATCGACGCCGAGCGCTACTCCGAAGACGAGCTGATGGTCGCGGTGGAGGCCGGCGCCGAGGACATCTCCACCGACGAAGGGGTCTTCGAGGTGGTCACCGAGCCGAGCGACTTCACGGCCGTGCGCACGGCACTCGAGCAGGCCGGCATCGAGATGGAGAGCGCCGAGATGTCCTACCGCCCCTCGAGCGTGGTGCCGATCGACGAGACTCAGGCGGGCAAGCTGATGCGACTGATCGAGTCGCTCGAAGAGAGCGACGACGTCAGCGACGTGCACGCCAACTTCGACGTCTCGGCCGACGTCCTGGAACGTGTCGCGGGATAGCCGCTCGCCCCGTCCGGCCGTCGCGATCCTCTGCGGCGGGCGCGGCACCCGGCTGCAGGAGCGCACCCAGGAGATGCCCAAGCCGCTGGTGGAGATCGGCGGGCGCCCGATCGTGTGGCATGTGATCCAGCTGTACGCCGCCCACGGCTTCGAGCGCTTCCTTCTGGCCACGGGCTACAAGGGCGAGATGATCGAGCACTTCGCCGCCGAGGACATATGGCCGCAGGGCGTGAGCGTGGAGTGCGTGGACACCGGCCTCGAGACCCAGACGGGAGGACGGATCAAGCAGCTCGAGCCGAGGCTCGCGGGAGAGGAGCTCTTCTGCGCCACCTACGCCGACGGCGTGGCCGACATCGACCTCGACGCGCTGCTGTCATTCCACGCCGAGCACGGCGCGCTGGCCACGATGACCGTGGTGCGCCCCGAGCTGCAGTTCGGCGTGACCGAGCTCGAGTCGGACGGCCGCGTGACGGGCTTTCGCGAGAAGCCGCGCTCCGATCACTGGATCAACGGCGGGTTCTTCTGCTTCGGGACCGGGGTGTTCGACTACCTCGCGCCCGACAGCGTGCTCGAGCGCGCCCCGCTCGAGCGCCTGGCCGCCGAGGGCGAGCTGCGCGCGCATCGCCACCAGGGCTTCTGGGAGTGCATGGACACCTACAAGGACGCCGTCGCGCTCAACGACCTGTGGGCCTCGGGCGCGGCGCCGTGGCGGCTGTGGGAGCACGAGGACGAGGGGCCCTCGCTGAGCGGTGCGATGCACAGCGCCTGAGGCCGCTCCGCGCAGAGCCATGGCGCTCCCCCGCCTCACGTGCCGCCCGTTCAGGCCGGCGGGAGCCGGCGCGTGCGGTAGAGCGCCACGGGCTGGCGGATCCCGCGCAGGCGCCGCTCGCCGGCGAAGGAGAAGCTGTAGGCCTCGCCGGTGGACTCGCGCAGGCCGCGCTCGGCCAGCAGTGAGCTCGGGCGCGCGATCGAGGTGATGCGGCTCGCGAGGTTCACCGGCCGCCCGAACCAGTCGCCCGCGCGCGGCAGCGCGTCGCCGAGCGCCGCCCCGGCGCGCAGCTGCGGGAAGTCCTCACCCTCGGCCTCGGCCGCGTCGATCAGCCGCAGCGTCGCCTCCAGCAGCGGCTCGGGCTCGGGCGAGGCGAGCATGACAGCGTCGCCGATCGTCTTCACCAGCCGCACCGGCGGCTCGGCTGCATTGGTCGCGAGCGCGTCCAGGCGGCCCGCGAGGCGACCGAGCTCGTCCGCCGGCACTTCCTCGCCGAGGCGCGTGAAGCCCACCAGGTCGGCGAAGCTGATCGCCACCTCGCGCGCGCCCGGCAGGCGCCCGCCGCTGCGCTCCATCTCGCTGATCACCTCCGTCTGCGTGCCGTGGCGCAGGTGCAGGGCCAGAACGTTGCTGACCATCGGGTTGACCAGCGGGTAGAGCTGGGCGGTCGCCTGGCCGTAGCGGCTGGCCAGGTCGCGCTCGCTCATCCCCGGCTCGAGGATCAGTTTCAAGGGGAACGCCCGCAGGGTCTCGGCTGCCTGGGAGAGACCGCGGCTGAGCACCCGCAGCAGATCGAGGATGTCATCGCCCGCGATGCCCGCTTCACGGGCCACCAGGATCCGGTTGGCGGACTCCAGCTCGGCCTCCGTATAGAGGGCCTCGTCGGGCTCGGGGATCGGCAGGCCCATAGCGTGACGGGCCGCCACGAGGAAGTCGAGCTCGACGCCGCTGAGCTCTGATACCTCGGCCGCGGTGTATCGCTCGTTGCCCACGATCACGCGATCGGCGGGCAGGAGGACGACTGTGCCGGTGGCGGTGGTGCGGCGCAGCTCGGCCAGTGGCACGCCTTCGCCGGCGAGCTCCTCCAGCAGCGCCAGACGCTCGGCCCGGGCCGAGCCCTGAAGCCCGTCGAGCAACCCCTCGGCCTCGAAGTCGATCTGCTCGCCGCCCATCACGGCGCAGCGTAGCTGCCCCGACGGGCGCAGGCACGCGAAAGGCGCAGGCGCGCAATGGGCTCAGGCACCTTGAAGGGCACGGGCAGGCAGGCGTCCGGTGGCGGGCGCAGAATCACAGGCCGTGATCGTCCTCGGCATAGATCCCGGCTTGGCCAACACGGGCTACGGCGTGGTGGCTCGCAGGGGCGGGCGTTTGGTCGCGCTCGACGGCGGCGTGATAGAGACGATGGCCGAGCTCGCCCAGGAGCGCCGTCTCACCGACATCCACACGGCGATCGAGGGCCTGCTCGAGGAGCACGCACCCGACGCGGTGGCCCTGGAGCAGCTCTACTTCGGCCAGAACGTGCGCACGGCCTTCGCCGTGGGACAGGCCCGCGGCGTGGTGATGCTCGCCGCGGGACAGCGCGGCGTGCCGTGCGCGAGCTACACGCCACAGCAGGTCAAGGGCGCGGTCTGCGGCAGCGGGCGCGCGCAGAAGGACCAGGTCTCGCGCATGGTCCAGGTGCTGCTCGGCCTCGCCGAGGAGCCGCGCCCCGACCACGCGGCCGACGCGCTCGCGGTGGCCATCTGCCACGCCAACTGCGCGCCGCTGGCGAGCGCGCTTGCGCGGGTGGGCGCATGATCGCGCTGCTGCGCGGCGAGGTGGCGGTGCGCCGCGCCGACCACGTGGTCGTGCTGTGCGCCAACGTCGGCTACCGCCTGGCCGTGTCCGGCGAGACGCTGCGCCACGTGCCGGCCGTCGGCGAGGAGGTCACGCTGCACAGCCATCTGATCGTCCGCGACGACGCGCTCGCGCTGTACGGCTTTCACTCCGAGCAGGAGCGCGACCTCTTCCTGATGCTGCTGTCCGTGCAGGCGGTCGGCCCCAAGGTGGCGCTGGCCGTGCTCTCGGCGGGCTCGCCGCGCGAGCTGATCGGCGCGCTGGCCGCGGGCGACTCCGCGCGCTTTCAGGCCGTTCCCGGGATCGGCAAGCGCACCGCCGAACGCATCATCGTGGAGCTGCGTGAGAAGGTCGGCGTTCAGGAGGATGCAGGCGGACGCACCCCGATCGTGGCGCGCCGCGGCGAACCGGCCCATCCACGCGCGCTGGCCCGCGAAGGCCTGCTCGAGCTCGGCTACGGGCCCGAGGAGGCCGACGAGCTGCTCTGCGGCGCAGAGGGAGACAGCGCCGAGGATCTGCTCGGTCAGGCGCTGCGGCTGGCGCGGGCGGGCTCCTAGAGGCGATGAGCACCCTCAAGGGCACACCCCTCGTCGGGGCGCAGGCAGGCGAGAGCGCTGCCCGCATCCAGACGCCCTACCTGGTCGCCGAGGACGAGCTCGACCGCTCGCTGCGCCCCCGCCGGCTGGAGGAGTTCGTCGGCCAGGAGAGCCTGCGCCAGCAGCTCGCGGTGGCGATCGAGGCGTGCAGCGCCCGCGGCGAGGCACTCGACCACCTGCTGCTCGCCGGGCCTCCGGGGCTCGGCAAGACCTCACTCGCCCAGATCGTGGCGGCGGAGCTCGAAGTGCCGTTCGTGCAGACTGCCGGTCCGGCGCTCGAGCGCAAGGGTGACATCGCCGCGTTCCTGACCGCCCTGGAGCCGCGCAGCGTCTTCTTCGTCGATGAGATCCACCGCCTGGCGCGCACGCTGGAGGAGACCTTCTACCCGGCGATGGAGGACCACCGCCTGCCGATAACGGTCGGACAGGGGGCCGGCGCGCGCGTGGTGACGCTCGACCTTCCGCCGTTCACGCTCGTCGGAGCCACGACCAGGACCGGGTTGTTGACGACGCCTCTGCGCGACCGCTTCGGCATCCAGGCCCGCCTGGAGCCCTACTCGACAGCCGAGCTCGCGGTGATCGTGCGCCGCTCGGCGAGAATCCTTGAGATCGGCTTGGAGGAGGACGGGGCGCTGGCGATCGCGGCACGCAGCCGCGGCACCCCGCGCGTGGCCAACCGCCTGCTCAAGCGCGCGCGCGATTTCGCCGAGGTGCGCATGGAGGGCGTGGTCACAGCTGCCGCCGCGCACGCGGCCCTCGAGCTGCTCGAGGTCGACGAGCGTGGCCTGGATCGCCTCGACCGCAGGATCCTCGAGACGATCTGCTCGAAGTTCGCCGGTGGGCCCGTCGGCCTCTCGACGCTGGCGGTGGCGGTGGGGGAGGAGCAGGACACGATCGAGGACGTATACGAGCCCTATCTGCTGCAGGAGGGGCTGATCAAGCGCACGCCCCGGGGGCGCGCGGCGACCCCGGCCGCCTACGAGCATCTCGGCCTCGAGGCCCCGGCGCCGGTCGGGCAGCCGCTCTTCTGAGCCTCACGACGGCCCTTTTCGGGACGGTCACACGGGCGGGGGCCTCGTGCTCTTGGCTTGCGTAGTCTGTGTGTAGAAACATCATGGCCCATCCCTTCATCTGCCCAAACTGCGGTCATCGCACCAGCGAGCTCGACCGCAACCTCGGCTTCACGCGCCAGCGCAAGGGCTGCACGAAGTGCGGCTTCGCCTTCCTGTTCGAACTCCTCGACGACTACTACCCGGCACCCGATGCGGCCTTCTTCGTCTGCGACGGCGAGGGTCGCGTGGTCGGCTGCGGCAAGAACTCCTTCGCCTTCACGGGCCTGGAGGAGGAAGAGGTCATCGGCCAGCGCGTCGAGCAGGTCCTCGGTCTGAGCTTCTCCGGCGGCGATGACCCGGTGGCCACGGTGCTGGAGTGGGGGGTGCGCGCGCTGGGGGTGGCGGTGGAGGTCGCGGGCGAACGCGACGTGGCGGCCGCGGCCAAAGCCGACATGTTTCCGGCCTACGACGACGATGGCGGGCTGTTGCTCGTGCTGACCCCCGACAAGTAGTCTGCTCTGAGCATGCACGACCGTCGCCGCAACTTCCTGATCCTGCTGATCGTCGCCGGCCTGATCGCCGGCTCGCTCGCGGTGATCGCAACCAAAAAGACCCGCCTCGGGCTGGATCTGAAGGGCGGCGTCGAGCTGGTCTACCAGGGCAAGCCCACCGCCCAGTCCAAAGTGGACACCGAATCGCTGAACCGCGCGATCGACATCATGCGCAAGCGCGTCGATCAGCTGGGCGTGTCCCAGCCGGAAATCCAGCGCTCCGGCGAACGGGAAATCGACGTGGCCCTTCCCAACGTGAGCAACTCCCAACGCGCCGAACAGGAGGTCGGGAAAACCGCGCAGCTGTACTTCTATGACTGGGAGCCCAACGTGATCGGCCCCGCCGGCACGCCGGCTCAGCCGGGTGAATCGACGGTCACAGGCGGTGCCCAGGCGGGCGCCTCGCAGTTCGGGCTCGGGGAGTACCAGGCGGTGCTGCGGGCGGCCAAACGCGCCCCGATCCTGCGCCCGAGCGACACCACCTGGGAGCACGGCTGCACCCCTCAGCAGATCGAAGGCTGCATCTACGGCACCTGGTACCTGCTCGAACCCGCGCACGAAAAGGTGCTGCGCGGCCCCGAGGAAAGCAAGAAGAACCTCTACGCCGACTACAAGGTCCCGGCGGGCGCCAAGACCGAGGCGGTCCGCGTCAACCCGGGCACCGTGCTGGCGCAGGCGCGAGCGGTGGAAAGCGCCTCGGGCAAGGTCACCAACAAAAGCCCCAACAGCTACTACGTCCTCAACGACGATCCGGTGCTGAACGGCTCGGACGTGACCAACCCCCAGCAGGGCTTCGACGAAGGCGCCGGCGGCACCGGCGCGCCGAACGTGACCTTCGGGTTCACCTCGCACGGCAAGAAGGTCTTCGAAGGGGTCACCAAGAAAATCGCCGAGCGCGGCCAGGAAGCCCAGCTCCCGGGCGTCGGCAAGGAAGCGGCCCAGCAGCACTTCGCGGTGGTGCTCGACGGGCAGCTGATCACGACCCCCTCGATCGACTACACCAAGTACCCCGAAGGCATCGACGCCTCGACCGGATCGCAGATCTCGGGCGGGTTCACGATCTCCTCGGCCCAGGAACTGGCCCAGGAGCTGCAGTCCGGCGCGCTGCCGATCAAGCTCGAACTGATCTCCAACTCGCAGGTCTCCGCGACGCTCGGAAAAACGGCGCTCAACCAGGGCCTGATCGCGGGCCTCGCGGGCTTTGCGGTCGTCTGCCTGTTCCTGCTGCTCTTCTACCGCGTGCTCGGCGCGATCGCGGTCGGCGGCCTGGTCATCTACGGCATCTACTTCTTCGCGCTGATCAAGCTGATCCCGATCACGCTCACGCTCCCGGGGATCGCCGGGCTGATCCTCACGATCGGGGTGGCCGCGGACGCCAACATCGTGATCTTCGAGCGCGTCAAGGAGGAGATCCGCGGGGGGAGATCGGTCATCTCAGGCATAGCCACGGGCTACAAGCGCGGCTTCGCTGCGATCGTGGACGCCAACGTGGTCACGTTCATGACCGCCTTCATCCTGTTCGCGCTGGCCACCGCCGAAGTCAAGGGGTTCGCCTTCACGCTGGGCATCGGCACGCTCGTCTCGCTGTTCACCGCGGTGCTGGCCACGCAGGCGGCGCTCGGCGCGATGGGCCGCTCGAAACTCGTCTCCCATCCCGCCGCCCTCGGCGCCGAGCGCCACGGGCGCGGCTGGACGTTCGACTTCATGGGTGCCTCCAAGTGGTTCTTCTCGCTGTCGGGCACGATCCTTGCGATCGGCGCGCTGGCGATCGGCGGCAGCGGCCTGAACTTCGGCATCGACTTCAAGTCCGGAACGCGCATCCAGACGGCGTTCGTCAAACCGGTAAGCGAGAACCAGGTGGCCTCGGCGATGAAGGCCGCCGGCTACGGCAACGCCCAGGTCCAGAAGTTCGTCAACAAAAGCATCGGTGGCACCGGGTATCAGATATCGACCAAGACGCTGAGGCCGGGAACGGTCTCGAAGGTCCACTCGCTGCTCGAATCCAAGTTCGGCACCAAGAACTTCTCCTCGACCTCGATCGGCCCCACGTTCGGGAAAACCGTGGCCAACAGCGCCGTGATCGCGATCATCGCCTCGCTGCTGGTGATCTCGATCTACATCGCGCTGCGCTTCGAGTGGAAGTACGCCGTCCCGGTGCTGATCGCGCTGATGCACGACCTGCTGATAACGGCAGGGGTCTATTCGCTGACGGGGAGGGAAGTCACGACGGCCACGGTCGCCGCTCTGCTGACGATCCTGGGGTACTCGCTCTACGACACCATCATCGTGTTCGATCGTGTGCGCGAGAACGTGCCGCGCATGCCTCGCGCGGCCTTCTCGCAGATCGTCAACCGCTCGATGTCCGAGGTGCTGACCCGTTCGCTGGCCACGAGCTTCTGCACGCTGCTGCCCGTCGCCGCGCTGCTGCTGTTCGGCGGGGAAACGCTCAAGGACTTCGCCTTCGCGCTGCTGATCGGGATCGCCTCGGGCGCCTACTCCTCGATCTTCATCGCCTCGCCGGTGCTCACCCACTGGAAGGAGCGCGAGGGCACCTACCGCACGAGGCGGGCGCGGATCGTGCGCGAACTGGGTGCCGTTCCCGCCTACGCCACCACCGCTGGTGGCGCGCCCGAGGACGTCGAGCCGACCGAGACCAAACGCCGCAAAACGCGGCGCGGTAGCCTGATCGCCCCCGAGAAGCCCGGTGAGCAGCTCTCACGCGACGAGTTCCAGGAGCTGATCCGCGACCTTGACGTGGAGGGCAAGCCCGCGGGCGCGAAAGCCGCCCGCCGCGGGCGTGCGAGCGTGGCGACCGACGAGCCGCCCCCCGCGCCCGAGCGCGATCCCGCCGCCGATCTCTCGCCCGAGGACCTCGTGCTCAAGGAAGACCCCAAGCCGCGCAAGAGCCGCCGGCCGCGCAACAAACGTCACGGGAGGGCTCGCTGATGGGAATGCTCGGCTGGGTGATGATGGGACTCGCGATCTGGCACTTCACGATCTTTCTGCCCGACCGCTTCTGGGGCGGGATCGTGGGCGCCTTCGTCGGCTCGCTGGTGGGATCGATCGTGATCGGGCTGATCATCTACAGCGTCAAGTCCTCGGCTCTGCAGGTACCAGGCGAAAAAGCGACCAACATCGGGGTCGTCCTCTACGCCGTGCCGGGCGCGCTCATCGGCATGGCGGCGGTGTACGCAGAGGGCATGCGCCGCGAACGGAGAACCCGGCCAAGTTGAAGATCTACGCCGAAAAAGACAAGTAGCGAGGACGCGCTGGGAGAGGCGCCACTCTGCGCGCCTCTCCTTCGCAGCTCGCCTCGAGCGCTTCCCGCTCGATCGCGAACGGGCGTTGGGCTCACGCGTTCTGTCTAGCCCTGCCCGTAGTCTCGGCTGGTGAGCGAATGCCGCTTCGAGATATCGGACTGCCCGCCGGCGAGCGTCGCCGAGCTGCGGCGCGAGCTGGGTGTGAGCGGCGCGCTCGCGCAGGTGCTCGTGCGCCGCGGCCTCGGCGAGCCCGAGCGGGCACGGGCCTTCCTGGCGGCCGCCGAGGAGCATCCGCCGTCGGCGTTCGCGGGCATCGAGCGGGCCGTGGAGTCGATCCTCGCGCATCTGCGAACGGGCGAGCGCATCACGATCCATGGCGACTACGACGTCGACGGCATCTGTTCCACGGCTGTGCTGGCGCGCGCGCTGCGCGCCCTCGGTGGCGACGTGGACACCTACCTGCCCGACCGCGCGAGCGACGGCTACGGCCTGGCGGCGGCGACGGTGCGCATGCTCGCGGCGCGCGGCACAGTGCTTCTGATCACGGTCGACTGCGCGATCACGGCCGTCGCCGAGGTGGCGCTTGCCTGCGAGCTGGGGATGCGGGTGATCGTCACCGACCACCACGCCCCTCGTGCCGACGGCGAGCTGCCGGACGCTCCGATCGTGCATCCGGCGTTGTGCGGCTACCCCTGCGCGGAGTTGTGCGCCACGGCCGTCGCCTACAAGCTCGCGCAGGCGGTGTACGCTGCCGCCGGGCGCGACCCGGCCGGGCTGCGCGGCGATCTCGACCTGGTCGCGCTTGCGACCGTCGCCGACGTGGTGCCGCTGCTCGGCGAGAACCGGACGCTCGTGCGCCGGGGGCTGCGGGCGCTGGCGGGAACGGACAAGCCCGGCCTGCGCGCGCTGATGGCGGTCGCCCGTGTGGATCCGGCGAAGGTCGACGAGCGCTCCGTCGCGTTCGCGCTCGCGCCGCGGCTGAACGCCGCGGGGAGGCTGTACCGGGCCGACGCCGGCCTGGAGCTGGTCCTCACCGGGGATCGCGTGCGTGCGGCGCAGGTCGCGGCCGAGCTCGACGCGGCCAACAGCGAGCGCCGCAAGGTCGAGATGGCCATTCGCTTCCAGGCCGAAGCCCAGATGGATGAGCTTGGAGAGCTCCCGGCCTACGTGCTCGCGGGCGAGGGGTGGCATGCGGGTGTGATCGGGATCGTGGCCTCGCGGATGGTCGAGCGCAGCGGGCGCCCAGTGGTCATGGTCGCGCTGGACGGCGATACCGGGAAGGCGTCTGGGCGCAGCGTCGAAGCCTTCGACCTGCTCGCGGGCCTGACGGCCTGCAGCTCGCACCTGCTCCGCTATGGAGGTCATCGCGCCGCCGCGGGCCTGGAGATCGAGCGCGGTCGCGTCGCCGCCTTCGCGACGGCGCTGGCCGCCCACGCCGAGGCGGTGCTCGCGTCCGAGGAGCTCGTGCCGATCGAGCGCGTCGACGCGCTCGTGGCGGGAGAGGAGGTCGGCATGGAGCTCGCGGAGGAGCTGAGAAGCCTCGCTCCGTTCGGACGGGGCAACCCCGGGGTCTCGCTGATGCTGGCCGACGCCGTGTTCGCCGATGCGCGGCCGATGGGCGAAGGCAAGCACGTGCGCTTCACGGTCGAGTCGCGCGGTGTGCGCGCACGAGCGGTGGCGTTCGGCAACGGCGGCCGGCTGCCGGTCGAGGAGGGAGCGCCGGCGCAGGCCACCTTCACGCTCGAGGTCAATGAGTGGAACGGAGCCGTCGAGCCGCGTCTGGTGCTGCGTCGCGCCGCGCCGGCGCCCGAGGCGATATCGGCGCACAGGCAGGATGATCTGGACGAGTCACGGGAATCCGGGGAGATGGTGCTCTTCTAGGGCCCGCTCGAGCAGCGCAGCCTCGATCAGCCGCTTCAATACCGGCGGTCGGTCCCCTAACCTTTGATCATGGCCCTCGCCGAAGACCCCAAGAGCCCACAGCTGACAGAGGCACCCGGTGCGTCCGCGCCGCAGGAGGCTCAGCTCCTGCACGAGGCGCACACGCCGAGCGCCCCGCCCAGGAGGGGAGGGGAGGCGCAGGCGCTCACGCTCAATGCCTCCGAGCGACGGATGCTGAGCGACCTGTTCGCGATCGTCTCCGAGCACGCCGCCGATTCGACCGTGGAGATCGACCGCGCCCGCGTGCAGGACGCATTCGTGTTCGCCTGCGAGCACCACGCCGCCCAGCGGCGCAAGTCGGGCGAGGACTTCATCGTGCATCCCGTGGGCGTGGCGCGCATCTGCGCGGGCATGCGCCTGGACACGGAGACGCTGTGCGCGGCGCTGCTGCACGACACCGTCGAGGACACCTCGGCATCGATCGAGGAGGTGCGCGAGCGCTTCGGCGATGAGATCGCCGCGATCGTCGACGGCGTCACCAAGCTGACGGGCATCACCTTCCAGTCTCGCGACGAGGCCCAGGCCAACAACTACCGCAAGATGATGGTGGCGATGGCCACCGACGTGCGGGTCATCCTGATCAAGCTGGCCGACCGCCTGCACAACATGCGCACGATCGAGGCGATGCCCAAGCAGAAGCAGCTCGAGAAGGCGCGCGAGACGATCGAGATATATGCGCCGCTGGCGCACCGGCTGGGGATCCACGCGATCAAGTGGGAGCTCGAGGATCTCGCGTTCGCGACGCTTCACCCGCGCAAGTATCAGGAGATCAAGGGCCTCGTGGCTCAGCAGCGCGAGGAACGCGAGCACTACGTCAGCGAGGCGGGCGACTACCTGCGCAGCGAGCTGGCGCAAGTGGGAATCGAGGCCGAGATCGCGGGCCGCGCCAAGCACTTCTACTCGATCTACTCGAAGATGACCAAGAAGGGTCGCGAGTTCAACGAGATCTACGACCTCACCGCGATGCGCGTGATCGTGGACTCGGTCAAGGACTGCTACGGCACCGTCGGCGTGATCCACTCGCTGTGGAAGCCGCTGCCCGGCCGCTTCAAGGACTTCATCGCGATGCCCAAGTTCAACATGTACCAGTCTCTGCACACGACCGTGATCGGTCCCGAGGGCAGGCCGCTGGAGATACAGATCCGCACGCAGGAGATGCACGAGATGGCGGAGTTCGGGGTTGCGGCCCACTGGCTCTACAAGCAGCCCCCGCCCGGCAGCGGCGACGACGGCGGGCGCTGGGGCGCGGGCGAGGAGGGCAAGCTCAAGTGGCTGCGCTCGATGCTCGACTGGCAGAAAGAGCTCTCGGACCCGCGCGAGTTCATGGAGACGCTGCGCACGGACCTCTTCGAGGAGGAGGTCTACGTCTTCACGCCCAAGGGCGAAGTGAAGTCGCTGGCGGCGGGAGCCACGCCGCTGGACTTCGCCTACGAGGTCCACACGGAGATCGGCCACCGCTGCGTTGGCGCGCGCGTCAACGGCAAAATCGTGCCCCTGCACTACGAGCTGCGCTCCGGCGACATCGTTGAGATCCTCACGGCCAAGCGCGAGCGCGGTCCCTCGCGCGACTGGCTGGCGATGGTCAAGACGACCCGCGCGCGCAACAAGATCAAGGCCTGGTTCAAGGCCGAGTCGCGCCAGGACACCGAGCACACCGGCCGCGAGCTGCTCCAGGAGCACCTGCGCAAACAGGGGCTGCCCGCGCAGAAGATCACCGGCTCGGCGCTGTTGGCGGACGTGATCCGCGAGGTGGGCTACCGCAAGGCCGATGACTTCTACATCGCTCTCGGCGCCGCCAAGGTCTCGCCGAAGCTGGTCGTGGGCAAGGTGCTCCAGCGCCTGAAGCAGGGAGAGTCCGCCGACGGCGAGGACTCGGCGGCGGATCTGCTGCGCGTTGGGCGCGCCAGGCGCCGGCCGACCAAGTCCTCGGGGCAGTACGGGATCAGGGTGGAAGGCGTCGAGGACGTGATGCTGCGCCTGGCCAAGTGCTGTCGGCCCGTGCCCGGGGATGAGATCCTCGGCTACATATCCCTCGGACGCGGCATCACGATCCACCGCGCCGACTGCCCCAACGCGGCCCAGCTCCAGAAGAGCCCGGAGCGCTTCGCCAACGTGGGCTGGGAGGGCGATCAGTCGACCGGATTCGTCGTGGAGATCCAGATCGACGCATGGGATCGCCACCGTCTGCTCGAGGACCTCTCACGGGTCTTCTCGGAGTCGGGCGCCAACATCATGGAAGCGCGCTGCCTGTCGATGGGGCCGATGGTCAAGAACCGCTTCGTGGTCGAGGTGGCCGACACCCACACGCTCAAGGGCGCGATCACGCGCCTGCGCAACATCGACTCGGTCTTCGACGCCTACCGCGTCACGCCCGGGGCAAGCGCCGCCTGAGCGGCCGCACGTCCGCGGCGTCGAGCACATCCGAGCGCACTCACCGTGACCGACGACGCACTGCTGCCCACCCGCGCGGGCCCGGTCCCCGACCGGCTCACGATCTGGCCGGTGGATGACGGGCGCTACGGGCTCGACGCCACCTTCCAGGGCGCCACCGGCTACCAGCGCGCCCAGCAGCACCGAGCCGAGCTGGAACGCGACGGGGTGCCGCACGCCTTCCGCCAGGAGCTCGACGGTGCATGGACGCTTCGATTCGGTCCGCTTCAGGCCGCCGACATCGCCCGCGCGCTGGCCGCCTTCGTCTATTAGGAGGCCTGTCCTTGGGCGCCGAGCGCTCCGGGGGCCAGCGCGGCTCAGGAGACGACGTTGAGCGCTTCGGGGAGAATCGAGTAGCGCGCCTCGGCGACCTCGCCGAGGTAGTCGCCGTCGACCTGCAGCGGCAGCAGCCGCTCATCGGCGCTGCGCACGGTCATCTCGCTGATCTCACGCAGGCCGCTGACCTGTCGATGCCCGGCCACGCGGGCGCGCGGCGAGAGGGCGCGCCAGGCGATGAACGGCATCGAGACGAGCGTGGCGCGGTGCAGGACGCCCCCGGCGAGCAGGCCCGAGTCGAGCGCCGCTCCGTCGGCGATCTCGACCGGACGGTCCTGGAAGTAGGTGAAGGGGGAGCCGTTCTGGACGATCGCGGTGACGCCCGTGAAGGTCTGCCCGCCGGCGTCGACCTCGAGTCGGGGCGGGCGCACCACGTAGCGGCGCACGTAGGTCCGGACCGCCACCCACGTGAAGTACCAGGCGCCGAGGCGGGCCTTCAGGTGGGGGTTGGCGTCGACGCGCTCGACCACGCTCGCGTCGAGGCCGAGGCCGGAGGCGAAGGTGAAGCAGCGACCGTTGACCACCCCCAGGTCGACCTTGCGCGGGCGCCAGTCATCAGCCATCGCCAGCAGGTGCTCGGTGGCGTCGACGACGTCGCCGGGGATGCCGAGCATCTTGCCGAACACGTTGGCCGAGCCGCCGGGCAGGCAGCACAGCGGCGTGGGGGAGCCCAGCAATCCGTTGGCCGCTTCGTTGACGGTGCCATCGCCCCCGAAGGCGACGACGACGTCATAGCCCTCGTGGGCGGCCTCGCGGCAGAGCTCGCTGGCGTGACCGCGGGCCTCGGTGTCCACGGCGTCCACCTCGAAGCGGCCCTGCAGCGCATAGACGACGAGGTGGCGCAGCCGGTCGGAGACGGTCGTGGCGTACGGGTTGACGATGATCAGCATGCGCCGCTTGCGCACGGGATCGGCGAAGCGGAAGGGGGCGTCCTGTTGGCCGGTCTGCTGCTCCTGCGCCTCGTCGTGGCTCTGGCGCTCGCGTGTGGGGGTGCTCACAGCGTGGCCTACACCGCGGCCGCACCCGAGTTACCGCGGACCAGCCGATGATCGACTTGCCGGAGCCCGATGCGGTTGCTAGACTGCCGCACACAAGCAGTACACATCCAGAGGGGTGGAGGGCCTGGCCCTGCGAAACCCCGGCAACCACCGCCAAGTCACAGGCGGGAAGGTGCCAATTCCAGGTGATGTGTGGCGGGCTTCGCGCTCTTCGCCACACGTGACAAGGCGAAGAACATAGCGAAGGAGCCCAAATGGCTGTCAGTCATCTTCAGTGCAAGGAGTGCAAGGCGGAGTATCCGCTCGAGGCGCTCTACGTGTGCGAGCAGTGCTTCGGGCCGCTGGAGGTCGTCTACGACCACAGCCGCACCAGCCGCGACCTCGGCGAGCTGCGCCGCCGCATCCAGGGCGGGCCGCAGAACATCTGGCGCTACGCCGACTTCCTGCCGCTCGCCGGTGGGCCTCCCGGCCCGTCCGGGCGCCTGGCTTCGCGCGTCGGGCTGCCGGCGGGCTGCACGCCGCTGATCCGCGCCGATCGCCTGGCGGAGCGGCTCGGCCTGCGCGAGGTGTGGGTCAAGAACGACGCCGCCAACCCGACCCACTCCTTCAAGGATCGGGTCGTCTCGGTGGCCGTGACGCGGGCCCGTGAGCTCGGCTTCGAGACGATCGCGTGCGCCTCCACCGGCAACCTCGCCAACTCGGTGGCCGCCCACGGCGCCGCCCTGGGCATGGACTCCTACGTCTTCATCCCGGCCGACCTCGAGGAGCAGAAGGTCCTCGCCACCGGCATCTATGGCACCAACCTCGTTGGCGTGGACGGCAGCTACGACGACGTCAACCGCCTCTGCACGGAGCTGTGCGCGGAGCGCGAGTGGGCGTTCGTGAACATCAACCTGCGCCCCTACTACGCCGAGGGATCCAAGACGCTCGCGTTCGAGATCGCAGAGCAGCTCGGCTGGGAGCTGCCCGACCGCTGCATCGTGCCGATCGCCTCGGGCTCGCTCTTCACCAAGATCGCCCGGGGCTTCGAGGAATGGCTCGAGCTGGGGCTGCTCGAGGGCGATCTGCCGAGCATGAACGGCGCTCAGGCCGAGGGCTGCTCGCCGGTAGCCAGCGCCTACGCGGCCGGCCACGATGTCTGCCGCCCGGTCAAGCCGAGCACGATCGCCAAGTCGCTGGCGATCGGCAACCCCGCCGACGGGCCCTACGCGCTCGATCTGGCGCGCCGCACGGGTGGCGGCGTGGACGCGGTCAGCGACGATGAGATCCGCGCCGGCATCAAGCTGCTCGCCGAAACCACCGGGGTGTTCACCGAGACGGCCGGCGGCGTGACGACAGCCGTCCTGGCCAAGCTGGCGGCGCGCGGGGAGATCGACCCCGACGAGCGTGTGGTGCTCGTTATCACCGGCGAGGGCCTGAAGACACTCGACGCGGTGCGCGGCAGCTTCGAGACGCGCACGATCGCTCCGACGGTCGAGGCCTTCGAGGCCGGCGTCAGCCGCCCGGTGAGCGTCTAGATGTCGGTCGTGGTGAAGATCCCCACGCAGCTGCGCTCGGCCTCCGGCGGCGAGGCCGAGACGGTCCTTGACGGCGCGACCGTGCAGGAGGTCCTCGACGGGCTGTTCGAGCGCTTCGAGGAGCTCCGCGCGCGGATCTCCGACGACGACGGCTCGCTGCGGCGCTTCGTCAACGTCTATCTCGCCGGCGAAGACATCCGCTTCCTGGACGGGCTGCAGACACCCGTCAAGGACGGAGCGGAGCTGACGATCCTGCCCGCCGTCGCCGGAGGCTAGGGTCGCTCAGGGCGCCCCGGTGTGAGCCGGAGGCGTCGACGCTCGTGCGGCCGGAGCGCTCGAGCCGCTCATCCCGACGGTGGAGACCAGTCCCGCCGCGCACATCGCGCCGATCGTCAGCGAGCGCATCCGCCGCGGCGTCAGCCAGCCGAAGTGGTGGGTCTGCATCCAGGTCCTGAAGCCCGTGGCGGCGGAGGCCGCGGCCATTGCACAGCCTGCGCACATGCGGCGCAGGATATCGCTGCTTCCTAAAGGCGCTCGGCCGCCTCGGCGTGTCCCTCCAGGCGCCGTCGCAGCTCATCGCCGCGACCGGCGGCCACAGCCCGCGCGGCGCGCGCCTCGGTCAGCTCGAGGCCCTGTGCGTGGGCGAAGTCGAGCAGGTCCTGGCGCTCCTCGCCCTCGCGGGCGGTGCGCAGGAACAGCCAGCAGAACAGGCCCAGCGTGAGGATCGACTCCTCGACCATCATGATCGCCCCCGCCAGGTTCTGATCGGCCAGGGGGGAGATGTGGTAGACGGCGTCTCCGTGCAGGTAGAAGGGGTAGAAGACGGTGCCCGACCACAGGAAGATGTTGCCCAGCACCGTGCCGGTGAGGCGCACGGCCACGATGTAGAGGAGCTTGCCGAGGTTGCCGAACCACGACGGCTTGGGCAGCGGGCCGAACAGGCACATCCACATGTTGACCCCGAGGCCGAGGAACAATACGTGCTCGAGGGCGTGCACGCTCGAGTGGCGCAGAGCCGCCTGGTAGAGCGCGGGCAGATGCCAGACGTACAGGTCGAGGGCCCACAGCGGGAAGGCGATCGCGGGATGCGAGAGAGCGCGTAGGCGGTCGAAGAAGCCGATGCGCAGGATCGGGGCGAGCAGCGGGCCGGTGAGCCCGAGCACGATCAGCAGGGCTGCGATGTCGCCGAGCAGCAGGTGCTCGATCATGTGCACGTAGAGCAGTTCCTGGCTTGCGCCCCCGAGCGAGGTGAGGGCGGCGGCGATCAGCACGAAGCCCCCGTAGAAGCACGCCTGGCGCCAACCGGGCACCGGGTGGCCGTCGATCGCCAGGGTGCGCGCGCGGCGGGCATAGAGCAGACCGAGGAGCGCGAGCGGGCCGAGTTGCAGGGCGGCCTCGAGGTTCGCGGAGACGGCGAGCGGCAGAGGGAGCATTTCCCGTTCAGGTTACGCGAGCAGACCGCGATCGGCGGAGGCGAGGCAACCGCTTCCATAGACTGCGCGAGCCATGAGAGCCCCCCGTCGCATGCTTGCAGCCTCGACCGGGGCAGCGGGCACCGTGGCGCTCGCGCTGCCCGCGAGCGCGGACGCGCACGGGATCGTGGGCAAGGCCGACCTGCCGATCCCCGTGTGGCTGTTCAGCTGGACCGCTGCGATCGTCTTGGTCGTCTCGTTTGTGGCGCTCTCCACGTTGTGGCGGGCTCCGCAGCTCCAGCAGGAGCATCGCCGGCGGCTGCTGCAGCTGCCGCGTGTGCTCGAGTGGCTCGCCGGCCTCCTCGGGCTGCTCCTGTTCGTGGTGGTGCTCTACAGCGGATTCGCGGGCGCCCAGGTGGCCAATGCCAACTTCTCGGTCACCTTCGTCTACGTGATCTTCTGGGTCGGCATCCCCCTCGCGAGCGTGCTCTTCGGCGACCTCTTCAGGGCGTTGAGCCCGTGGCGCACGTGCGGACGCGTGCTGGAGGCGCTGATCCTGCGCGCTCGCGGCGCGGCGGGCGGGGGTCCGCTGCTGTCCTACCCCGAGCGTCTGGGGAACTGGCCCGCGGTGGCCGGCATCGTGGGCTTCGCCTGGTTGGAGCTCGTGTACGTGGAACGGGACAACCCCTCCACACTCGCGGCGCTGTCGCTCGGCTACTTCGCGGTGATGCTCGCCGGAATGGTCCTGTTCGGCGTTGAGGAGTGGGGCGGGGCGGCCGACGCCTTCGGCGTCTACTTCAACCTGCTCTCCAAGCTCTCGCCACTCGTGCGCAGCGAGGACGGCGCGCTGCAGCTACGCCGACCGCTGAGCGGGGTCACGACTCTTCGCATCCGCCCGGGGACGGTCGTGTTGATCTGCACGCTCATCGGCACCACGACCTTCGATGGCTTCTCAAACGGCGGGATCTGGCGCAACAACGAGTCGAGCGTACAGAGCCTGTTCGCCGATCTCGGCCTCTCCTCTATCCCTGCCCAGGAGCTGGCCTACTCGGTCGGGCTGGTGCTCTGCATCCTGTTGATCATCGCCGTCTACCGCCTGGGGGTTCTCGGCGTGGGCAGCGTGAGCGAGCGCTACGACACCGGGGAGCTGTGGCGAAGCTTCGCTCACACGCTCGTGCCGATCGCCTTCGCTTATGTGCTCGCCCACTACTTCTCGCTGCTGCTGTGGCAGAGCCAGGCGATGGGCTATCTGATCTCAGACCCGCTGGGGGATGGATCGAATCTGTTCGGGACCGCCGGTTATCAGATCGACTACCACGTGATCTCCTACGCAGGCATCTGGTACGTGCAGGTCGCGGCGCTCGTCGCCGGGCACGTCGGCGGTCTCGCCCTCGCGCACGATCGCGCCCTGGTGCTCTACCGCGACGCCGAAGAGGCGGTGCGCAGCCAGTACTGGATGCTGGCCGTGATGGTGGCCTTCACGAGCTTCGGCCTGTGGCTGCTCTCCTCGGTGGGGACCTGAGCCGGCCGCAGCGGCGCCCGGGCGGGTGATAGGTTCTGTGCTGATGGCACCGCTTGCCTGCCTGACGCATTGGTACATCTCGATGCTCTACGTCGTGCCGGTCGTGGGCGTGGGCGGCTGGGGCTGGTGGAGCACGAAGCGCATGGCGCGCAAGAAGGCCGCCGGAAGGGCCCCGGACAAGAAGGCCGCCGCGAGAGCTCCCGAGCAGGGCCTCGCCTAGCCGGTTTCGCCCCCCGCGGCCGACCGGCAAAGGTTCGACTAGCCGTCCATTTTCGTCATTTCGTCATTTCTTCACGAGTGTTGAGGTGGGGCTGATTAGCATGCTGTTTGCTACTCGTATGACCTCACAGACCCTCATCCGTCCGGTTGCCGACGGGCTCACCGAGCGGTTCGATCCGACGGCCTGCCTGGACGAGCGTGTGCGCCATGAGGCCGCGCTCACCGACCCTGTCGCTCCGGGTCGCTACATCCAGGTGCAGGGGCCAGATCGAACGCTGCTCATCCCGCTCGGCAGCGAGGCGATCCACATCGGCCGTGGACTCTCCGCGGACCTGCACCTTGACGAGAGCTCTGTCTCGCGGCGCCATGCGATCCTCGTCCCGCGCCCGTCCGGCGCACGGGTGCTCGACGATCGCAGCTCCAACGGCACGTTCGTGAACGGGCGGCGCATCCAGCAGGCGGATCTGTCCAACGGCGACGTGATCGTCATCGGGCGCATCATGCTGCGCTATCTCGAGGTGTAGGCCCCGCCAGAAGCGAGGGCGGCGGTCGATTGTGGGCTCTCAGCCCTCGCGCGCGAAGGCCGGCTCGACCGAGCTCTCGCGAGCGCGCCACTCCTGCAGGCTGGCTGGCGTGTCCTACCCCGCTATGGTCGCGCCTCCAAGACCCCTCAGGAGCCCCCGGACGCCGCTGAATCCCAGCGCACGGCCCTGCTGGGACCTGGGATAGTGCGCATGTGCACGATGCCTCCTCGACCGGCCACGCCGTGCTCGTGATCGGTGAAGCGGGAGGCCTGGCCGCGGCGCTGATGCGGCGGCTGGATCAGAACGACATCCCCGCCGAGGCAGCCGCGGGCCTGAGCGACAGCGAGCTCGCCAAGATCCTGCGCCGGCGGCGCTGGGACGCGGTGGCGGTCGTGACGCGCGACGACGTGCTCGCGCTGCGCTTGACGCTGCTGAGCGCCCACCTGAGGCCCGACATCCCGTTGTGGGTGACGATGTTCGACCGCACGATCACGCGCGAGCTCCAGCACGTGGTACCGGCCGTCCACGTGCTCTCGCCCGCGGAACTGGTAGCTGAAGATCTCGCCGAGCACTGCGTCGCCGCCGCTGCCGGGTCATCCGCTGCACGGCGCCGCCACGGCATACGTCTCGTCGATGACGCGCTGCGGCTGCTCGTGCGCGCCGGCGCCGGCCTGCTGCTCGCGCTGATACTCGAGGGAGCGATCTCGATGATCGCCCTGCACGAGGGCGTGGTCGACGCGCTCTACTTCAGCACCCGCTCGGTGGCCACGGTCGCGGGCGCGCCCGGCGCCGCCTCGGGCGCGGCGTGGTTCAAGGCGCTCTCGGCGCTCGACACGCTGGCCGCGCTGCTGCTCGTGGCCGTGTTCACTGCCGCGCTCGTGCGCCGCCTCAGCCGCCCGCGGCTGACCACGTTGCTGGGAGCGCGCGCGGCGCCGGCTCGCCACCATGTCCTGTTGGTCGGCTTCGGCCAGGTGGGCTTCCGCCTCGCGCAGGACCTGCGCCGGCGCGGCGTTGCCGTGCTGGGGGTCGAGCAGGACCCGGATGCGCCATGCGTGCGGCTCGCGCGCGCGGCCGGGATCCCGGTGGCGATCGGGCGCGGCGATGACCGCGAGACGCTCGAGCGCCTCGGCATCCGCCGCTGCGCGGTGGTCGCCGCGGTGACCTCTGCCGACCTGGTCAACGTGGCGGTCGGTCTCGCCGCCAGCGACCTCGCCCCGGGCACGCCGCTGGTGCTGCGACTGGGCGACGGGGAGGTCGCGGCCGAGACCGACTCTCTCCTGCATCTCGGGCGCATCTGCGACGCCCACAAGATCGCCTCCGAGACGCTCGTGCGCGGCCTGGGCGCTCCGAACGTCGGCTAGCCTGGGCGAGCATGGCCGACACGAGCACGATCGCCTCGCTCGCGACCGCCGGAGGAACGCTGATCCTCGCCGTGGCGACGTTCTCCTCGACGCGCTCAGCCAACCGTGCGGCGCGGGTCTCAGAGCAGGCGTTGAAGGTGGGGCTGCGCCCGGTGCTCTTCAACGCGCGCCCGCAGGACCCGCCCCAGAAGGTCGGCTTCGTGGACGATCACTGGGTGCATCTGCGCGACGGGCTCGCGGCCGCGCAGGTCATCGCCGAGAAGGTCTATCTCGCGATCCCGCTGCGCAACGTGGCCTCCGGCCTGGCTGTGCTGCACGGCTGGCACATCTGGACGGGCCGGCAAACCGCGGAGCGACACTCTGCGCTCTCGGACTTTCGCCGCCTTCAGCGCGACCTGTACGTGCCGGCGGGCGACGTGAGCTTCTGGCAGGCGGCGGTACGCGACCCGAGCGATCCGCTCCACGAGCCGTTGAAGAGCGCGATCGAGGCGGGCAAGGGCGTAACCGTGGACATCCTCTACGGCGACCACGAGGGCGGCCAGCGCACGATCACGCGCTTCTTCATCACTCCGCGGGCGCAGGTCGCAGACGAGGAGCCGTGGCTGTGGCGCTGCTCTACCTCACGTCACTGGAACCTCGACCGCGCCGACCCGCGGTAGAGGGCCGTGAGAGCTGCCGCGAGAGCGAGCGCGCCGATTACAAGCGCCGCGATCGCCAGTCCCTGGCTGGCGCCGGTGCTCGAGGATCGGGCGGGTGCGGTGGAGGCGCTGGCCGCGCCCGCTCCCGGCTCAGGGCCGGCCTCCTTGCCCGCCACGTCCTCGATCGCCCCGCCCTTGACCGTGACGTTGATCCGCGGCGAGGGATGTTCGGCGCTCAGGGAGGGGTCGATCCAGTGCACGACCGTGCCGTCGCTGTAGGTCTGGACGGTCTTGAATTCGAGCGCTCGTCCGGCGGCCTGGCTGGGGATCGCGACCGACAGCGGGAAGTCGATGAACTGTCCGTTGCCGACGCGCCCGGCCGGTCCCTGCCACGTCCACACGACCTGGGAGACCTCGGTGTCGATCGTTTCACCGTCTTCCTTGAGCGGGCTCGCGAGCTTGGCTTCGATCACCCGTGTGCTCCACCCAGACACGTTTTCATAGTCGACGCTCGTGAACCCGGGGGGCAGCAGCGTGTCGACCTTCTTCACATGGGCGCCTTCGCGCTCGCCTGGGACGCGAACGTCGAGGGTCGCGAACGCGCCGGCGGGAATCGTGTTCGGATGGAGGCTGACGTGCGCCTCGGCGCCCGCGGGCGCGATCAGCACGGTGGCGACGATCAGTGCTGTGAGCTTGCCGGGTTTCATGGCTCGGTGCTCCTCTCGTGTCGGTGGCGGTTTGGGCGGTGCAGAGCGCCACGCGGTGTGATCCGGTGCGCGCTCAATTGATCGGGACCTTGACTGTGCGTGTGTACTCCTCGAATTCGGAGACGCGGTCGAGGAGGGTGATCGACCAGGTCCCGCCGGGCGAGAGCTCGGCCGCGGCCAGCGTGTAGTGACCGGGGCCGGAGATCCTGGCCTGCAGGGGCAGCGGCCCGATGGCCTTCGCGGGAAGCGAGGCAGTGACGGTGAGTTCCTTGGTGGCCGTGAACTGCGCGCCGGTCCTGGCATCGAACAGGTAGACGTGGATCGTGTTGGGGCCCACGCGCGCCGGTTCAACGCTCATCTCGAGCTCGGCCGGGCCGAGGGAGGTGTCGATCGAGAAGGTGCCGTTGGCTGCCACGGCGCCCGCGGCGGAGAAGGGGCTGGCGGCGAGGTCGACGGGCGGGGCGTAGCTGATGAGCGCGGCGGTCACGCCGAGGACGCACGCCATCGCGACAAGCTCGCCGCGCAGCGTGCGTCGTGCCAGCACGCCGGTGCCCGCCGGCGGCTCGCCCGCGGCCGTGACCCGCCTCAGCGCGGGGATCACACGCGAGCGGTTGACCCACCCGAGCACGATCAGCGCGCCCAGGAGCGCGGTCTTGACCAGGATCAGGGTGCCATAGGTGCTGTGCAGCAGCGCATGGAGGCTGCGCACGTCGATGTAGGCCTGCACCACGCCTGTGGCGGCGATGACGAGTACGGCGGTGAGCGCCAGCGGCGAGAAGCGCGAGAGCACGGCGAGCAGCAGGCGGCTGCGCTCGGGGCCGTGCAGGCGGCGTGTGGCGGCGGGCAGCGCGAGCAGCAGGAAGGCGATGCCACCCACCCACACGCTGGCCGCGAGCACGTGCAGGACATCGGAGGGGAGGAACACGCCGACGGGGCTCTCGATGCTCGCGTGACCGGCCAGGGCGGGGGTGATGGCGAGATAGGCCGCGCCGAGACCGAACCCCGCGGCGATCCACGTGGGCGGCGGCCAGCGGGCGCTCCTGCGCGCAGCGGCCAGTAGTCCGGCGAGCGCCACCCAGTCGAGCGCGCGCAGGCCCCAGACCTCCCCGAAGCGGCTTTCGAGCGTGTTCTGGATGACTGTGCCCGTCAACGAGGACCACAGCGAGACGCCGGCGGCCGTCGCGCCTTGGAGCGCCACGCCGAGCACGCTCACGAGCATCCCGAGGATCGCCGCGCCTCCGAGCAGCATGCTCACGCGCGTGGCGAAGGCGTTCGCGGCGGCCGGCCAGCGCTCATCGCCCGCGACGGCCGAGCGTGCTGGGACCCACGCGATCACGAGGAATGCGAGGCCGCCGAGCAGCAGCGCGATCGAGAGATAGTCCAGGGCGCGCACGACGCCGAAGGCGAGCCTGGTGACGCGACCGGTCTCGTTGCGGGCGATGAGGCCCGCGACGGTGAACTTGGGTCGGGGGCCGGCGTGGCCGAGGTTGAACACCAGTCCGCCGTAGACGATGTGCGTGTCGGCCGAGATCGCCCTGTAGGTGGCGGTGTAGGTGCCGTCGGGGAGGTTTGGCTTCAGCCCGACGCCCAGCCAGCGCTGGTGGCCTTCGGGGTGTGAGAGGTCGACGTCGTCCACCTCTTCTCCCTTGGTGTTGAACACCCGCACGGCGCCGAGCGTTCCCCCGACGGCCTGGTCGAACTTGAAGATCACCTCCCTGGGCTCCGTCGGGACGGTGGAGCCGGAGGCGGGCGAGCTGCCGAGCAGCTGCGCGTGGGCGGATGCGGCGGGCGCGCCGGCGAGCGCTGCGAGCAGCGCCACGGCGAGCACGACCGTCAGGCCGCGCAGCCCCCCTGGATGCCTGCGGACTCGGTTGCGGCGCTGGCCCATGCCGGCTACCAGGCTTCTCCGGGTGAGGAGTCCGGCGGCGCTGCGGCTCCCGCGTCGTGGTCTCTGCCGGCTGGCGGGCGGCGCGCGCGGCGGCGCCGAACGAAAAGTACGAACAACAGAGCCGCAGCGACGATGACCACGAACGCGACGATCGCGCCGGTGGGGGTCTTCGAGCCGCTCTCCGGCGTCCAGAACAGCTCGCCGCCGATCGCTCCCCTGCGGGTGCCGACTTCGATCGGGACCTGCCAGTCGAAGATCTTGGTGCGCTTGGCCGTGTTCTTGACCTGCGGCGGCAGCGCGGGCGACATCCAGTGGATGCGGTGGTCGTGCCATTCGAGTTGCCCGGTGCGATCGACCACCACCCAGTGGGGCGAAGCGGTCGGCGAGGCCGAGGCCGGCACCTTGACGTTGCCGTAGAAGTTCTGGTTGAGGTAGTAAGCGGGCGAGCGCGTGTTGAGCTCGACGGTTCCGTCGGCCAGCACTCGCGCGTAGGGTTCGCCCTGGTAGCCGTACACGGTCACGTCCCGGCCGCTGTGGTTGCTCAGCTGCAGGCGGTCGGCGAACTCGAGCACCTGCACGCTGACCCCGGCCACCTGTGGTTGTACGGCGGTGATCTGAGAGCGGAAGTGGTAGCTGGAGCCCTGATCGTTGATCGGGTTCTCGCTCTCGGCGGTGGGACTCTGGGTGGCGCCCTGCGCTGTGGCGCCTGCGGTGAGCGCCAGCGCGAGCGCGCCGAGCGCGGTGATGATGAGACGACGGACCATTGCGGCTCCTCGGATGGATGCGTTGAGCACCGCGGACGGCATGTGGCCGCCGCGGCCGGCCGTGTCCGGCGAGCGGGGTTCCGCGACGTGAGCGCGGACCGGGGTGGCTAACTCGCCGTGCTGAGCGCCGGCGGAGGTCTGACCGCCAGCGAACGACCGATCAGCTGGCCGCCGTGGGCGGCCACGATCACGACCCGACGCCGCGCGGGCGTCGATGAGCGCGGGCGCGGCCAGCGGATCTGGCGCTTCGTGCGCAACGCGACCAGCGTGCGCGCGCCCGGGTAGCGCCGCGCAAGCAGCGCGCTCGCCAGCACCAGAGTCGGCATCAGGCACAGGATTGCGTGCAGCACGGTCGCCAGACTCTACTCCCCGACCGGTGAGCCGAGAGGGTTAGGTGCGCCTCAGGGCGCCTGCGAGGCTGAGAACGATGTAGACCGCGAAGCCCAGGCCCAGCAGCCGCCTGAACCAATTGACTCCGTGGCGCGCCTCCTCGTATGCCCACACGCTGAGGGCCGAGTAGAAGAGCGCGGTGAGCGCCCGATGCACGCCTCCGCGCGTCGCCTGGGCGGTGATGCTGGCGAGCAGGGCGGCCGCGAGCGGGGGGTTGGGGAACTGGACGAGCGGGAAGCCCCGCGGCCAGCTCCAGCGCATCACGCGGCTCACGCGCGCCACAGTAGAGGACATCGACTGATGGCTGCTGGAAGGCCGCACGGAGTGGCTGCTGTTGTATGGGCGATGAGAGCGAGCGGGTGGCATCTGCTTCCTCGGGCCGGATCGGGCGGATCGAGCTGTGTGCCACGTGCGCAGAGGGCCGGGCGACGGTGATCGCCAGCGGGGTGCAGGGAGGCGGCAGCCATCCGCTGGGTGCGCATGACACTCTCCGTGGTGCTTCTGATCGCAGCGATGGCCGCGGCGGCTGTGCTGATCGGCTTCTACCTGCGGCGGCGCTATCGGCGCTCCAAGCGCGTAGACGACGAGTGGCAGGCCCTGGCGGTGATGGGCGAGCTGTGCCCGTACGGGTGGCAGGTTCACATCAACCTGTACGGCTGGGGCGCTCCGGTCCCAGACGATGCACCGCCCTCGCGCACGCCCCTCGTCGAGCTGGAATGGGAGCAGTTCGACGAGGAGCCCGGGCGGATCGCCGTTGCGAGGCCGGTCTGGGCGCCCACCATCGCCCAGGCGCTGCAGGCGATGGTGGAGGACCGCCGGACCGACCTGACGCTCGAGCAGATCGAGGAGGTGGCGGCGCGGGAGGAGGACGTGTGGTGGAACGACTGAGACGGAGCAGGCGGGACGCACGTTGACGTCGAGCAACACCACCATGTTGGGACCTTTCGAATGCATTTGGTGGTAGGTAGCCTCTTGGGCTCTGTCTGCCCAATCCCTAGAGATGAACCGCGCCGACGAGCTGCCAAGGACGGTCAGCGACGCGGTGCCGCGGCGGTTCACGGCAGGCGATGCGCTGCGGGGCGTAGCGGCGATGTTCGTGCTCGTCTTTCATGCGGCGGTCGAAACGATGCTGTTCAAGCACACTCCCGGCTTCGTGCTCGGCAGCGATAGCCCGCACAGCTTCAGCCCGATCTTCGGGCGCCTGGCACCGGAGTTCATCGCAATGCGCTTCGGGGTCTTCATCTTCTTCGCGCTGTCGGGCTATCTGCTCACGCGCACCTTCCTTGCGGCGTTCACGCTCGGCACGCCGCGGCCCTCGATCTCACGCTACGCACGCAACCGCGCGCTGCGGATCATCCCGGCGTTCTGGGTGGTGACGACCGTCTTCGTGGTGTGGGACCACGTGGCCGGCCCGTCGGGCGTCGGCGGGCTGCTCGCCACCTACGGGTTCGCGCAGAACTATCACTGGAACGCAGCCGCCGAAGTGATGCGCCAGGCCTGGACGCTCGACATCGAGGCGGCCTTCTACGTGGCGATACCGCTCGCCTCGCTCCTCGCGCTGGCCGCCGGCGCGCGCATCCTGGAAAGGCCACGATCGCGCCTCGCGGTCGTCCTCGCGGTCCTGCTCGCCGCCTACGTCCTCAGCCTGCTCGCCAAGCACAGCGCGGGCAACCCGCTGAACAACGCCTACAACCTCGCCGAGTTCCTGTTCGCGTTCATACCCGGGATCGCGCTGGCGGCGGTCGAGCCGTTCGTCGCGCCGCGTCTGCGCGACTCAGGTCACGGCAAGGCGCTCGCGTGGGGCGTCCTCGGCCTCTGCGTGGCGCTGTTCGCCGTGTTCGTCTCGCTCCCCGGCTCCGATTTCGGAGCGCGCCTGGTGCTCGTCACCCTCGCCTGCGGCGCTCTCTTGGCGGCGCCTCTGATCCTGCAGTGGACGAACGGCGGCTGCTGGCGCGTGCTGGACAACCCGGTGATGCGCTGGCTGGGCGAGCGCTCCTATGGGATCTACCTCATTCATCTCACGCCGATGGGACACCTGCTGCCACACATCGGCACTCACGGGGTCACTGTCACGTTCGTGCTGCTGCTCGTGCTCGACACGGCCACCACCCTGATCGCCGCCGACCTGCTCTGGCGAATCGTCGAGCGACCGGCGCTGCAGCGGCGCTTGCCGTGGCGCCAGGCGGAGTTCGCGCGGACGGCTGCTGTGGAGGCGTAGGCGAGTTCCGAACAAGGAGAGCGCGCCCGGCAAGATTCGAACTTGCGACCTCTCGCTCCGGAGGCGAGGGGAGGGAAGTCGCGCTGTGGACGTAATCCCGCGTGGGGACTGGGATCGCGGGGTAACGTGGCGGCTGTGGTTGGATCAGCGCGAGTTGCGGGCGGTTTGGGGAAAGCGCCGGGATAAACCGGCATGGAGAAGCGAATGGAAGGTTCGTACATCGAAGATCTAGCGAATCACGGTGGCCCCGAGCCATGCGTTGGCGTTCCGCGAGGGCGCAGCGAAGCGTTGGACAGGGGTGCACGCAGGCGGGCTATTGAGCCCCGAAATGTCCTGATCTGGGGTGCCGACGCGGTCCCAAACGTCGGAAGGCAACACTGCTGGCGGCGTTTTCGCGAGCCGTCGGTGGACCCCGCGGGGTCAGAGAACCTGTGCATGCGTGCGATCTCTCCATGTTCGAGAACCGGGAGAGCCCATTCTCACCCGTGCTCGTTGATGATGCCCCGCCCCTTGGGGATCGCGGGGTGGCGTATCGGCGGGTCGCGGGTCGTGCGGGGAAGGCTGAGGCCGTAATCCCGTGATGCACGATGGTGGGCAGTCGGACGGTCCTGTAGTACCTGAGAAGCTGCTGAACAATGCCCAAGGCGGGGCGGCGGAGGCGGTGGAGGAAAGGGGATCGGCCAAGGAGAACACGGTCAGCGCAACACGTCCCGGACACTGTGCCGGGCAGGGCGTGTCAAGTGGGCTGGATCGTGTGCGTCAGGCAGCGCAGAAGGACAGGCAAGCGCGGTTTACCGCGCTCTTGCACCATGTCGATGTCGATCGCTTGCGGGTGGCCTACCGGGCGTTGAACCCAAGGGCCGCCACGGGGGTGGACGGCGTGACGTGGAAGGAGTACGGGCGGGATCTGGAGGGCAACCTCCAGGATCTGCACGCACGCCTGCATAGGGGCGCATATCGGGCGAAGCCGTCTCGCAGGACGTTCATACCGAAGGCCGATGGGCGCCAGCGTGCGCTTGGGGTCGCCGCGTTGGAGGACAAGATTGTCCAACGGGCGCTGGTCGAGGTGCTGAACGCGATCTACGAGTGCGACTTCCTTGGTTTCTCCTACGGGTTTCGGCCTGGTCGCAGCCAGCATGATGCGCTGGACGCGCTCGCGGTCGGGATCACGCGCAGGAGGGTGAACTGGGTGCTCGATGTGGATATCCGCGACTACTTTTCCAGCCTCGATCACTCGTGGCTGGAAAGGTTGCTCGGGCACCGGATCGCGGACAAACGGGTCCTTCGCCTGATCCAGAAATGGTTGAGGGCGGGGGTCATCGAGGATGGGAACTGGTCGCAGACTGGGCAGGGTACTCCGCAGGGGGCATCGGTTTCGACGCTCCTGGCGAACGTCTACCTGCACTATGTCTTCGACCTGTGGGCTCACCAGTGGAGGTCTCGGCACGCGCATGGTGACGTGGTCATCACGCGTTTCGCGGACGACTGCGTGGTGGGCTTTGAGCATCGGGATGACGCCGAACGGTTCCAGGCGGAGCTTCGCCGAAGACTGGCGGAGTTCTCCCTGGAGCTGAATGCCGAGAAGACGCGGCTGATCGAGTTCGGACGGTTCGCCGCCCAGGACCGGCAGACGCGGGGCCTTGGCAAGCCTGAGACGTTCTCCTTCCTCGGCTTCACGCACATCTGCGCGAAGACCAAGAAAGGGCGCTTCAAGCTTAAGCGCATCACCGACTCCAAGCGGGTGCGAGCCAAGCTGCGCGAGGTCAAGACCGAGCTCATACGGCGGCGGCACCTGCCCATCCCTGAGCAGGGACGCTGGCTCGCCAGCGTCCTGCGGGGGCACTGCAACTACTACGCGGTGCCCGACAACAGCGAGGCGCTAAACGCCTTCCGCCAGCAGATCATCCGGCGCTGGCTCGGAGTGCTTCGGCGTCGCAGCCAGCGCTCCAGGATGACCTGGGAGCGGATGACGCGCCTCGCTGCCCGATGGCTACCCACCGTGCGCATCCTGCACCCCTGGCCCGACGCCCGCTTTGACGCCAAAATCCAAGGCAAGAGCCCAGTGCGGTAGTCCCGCACGCTGGGATCTGCGCGGGGGGCCGCCAGCAACGGCGGTCCCTACCGCGACGCGATAGTGGCATGACTGCCAATTTCGATCGAGCGTCAACAGTTGACAGCGACGAGATTACGATGTGCGTGTGATGCGCCTCGGCAACATCAGGAGCGGCCTCAGCCGCGGTCGAGAGGAATGCCGGCGGGTGCTGACCAGGGGGGAGCGTGTCTTCGCTTGGAGCTACACGGTTCTCGCCAGCTTGCTCGCACCCGTCGGGGTCGTGCTGCTCATCATGGGCAGTGGTGCTGCGCACGGCGTTGGCATCGCACTGCTGGTTGTCGGTCTGCTCGCGATGGCCGTGCCGATCTCGCCCTTCCTCAGAGCGAGGGTCCGTCGGCGTGAGACTCGGGCTGACCGGCGCCAGTAGACGGAGGGCCTGGGTCCGCGAGTAGACGGCTACGTCGGGCGACGGGCGTAGCATGGCCCGATGATCAGTGTTGTAGAGGCCGCGCAGCGCGTGGGAAGAAGCCCAGGCACCGTGCGTCGCTGGATTCGTGAGGGCCGGCTGCGGGCGGAGACGGCGCACGGCCAACACATAGTCGATGCCGGTGCTATGAACGAGGTGCGCGACGAGATGTACCCGATGCTGCCGCTGCCGCCAGAGTGGCAGGTGCTCAAGGATGGGACCCCCGCGCCGAACTGGGTCGCGGCCGTTGCGCTCTCGCGGCTCGGGCGTTGAATCGGCTGCCACCCTGCCGTGGCCGCGCATCGCTCAGCCTCTTCCCCGACAGCGCCGCGGTTCACGAAGGGCGAGGTCAACCGCGCGGGCGTGCTGCTGCTCGACCTCCGCGAACGAATGCAGCGGGACGGTGCGGAGCGCGCCGTCGCAGACTCCGACGAGCAGAAGCTCGACGAGGCATGGGAGGCCCTGACGTGGTGGCGCAGCCTGTACGCGCGGCCGCTATCAAGGGTTGCCGCGAACCTTCGCTATCACGTCGATCGCGCCGCCGGCCGCGTGGGCGAGCGTATCGAGGTCACGCAGCGCTTGAAGCGCCTCGACACTCTGGTCGGAAAGCTCGCGCGCGAGCGGGGCAACGTGACGCAGATGCAGGACATCGGTGGCGTTCGCGCGGTGCTCCCGAGCCTGCGGCATGTGTATGTCGTCAGACGCCGGCTGCTGAAGTCCTGGGGGATTGTCAGGGAGCGGGACTACATCGCCGAGCCCAAGAGCAGCGGCTACCGGGCGCTGCACCTGATCGTCAGGCGCATGGGCTACCCGATCGAGGTTCAGCTCCGAACTGTCGGGCAGGACGCATGGGCCAACACGGTGGAGGAGACCAGCAGGCAGGTTGGCGTGGACCTCAAGTTTGGTGCCGGGGACGAGCGTTCGGACAGCATCTTCCTCGCTATGGCCGAGCTGATCGCCAGCTTCGACCGAGACGAACTTTCGCGTGATGATCTGCTCGAGGGCTTGAGGCGCCTGCCATCATTGACGATACGCACACGCGCGCAACGACAATCCAAATGAGCCCAGACGACGACATCAAGCATTTCCTCGTGACGCGCGACGTGGCGCGGCGCAGGACGACCGTCGTCGAGTTCGGTACGGACTACGAGGCTGCGCAACACGGCTACCAGGAGGCTGAGCAGAAGGCGCGTGGTCGTCAAGACCTCGACGTGGTGCTGCTCAGCGCCGACTCGCTGGAGACGATCAAGCTCACGCACTCCAGCTACTTCGAGCCGAAGTCGCTCGACGAGATGCTGCCCGCGTAGGACCGGCCCGGGTCCGTCGGCCGCGTGCGGTTGTCCGGCGGGTTGCGCGGGCTGTTGCGTCGGTCGCGGCATAGGATCGATGCATGCTCACGGTTGTTGAGGCGGCAGACAAGCAGCCTTGACCCGATATCTATGATGAAGACGATGCCCGAGCCTCAGAAACTGCATGTCAGCGTCCGCCATGAGGACGACGCGTTCTGGGCGACCGTGGACGAGTTCCCCGGTGTTCTCGCTACGGGCGATGACCTCGACGAGCTGCGCGAGAGCCTCCAGGAAGGAATCGCCCTCATGCTCGCGCACCCGGGCGAGGAGCCGCCGGCGGTGACGTTGGGAGCGTTGCACCTGGAGCCCGTCGCGATGAGCGCTGGCGCCGAGCTCGTTTACGCTTGATGGGTGTCAGCTACTCATAGCCCGGAGGCGGGACGCGCCAGTCGGCCGATCGCGTCGGGCCTAAACATCGCCGCCTTCACTACCGGTGTCCACGGCTTTGCAGGGCGCCCGAAACGGCGGGCATTGGCTTATCTAAGCTGGTTTCAAGGCCCTCAAGTGCTCCCAGGTGCCCCTCTGAAAACGCTCCGTCTGGGAGAGTCCCGGCCGTGCTGCCGCCGCGAGTGAACACGGTCAACGCTGTCGTGATCACCGCCTGACTCGGCACCAATATCCGCGATTGTCGTTCACTCTCTTCGGACTTCCTTAAGTGCCGAGCAACGCCGCGGCGACGCGCTCCGGTGTTTCGAGCGGCGGCCAGTGACCGACGTCCGGTAGTTCCAGGAATGGCGCGGTGGGTAGGCGTTCGCGTATCCGCTTCGCCATGTGGGCGCCCGACACCGGGTCGAGCATGCCCCATACAAAGGCGACCGGCACATCCGTTTGCTCCAGCGCGGTGACCCAACGCTCGCCGTGGAGCGCTCGGTCGGCGATGTAGCGCGTGAGAAGGTGGGTGATTGCCTGACCATGCTCGCGAGAGGTGGCCCGCCATATGTCCGTGCTGTCGGCAGCGGCGTCAAAGTCTGCGGCGAATGTTGGCTTGAGCGCCGTCACGAACCGTTCCTCGGTGATGCCTGCGCTGATCTGTGGACCCCGTTCAGAGTCGAGCAGCGCCAACTGGCCCCGGCTGGGACGAGCAAGGTCAGGGTAGAGCCCGCCGTTGAGCAGGTGGACGGTCACGATGTCAACGGTCAGAGCGCCTTGCGCGCGGCGGGCGAGCAGCTCCTGTGTGACGGAGAGCCCGTAGTCGTAGGCGACGATGACCGTTGAGGTGGTCCCCTCCAGCGCCCACAGCGCCTCGATGAGGTCGGCCTGCTCGTGCAGCGAGTAGACATGGTCGGCGGGCTTTTCCGAGGCTCCGAACCCCAGGAAGTCAGGAAGCAGCAGGGAGTAGTCCTGGGCGAGCGGCGACGCGACTCTTGCCCAGTCGAGCGACGAGCTCGGATAGCCGTGCAGCATCGTCATTGTGGGTCCCGAACCCATCCGGCGCACGAAGATGGCACGCGCGATGCCGCCGAGGCGAATCGGGACTCGCTCGCCGGAGGTCCACCACTCCTCGATGCTGTTCACCGCGGTCAGTATGCCGGAAGACGACACGCGCTCTTCCGCGCTCTTTGACCTCTGCCGCTGTACGGTCTGTGCATGGCACGCGAGACTCCCGTTGTGTGGATGCCTGGCGGCGTTCGCACCGAAATCCACCTCACCAGTGAGGACACCAGCGGCGCGTTCTGTCTGCTCGTTGACTACCCGCCCGTTGGCTGGTCCTTGCCGGCTCATCGGCACCTGACTGAGGCCGAGACGATCCATATCGTCGAGGGCGACTTTGTGATGGAGCTCGACGGAGAGCGATCACGCCTGTCGGCCGGAGAGAGCATCCATGTGCCGCGGGGTGTGATCCATTCTGGAGCCAACGTCGGGGAGCACCCCGGCCGGCGCGTCGTCCTCTTCAGCCCGGCCGGGATGGAGCGTTTCTTCCAAGAGGCCGGTGTCCCCGCGGCCGACAGCGATATCGACCTCGGCGCGGCGCTCGCGTCCGCCGTCAGCCATGGCTGGGAATTCATCAGCGATACGTGAACCCCGCAAGGGCGGCGACGTCGGCGCTCGACACCGCGACGCAGATGGCCGGAACAGCCTGCCTCAGAGTCCCCAGGGTGCGTCGATGAGGAACCGCCAGCCGGATTGCGCCACCGACCCGCCCGGCGCGAGAGAGGCTTGGAACGGGAACCCCACTTTAGCTTTAGCAGGGCTTTCTCGTACGCGCCCGGCAAGATTCGAACTTGCGACCTCTCGCTCCGGAGGCGAGCGCTCTATCCACTGAGCTACGGGCGCAGATGACGTCCGAGGAACGGCATCCCGGGCTCGGAGCTTAGCGCCGCCGCACCCGCCTGCCTGGGTCCCGGCCCGCCGCTGCCCGTTCTGCGCCGCTACCGTTGCGCCAATGGATCTTTCGCTGTTCTTCCTCGGCACCGCCGGCTCGGTTCCCAGCGCCCGGCGGGGGCTGCCTGCCGTGCTGGTCAGGCGTGGGGGGGACCGTCTGCTGTTCGACTGCGGGGAAGGCACGCAGCGCCAGCTTCTGCGCTCGGTGGGCCTGCTCGATCTGGACACGATCTTCATCACCCACTTCCACGCCGATCACTGGCTGGGGCTGCCCGGGATGCTCAAGTCCTTCGCGCTGCGCGAGCGCAGCGAGCCGCTCACGGTGTACGGGCCGCGCGGCCTCGGCGAGCTGATGGGAGTCATGCGCGTCATCTACGGCCGACTGCCCTACGCGCTCGACATCGAGGAGCTCGAGCCCGCCGAGACGGTGACCCGCGACGGCTATCTGATCGCCGCCGTTCCCGTGCGACACAAGTCCGAGGGCGCCTTCGGCTACGCGCTCGTCGAGGAGCCGCGTCCCGGGCATCTCGACGCCCGCCTCGCAGCCGAGCTGGGGGTGACCCCCGGTCCAGACTTCGGGCGCCTGCAGCGCGGGGAGACCGTGGATGGGGTGAAGCCCGAGCAGGTGATGGGGCCGACCAGGGAGGGGCGCAAGGTGGTCATCTCCGGCGACACCGCGCCCTGCGAGGCGCTTGCCCTCGCGGCACACCAGGCCGACGTGCTGGTCCACGAGGCGACCTTCGCCGAGGAGGAGAGGGAGCGGGCGCGCCTCACCCTCCACAGCACCGCAGTCCAGGCCGCCACGCTCGCCCGCGACGCCGAGGTGCGGCTGCTCGCCCTCACCCACGTCTCCGCCCGCTATCCCGGTGGCGAGCTTCGCGAGGAGGCGCGGGCCGTGTTCGCCGCCACCGAGGCCCCGCGGGACTTCGACACGATCGAGGTGCCCTTCTCCGAGCGCGGCCCGGCCACGCTCCTGCGCTGGTCCGAGCGCCAGGCGCGCGAGCGCGAGCGCTCGGACATGGACCAGCAGGGGCAGGGACAGGCGTCCACATCGCCCGAGCCCGTCGCGTCCCCCTGATACATTCCGCTTGCTCCTTTAACCCGGTCCCGCGAGGCCAGGAAGGAAACGATGCAGGGCAATGAGAAGGTCGTCCTCCGCGAGGAGGAGGTCGGGCGGGCGCTGACGCGCATCGCGCACGAGATCCTCGAGCGCAATCCCCGTGATCCCGTCCCCGCACTGGTGGGGATCCACCGCCGCGGAGCCTTCCTCGCCCAGCGTCTGCACGTCCTGCTCGAGGAGCTGCTCGACGCCGACGTTCCCCTCGGAGACCTCGACATCGGCTTCTACCGCGATGACGTCGCCACGCGGCCGGATGCCCCCGTCCTGCACGCCTCCCACATCGACTTCGACCTCACCGGCCTCACCGTCGTGATCGTCGACGACGTCCTCTTCACCGGTCGCACCGTCCGCGCCGCGATCGAGGCGCTGTTCGCCTACGGTCGCCCCGAGCGCGTGCAGCTGGCCGTGCTCGCCGACCGCGGCCACCGCGAGCTGCCGATTCGCCCCGACTACGTCGGCAAGAACCTGCCCACCTCGCGCTCCGAGCACGTCCACGTGCGCCTGCGCGAGCTCGACGGCGTCGACGAGGTGGCCATCTCCACGGGCGGGCGGGCACCGATCATGGAGGCCTCCGCATGAACCACCTGCTCTCGATCGAGGACCTCGACCGCGAGGCGATCGAACGCATCATCGCCCAGGCCGAGCGCTTCTCCGAGGTTTCCGACCGCGAGATCAAGAAGGTGCCCGCCCTGCGTGGGCGGATGGTGCTGAACCTCTTCTACGAGGCCTCCACGCGCACGCGCAGCTCCTTCGAGCTCGCCGCCAAGCGCCTCTCGGCCGACGTCGTCAACTTCGCCGCCAGCGGCTCGAGCGTCGAGAAGGGGGAGTCCCTGAAGGACACCGTGCTCACTCTCAGCGCCCACAAGCCCGATGCGATCGTCCTGCGGACCCCGTGGGCGGGGGCCGCCGAGCTCGTCTCGAAATGGTGCAGCGCCGCGATCGTCAACGCCGGCGACGGCAAGCACGAGCACCCCACCCAGGCGCTGCTCGACGTCTACACCCTGCGCAGGCGTCTCGGCCAGATCGACGGCGCCTCGATCTGGATCGTCGGCGACGTCGCCCACTCGCGCGTGGCGCGCTCCAACGTGCTGGCCTTCCAGCGCATGGGCGCCAAGGTCACGATCGCCGGGCCGCCCACGCTGATCCCGCGCGGGATCGAGCAGCTCGGCTGCGAGGTGCGCTACACGCTCGACGAGCTTCCCTCCGCCGACATCGTCTACGCGCTGCGGATGCAGCACGAGCGCATGAGCGAGACCTGGGTGCCCTCGATGCGCGAGTACGCCGCCTGGTATCAGATCAACGCTCGCCGCCTGACCGCCAGGCAGATCCTGATGCACCCCGGCCCGGTCAACCGTGGCGTGGAGCTCTCCGGGGAGGTCGTCGACTCGCCCCAGGCCGTCATCACAGCCCAGGTCGAGGCCGGCGTGGTCGTGCGCATGGCCGTCCTCTACGAGCTGCTCGCCGGCGCCCGCGAGCCACGGCCGGCAGCCGATCGCCCCGCCGATCGCTCGACCATGGCCGAGACGAGCGTCCTCGGCGGAAGCCCGTCACGATGAGCGGCCCCGATCGCCTGTTCGGCGCGAGCACGCCGAGCGCCGAGCTGCTGCTCAGCGACGTTCGCGTGCTCGACCCCCGCGCCGAGGTCGATGCCCGCCGCGACGTCCGCATCACCGGTGGCGCGATCGCAGAGTTTGCCGAGCCCGGGACGCTGCAGGCACGCGAGGACGAGGAGACGATCGCCGGAAACGGACGCCTCACGCTCACGCCCGCCTTCTTCGACCCCCACGTGCACCTGCGCACGCCCGGGCAGGAGCACAAGGAGGACATCGAGTCCGGAACCCGCGCCGCGGCGGCGGGCGGCTTTGCCGGGGTGATCGCGATGCCCAACACCGACCCCGTGCTCGACTCCGCGCCGCTGCTGCGCTCGCTGCGCGACGCTGCCATACACCAAGCCCGCATCCCCGTCGGCTTCCTGCCGGCGATCACGCGCGGCCTGGCAGGCGAGCAGCTCACCGAGATGGCCGAGCTCAGGCAGGAGGGCGCCCTCGGCTTCAGCGACGACGGCAAGCCTGTCACCAGCGCCGGCATGCTGCGCAAGGCCCTGCAGTACCAGCGCCTGTGCGGAGGCGTTCTCGCGCTGCACGAGGAGGACCCCACGCTCTCGCGCAAAGGCGCCATGAACGAGGGCGCCGTCAGCGCCGCGCTCGGGATCGCCGGCATCCCCACTGTCGCCGAGTCCACGATGGTCGCCCGCGACGCCGCCCTCGCCGGCTACGAGGACGCGCGTGTGCACTTCCAGCACCTCAGCTGCGCCGCATCCGTCGAAGCGCTCGAGCACGGCAAGGCGCACGGCTGGCGTCTCAGCGGAGAGGTCTCCCCGCACCACCTGCTGCTCACCGACGAGGACGTCCGCTCGATGGACACGCGCATGAAGATGCACCCGCCGCTCACCAGCGAGGATGACCGCCAGGCGCTGATCGCGGGGTTGCGCAGCGGCACGATCGACTGCGTCGCCACCGACCACGCGCCCCACGCCCGCGACGAGAAGGAGGTTCCCTTCGAGCAGGCGCCGATGGGCACCACGGGCCTCGAGACCGCCTTCGCCGCGCTCCACACCGGCCTCGTCCTCAGCGGGATCATCGAGCTGCCCCTCCTGATCGAGCGCATGACCGCCGGGGCCGCGCTGTTCGAGCTGCCGACCGCGCTGATCGCCGCCGGCGAGCCCGCCAACCTCGCGCTGATCGACCTCGACGCCGTGTGGGTCGCCGGCGAGCACGGCTGGGAGAGCCGCTCTGAGAACTGCTGCTTCGCCGGGCGCCGGCTGCAGGGCCGTGTGCTGATGACGCTCGCCGCCGGTGGCGTCGTCCACCGCGACCGCGCCCTGACGCTGGTGGGCGCCTGATGGCCCTGCTCGAGCGCGAGCGCGCCGCCCTCGTCGTGATCGACGTGCAGGAGGGCTTTCGTCCATACGAGGCCTTCGCCGGCGTCGCCGCCGCCTGCGCCAAGCTCGTCGAGGGGGCGCGCATCCTCGAGCTGCCCGCCCTCGTCAGCGAGCAGTACCCCAAAGGGCTCGGCCACACCGCACCCGAGGTCGGTCTGCAGGACGAGCCGCGGATCGAGAAGACCGTGTTCTCGGCCGCCCGTGCGGAGGGCTTCGACCTCGGTGGGCGCAGCCAGGCGCTCGTCTGCGGGATCGAGGCCCATGTGTGCGTCAGCCAGACCGTCCACGACCTGCTCGCCGCCGGGGTCGAAGTGCACGTCCCCGCCGACGCCGTCGGCTCGCGCCACCAGATCGACTACGAGCGCGGCCTCGAGCGCATGGAGCGCGCCGGCGCCGTCGTCGGCACCGTCGAGGCGTCGCTGTTCGAGCTGCTCGAGCGCGCCGGCACCCCCGAGTTCAAAGCCGTCCAGAAGCTCATTCTCTGATGGCTCCCCCGACCGCCTATGTCCTGCTCGAGGACGGCACCCGCTTCGACGGGGAGGCCTGCGCCGCTCCCGGCCACGCCGTCGGCGAGGTCGTCTTCACGACCGGCATGTCCGGCTACCAGGAATCGATGACCGATCCGTCCTTCGCCGGGCAGCTGATCGCCTTCACCTACCCCCACATCGGCAACTACGGGGCGAGCAGCGCCGCGATGGAGTCCGAGCGGGCGTGGGCGCGCGCGGCGATCATGCGCGAGGCCTGCAACCGCGAAGACGCGCCCACGGCCGAGCGCGGCTGGCTCGACTGGCTCGCCGACTGCGGAGTCCAGGGCATCAGCGGCGTCGACACCCGCGCCCTGGTGATGCACATCCGCGACGCCGGCGCCATGCGCGGAGGCGTCTTCCCCGCCGAGATGTCCGAGCAGGAAGCCCGCGATCTGATCGCCGCCGAGCCCCCGATGGACGGGCTCGACCTCGCGAGCGTCGTGAGCCCCACCGAGGTCTCTCGTCACGGCTCCGGCGACGGCCCCCGCATCTCCGTCATCGACACCGGCATCAAGGCCTCGATGGTCCGCGAGCTCGTCGCCCGCGGCGCCCGCGTCACGCTTCACCCCTGCGCCGCCAGCGCGCAGGAGCTGCTCGCCGAGGACCCCGACGCCGTCTTCCTGGCGAACGGACCGGGCGATCCCGCCGCCCTCGACCACATCGTCCAGACCGTCCGCGAGATCGTCGGCAAGAAGCCCGTGTGGGGCATCTGCCTCGGCCACCAGCTCCTCTGCCGCGCCGTCGGCCTCGAGACGTTCAAGCTCCCCTTCGGCCACCGCGGCGCCAACCATCCCGTGCGCGACCTGCAGACAGGGCGCGTCGAGATCACCTCCCAGAACCACGGCTTCGCCGCGCTCGGCCCCGGCGGCTCCCGCACGATCGACAGCGACGAGCCCGTGCGCTGGGAGACCGACTTCGGCGCCGCCGCCCTTTCCCACGTGAACCTCTACGACCGCACCGTCGAGGGCCTCGAGCTGCTCGACGTGCCCGGCGGCACCGTCCAGTACCACCCCGAGGCCGGTCCCGGTCCCCATGACAGCCTCTACCTGTTCGACCGGTTTCTCAGCCGCATAGAGGAGGCTGCATGATCGCGCGCGCGCTTCTCCGGGAGGCACGCTCGCGGGTCCCTCATCCAGCCGTAGCGGCGCCGGCCACCACAGCCGCGGGCGCTGCGGGCGCAGGAAAGGGGCGCTAGATGCCGCGCCGCGATGACCTCCACAAGATCCTGATCCTCGGCTCCGGGCCGATCGTGATCGGGCAGGCCGCCGAGTTCGACTACTCCGGCGTGCAGGCCTGCAAGGTCCTGCGCGAGGAGGGATATGAGGTCGTCCTGGTCAACTCCAACCCCGCCACGATCATGACCGACCCCGAGTTCGCCGACGCGACCTACATCGAGCCGCTGCTGCCCGGCCCCGTCGCCCAGGTGATCGCCCGCGAGCGCCCCGACGCGCTGCTCGGCACGCTCGGCGGGCAGACCGCGCTGAACCTGTCGAAGGCGCTGCACGACGACGGCACCCTGGAGCGCTACGGGGTGGAGCTGATCGGCGCCGACTACGAGGCGATCGCCTGCGCCGAGGACCGCGACCTGTTCCGCGCGGCGATGGCCGAGGCGGGCCTGCGGATGCCCAAGAGCGTGATCGCCACGAGCGTCGAGCAGGCCAGGGGGGCCCTCGAGGAGCTCGGGCTGCCCTGCATCGTGCGCCCCGCCTTCACCCTCGGGGGACGGGGGGGAGGCATCGCCCGCAGCGCCGAGGAGTTCGAGCGGATCGCCGCCCAGGGCATCGAGGCCTCGCCGATCGGGCAGGTGCTGCTCGACGAGTCCGTGATCGGCTGGGGCGAGTTCGAGCTCGAGGTCATGCGCGACCGCGCCGACAACGTCGTGATCGTCTGCTCGATCGAGAACGTCGACCCGATGGGCGTGCACACCGGCGACTCCGTCACCGTCGCACCCCAGCAGACCCTCACCGACCACCTCTACCAGCAGCTGCGCGACCAGGCCATCGCCGTGATCCGCGCCGTCGGCGTCGAGACCGGCGGCTCCAACGTCCAGTTCGCCGTCAATCCCGAGACCGAGGAGATCCTCGTGATCGAGATGAACCCGCGCGTCTCGCGCTCATCCGCGCTCGCCTCCAAGGCCACCGGCTTCCCGATCGCCAAGATCGCCGCCCGCCTCGCCGTCGGCTACCGCCTCGATGAGATCGACAACGACATCACCGGCGTGACCCCCGCCTGCTTCGAGCCGACGATCGACTACGTCGTCGTCAAGTGGCCCCGCTTCGCCTTCGAGAAGTTCCCCGGCACCGACCCCACCCTCACCACCCACATGAAGTCCGTGGGGGAGGCCATGGCGATCGGGCGCACCTTCCAGCAGGCCTTCGCCAAGGCCCTGCGCTCGCGCGAGCTCGACAAGCCGCCCTGCCTCACAGAGATCTCCAGCGAGCGGCTGCTCGAGGAGCTCGGCACCCCGGGAGCCGCGCGCTTCGAGACGATCCTCGTGCTCCTCGGACGGGGCGAGTCGATCGAGGCGGTGCACGAGCGCACCGATGTCGATCCGTGGTTCCTGCGCGAGCTGCGGGAGCTTGCGCTCGATCCGAGCTCGCCATTCGCCGGCGAGCGCTCCTTCAGATCGGTCGACACCTGCGCCGCCGAGTTCCCCGCCCGCACTCCCTACTACTACTCAGGCTGGGAGCGCACTGCTGCAAGTGAGGTCCGTCGCGGCGATCGCGAGTCCGTCGTGATCCTCGGCTCCGGCCCCAACCGCATCGGGCAGGGCATCGAGTTCGACTACTGCTGCGTGCACGCCGCCATGACCGTGCGCGAGTCCGGGCGCGACGCCGTCATGGTCAACTGCAACCCCGAGACCGTCTCCACCGACTACGACACCTCCGACCGCCTCTACTTCGAGCCGCTCACGCTCGAGGACGTGCTCGCCGTCGTCGAGGTCGAGCGCCCGCTCGGGGTGATCGTGCAGTTCGGCGGGCAGACCCCGCTCAAGCTCGCCGCCGGGCTCGCCCAGGCCGGTGTGCCGCTGCTCGGCACGAGCGTCGAGGCGATCGACCTCGCCGAGGACCGCGGGCGCTTCGGCGCCCTGCTCGCCCGCCGCGGCTACAAGGCCCCGCCCTACGCCACCGCTCGCTCGCTCGAGGGGGCGCTCGCCTGCGCCGAGGAGGTCGGCTTCCCGCTGCTCGTGCGCCCCTCCTACGTGCTCGGCGGGCGCGCCATGGAGATCGTCTACTCGCCCGACGGCCTCGCCGACTACCTCAGCCGCGAGGCCGGCGAGGGCGGGGACATCTACCTCGACCGCTTCCTCGAGAACGCCGCCGAGGTCGACGTCGACGCGCTCTGCGACGGCAACGAGGTGTGGATCGGCGGGATCATGCAGCACGTCGAGGAGGCCGGTGTCCACTCCGGCGACAGCGCCTGCGTGCTGCCTCCGCACTCCCTCGGCGAGGAGATGCTCGACCAGATCCGCGCCGCCACCCGCGACATCGCCCTCGCCGTCGGGGTCGTCGGGCTGCTCAACGTCCAGTACGCCGTCCACGCCGGCGAGCTGTACGTGATCGAGGCCAACCCCCGCGCCTCGCGGACCGTTCCCTTCGTCTCCAAGGCCGTCGGGCTGCCGTTGGCCAAGCTCGCCTGCCGGATCATGCTCGGCGAGCGCATCGCCGAGCTCGGACTGCCCATGGAGCGGCAGGGGATGGGTTTCGGCGACCACGTCTCCGTCAAGGAGGCCGTGCTGCCCTTCGACCGCTTCGAGGGCTCAGACGCCGTGCTCGGCCCCGAGATGCGATCCACCGGCGAGGTGATGGGCATCGCCCGCGACTTCCCCACCGCCTTCGCCAAGGCCCAGGCCGCCGCCGGCGTGCCGCTGCCGAGCTCCGGCACCGTCTTCATCACCGTCACCGACTCCGACAAGGCCGGCGCCTCCGGCATCGCCCAGACGCTCCACGACAACGGCTTTCGGATCCTCGCCACGCGCGGCACCGCTGAGGCGATCTCGCGCATGGGCGTGCCCGTGGAGCGGCTCAACAAGCTCGGCGAAGGCTCCCCGCACGTGCTCGACTGGATCGAGCGTGGGGATGTCGACCTCGTCGTCAACACCCCCACCGGGGTCGGCGCCCGCACCGACGGCTGGGAGATCCGCCGGGCCGCCGTCGCCCACGGCATCCCCTGCCTGACCACGCTCGCCGCCGGGGTCTCCGCCGCGCGGGCGATCGCCCGCGCCCAGCGTGACGGGGAGCCTGAGGTGCTCTGCCTGCAGGAGCTCCACGGATCCCGCGCTCCTCACGCGGACACGTCCGAGCGGGGCACTCGCGCGCGCGCGAGTGCCCCCTCTGAGCAGGCCCCGGTGGCGTGAGCCAGGCGCCCTTCGCCCGGCGCCTGTTGACCGTCACCGGCTTGGACGAGCTCGGCGCCTACCGCGTCCTGCGCGTGGCCGACCCCGATGGCCCCGAGCCCGAGCCCGGACAGTTCGCGATGCTGAGCGCCCTCGAAGGCTGGGGCGGGGGGGAGCACGAGCGTCCGCTGCTGGCGCGCGCCTTCTCGATCGCGCGGCGCAGCGGCGGCGAGTCGCACTTCCTGCTCGAGGACGTCGGGCCGGGCACGCAGCGCCTGTGCGAGCTGCGCGCCGGGGATGGCCTGTGGGCGCTCGGTCCGCTCGGGCGCGGGTTCGCCGCTCCCGAGGGTGGACGCCGCGCGATCCTCGTCGGCGGGGGCGTCGGCATCGCACCGCTCGCGATCCTCCAGGATCAGCTCGAGGGGCCCACGAGCGTTCTGCTCGGCTTTCGCGAGCGCTCCCGCGCGCAGGGCGCCGCCCTGCTCGACGGCGCGCGTGTGGCCAGCGACGACGGCTCGGTCGGCCATCACGGGCTCGTCACAGACCTGCTCGTCGCCGAGCTTCAGCGCGACCCCGAAGCCGTCGTCTATGCCTGCGGCCCCGCCGGGATGCTCGAGGGGGTGCGCGCGATCTGCGAGCGCGGCGGGGTTCCCGCGCAGCTGGCCCTCGAGGCGGGGATGGCCTGTGGGTTCGGCGCCTGCTTCGGATGCGTCGTGCCCAAGCGCGGCGGCGGCTACCTGCGCGTGTGCGTCGACGGGCCCGTGATCGACGCCGCCGAGCTCGAGCGAGTCGATGCACACGCGGCGGCGCCGATCGGGGATCCGCCAGCATGAGCGTCGAGTTCTGCGGCCTGCAGCTCGCCCATCCCGTCCTCAACGGCTCGGGCACCTTCGACGTGATCGCCGCGCGCAGGGCCTTCGGCGATCAGCTCCTGCGCGACTTCCCGTTCTCCGCCTACGTCTCCAAGACGATCACGCTCGAGCCCCGCCAGGGCAACCCGCCCCCGCGCCTGTGGGAGGCCTCGGCTGGGCTGATCAACTCGATCGGCCTGCCCAACAAGGGCCTGGAGGGCTACCTCGCGGAGGACCTGCCCCAGATCGTCGAGATCACCGGCGCGGGCGCTGCCGAGGTGCCGCTGATCACCAACGTGATGGGCTCCACCGCCGAGGAGATCTCGCGGCTGCTCGAGGCCTGCGACGCGCACGAGCAGATCGCGGCGATCGAGCTCAACGTCTCATGCCCCAACGTCAAGACCGGCCTTGACATCGGCTCCGATCCCCGCCAGCTCGAAGAGGTGGTGCGCGCCGTGCGCCCGCGCACGCGCAAGCCCCTGATCGTCAAGCTCACGCCCAACACCGCCGACGTCGCCCTGTGCGCGCTCGCCGCTCAGGAGGCGGGCGCAGACGCCGTGTCGCTGATCAACACGCTGCGCGCCACCGCGCTCGCGCCGCGCGATCCGACGCTTCCCGCCGGGCGCTGGCTCGGCGGCGGTACGGGCGGGCTCTCCGGTCCCGCCATCCGCGTCGTGGCGCTCGCCCAGGTCGCCGCAGTGGCCGCTCGCGTGGAGGTCCCGGTTGTCGGAATGGGCGGTGTGCAGAGCGCCGCTGACGCATGTGATCTGATGGACGTGGGCGCAACCCTCGTGGCTGTCGGGACCGAGAGCTTTCGCGATCCCGTGGCCGCGGCGAGGATCGCCGAGGGGCTGCGGGCCATGGGGGCGGCCTGAGCGTGCTGCAATCGTCGAGCTGGAGCGGGATCCGCAGGCTACGCGCCATCTCCGTATAGGCCACACGGCCGGGGTGACACTCCGGATCAACAGCATCTAAAAAGCCCTGCAAACGCTGGTGGGACCATCCACCAGCCTCGATTCATCTACACCTCAGGTTGAGGTTCAGGTGAATTCGGGACTTTTCCTTGATCGCCCGCCCCTGGTGTGTAGACTCGCCGCCCATGGCGCCGGCCCCCGGAACGACGTCCTCGAACACGTCAACCGCCCCTGAGCGGTCGCTCAACCAGAGGATGGATGCGCTCGCTCGAGCCAACCAGATCCGCATCCAGCGGGCGCAGCTCAAGCGCGATCTGAAGTCCGGGCGTCGCTCGATCCACTCGCTGCTGCTCGAACCGCCCGAGTACGTCGAGACGGCCAAGGTCTTCGACATGCTGCTCGCCGTTCCCAAGTACGGGCGCGTCAAGGTCAACAAGATCCTCGCCCACTGTCGCATCGCGCCGAGCAAGACCATCGGCGGGCTCTCAGAGCGTCAGCGCTCAGAGCTGATCTCGCTGCTGCACCACTAGGCCCGCCGCCGGCTTGGAGCTCGTGGCTGAGCCTCGCCGTACGCGCCCCTGAGAGACTCTGAGGATGGCGCAGATCACCACGCCCGAGGGCATCACGCTCGAGTACGACACCTTCGGCTCGGCCACCGATCCCGCGCTGCTGCTCGTGATGGGGTTCGGCGCCCAGATGATCGCCTGGCCGGTCCCGCTGTGCGAGCGCCTCGCCTCCGCCGGACGCTTCGTGATCCGTTTCGACAACCGTGACTGCGGGCTATCCTCGAAGCTCGACGGACGGCTCGCCGACGTGGAGGCGATCCTTGCCGCTACCTCCGCCGGCGACTTCGACCGCGCCCGGGCGCTCGCTCCCTACACGCTCAACGCGATGGCCGGCGACGGCTTCGCCCTGCTCACAGCGCTTGGGATCGAGCGCGCCCACCTCGTCGGATCCTCGATGGGCGGGATGATCGCCCAGACGATGGCAATCGAGCATCCGCAGCGGGTGGCGAGCCTCACCTCGATGATGTCCAACACCGGCGAGCCCGAGTACGGGCAGTCGACGCCCGAGGCGAGCGCCGCGCTGCTCACCCCCGCGCCGGCCGACCGCGAGGGGTACGTCGACGCCGCCGAGAGGGCCGTGATCTGGCGCTCCAAGCGCTATCCGGAACTGGCCGCCGCGCGCGAGCTTGCCGGGCAGAGCTACGACCGCGGCCACGACCCCGCGGGCGTGGCCCGCCAGCTCGCCGCGATGATCGCCAGCGGACCACGCGCCGAGGGCCTACGCGGCCTGACCGTGCCCACGCTGGTGATCCACGGGCTCGACGACACGCTGATCGCGCCGAGCGGCGGAGAACGCACCGCCGCGCTGGTCCCCGGCGCCCGCCTGCTCCTGCTCGAGGACATGGGCCACGATCGACCCGCTCCGCTGTGGCCGGCGATCTGCGAGGCGATCATCGAGCACACTGCCTCGCCCGCCGGCCTGCAGCCCGTCGCTTGAGGCCCCTCGGCGGTTCCCACCGGCACGCTCAATAGGGTCCCGGGCGTGGCGCGCGTGTTCGTCATCACGGGCCCCTCGGGGGTGGGCAAGGGAACGCTGATCCGCGGGCTGATGGAGCGCCTGCCCCAGCTCGAGCTGTCCGTCTCCGCCACCACCCGCGGGCCGCGTCCCGGAGAGGCCGACGGGGTCGACTACCACTTCCTCACCCGCGAGCAGTTCGACCGCAAGGTCGCCGAGGGCGACTTCGTCGAGCACGCCGACTACGCCGGGCGCAGCTACGGCACGCTGCGCTCCGAGCTCGAGCAGCGCGTCCACGCCGGAGTGCCCGTCGTGCTCGAGATCGAGGTCCAGGGCGCCCGGCAGGTCCGCGCCGCGATGCCCGAGGCCGTACAGGTGTTCATCGCCCCTCCGTCCCTGCCCGCGCTGCGCACCCGCCTGGTGGGACGCGGCACCGACGACCCCGCCGAGGTCGAGCGCAGGCTGCGGGTCGCCGAGGAGGAGCTCCAGGCCCAGCCCGAGTTCGCCCACGTGGTCGTCAACGACCGCCTCGACGAAGCCCTCGAGCGCCTCGTCGAGATCGTCGACGCGAATCTCGACTGAGGCCCAAGCGCCCGCGGGCCGCCATCGCCGGGCGCCCGCGGCAGTGGAGCGCCGGTCCGGGCCACTACACTTGGAGGCCAACAAGGAAAGGCAAGCCCCCTGTGATCTCTCCCCGCATCGACCGCCTGCTCGAGCAGGTCGACTCAAACTACGCCGGCGTGATCGTCGCCGCCAAGCGCGCCCGCCAGATCAACAGCTACTACCACAACCTCGGCGAGGGCACCTTCGACGAGTTCCCCCCGCCGATGATCGAAACGGCGTCGAAAAACTACCTCACGATCGCCCTCGAGGAGGTAGCTCAAGGAAAGATGAAGTACCACTACCGCTGAGCCGGTCGCTGGCCGGCGCGATGCTGCGTCCTCGATCACTCATGTGCTGAGCACATTTCGCTCACTGCGTCCTTGCCTCGCTTGACCAGCGACCGGCTCAGGGGCGCAGTGGGGGCGCCCACGACCCTCGCCCGCACCGCAACGTCGCGGCCACGGCTTGCCAGCGGGTGCGTCCCGCTCTACAACCTCTAGTCATGTCCCGGATCCTGCTCGGCGTCAGCGGCGGCATCGCCGCGTACAAGGCGCTCGAGCTCGTGCGGCTGGCCACGGGCGCCGGGCACTCCGTGCGCGTCGTGCAGACGCCGGCGAGCCGACGCTTCGTCGGCGAGGCATCCTTCGCCGCGCTCAGCGGCGCGCCGGTGCTCGTGAGCGAGTTCGAGCGCGACCCCGCGCGTGGGGCCTTCCCCGACCAGGAGCCGCCCACGCACGAGCCGCTCAGCCACCTCGAGCTGGTGGCCAACGCGGACGTCTTCCTGATCGCCCCCGCCTCGGCCAACACGATCGCGAAGCTCGCCGCAGGACTCGCCGACAACCTGCTCACCAGCTGCGCGCTGGCTGCCTCGTGTCCGCTGGTCATCGCTCCGGCGATGAACAACCGCATGTACGAGCATCCCGCCACCGCCGCCAACCTGCGCACGCTGGCCGGGCGCGGCGTTCAGATCGTGGAGCCAGGAGTGGGGAGGCTCGCCTCCAAGGGCGAGCAGGGGGTCGGGCGCCTGGCCGAGCCCGAGCGGCTGCTCGAGGCCTGCGTGGAGGCGATCACCGCCGGCGGCAGGCTCCCCGCGCCCGCCGCCGCGCAGAGCCTGGAGGGGGTGAGGGTGCTCGTCACCGCCGGAGGCACCCGCGAGGCGATCGACAGCGTGCGCTACATCGGCAACAGCTCCTCCGGGCGGATGGGCTTCGCACTCGCCGAGGTGGCCCACGAACGCGGGGCACAGGTGACGCTCGTGGCCGCCAACGTCGCGCTCGCCACGCCAGCCGGCGTCGAGCGTCGCGACGTGACCAGCGCGGCCGAGCTCGAGCGCGCCTGCGAGGAGGCCTTCGCCGACTGCGACGTGCTGTTGATGGCCGCGGCCGTCGCCGACTTCACGCCCGCGCAGGTCGAGAACGGGAAGATCAAGAAGGAGCAGCGGGAGCGCCTGGAGATCGTGCTCGAGCCGACGGCAGACGTGCTGCGCGGGCTCTCCGCCCACCGCCACGCCGGCCAGACGCTCGTCGGCTTCGCCGCCGAGCACGGAGCCGATGCGGTGCAGGGCGCCTCCGGCAAGCTCCTCGCCAAGGACCTCGACGCGCTCGTCGTCAACGACATCTCCCGCGAGGACATCGGCTTCGACTCCGACGCCAACGAGGTCACGATCCTCAGCGCGCCCGGGGATCGCTCGCAGATCGAGCGCCACCACGTTCCCCGCGCGAGCAAGGCCGAGGTCGCCGCCGCCATCCTCGACACCGTCGAGGGGCTCCGGGGGAGCGGTTAAAATGACCGGATGGAGAGTGTCTACGACCTCTACCAGCGTGGCTGCGACCTGCTCGACCACGGCGATCACCAGGCCGCGATAGTCCCGCTCAGCAAAGCCCGCGACCTCGAGCCGGACAAGGCCTCGATCCGCGAGGCGCTGGGCCGCGCGCTGTTCCACGCGCAGCGCTACGAAGGCGCGGCCAAGGAGTTCCAGGCGGTTGCCTCCAGGGCACCCACAAACGACTACGCGCTGTTCTGCCTGGGGCGCTCGATGCAGCTGCTCGGCCGCCACCGGGAGGCATGCAAGCCACTGGCTCTGGCCTGCTCTCTGCGACCCGAGCGGGCCGATTACCGGCTGTACCGCGATCGCGCGCGTCGCGACGCCGAACGGGCCTGAGGCGGGTATGGCCCGCCGTGCCGATGCTATGCTCGATTGACAGCTTTCGTGCCGACCGATCGGAGATCGGCCAGCAGGCGCAGTAGCAGTACCGAGAGTGGGCGCCCGCCCGCTTTTTTTGCGTAAGGAGTGAGTTGATGACCCCGCTGCAGACCGACATAGAGAGGCGTTTGGCTGTCAGCCAGCCCGATATCGAGGTGCTCCTCGCCGAGGTTCTCGGCGGGCGTTGCCTGCGCGTGTTCATCGACCATCCCGATGGCGTCACGCTCGCAATGTGCGAGCGCGTGACCGCCGAGCTGGGCGACCTCCGCGAGCGCTACTCGCTCGAGGTCTCCTCGCCCGGCAGCGAGCGCCCGTTGACCAAGCCGGCGCACTTCCGCCGTTTCGTCGGGCGCCGCGCGAGGGTGCGCGCGCGCCATCCGCTGCCGGTGGGGGAGAGGCCGACGCAGAGCTTTACCGGAGAGCTGGTGGGGGCCTCCGAGGAGGAGGTCACCCTGGCCGCCGACGGGGGCGTCATCGCGATCCCCTACTCGGAGATTCGTCGTTCGACCCTGATCGAGGAGTAGAGGAGTTATGTCACGCGAAATCCTTGAGGCCATGCATGCGCTTGCGCGCGAGAAGGGCATCGAGCCCGAGAAGCTGATGATCGCGCTCGAGGACGCGCTGCTCTCGGCCTACAAGAAGCAGCCCGGCTCGGCCAAGTACGCACGAGTCGAAATGGACCGCGAGACCGCCGACTTCAGGGTCATCGAACTGATCATCCCCGAGCGCCTGGAGGCGCACCTGATCGTCGAGACGATCGACGAGGAAACGACCGTCGATCCCGAGACGGGCGAGATGCGCGAACCCGAGGAACCGGAAATCGACCCGAAGAAGTTCGCCGAATATCGCGACCAGATCGACGAACGCGACGTCACGCCCGATGACTTCGGCCGGATCGCCGCCCAGACCGCCAAGCAGGTGATCCTGCAGCGGATCCGCGAGGCCGAGCGCGACATGATGTACGAGGAGTACCGCGACCGCGTGGGCGAGCTGATCACGGGCATCGTGCAGCAGTCGGACTCCCGCTACACGCTCGTGCAGCTGCGCGAACGCGTCGAGGCGCTGCTGCCCAAGTCCGAGCAGGTGGAGGGCGAGCGCTACGACCACTCGCAGCGCATCAAGGCCGTGATCAAGGAGGTCTCGCCCTCGACCAAGGGACCGGCGATCATCGTCTCCCGGCGCGACCCAGAGCTGATCAAGAAGCTGTTCGAGCTCGAGGTTCCCGAGATCGCCGACGGACTGGTCGAGATCGCCAACGTCGCCCGCGAGCCCGGCTACCGCTCGAAGATCGCGGTCATCTCCCACACCGACGGCGTCGACCCGGTCGGCGCCTGCGTGGGCCCGCGCGGCTCGCGTGTGCGCATGGTCGTCTCCGAGCTGCGCGGCGAGAAGATCGACATCATCCCCTTCAACGAGGAGCCCGCCCGCTTCGTCGCCAAGGCGCTCTCGCCGGCCCGCGTGCGCGAGGTGCTCGTGGACGACGAGGCCAAGCAGGCCACCGTGATCGTGCCCGACGACCAGCTCTCGCTGGCGATCGGACGCGAGGGCCAGAACGCGCGCCTCGCCGCGCGCCTGACGGGTTGGCGCGTGGACATCCGCTCGGAGACCGAGTTCGCCGCCGAGGAGGCCGAGCACGGATACGAGGAGGAGGAGGTCCAGGGCCGCTGCGCCGCCGTCCTCTCCAACGGCAGGCGCTGTCCCAACGCGGCGCTGCCGGGATCTCGCTACTGCGGCATCGAGGGTCACCAGGCGCTCGCCGCGATCGCCACCGACAACGTCGCCGATCTCGCCTCCGAGGGCGGCGGCGAGCCCGCGGTCGAGACGACCGAGAGGGCGCTGGCCGAGGTTGAGGCTCAGCCCGCTGACCCCGAGGCTCCGCCCGCCGAGATCCTCACCCAGGAGACACCGCCGGCGCGGGCCGAGGAGCAGGCGACATAGCCGCGCACGTGCCCCAGCGCCGCTGTGTCGGCTGCGGGCTGATCGCATCGAAGTCCGAGCTCGTTCGCATCGCCGTCGCCCGCGAAGCCGCCGAGCCACGGGGCCGAGCCGTATGCGACCGCGACGGCACGATGGGTGGCCGCGGCGCCTACATCTGCCGCGGCGATGAGCCCGGCAAGCCGGCCGCCGAGTGTCTTGCCGCGGCGATGCGTCGCGGCGGGATCGCGCGTGCGCTGCGCTCGGGCGCGACGCTCGACCCCAAGCTCGTAGAATCGGTGCTTGCATGAGCAAGAAGCGGGTACACGAAATCGCCAAGGAGCACGGGCTCTCGAGCAAAGAGCTGCTCGAGAGGCTGAAGGCCGCCGGCGTCGAGGCCAAGGCGGCTGCATCCTCCGTCGAGGAGTCCGCTGCGCTGAAGGCCCTGGGCGCAGGCGCATCCGCGAGCTCCAACGGCGCACCCGCCGCGACCGCCACCGTTCCCGCTCCCCAGAAGACCGCCGCTGCCGCGCCCGCCGTCGCCGCGCCGCCCGCTCCCGCCGCTGTGCCCGCCCAGCCGAAACCAGCCGCGGCACCGTCCGCTGCACCCCTGGCCGCTGCTTCTGCGCCGAGCGTCCAGGCTCCCCCTGTCGCCCCACCGTCGACCACTGCGGCCAGCGCCGCCGCGGCCGAGCGCGACCGCGTGCGACCCACCCGCGACTCGCGCACCGGCGAGCGCACCCCCGGTGACGTCGGTCCCGGCGGTCGCAGGCGCGTGGTGATCGACTCCCAGGCCTCGCGCCGCCAGCAGGGCGGCCCCTCCAACCAGCCCCAGCGCCGTCCCCGGCGCGGGCGCCGCCGCCGCGGCACCTACGACGACACGATCGCCCCGATCGACACCGCCGCGATGGAGGCCACGGACGTCATCCGCGTCAACTCGGGCTCCACCGTCAAGGACATCGCCGAGTACCTCGGCGTGGCGGTCCCCGAGGTCATCAAGAAGCTGATGTCCCTGGGCGAGATGGCGACGCTGACCCAGACGCTCTCCGACGATGCGATCCAGGTCCTGGCCGACGAGTTCGACAAGCAGATCGAGGTCGTCCACGCCGCCGACGACGTCGAGGTCGAGCAGGTCTTCGAGGATGCCGAGGAGGACCTGATCGAACGTCCGCCCGTGGTCACGATCATGGGCCACGTCGATCACGGCAAGACCTCGCTGCTGGACGCCATCCGCCAGACCGAGGTCGTGGCGGGGGAGGCCGGCGGGATCACCCAGCACATCGGCGCCTACCAGGTCAAACACGCCGGCAAGGAGATCACCTTCCTTGACACCCCCGGCCACGAGGCCTTCACGGCGATGCGAGCGCGCGGCGCCAAAGTGACCGACCTCGCGGTGATCGTGGTCGCCGCCGACGATGGCGTCAAGCCCCAGACCGAGGAGGCGATCGACCACGCCAAGGCCGCCGAAGTGCCGATCATCGTCGCCGTCAACAAGATCGACAAGGAGGGCGCACAGCCCGAGCGGGTGCGCACCGAGATGACCCAGCACGGCCTGCAGCCGGCCGAGTGGGGCGGAGAGATCGAGTTCGTGGACGTCAGCGCCAAGACCCACGACGGCCTCGACACGCTGCTGGAGACGATCCAGGTCGTCACCGACCTCGAGGAGCTGAAGGCGAACGCGGGGACGGAGGCATCGGGCACGGTGATCGAGTCCAAGCTCGATCCCGGTCGTGGACCGGTGGTCACCGTCCTGATCCAGCGCGGCACGCTGAAGGTCGGCGACGCGCTCGTCGCCGGCGCGCACTTCGGCCGCGTGCGGGCCATGCACGACTTCACCGGGACGAAGATGAAACGAGCCATGCCCGGCCAGCCGGTCGAGGTGCTCGGCTTCGACGGCGTACCCGAGGCGGGCGAGCTGGTGCGCGTCGTGGAGAACGAGCGCCGCGCACGCCAGCTCGCGGGTGAGCGCGCCAACCGTCTCAAGACCGAGGCCCTCGCGCGGCGCTCGGGGCGCAAGGTCTCGCTCGAGGACGTCTTCAAGCTCGCCCAGGAGGGCACCGTCAAGGAGCTCGGCCTCGTCGTCAAGGCCGACGTCGCCGGCTCGCTCGAGGCGATCGAGGACGAGATCGCCAAGCTCCCCCAGCAGGAGGTCAAGGTCAACATCATCCATCGCGGCGTTGGCGGCATCAACGAGTCCGACGTGATGCTCGCGGCGGCCTCCGACGGCGTGATCCTCGCCTTCAACGTGCGCCCGGTCGGCGACGCGCGTCAGATCGCCGACCGCGAGGGCGTGGAGATCCGCTCCTACGCGGTCATCTACCGCGCTATCGAGGAGCTGCGCGCGGCGATGCAGGGCATGCTCGAGCCCGCCGAGGTCGAGACCCCGCTCGGACAGGCCGAGGTTCGCCAGCTGTTCAAAGCCTCCCGGATCGGCACGATCGCCGGCTCGTTCGTCACCGAGGGCAAAGTCACGCGCGGAGCCCGCGTGCGCGTGGTGCGCGAGGGGACCGTCATCATCGACACGACGATCGACAGCCTGCGCCGCTTCAACGAGGATGTGCGCGAGGTGGCAGGCGGCTTCGAGTGCGGGATCGTGCTCACGAACTTCCAGGATCTCCGCGAGGGCGATGTGCTCGAGACCTACGAGACACGGCAGGTGGAGCGCGAGCTGTCCTCCTGAGCGGCGCCCCCGGCGCTCGATGCAGCTCGGCAGGGACCAGCGGTTCGGCAGGGAATTGGAGGAATAGGATGAGCACAGGACGTATGCGTCGCGTTGATGAGGCGATTCGTCAGGTGATCGGCGATGCCGTTGCAGGTGATCTGAAGGACCCTCGAGTGGGATTCGTAACCGTGACCGATGTCAGAACCAGCCCAGATCTGCGCCAGGCGCGTGTGTACGTGAGCGTGCTCGGGGCCGACGGCGGCGTCTCCGAGCCGCAGGAGCGCGAGGCGAGCCTCGAGGGCCTGCGCAGCGCGCACGGCTTCCTCCAGGGCCGTCTCGCCGGCGAGCTGCGGCTCAAGCGCACGCCCACGCTCGAGTTCATCTACGACGAGACCACCGACCGGGCGATGCGAGTGGACGCCCTGATCGACGAGCTGGAGCTCTCGTGAGCGACGCGGCCACGCTTCAGAAGACCCGGGATCTCGTGCTCGCGCGCATCCGCGAGGACGAGCGCTTCGTGCTCGCCACCCACGAGAACCCCGACGGCGACGCGCTCGGCTCGCTCGTGGCGATGCAGGGCCTGTTGAGCGCGCTCGGCAAGGACACCGTCATGTTCATCTCACCCGATGACCTGCCGCTCCCGCACGAGTACAGCCTGTTCCACCTCGACGGCCTGATCCAGGAGCCGCCGGGCGACATCGGGCAGCGCACCGTGGTGTTCCTCGACTGCGGCAACATCGACCGCAACTCGGCCAGCGTCCTGCGTGACGGCGCGCACCTGCTCAACGTCGATCACCACCACGACAACACCCGCTTCGGCACCCTCAACCACGTCGTCGCCGACGCCTCCTGCACGGCCGAGATCGTCTGGGACCTGCTGCACGGCCTCGACCTGCACCTCACCCGTGAGATCGCCGAGGCGCTCTACATCGGGCTGATCACAGACACGGGGCGCTTCATGTACGAGAACACCGGCCCGCGGGCGCACCTGATGGCGGCGGAGCTGATCGAAGCGGGGGTCGAGGTCCCGGCGATCAACCGGCGCCTTTACGAGGACATGCCGCAGGCCAAGCTCGCCCTGCTCGCGGTCGCGCTCGGGAAGGTCAAGCGCTTCGACTCCGGCGAGCTCACGCTCGTGGCCCTGAGCGCCGCGGACTTCGAGCGGACCGGGGCGGAGGAGAGCCACTCAGAGGGCATCATCGACCAGCTGCGCGCGCTGCAGGGCACCAAGGTCGCGGGGCTCGTGCGCGAGCTCGCGAGCGGCGAGCGCAAGGGCCAGCACAAAGTCTCGCTGCGCGCCACCGACGACGACGTCGACGTATCGGTCATCGCCCGCGCCCAGGGTGGCGGCGGACACCGCCGCGCCGCGGGCTTCTCAACGACGCTCGCAGAGGACGAGTTGATCGGGTTCCTGCGTGGCGCGATCAACGCCCAGCTGCATCCGGCCTCCGACGGGCACACGGCCGTCACGGCCGCCTGAGCGCGCCGGCGGACACGCGCCCGGACGCCCGATGGACGGAGTGCTGTTGATCGACAAGCCCGCCGGGATGACGTCCCATGACGTGGTGGCCGCCGTCCGCCGCTCGCTCGGCGGGGTCAAGACCGGACACGCGGGCACGCTCGACCCGTTCGCCACGGGGCTGCTGCTCGTGCTCGTCGGCCGGGCGACGAAAGCGCAGCAGGTGATGATGGAGCTGCCCAAGCGCTATGAGACCGTGGCGCGTCTTGGCGCGCGTTCGAGCACCGGTGACACCGAGGGCGAGATCACCCACACCGGCCTGGTGCCGCCCGACCCGCCGCCGCTGCCCACCGGCGAGATCCGTCAGCGTCCGCCGATGCACTCGGCTGTGAAGATCGGCGGGGAGCGCGCCTACCGCCGCGCCCGCCGCGGCGAGAGCTTCGAGATGCCCGAGCGGATCGTGACGGTGCGCCGCTTCGAGCAGATCTGGCGCGAGCCCGATCCGCCGGCCGGCGAAGACGGGCCCCGGGCGGGCTTCGAGATCGAATGCGGCTCGGGCACCTATGTGCGCTCGCTGATAGCCGATCTCGGCGACGCCTACTGCCTGGAGCTCAGGCGCACCGCGATCGGGCCGTTTCAGGTGGGCGACGCCTCGCCGCCCCCGCCGCGGGGAGCGCCGTGGAACGAGCCGCCGTTGATCGGGTTGGAGCGGGCGCTGGAGCTGGCGCGGGACTCCGACCAATAGGCTTTGCGAGGATGATCGTCACCCGCCTGCCCGACGTCGAGCGCAGCGCAGCGCGCAGCGTCGCAGTGGGGACCTTCGACGGCGTGCACCTCGGCCATCGCGAGGTCATCGACGGCTCTGACAGCGTGCTCACCTTCGAGCCGCACCCCGTGTCGGTCGTTGCGCCCCAGCACACTCCCAAGCTGCTGACCACGCTCGCGCGCAAGGCCGAGCTGCTGGCCGAGCTCGGGGTGGGGGAGCTGATCGTGATCCCCTTCGACGCCGAGTTCGCGCAGCGCTCGGCCGCCGAGTTCGTCGACGACGTACTCGTAGGTGCGCTCGGCGCCAGCCGGGTGTCGATCGGCGAGAACTTTCGCTTCGGCCACAAGGCTCAGGGTGACTCGGGGCTGCTGGCGGCCGACGCGCGCTTCACCACCGTCGTGCATCCGCTGCTCGAGGTCGACGGCGAGATCGTCTCCTCGAGCCATATCCGCGGCCTCGTGCTGTCCGGAGAGATGGCCGAGGCGAACCGGCTGCTCGGCAGCACCTTCCAACTGCGGGGGGAGGTCGTCCGCGGAGACGCCCGCGGCCGCGAGCTGGGCTTCCCCACGGCCAACCTCGTGCCCGACGAGACGCTCGTGTGCCCCGGGCACGGCGTCTACGCCTGCCTGGCCGACGGGCGCCCGGCAGCTGTCAGCATCGGCGTGCGTCCGACCTTCGAGACCGGCCGCGGCGAGCTGATCGAGGCCTACGTCCTCGACTTCGACGGCGACCTCTACGGGCGCGATCTGCGCCTCGAGTTCCTCGCGCGCCTGCGCGGCGAGCGCCGTTTCAAGGACCCCGAGTCGCTGATCGAGCAGATCCGCCGCGACGTGGCCCGCACGCGCGAGCTGGTCGCCGAGCACGCCCGTCGCGGCTAGCGGAGCCGATCGGCTCGCCCCGACCGGAGCGCGGACGTCTGCTACCGTGCCGAGGCCATGGCAGCCATCACCACTGAGCGCAAGCGCGAGATCGCGGCGAAGTTCGGCGCGAACGAGCAGGACATGGGCTCCACCAAGGTCCAGATCGCGCTGCTGACGGAGCGCATCAACCACCTCACAGAGCACCTGCGCGAGCAGGGCAAAGACCACCACTCGCGCCGCGGCCTGTTGATGCTCGTCGGTAAACGGCGCCGCTTCCTGGACTACCTGCAGCGCCGCGACCTCGAGGGCTACCGCGCGCTGATCAAAGAGCTCGGCCTGCGCAAGTAGCCGAGGCGTCCGTCCTGCCCGCAGGGACGCCCGCGCCGAGCACCTGAGCGGCGCTGCGAGGCACCCCTCACCGCGACCCTTGCCGATGGGCACGTGTCCGCTAAGCTCCGTGCGTTCGGAGAATAAAAAAGAAACGGGCCGCCGACCGACGGGCGGTACAGGAAGGCAGTGAATATGAGTAGTGATGCTGTTACGCGGGTTTCCGTGGAGATTGCAGGCAGCGAGATCTCCTTCGAGACCGGCAGGATGGCCAAGCAGGCCTCCGGCGCAGTCGTCGTCCGCCAGGGCGACACGATGGTTCTGGCTACAGCCGTCGCGGGGAGCCTTCGCGACGTCGACTTCCTCCCGCTGACGGTGGATGTCGAGGAGCGCATGTACGCCGCCGGGAAAATCCCCGGCTCGTTCTTCAAGCGCGAGGGTCGCCCCGGCGAGAAGGGCACGCTCACCGCGCGCATGATCGATCGCCCGATCCGTCCGCTGTTCCCCAAGGAATGGCGCTACGACACCCAGCTCGTGGCGATCCCGCTCTCGATCGACCACGTCCACCCCTACGACATCCTCGCGATGAACGGCGCCTCGGCTGCGCTGATGATCTCCGACATCCCGCTGCCGACGCCCGTCGGCGCCGTGCGGATCGGCAAGATCGACGGCAACTTCGTCGTCAACCCCTCCGAGGAGGACTTGCTTGGAGCCCCAGTCGATAATGAGGACGGCGGCTCGGACCTCGACCTGATCGTCGCGGGCACCGAGGAGGCCATCCTGATGGTCGAGGCGGGCGCCAACGAGATCCCCGAGGCCGAGATCCTCGACGCTCTCGACATCGCCCACGCGGCGATCAAGAAGCTGTGCGCGCTGCAGCGCGACCTGGCCGCCAAAGTCGGCAAGGAGAAGAAAGTCTTCGAGACGATCGCGGTCGACGAGCAGCTCCTGCAGGAGATCCGCTCCTCGCACGGCGCGGCCCTCGACGCCGCCACCCAGGTGGAGGACAAGCTCGAGCGCCAGGACGCGACCAAGGAGGCGGAGGCGGCGATCCTCGAGCACTACGCCCCGGCGCCGCCCGAGGCAGCCTCTGAACACGAACTGCTCGCCGCCAAGGAGCGCCGCGCGGCCGTTCAGCTCGCATTCGACAAGCTCGAGAAGTCGATCATCCGCGAGCGCATCGCCGTGCACAAGAAGCGCCCAGACGGCCGCGCCGAGGACGAGATCCGCGACATCTCGATCGAGGTCGGCGTCACTCCCAGGACCCACGGCTCGGCGCTGTTCACGCGTGGGCAGACCCAGGCGCTGAGCGTCGTCGCGATGGGCACCCTCAAGGAGGAGATGCGCATCGACACGCTCGGGCTGGAAACGAAAAAGTACTACTGGCACCACTACAACTTCCCGCCCTTCTCGGTCGGGGAGGCCGGTCGCATGGGTGGCGTCAAGCGCCGTGACATCGGCCACGGCGCGCTCGCCGAGCGGGCGCTCGCGCCGATGGTGCCCTCGATCGAGGAGTTCCCCTACTCGATCCGCGTGGTCTCGGACATCCTCGAGTCCAACGGCTCCTCCTCGATGGCCTCCGTGTGTGGCTCCTCGCTGTCGCTGATGGACGCCGGGGTGCCGATCAAGCGCCCCGTGGCCGGTATCGCGATGGGCCTGATCAAGGAGGGCGAGGACTACATCGTCCTGACCGACATCGCCGGCGTCGAGGATCACCTCGGAGACATGGACTTCAAGGTCGCGGGCACCGAGCGCGGGATCACGGCGCTGCAGATGGACATCAAGATCACGGGCGTCACGTTCGACATCCTGCGCGACGCGCTCGCCCAGGCCAAAGAGGCCCGCACGTTCATCCTCGGCAAGATGGCCGACGTCATCGGCACGCCGCGCGAGCAGCTCAGCCAGTTCGCGCCTCGCATACAGACGATCCAGATCGACCCGTCCCAGATCGGCCTCTTGATCGGCAAGGGCGGCGAAACGATCAGGGGTCTCTCCGAGGAGTTCGACTCCCAGATCGACGTCAACGACGACGGCCAGGTGCTGATCTACTCGGCCAACGGCGAGCAGGGCGACGCGCTCGTTGAGCGCGTGCGGATGATGATGAAGGAGGTCGAGGTCGGCGACGAATACGTCGGCAAGGTCGTGAAGACGACGACCTTCGGCGCGTTCATCGAGCTCGCCAAGGGCACCGACGGCCTGCTGCACATCTCCAACGTCTCCCCCGGCGAGCGCGTCGAGAGCGTCGAGGACGTCCTCAACAAGGGCGATGAGATCAACGTCCGCGTGGTCGAGGTCGACCGCGAGCGTGGGCGCATCGGCCTGCGCCTCGCAGAGGATCCCGACATCGCCGGCAAGTCCGTCGAGGAGCTCGCAGGCGTCGGCACCGGCGGCGGCGGAGGCGGTGGCAGCCGTGGACCGCGCGATGGTGGCGCACGCAACGGGCGCGAGCGCTCCGAGCGTGGACCGCGCCGCAGCGGCGAGCGCGGCTCGGGCCGCCCCCGCCACGGGCGTGACCGCGATTGAAGCTGAGCATCGTGCCGTCTTGACGGACGAGCACCGCATAAGCACCCTGGACTCTGGCGTCCGGGTCGTCACCGAGCGCGTGCCAAGCGTGCGCTCGGTGGCGCTCGGATTCTGGATCGCCACCGGCTCCACCTCCGAGCTGCCCGGCCAGGCGGGGATCTCGCACCTGCTCGAGCACATGCTCTTCCGCGGGACCGCCCGCTACGGCTCGGAGGAGATCGACCAGATCTTCGACGCCATGGGCGCCGAGGTCAACGCGGGCACCGACAAGGAAGCGACCTCGCTCTACACGCGCGTGCTCGACCGCCATCTCGACCATGCCTTCGACGTGATGAGCGACATGGTGTGGCACCCGCGCTTCGGCGAGCTCGAGGCCGAGCGCGAGGTCGTGCTCGAGGAGATCGCGATGTACGAAGACGATCCTCAGGACCGGGTCTTCGACGTGCTCGGCAAGGCCATCTTCGGATCGCACCCGCTGGGGCGCGCGATCATCGGCACGGCCGAGGTCGTGGGGGCCGTCACGCGCGAGCAGCTAGCCTCCTTCCACGCCGAGCGCTACCGGCCGGCGAGCATCGTGATCGCAGCCGCCGGCTCGATCGAGCACGACGCCCTCGTGGAGATGGCCCGCGCGGTCGAGGCCGCACGCGCGGCGGGCAACGGCGTGAGCCCCGATGCGCCGGCGAGCAGCCTGGGTGGCTTCTCGGCGAGGCCGGACTTCGCTCCCCGTGTGCGCTTCCTGCAGAAAGACACCGAGCAGTACCACGTGTGCCTTGGCGGCGCCGGGATCGCGCGCGAGGACGAGCGGCGCTTCGCGTTGCGGGTCCTCGAAGGGGTGCTCGGCGGGACCTCCTCCTCACGCCTCTTCCAGGAGGTCAGGGAGCGCAGGGGCCTTGCCTACTCGGTCTTCTCCTACTCGAACCTCTACGCCCACACGGGCGAGGTCGGGCTGTACCTCGGCACGCGTCCCGAGAACCTCGCCGAGGCGCTCGCCGTCGTCACGGCCGAGCTCGAGCGCTGCGTCGAGGATCCCGCCAGCGAGGAGGAGCTCGTGCGCTCGCGCGAGAACCTCAAGGGCCGCGTGGTCCTCGGCCTGGAGTCCACCGGCGCGCGCATGGGGCGGCTCGGCACCTCTGTGCTCAACGAGCTGCCGATCCTCTCGGTCGACGAGATGATCGAGCGGATCGACTCCGTGAGCATCGAGCAGGTTCGCGAGCTGGCGGTCGAGCTGTTCGCGCCCAGCGCCCTCTCGGTCGCGGGCGTGGGTCCCGACGAGGAGCGCTTCCGCGAGGCGATCGAGCCGCTCGGGACGCCTACGGAGGCGCATGCGGGCGTGGGCGGGGCGGCGCGATGATCAGGGTGGCGGTCGCCGGCGCGGCCGGGCGCATGGGACAGACCGTCTGCGAGGCGGTGGAACGGGCCGCCGACATGGAGCTCGTGGGGCGTGCCGATCCAGTGCTCCAGAGGAGCCTCGAGGACGTCCTGCCCGACGCCGAGGTGGTCGTTGACTTCACGCGTCCCGATACCGCGCTCGGCAACGCGCTCGCGTGCGTCCGTGCCGGTGTGCACGTCGTGATTGGCACCACCGGCTTCGATCCCGCGCCGCTGAAGCAGGCGCACACGGCCGAGGGACGGCCACAGGCGAATGTCCTGATCGCGCCCAACTTCGCCATCGGCGCCGTGCTGATGATGCGCTTCGCCGCCGAGGCCGCCAAGCACATGGAGAAGGCCGAGATCATCGAGCTGCACCACGACGCCAAGCTCGATGCTCCCAGCGGCACCGCCGCGCGCACAGCCGAGCTGATGGCCGCGGCCAACGGCCGCGCTGCGCCGCCGATCCACTCTGTGCGCCTGCCCGGCTTCGTCGCGAGCCAGGAGGTCATCCTCGGCGATCTCGGCCAGACGCTCACGATTCGCCATGACACGATCAGCCGCGAGTCGTTCATGCCGGGCGTCCTGTTGGCCGTGCGGGCGGTCCCCACTCTCACGGAATCGCCCGTGGTGGGGCTCGAGAATGTGCTCTTCTGAATCGGCATGCGCGTGAGATACTGCAGCCGATGAGCCCCCTCGGAACGATCCTGACGGCGATGGTCACGCCCTTCGACGAGAGCGGGGCCGTCAACGAGGAGTCCTTCGTGGCGCTGATGCGCCACCTCGCCGAGAACGGCTCGGACGGGTTCGTCGTGGCCGGCACCACCGGCGAGGCCTCGACGCTCACCGAGGCCGAGCAGCTCGGCCTGATCGAGCTGGCCGTGGCCGAGCGCCCCGCGGGCAAGACGATCATCGCCGGAACCGGCACCAACGACACCCGCCAGGCCGTTCACCTGACCGAACGCGCGAGCGAGCTCGGAGCCGACGCGATGCTGTCGGTGACGCCCTACTACAACAAGCCGAGCCGCCTGGGGCTCAAGCGCCACTATGAAGCCGTGGCGGCCGCCACGGACAAGCCGATCCTGCTCTACAACATCCCTGCCCGCACCGGCACCAACATCGGCCCCGACCTGCTCGCTGAGCTCGCCCAGATCGAGGGTGTGACGGGGGTCAAGCAGGCAAACGCCCAGGAGCTCCAGCCGATCGATGGCCTCGATCTCTATGCGGGCGACGACGCGACCTTCCTGCGCGCCCTGGAGCTGGGGGGTGCCGGCGTGATCTCCGTGGCCAGCCACATCGTTGGAAACGAGATGCGCCAGATGGTCGAGGAACCCGAGCGGCGAGCCGAGATCGACGCCTCGCTGCGCGACGTCTACGAGACGCTCTTCCTGACCTCCAACCCGACGTGCACCAAGGCCGCCCTGAATCTGCTGGGCCACGATGTCGGCGGCCTGCGCCTGCCGCTCGTCGCGGCCACCGAGGACGAGACGGCTGCCGTGCGCGCGATGCTCGAACGCCACGGCCTACCGATCGAAGATCGGCCAGCGAGCGCCACCGCGTGAGCTCGTCCCTGCGCGTCCTGCCCCTCGGAGGGCTGGGAGAGATCGGCAAGAACATGACCGTCGTCGAGCAGGACGGACGGATCGTCGTCGTCGACGTCGGGCTGCGCTTCCCGACTCCCGAGATGGTCGGCATCGACCTCGTCCTACCCGACTTCTCCTATCTGCGCGAACGCGCCGAGGACATCGAGGCGATCGTGATCACGCACGGCCACGAGGACCACCTCGGCGCCCTGCCATGGGTCCTGCGCGACCTCGGCGACCGCCTGGGCGCGCCCGTCTACGGCGGCGCGCTCACGATCGCGATGGCACGCTCCAAGCTCGACGAGCACAAGCTGCGCGACGTCGAGCTCAACGAGATCGATCCCGGCGAAACCCTCGAGCTCGGTCCCTTCTCGCTCGAGCTGGTGCACATGACCCACTCGATCCCCGACGCCAGCGCCGTGGCCCTCGGCACCGATCTCGGCACGGTGCTCATCACCGGCGATTACAAGTTCGACCAGACGCCCGTCGACGGGCCGCCCGCGGACGTCTCGCGCTTGGCCGAGCTCGGGCGCGAAGGCGTGCTGCTGCTGTGCGGCGACTCCACCAACGTCGACCGTCCCGGCTTCTCCCCGTCGGAGTCCGTCGTGGGCCCGCACCTCGAGGAGGTCTTCGCGCGCTGCGAGGGGCGGATCGTCGTCACCAGCTTCGCCTCCAACATCCATCGCGTCCAGCAGGTCGTCGACGCCGCCCACGCACTCGGGCGCAAGGTTGCGCTGGTGGGACGCTCGATGCGCAAGAACGTCGGCATCGGACGCAACCTCGGACACATCGAGGTCCCCGACGGCCTGCTCGTGGGGCCCCGGGAGATCGGCGACTTCCCCGACGAGCGCGTCGTGATCATCTCCACCGGCTCCCAGGGCGAGCCGCTCTCGGCCCTGCGGCGGATGGCCTACCGCGACCACCCCCAGGTGCAGCTCAAGAGCGGTGACACGGTCGTCTTCTCCGCGACTCCGATCCCCGGCAACGAGCGCGCCGTCAACGAGACGATCGATCGGCTCTACCACATCGGATGTGACGTGATCACCCCGCGCGAGGCGCCGGTGCACGCTTCCGGCCACGGCTACGCCGAGGAGGTCAAGCTGATGCTGAACCTCGTCAAGCCCCGCTACGTGATGCCCTTCCACGGGGACTTCAAGCGCCTGCGCCTGCATGCTCAGCTCGCCGAAGCGGTTGGGGTGGCGCCCGAGGACATCTTCCAGGGCGAGAACGGGCTGCCGCTGGACATCACCGAACGCGGCGCCGGCTTCGGCGAGCACGAGGAGTCGGGCATGATCTTCGTGGACGGCGTCGAGATCGGCGACATGGCCGACGTCGCCCTGCGCGACCGGCGCATGCTCTCGGCCGACGGGATCTTCATCGTCGTGGTCACGATCGCCGAGCAGGACGGCAGCCAGGTGGCAGACCCCGAGGTGATCTTCCGCGGAGTGCCGTTTCTCGACGAGGCCGACGAGCTGCTCGAGGAGATCCGCTCGACCGTCGACACCTCGCTGCGGCGGGCCGCGCGTGAGGAGATCCGCGAGGTGGACCTGCTCCAACAGGTCCTGCACGACGATCTCGCGAAGCTAGTCTATGACCGTCTCAAGCGCCGGCCGATGGTCCTGCCGGTCGTCGTCGAGGTCTGAGTAGGCGGGCAGGCGCACGACGAAACGGGCGCCGCTGTGATCGGGGCGGGGCTCGAGTGTGACGCCGCCGCCATGCGAGACGGCGACCGCGTACACGATCGCCAGGCCCAGGCCGAAGGAGCCGCCGCGGTCGCCCGCTCCGCGCACGAAGCGCTCGAACAGCGTCGACTGGAGCTCCTGCGGAACCCCGGGGCCGTCGTCCTCGACCACCAGCTGCACCTGTCCGTCGGGGCTCGTCGTCGTGGAGATGCGGATCTCGGTGCCCGGTGGGGTGTGGCGCAGGGCGTTCTCGATCAGGTTGATCACGAGACGGTGCAGCTCATCGCGCGCGCCCTCCACGATCGCAGGCTGGACGTCCAGCGAGATCTCGTGGGCGCCACTCACCGGCCCGAGCTCGCCCGCCGCCTCGACCACGATCTTGGCCAGGTCGCACGGCTCGCGCGCGACCACGCGGGCGGCGTCGGTGCGCGCCAGCAGCAGCAGGTCGGCCACCAGGCGGCGCATGCGCTGGGATGAGCGCAGCGCCGAGCGCGCCGCCTCGCCCTGGTCGCCATGCAGGGACTCGGCGAGCAGCTCGAGGTTGGCGAGCACGCTCGTCAGCGGCGTGCGCAGCTCGTGCGAGGCATCGGCCACGAACCGGCGCTGGCGGGCCAGCATCGACTCGGTCTCGCTACGCGCGGCGTCGAGCTCGCGCAGCATTCCCTCCAGCGTGCGCGCGAGCTCTGAGACCTCGTCGTCGGCCTCGGACTGGGGCACCCGTCGCGAGGGGTCGCGGGTGCGGGCGATCTCGGCTGCGGTCGAGGTGAGCTGGGCGATCGGTCTCATCGCGCGCCGCGCGATCGCCATTCCGGCCAGCAGCGCGAAGCCCGTGCCGATGAGCACGCCCAGCAGCAGCAAGAGCTCCACGCGCTTGACCGTCGCCTCGGTGTCGGAGACCCGGCGCCCGTACTGGATGATCAGCTCGCCCTCGCGCGAGCCGTCCTCGAAGACCACCACCGGGCGGCTGACCACCCGGTAGCCATGGATCGTGTGCGCGCTCAGCTGCGGTGCGCCGAGCGGGGGAGTGCCAGCGGGCGACTGCGCCACGATCCTGCCGCCGAGCGTCAGGATCTTGATGACCGCGTGGTTCCCGTCGGAGGCGAAGTCGCTCAGCTGCGGTTCGATCGTGAAGGGAACCCAGGTGATGTGCAGCTCGGAGGGCAGCTGGATCGCGGTGTCCTGCACCTGGCGGTTGAAGTCGTTGCGGATGCGGTGCACCGTCAGCGAGCCGATCGCGACGGCGAAGGCGCACAGGATCACAAACGTCAAAAGGGCCGAGACGCTCGCCAGGCGCACGCGGATCGGAAGCCTGTCGAAGCTCGCCGACAGCCGCGCGCTCATGCGCTGGAGGGGCTCGGTCAGGCTACGCGCGAAGGACGTAGCCGGCTCCCCGGATCGTGTGCAGCAGCCGCTCGTCGCCGTCGGCCTCCAGCTTGCGGCGCAGGTTGGAGACGAACACCTCGATCGTGTTGGTCGTCGAGAACGGGTCATAGCCCCAGACCTCGTCGAGCAGACGCTGGCGCGAGATCACGATGCGCTCGTTCCGCATCAGGTACTCGAGCAGCTCGAACTCGCGTTGGGTGAGCTCGATCGCGCGCACGCCGCGCGCCACCTCGTGGGTGTCGGCGTTGAGCGTCAGGTCGCCCACGCGCAGCGGGGCCGAGCCGCGCGGCGGGCGCCGGCGCAGCAGTGCCCGCATCCGCGCCAGCAGCTCCTGGCGCTCGAAGGGCTTCACCAGGTAATCGTCGGCGCCGGCGTCCAGGCCCTCGACGCGCGACTCGAGCGCGTCGCGCGCGGTCAAGATCAGGATCGGAACGTCGTCATCCGCGCGCAACGCCCGCGCGACCTCGACGCCGTCGAGCTTGGGTAGGCCGAGATCGAGGATCACCAGATCCGGGGCGAACCCGCGGCCCTGCTCGAGCGCCTCCTGACCGTCGGCGGCCGTGCGCACGTCATACCCCTCCATGCGCAGTGAGCGCTGAAGGGCCTGGGCGATGTCCTCGTCGTCCTCGACCACGAGGACGCGCGGGGCGCGGGAGAAGTCATTCATGGTCTTTATGTAACTGCCGGGTGTAAAGCGATGGTAAGGCTCCCAGGCAGGTTCCGGGGCCCCGGCGTCGAAGTTGCGCGGGATGGCTGCCACGCGCAAACGCGCCCCTGCCCGGAAACCCGCCGCCCGCAAGCCCGCGTCGCGCGCGCGCGCGCGCCGCAACGCCAAGCGCCGCGGACGCGGATCCGGATCGATCTTCTCCGCTGGTGCGCCGGGTCTGCCAGTGCCCTTCAGGCTGCCCGTCCTCGACCAGCGCCAGCGCGACGTCCTCGGCCTTGCGCTCGTGGCGGTCGGAATCTTCATGGGCTTCGTCCTCTACGGCGGCTGGAACGGCGGCCGCGCCGGCCATGGCGTTGCGCTTGCGCTCGGATGGACGCTCGGACGCGCGCGCGTGCTCGCGCCTGTCGCGCTCGTGATCGGAGGTGGGGTGCTGCTGCTGCGCCTCGTGCTCCCGGCCGTGCGGCCGCTGCGCACCGGATCGATCTGCCTGTTCGCCTCGGTCACGCTGGCGCTCGCGGCCGGCACGCTCGGCCTCAGCTCGAGCCCCGGGCGCGACACCCACGCGTGGCTCTCCTCGCACCTGCAGAGCCACGGCGGCGTGGTGGGCCAGGCGCTGTACGAGCTCGCCCACCGCCTGATCCAGAGCGTGGGGGTGAACATCCTCGTGGTCTTCCTGCTGATCACCGGCGTGATCCTCGTGACCGGCGCCTCGCTTGCGGGCGTCCTGCGCGCCACCGGCACCGGCCTGATTGACACCACCAAGATGATGCGCAGCCTCGGCCAGCGTCCGGAGAGCATGCCCGCGGCGCCCCGCATTCCCGAGGACGAGGGCTCCTTCCCGCTGCGTCCACCCGAGCCCGACAGCGAGCTGATCGTCCGCGCCACCCACGTGGAGGCGCCCGCACACGACTGGCGCGATGCCGAGGCCGAGGAGGCAGCCGAGGAGACACCCGAGGCGCGACCCGCCTGGGGTGCCGAGGACCACGACGCCGCAGAGCCGAGCGCCGAGGGCGATTCCGGCGCGGGTGAGGAGGCCGGCGAGGAGGAAGAGGAGCAGATCGCCGGCGTGGCCCACGCCGATCCGGCCGACCTCACGCCCCAGGGCAGGCTGCGCGGTGCGGTCACCGACGACCCGGACTTCGTCTGGGAGCGTCCGGACGCGTCCAAGCTGCTGACGCGCTCGACCACCGAGCAGACGCGCCCCGACACCGCCGGGCAGGAGCGCACGGCAACGAGCCTGGTCGAGGCCCTCGGGCACTTCGGCGTGCAGGCGAAGGTCATCGGCACTGTCGCCGGCCCGCACATCACCCGCTATGAGCTGCGGCTGGCGCCCGGGATCAAGGTCGGCAAGGTGGCCCAGCTCAAGGACGATCTCGCCTACGCGCTCGCGGCCACCGACATTCGCATCCTCGCGCCGATACCCGGCAAGCAGGCGGTCGGAGTGGAGGTGCCGAACGCCCACCGGCGCATGGTCCGCCTCGGCGACGTCTTCCAGGAGCCGCCCAAGGACTGGTCGCCGCTGACGGTCTGGCTCGGCAAGGACGTCGCCGGCAAGGCGATCGGCGCCGATCTCGCCAAGATGCCCCACCTGCTCGTGGCCGGCACCACCGGCGCCGGCAAGTCCGGTGCGATCAACGCGATGCTCGCGAGCGTCCTGCTGCGAGCCACCCCGCACGACGTGAGGCTCGTGCTCGTGGACCCCAAGCAGGTGGAGCTCAACCACTATGAGTCGATCCCGCACCTGCTCACACCCGTCATCACGAGCCCACGGATGGCCGCCAACGCGCTGCAGAACCTCGTCAAGGAGATGGAGCAGCGCTACGGGATCATGTCGCTCGCGCGCACCCGCAGCCTGATCGAGCTCAACAAATCCCGCGCCAAGCGCGGCGAAGCGCCATTGCCCTACATCCTCTGCGTGATCGACGAGCTCGCCGACCTGATGATGGTCGCCCCGGCCGACGTGGAGGACTCGATCATCCGCCTCGCCCAGAAGGCCAGGGCGGTCGGCATCCACCTCGTGCTAGCCACCCAGAGCCCGCGCGTGGACGTGATCACCGGCATGATCAAGGCCAACGTCCCCTCACGGATCGCCTTTGCGGTCTCATCCCAGACGGACTCGCGCGTGATCCTCGACCACAACGGCGCCGAGTCGCTGCTCGGCCAGGGCGACATGCTCTTCAGCCCGGTCGGCAGCTCGCGCCTGCAGCGCATCCAGGGCGCCTACATCGACGAGGCCCAGATCGCCAAGCTGACCGATCTGTGGCGTCGCCAGGGCGAGCCCGAGCTGCGCGAGGAGCTGCTCGAGCAGGTCGAGCCCGAGACGCCGGAGAGCGGCCCCGACGAGTTCGATCCGGACGAGGATCCGCTGCTGACGGACGCGATCCGCCTGGTCGCCGAAATGCAGACCGCCTCCACCTCGATGCTCCAGCGCCGCCTGCGACTCGGCTACACACGGGCCGGCCGGATGATCGACATGCTCGAGCGCAGAGGGGTGATCTCGGGCTACGAGGGGTCCAAGCCGAGGCAGGTGCTGGTCACCGAGGCTGACCTCCCGAGGGTGCTGGCGGCCCTGGAATCACCCGCCAAGTCCGCTTCGACCATCAGCGACTAGCCTCTGGCACAGATGCCCGAGATCGGAGCAACGCTACGCGAGGCGCGTATGCGCGCGCGCATAGACGTCTCGGAGATCGAGGCGACGACGAAGATCCGTGCGAAGTACCTGCGCGCGCTGGAGAACGAAGAGTGGGGGCTGCTCCCCGGGCCGACCTTCGTCAAGAGCTTCCTGCGCACCTATGCGGAGGCGCTCGGGCTCGACGGCAAGTCCATGGTCGAGGAGTACCGCCTGCACCACGAGCGTCCCAGCGACGCGATGCTCGAGCCGATCGTCTCCACGCCCCAGCGCCAGCGCAGGCGCACGAAGCCGAGTGGCCCGTCGCGTGGGTACATGGTGGCGGTGGGCGTGATCGGCCTGATCATCGTCGCGCTGGTGATCGCGCTCGTCAGCGGCGGAGGCTCCTCGTCCAACCACACGACGAGCACCGCTGCCGGTACCAGCAAGCCCAAGCACACAGTCAAACGGCATCCGGGCGCCACCAAGCCGCGCACGAGCTCCTCCTCGTCCTCGCTCGTCGCCCTGTCGCTGAAGCCCAGCGCGCTCGTGTACGTGTGCCTGATCGGCGACAACGGACGCAAGCTGATCCCGGGCACCGACCTGCCGGCCGGTGAAAGCACGCCCACGTACCACGCAAGGCGCTTCGAGATCACGCTCGGCAACAGCTCCGTGACGATGTTCATCGACGGCACGCCCCGTACCGTGGCGCCCTCGAGCCAGGCGATCGGCTACTCGATCACCAAGGCGCACGGCCGCCAGCCGCTCGCCGCCGCCCAGCTGCCGACCTGCAAGTGAGCCGGCCGTGAGCACCCGCGCAGGCATCGTCGTCACCGGCACCGAGGTGCTGACCGGCAGGGTCAGCGACCGCAACGGTCCGTGGCTGGCCGAACGGCTCCGCGAGCTGGGCGTCGATCTCGCCTACACGGCGATTGTGGGCGACCGTCCCGAGGACATGCGCGCCGCGCTGGCGTTCATGGCCGAGCAGGGCTTGGACGTGGTCGTGACGAGCGGCGGTCTCGGCCCCACCGCCGACGACCTGACCGCGGAGGTGGTCGGGGGCTTCCAGGAACGTCCGATGGAGCTCGACGAGGCGCTATCCGGGCGGATCGCCGCGATCGTGGCGCCATTGATGAAACGCTGGCCCAACATCGACCCCGAGGCGATCGCGCGGGCCAACCGCAAGCAGGCCACGGTTCCCCGCGGCGCAACCGTGCTCGAGCCCGTCGGCACCGCCCCCGGCCTGGTCGTGGGGCCGCCGCAGTCGCGCCGTGGCCCCACGATCGTCGTCCTGCCCGGGCCACCGCGCGAGCTGCAGCCGATGTGGCAGACGGCCGCCCAGACGGACGCACTGCGCGCGGCACTGCGTGACGCGACCGTCTATGAGCAACGCACGATGCGCCTGTTCGGCATCCCCGAGTCCGAGATCGCCGAGACGCTGCGCGTGGCCGAACGCGAGGGCGTGGAGCTCGGTCGGATCGAGGTCACGACCTGCCTGAAACGGGGCGAGGTCGAGATCGTGGCGCGCTACGAGCCCGACGCGGCCGAGGTGTATGCGGCCTTTGCGGCGGTGGTCGAGTCCCGCCACGCCGACACGCTCTTCTCCGAGGACGGGAGCACAGTCGATCAGCAGGTGGCCGCGCTCCTGCGTGAACGCAGCTGGACGATCGCGACCGCCGAGTCGTGTACCGGGGGGCTGCTGGCCGCCCGGCTGACGGAGCTCCCCGGCTCATCCGACTACGTCAGGGGCGCGATCGTCGCCTACGCCAACGAGGTCAAGGTCGCGCTGGCCGACGTGTCCCTCGAGCTGATCGAGACCCACGGTGCGGTCTCCTCGCAGGTGGCCGAGGCGCTCGCCCGTGGCGCCCGCGCGCGCGCGGGCGCAGACGTCGGCGTCGGGATCACGGGTGTGGCGGGGCCGGGCGGCGGCAGCGAGGAGAAGCCCGTGGGCCTGGTCTGGATCAGCGTCGTGCTGGAGGAGCAGGAGCCGATCACGCGCTCGGTCAACCTGCCGGGCGGACGCGCCGACGTGCGCGATCGCTCGACGACCGTCGCCATGCACCTCGTGCGCCGCGCGCTCGCCGACGCATGAGCGGCTGTGCCACACGGTGCCACAGCGCGGTTGTTCGTGGCGGTCGATCCGCCGCTCCAGGTGTGCGCGGAGCTTGCCTCCTGGGCCCGTCTCGTGGCCGGCGTCGTGCGATCGGCGCGCGGTGGTCGTCGGGATGACTCCTCGCACTCGGGGATCCGCCCGCTGGAAGCCGACTCGCTGCATCTGACCGTGTGCTTCCTGGGCGCCCGCCCGGTGGGCGAGATCGAGGGTCTCGCGGCCGCGCTGGCGGAGTGCGCCGCGCCTGTGGGTGAGCTGTCGGTGGGGGCTCCGCTGCTGCTGCCGCCGCGCCGCCCGCGCGCGCTCGCCGTCGAGATCCGCGATCCCAGCGGCGCGCTCGCACGCCTGCAGGCGCAAACCGTCCGCATCCTCTCCGAGGCGAGCGGGTGGGAGCCCGCCGAGCGGCGCGGCTTCCGCGCGCACGTGACCGTGGCGCGGATGCGCGCCGAGACACGCTGGCCGGCTGCGGATCAGCCGCTGCCGCCCACGCCGCGGCTGCGCTTCAGGCCGCAGAGGCTCGCCCTCTACCGCTCCTGGCTCGCGCCCGCGGGGGCCAGCTATGAGACCGTGGCGAGCTGCGATCTCGCACCGGGAGACTGAGGGGCGGCGGGGTGCTCAGCCTTCTGGTACGGCGCTCGCGGGCGCTTGGCAGCTCGTGCAGGGCGCTTCTTCGCCGGAGGGGCCTTCGAAGTCGAGGCCGCAGCCGCCTTCGGCTTCGCATTCCTGTGCGCCGGAGCTCGAGCTCTCTTCGGCGGCCGCCGGGCAGAGGAGCGCCGCGCCATGGATCAGGGGGGTGGCGCCGTCTTCGCAGGCCGGTTCGGAGCCGTCTGCGCAGACGAACGAGCCGGCCACGGCGAGCGCCCTGCTGCCGTCTTCGCACAGTGCCGAGGCCGGCGGCTTGCTGGCGTGCTTCGGCTTGTGTGCCGGGTGCTTGGCGTGATGGTGGCGCTTGCCCGTGCGGCTGTGGGTGGCGCCCCCATGGGTCGGCTTGGGGCACGCGCTGCCGGCATGGCCGGCGTGGGAGCCCGAGGAGCAGTTCGAGCTCTTGGCCTGCGCCGGGATCGGCGACGGGAGCAGCAGCAGCGCCGAGAGGAGCCCAAGCGCCGCCAACGCGAGCGCGAAGCGCAGGACGGGACGGGTGGAGTGGCTCATCGACAACTGGATCTCCGGGTGTGGATCGAGGGGAGGGCTGCATGTGAGTCATCGTCGCGGGCGTCCACGGGGGCGAGCGCACCGGGACTCCGTGGACGAAGGTCGCGCAATACGAACAACTGTTCCGTCCGAAGCGGGCTCTACCTTCCTCTCTCCAACTGCGAACCGGAGGAGTAAGACGATGCCCGTGACCGATCAGGAGAAGGCAGCGAAGGCGCGCGACGCCGCTCTGCAGGGCGCGCTCACCCAGATCGAGCGCGAGTTCGGCAAGGGCTCGGTCATGCGCATGGGCGACGAGGGCGCGCAGGTGCGCTGCGACGTGATCCCGACCGGAGCGCTCTCGCTCGATCTCGCGCTCGGGATCGGCGGCGTGCCGCGCGGGCGGATCGTCGAGATCTACGGCCCTGAGTCCTCGGGCAAGACGACGCTCATCTACCACATCCTCGCCGAGGCGCAGCAGCTCGGCGGAGTGTGCGCGTTCATCGACGCCGAGCACGCGATGGACCCGCTGTACGCGAAGGAGATCGGCGTCGACATCGACGAGCTGCTCGTCTCCCAGCCCGACTACGGCGAGCAGGCGCTCGAGATCGCCGACATGCTCGTGCGCTCCGGTGCGGTGGACGTGGTCGCGATCGACTCGGTCGCCGCGCTGACCCCGCGCGTGGAGCTCGAGGGGCAGATGGGCGACCAGACCGTGGGCGCTCAGGCGCGGATGATGTCCCAGGCGATGCGCAAGCTCGCGGGAAACCTCAACCGCACGCAGACGCTCTGCGTCCTCACCAACCAGATCCGCGAAAAGGTCGGCGTCATGTTCGGCTCGCCGGAGACCCAGCCCGGCGGTCGCGCGCTGAAGTTCTACGCCTCCCAGCGCCTGGACATCAGGCGCATCGAGACGCTCAAGGACGGAACCGAGGCCGTCGGCAACCGTGTGCGCGTCAAGGTCGTCAAGAACAAGGTCGCGGCCCCGTTCCGCCAGGCCGAGTTCGACATCGAGTTCGGCAAGGGCATCTCGACCTCGGGCTGCCTGATCGACCTCGGGCTGGAGCACAACATCGTCTCCAAGTCGGGCTCGTTCTTCTCCTACGGCAACGACCGCCTGGGCCAGGGCCGCGGCAACGCCAAGGCCCACCTCGACGCCAACCCGGCGGTGGCCAAGGAGATCGAAGACAAGATCTACGCGGTGCTGAACCTCGGCAAGGATCTGGTGACGCCGATCGACCGCGACAAGGATGTGCCGGCGCCGATTGTGAGCGAACCCGCGGTAGCCGCCGCTTAGGGAACCGTGGATGCGGCGCGGAGCTTTGTCCTCGGTCGCTCGCGTGCAAAGCACGCCACGCTCTCTGCGTCCGCGCTCCGCTTGGTCCACGATCCCCTAAGGAGCCGATCCTCGAGGATGGAATAAAGAGGCGGACCAGCCTAAAAACTGCGACGGTCATCATGTGAGGGGATGACTGGCCGCTAGCCACGCGGCATGAGGCGCTGACCGAACTGGGGAGAGGGCGTTCAGCGCCGCCGCTTGGCGGATCGTGGACAGGGCACGGATGCCCTGCTCCTCGGTCGTTGCAACCTGCCGGATACCCTGTGCCGATGAAGCGCTACCACCTGACGACGTTCGGCTGTCAGATGAACGAGCACGACTCGGAGCGGATGAAGGGGATGCTCGAGTCCCTCGGCTACGGCGAGGCTGCGGAGCGCAGCGAGGCGGACCTGATCCTCTTCAACACGTGCTCGATCCGCGAGACGGCGGACAGTCGCTTCATCGCCCACCTGGGAGAGGCCAAAAGACTGAAGGGCGAGAACCCGGAGCGCGTGATCGGCGTGGGTGGGTGCTGGGCGCAGTCGCTCAAGGACGAGGTCTTCGAGCGCTTCCCCTTCGTGGACGTGGCGTTTGGGCCGGGCCAGGTCCACAAGCTGGCGGAGTTCCTGACGAGCGACTCGCTGACGGCGCAGGGCTACTTCGAGTTCGAGGGCTTCACCGGGCATCTCCCTGCGCGGCGCGAGCGCCCGTTTCAGGGCTGGCTGCAGATCAGCGTGGGCTGCAACTGCGCGTGCTCCTACTGCATCGTGCCCTCCACGCGCGGGCGGGAGGTGAGCCGTCGGCTGCAGGAGCTCGTGGGGGAGGTGGAGACGATGGCCGCGGAGGGCGTGCGCGAGGTGACGCTGCTGGGGCAGAACGTGAACTCCTACGGTCGCGACCTGCGCGAGCGCGCGAGCTTTGCTGAGCTCCTGAGGCTCCTGGATGGGATCGAGGGGATCGATCGCATCCGCTACACGAGCCCGCACCCGAAGGACATGCGCGAGGACGTGATCCGCGCGCATGCGGAGCTGGAGAGTGTGTGCGAGCACATCCACCTGCCGCTGCAGTCGGGCTCCAGCAGGATCCTGAAGGCGATGCGCCGCACGTATGACCGCGCCCGCTACATGGACCGCGTGGCGCTGATCCGCGAGCACGTGCCCGATGCGGCGCTGAGCACAGACATCATCGTGGGCTTCCCGGGGGAGACCGAGGCGGACTTCGCGGAGACGCTGGAGGTGGTGGCGGAGGTGGGCTATGACAGCGCGTTCACGTTCATCTTCTCGCCGCGGCGGGGCACCGAGGCGGCTGAGATAACCGAGGGCGTGGTTCCGCACCCGGTCAAGGTCGAGCGGATGGAGCGCTTGGTGGAGCTGGTCCAGCGCGGGGCGCGCGAGCGGGCGCAGCGCTTCGTGGGCCGCACGGTGGAGGTGCTCGTGGAAGGGGCCTCGCGTACGGACCCAGAGCGCCAGCGTGGGCGCACGCGCCACAACAAGGTCGTGAACTTCGCCGGGCTGGCCCAGCCGGGCGAGATGGCAGACGTGGAGATCATGAAGGCGACCAGCCAGACGCTTCTGGGTGAGGAGCGGTTGCTGGCCAGGGCGGTGAGCTGAGCCGATGCGGATGCGCGCGGCGGTGCTGGAGGAGTTCGCCAGGCCGCTGGTGGTGCAGGAGGTGGAGCTGGCGGATCCCGGGCCGGGGGAGGTGCTCGTTCGGCTGGTGGCCTGCGGCGTGTGCCACACCGACATGTACACGGCTTCAGGGGTGGACCCCTCGGGCTATGCGCCGACGGTGCTCGGGCACGAGGGCGCGGGCGTGGTGGAGCGCTGTGGGGAAGGCGTGAGGCTGGTCGGCGAGGGCGATCACGTAGTGACGCTGTTCTCGCCCCAATGCGGGGAGTGCGTTCACTGCGTGAGCCCGCTGACCAACCTGTGCCTGGCGATCCGCGAGCAGCAGAACCTGGGCTACCTGCCGGATGGGACCACGCGCCTGTCGCGGGGCGGGGAGCCGGTGCGCCACTTCATGGGGACCTCCACGTTCGCCGAGTACACGGTCATGCCTGAGATCGCGCTGGCAAGGATCGACCGTGAGGCACCGCTGGATCGCGCGTGCCTGTTCGCGTGCGGCCTCTCGACGGGCCTGGGGGCGGCGATGAAGACGGCGGCGGTGCGCGAGGGCTCGACGTGCGTGGTGTTCGGCGCGGGCATGGTCGGCCTCGGCGCGGTGGCGGGGGCGCGCCTGCGGGGCGCCGAGCGAATCGTGTGCGTGGACATGTCGGGCGAGCGCCTGGAGCTGGCGCGCGGCCAGGGCGCCACCGAGACGATGATCGGCGGCGAGGACGCGGTGCAGCGGATCCTCGAGATGACGGATGGCTTCGGCGCTGACTACACCTTCGAGGCGACCGGCAACGTGGCTGTGATGCGCCAGGCGGTGGAGGCGGCGCGCATGGGCTGGGGCCTGTGCACGGTCTGCGGGGTGGCGGGACGCGGAGAGATGCTCGAGGTGATTCCGCGCCTGCTGATCACCGGCAGGCGCGTATGCGGCTCCTCCTTCGGTGGGCTGAAGGGCCGCGAGGACGTGCCGGCGCTGGTGAGCCGCTACCTGGAGGGCCAGATCGACGTCGATCCATTCATCTCGCATCGCATCTCTCTCGATGAGGTCAACCGCGGCTTCGAGCTGATGGAGGCCCAGGACGGGATCCGCAGCGTGATCGAGCTGTGAGGCCTCCGGCCCAGCCTCAGGCGGCGGCCGGGAGTTCGCCGCCGCCGGCCAGGCAGACGCGGTTGCGTCCCGCCCGCTTTGCGCGGTAGAGGGCTGCGTCGGCCTCGGCGAAGACCTCGGTGTAGTGGAAGCGCTCGTGGTGAGCTGAGGCGGCCACGCCGATGCTCATCGTGACGCGGACACCCCCGGTCAGCTCCTCTGCGCAGACCCCCTCGCGCAGCCGGTGTGCGAGATCGGCGGTGCTCTCCAGATCGGAGCCGGGGACCAGGATCAGGAACTCCTCGCCGCCGAGGCGGTAGGCGAGGTCGAAGGCGCGCAGGTGCTTGCGCAGCAGATAGGCGACCTCTCTGAGCACGACGTCGCCGACGGTGTGCCCGCGCGTGTCGTTGACGTTCTTGAAGTGGTCGAGATCGGCCACGATCACGCCGACGGGCTCGCCTGTGATCTCGGACTGCTGGCCGAGCTCATGAACGCGAGCGCTGAGCGCCTTGCGGTTGAGCATCCCCGTGAGCGGATCGATCACGGCGTCGCTGCGGTGCTGGATGTCTGAGCGCATCAGCGGCGTCGAGAGAAGGGCCACGGACAGGACCACCGCCAATGGCGCCACGACGAGCTCGGGGCTCGACACCACGGCGCTTGCGTCGAAGCCGAAGGCGACGGCGAGCATCAGCGCGCAGGCGATCGCCACGCCGGCCACGACGCCGCGCACCCCAAAGCGCGAGCTGAGCGTCATCACGGGGATGGCGAGCCACGACAGCGCCACCACGCGCGGTCCGCCCTCGAGCGACACCGCGCCTGCGATCGTCAGCTCACTGCCGACCCAGGCTGCGAACATGACGTTCTCGGGTCGGGCGACTTTGGGCATCAGCCCGTCGGCGAGGCCGAAGAAGAGGCCGGCGGGGATCAGGAACAGCAGCGGCCACCATCCGAGCGAGGGTGCAAGGCCGACGAGTGCGATCGCGAGGATCAGCAGCGTGCCCTGCCGATACGGCCGCACGCGCTCCTCCATGTCGAGCATGCGTTCACGGTCGAACTCGTCGCGGCAGAGCCAGGAAGCCTTGGACGGCGTGTGCTCGGCGGGGACAGGACGATCTGCGCGCATGAGTACCCATTCGCTCGGCCGTCGGGGCACCTTCGATTACACGCCGGCTGGGAGCTGGACGGACGTTGACCGCAGGGCAACACAGGGTTTCTCCGCTGTTTGCGGGAGTGGGCGGTGGTCACTCCGCTCGCGCCGCGCCGCGCGGCGCTGCTTCGCGCCGCGTGGGCGGGGGTCGCCCTGGCTCAGCGCTTGCTGTTGTTGGCGATGGCCAGCTCGCCGGCGATCTTGTCCCCGCCGAGCTTGCGGGTGACGGTGGCGGACAGCTCGGGGGCGAGCCCAGCGAAGGCTGAGCCGAGGCGCAGGGCCAGCGGCGCCACGTCGACCTCGCCACGGTTGTGCTCGATCGCGCTGATGGTCGCGCGGGCGACGTCCTCGGGCGAGCGCGTGCCGACGCCTGGAGGCAGCTTGACGCCGGCGTCGGCGAACATGCCGGCGTCGCTGACGAAGCCTGGGAAGATCGCGGAGACCTCGACGCCATGGGGGCGCATGTCGGCGCGCAGGGCTGTGGCGAAACCCCTGAGGCCGAACTTGGTTGCGTTGTAGATGGAGGTCTGTGGCGTTGCGGCCTTGCCGTTGAGCGAGGACATGAAGCAGAGGTGGCCGCTGCGGCGCGCGATCATGGAAGGCGAGAGAGCGTGGGCGAGGGCGATGGGGGCGCGCAGGTTGACGGCGATGGCGCGATCGATCTCCTCCATGGAGAACGTGTCGAGCGTGCCGGTGGCGGGCAGGGCGGCGTTGGCCACGAGGATGTCCACTGTGCCGGCCTCGGCGACGAGACGGTCGAGCTCCTCGGCGCTGGCGAGGTCCACGGAGAGGGCGCGCGCGCCGAGCTCGGCGGCGAGCGGCTCGAGCACCTCGCTGCGCCGGCCGGTGAGGATCAGCGTGGCGCCGCGTGCCCGCAGAGCTCGGGCGATGGCGTGCCCGATGCCGCCGGTGGCGCCCGTGAGCAGCACGGTGGAGCCGGAGATCTGCACGAGCTGTGACCCTACCCGCATGCGGATCATCGCGCTGTTCGGCCCGACGGGCGTTGGCAAGACCGCCGTGGCGGTGGCCCTCGCCGGGCAACTGCGCGAGCGGGGGGAGGACCCGGTTGCGGTGTCGGCGGACGCGCTGCAGGTGTACGAGGGCCTGGAGACGCTGACGGGCGTGGCCTCGCCGGCGGAGCGATCGCTGCTGGAGCATCGCCTGGTGTCGTTCGTGCCGGTGGACGCCAGGTTCAGCGTGGGCGAGTACTCGCAGCTGGCCCACGCGGAGATCGATGCGCTGCTGGCGCAGGGCCGGCGGCCGATCGTGGTGGGTGGAACGGGGCTGTATCTGCGTGCGGCGCTGTGCGAGCTCGACCTGCGACCGCCGCCACCGGAGGGCGTGCGGGCGCGCTGGCTGGGGGCGCTGGAACGTGAGGGGGCGCCGGCGCTGCACGCCCTCCTGGCCGAGCGGGCGGGGTGGGCCGCGGCGGAGATCGACCCGAACGACCGCCGGCGGGTCGTGCGTGCGCTCGAGCTCCTGGACCTGGGCGAGCTGGAGGCGCCGGAGGGCCCCTCGCAGCTGTGGAGTGGGGAGCTGCGTCATCCGACGCTGCTGGCCGGCCTGACGATGGAGCGGGAGGCGCTCTACGCGGCGATCGACGCGCGCGTGGAGGCGATGATCGCGGCGGGCGCCGTCGAGGAGGTTCGCCGTGCGCATGCGGCGGGCGCCTCGTTGACGGCGCGCAAGGCGCTCGGGTTCGAGGAGCTCTTGGCGGACGAGCGCGAGCGGATGAAGCAGCGCACGCGCAACTATGCCAAGCGCCAGCTGACGTGGATGCGGAAGCTCGCGGGCGTGCGGGTCATCGAGGTGACGGGACGCGACCCGGCGCTCGTGGCGCGCGAGATCCTAGACTCCGGCGCCTGATGGGAACGCTGAGATTCGAGAAGTGGCAGGCGCTGGGCAACGACTACCTGATCGTGGAGCGCGACGAGCTCCCGTTCGAGTTGACCCGGGCGCGCATTCGCAGGCTGTGCGAGGGCCACTTCGGGCTGTTCGCGGACGGTGTGCTGCTGCTCTCCCAGCCGGCCGACCCGGCGCACGTGGCGGACCTGCGCATCTTCAACCCGGATGGCTCGGAGGCGGAGCTGTCGGGCAACGGTGCGCGCGAGGCGATCCTGTACCTGCGCCGCCGCGGCTGGACGGAGCAGGACAGCTTCGCGATCAACACGGCCGCCGGCGAGATCAGGCCCACGATCACGGGGCCGGATACGTGCAGGGTGGACATGGGCCGCGCGAGCCTCACATCGAGCGACTTCCCGGATGGCCTCAAGGACGGCCTGGGCTCGGTTGCGACCGAGCATCACCTGTGGCCGTTTCGCCATGTGTCGATCGGCAATCCTCAGTGCGCGATCGAGGTGGGCTCGCTGAGAGAGCTGATGGAACTGGACCTGCCGGCGATCGGTCCGCATATCGAAGGCGACGGGCAGTTCCCCAACCGCACGAACGTCTCCTGGTACACGGAGCTGGAGGCGGGCGAGGAGGCTTCGGCGCACTCGCCGGCGAGCATCCGCGCGCGCATCTTCGAGCGCGGGGTGGGGGAGACGCTCTCCTCGGGCACGGGCGCGACGGGGGCGGCGGTGGCCTACGTGGTGACGCGCGGCCTGCACCGGGTTGCGGGGGCGCACGTGAAGGTGGAGCTGGACGGAGGTGAGCTGGAGGTGGAGGTGGGGGAGGATCTGCGCGTGAACCTGACAGGCTGGGCGCGGCCCGTGTTCGAGGGCCACATCAGCGAGGACTTCGAAAAGGAGCTGCATGAGACCGAGTAAGCGCCTGGAGCGCATCCCGCCGTACGCGTTCGCCCGCCTGGAGCGGACGATCGAGGAGAAGCGGGCAGCGGGAGTGGACGTGATCAGCCTCGGGATCGGCGACCCGGACCGCCCGACGCCGGCGCTGGTGGTGGAGGCGATGCAGGAGGCGGTGAGCGAGCCGGAGACCCACCGCTACCCCTCGAACCGCGGCCGCGAGGACTTCCGGGAAGCGGTCAGCGACTTCTACGAGCGCCGCTTCGACGTGGACCTGGACAAGGAGCGGGAGGTCATCCCGGCGATCGGGGCCAAGGAGGCGATCTTCAACCTCAACCTGGCCTTCCTGGACCCGGGGGACTACGCGCTGGCGGCGGACCCGGGCTACCCGGTGTACACGGGCGGGCCGTGGCTGGCGGGCGGGGAGCCGGTGCTGATGGCGCTTGAGCCCGAGCGCGGCTTCACCCCGGACCTGGAGGCGATCGACGAGGAGGTCCTCGGCCGCACGAAGCTGATGTACCTCAACTACCCCAACAACCCGACGGGAGCGGTGGTGCCGGAGGGCTTCTTCGAGCGCGTGGTGGAGTTCGCGCGCGAGCACGAGATCCTGGTGGTGCACGACAACGCCTATTCGGAGATCACCTTCGACGGCTACCGGGCGCCTTCGTTCCTGGCGACGCCGGGCGCCAAGGAGGTGGGGATCGAGGTGTTCTCGCTGTCGAAGGGCTACAACATGACGGGCTGGCGCTGCGCGGTGGTGGTGGGAAACGCGGAGGCGGTGCAGACGTACTGGCGGTTGAAGACAAACATCGACTCGGGGCTGTTCGAGGCGGTGCAGCTGGCTGGGATCGCGGCGCTCTCGCCGGAGGCGGACGCGGAGGTGGCCTCGATGAACGAGCTGTACCTGCGCCGGCGCGATCTGGTGTGCGAGGGGCTGCGCTCGATCGGCGTGGACGTGACGCCGCCGCGGAGCACGATCTACGTGTGGGCGCCCGTGCCTGAGGGCTTCGGCAGCTCGGAGGAGTACTGCGAGCACGTGATCGAGCGCACGGGCGTGGTGCTCACCCCGGGCGCCGTCTACGGTCCCGCGGGCGAGGGCTGGTTTCGGATCTCGCTGACGACTCCAGACGATCGCCTGCTGGAGGCCATGACACGGCTGGGCACGCTCGCGGGTTGACATTTGGGGAGACAAGATCGCGCCGTGCCCCTACAGCCGCAGCGGCACCGGTCACTTCACATGTTGGTGCTGCGAGACCTCCTAGACTGATGGGTGGATGGATTCACGCCGCAACGGGCGCGCGGAGCGCACCTTTCACCAGCTTCATGGGACCCGCAACGGGACGGAGTCGACCGCCCGAGCGGCGCAGCGCGCCTTCTGCATAGCGGCGCTGGGAGAGGGGGATGACCTCTCAGAGCTCGGCGAGCTGCTGCGCACGGCGGGCGTGGCGGTGGCGGGGGAGATGATCCAGCACCGCGAGGCGCCCCACCCCAACACGTACCTCGGCCCGGGCAAGGTGGCCGAGGCGAAGGCGGCCGCGAAGGCGTGCGACGCGAACCTGATCGCCTGCGACGATGAGCTGAGCGCCCGCCAGGAGCGAAACCTGGAGGAGGCGCTGGGCCTGCCTGTGGTGGACCGCACGACGGTGATCCTCGACATCTTCGCCTCCCACGCGGGCAGCGCGGAGGGAAAGCTCCAGGTGGAGCTGGCGCAGCTGGAGTACAACCTGGCGCGCATGCGTGGCCTGTGGAGCCACCTCGAGCGCCTCGGCGGGGGCATCGGCACGAGGGGCCCGGGGGAGACGCAGATCGAGACGGATCGCCGCCTGGCGCGCGACAGGATCGCGGCGCTGCGCCGCCGGCTGGAGCATGTGAAGGGCACGCGGGCTGTGCAGCGCGCGGAGCGCGAGCGTGCTGCGCTGCCGACGATCGCCCTGGTGGGCTACACCAACGCGGGCAAGTCGACGATCCTGAACGCGCTCACGGGCTCGGAGGTGGGCGTGCGGGACCGCCTCTTTCACACCCTGGACCCGACCACACGCACGCTGCGCCTGGACGGGCGCCCCCACCTGCTGACGGACACGGTGGGTTTCATCTCAAAGCTCCCCCACCAGCTGGTGGACGCCTTCGGGGCGACGCTCGAGGAGACGCGCCGGGCGGAGCTGCTCGCGCACGTGCTCGACGCCTCAGCGCCTGACGCCCAGCTGGAGCTGATGAAACATTCGGTGGAGCAGACACTCGAGGAGATCGGCGCGGGGGATCGCCCGCGCCTGCTGGTGCTCAACAAGGTGGACCTGCTCGACGATGAGGCTCGCGACGAGCTGCGCCTGCACCACCCGGAGGCGGTGCTGGTGAGCGGGGAGAGCGGAGAGGGCCTCGAGGAGCTGGGCAGGCGGATCGAGCGCGAGCTGCGTCACACGCTGCGTCGTGTGGAGCTGCTCGTGCCCTACGCGGACGGCGGCAGTCTGGCGGAGCTGCACGAGCTGGCGGGCCAGGTCACCCGCGAGGACACCGCGGAGGGCGTGCGCGTGCGCGCGCTCGTCCCGATCCGCCTGGCGGAGCGCTTCGCGCGCTTCGCGGTCGCCTCCTGAGCGGGCGCTGCAGCCGGCTCAGCGCTCGAAAGCGCTGGTCTGACCCCTTGTGCTTCGCAGCGAGTCGAGACGACTCTTCGCCCCATGCACAGAGAAAAACAGTCCTACATCTGGCGAGCTATGCGCGACGACGGTCTCATCGACTACGAGGGCCGCAAAGTCAAACCACGCACGGAGATCACTTTGGTGGCTGACCGCAAATTGCGTCGTTCTCGTATTCCGCAGCTGCAATCTAGGAGTGATGCGGTTGAGGTGACTGGTAGCGACCAGTCACCATAAGGGCGCCTCAGCGCTCGTCGCCGCTGCCCGAGAGGACGCCCCGGCGCTGGCGGGAGAGGAGCTTGTCGAGGTTCGTCTGCGCGATCTCCTCTAGCTCGAGGTCGAGCTCGCTGGCGAGCTGGGCGACGTACCAGAGCACGTCGCCGAGCTCCTTGGACATCGCCGCGCGGCGCTCCTCGGTGATCTCGCCGCCGTCGTCGCGGATGGCCTTCTTGGCGTGCTCTGCCACCTCGCCGGCCTCACCGGCGAGGCCAAGCGCGGGATAGGCCAGCCACGCCTCGCGGGGGTACTCGGCGGTGCGCCGCGAGAGGCGCTGGTACTCGGAGAGCTCCATCGGGCGATCGTATGCGCACGGGGGCCGGGGCCGTGTGGCTGTAAGCCGGAGTTTGGGTGGAATCGGGCGGGGTTCCTAGGCTGAGGGTGAGATGTTCCTAGCTGCCCTGCTCGGAGTGGCCGCGATCGAGGTTCTCGCCTTCTTCGAGGTCGCTCGTGCGGTCGGCTGGCCGCTGGTGGTCGTCCTGCTGCTGGGGATATCGGCGCTCGGCACCCGGCTGCTGGGCGTCCAGCGGCGCCTGGCCGTCGAGCCTGTCGCCGCGCGGCGCTCTCGGAGCGCCGGGCGTTCGCGGGCGCGCCGCGGCGGGTCGCTTCGGCCCGGGTCGGCGCGCCGCGTATCCGGCGGATGTCGAGTCCACGGCCGTGGAATACGAGCCGGACCGGCTCGACCGCTGTGGCCACTGCACCGCCGCCGGCGATCGCCCGGCGGCGGCCTCACTCGCTCGCTGCCAACGGGCGGTATCCCGAGCAGAGCACGCGCAGCCATCCGATCTGCCCGTCGCGCTCCTCTATGTAGGCCTGCTGCTCGACCAGGAAGCGGCCTTCCGGATTGGTGATGCGGAAGCGATAGCCGACGCGCTGGCGGTCGGCGAAGGCGTCGCTGTCGAGTCGCTCGAGCGCGTCGATGTGGTCGGTCTCCTTGAACCAGCTCCCGAGCATCACCTCGACCGTGCCCTCGGCGTCGTCGGCCTCCCAGCCGCGGCGGGGGGTCAATGCCCGAAACTCGATCTCGGGATGCATCAGCTCGAGCAGTCGATCGGCGTCCCGGGCGGCGAGCGCTCGGGCGAGCTCGACTGCGGCTGAGCTCTCGTTCTCCACGGAGCGATTGTCCTCGGAGGATCGCGTCGAGTCAAGCCGCCGAGCCGGCCGAGCGGTGGGCCCGCGTCGCTCGCTCAGACGCCCGCGGCCTGGCGCGCGCTCCGGTGGGTCTGGCGCTCGATCCCGTCCTCCAGCGGGGCGAGCTCCCCGGGGCCCAGCCCCAGCGCCCGCGAGATCAGCCAGTCGGCGAACCACACGTTCTTGGGCAACAGCGGTCCGTGGAGGTAGGTGCCGATCGTGTTGGCGGTGCGGGCGCCCTCGACGCCGCTGCGGCCGTCGTTGCCATAGCCCTTGAGGACCCGCCCGAGCGGGGCCTGGCCCTCGGCTAGGTAGGTGCGTCCGCCGTGGTTCTCGAAGCCCGCGAGCACCCGCTCCTCGGCGTTGGCGTCCATCTCGTCGAGCGAGGCCTCGATGGCGACGTTGCCGATCAGACGGGGGCCGTCCTCGCGCACGGTGCGCACGTCGAGCAGCCCCACGCCGGGGATCTCCTCCTCGCCGAGGGCGTAGGAGTGCCCGAGCAGCTGGTAGCCGCCGCAGACCCCGAGCACGATGGCTCCGCGCGCGGCGGCGGCCCGCAGTCCCTCGCGCTTGTTCTCGATCAGGTCCTCTGCGCAGAGGCGCTGGTCGCGGTCCTGGCCGCCGCCGATGTAGAAGAGGTCGTGCTCGCCCCCGTCGAGGGGCTCGCCCAGGCTGCTGGAGAACAGCTGGAAGCCGATCCCGCGCCAGGCGCAGCGGCGCTCGAGCACGATCAGGTTGCCGCGGTCGGCATAGATGTTCATGAGGTCGGGATACAGCGCGCAGACGCGCAGGGTGGAGCCCGGGGTCGCGGGAGCGCTGTCAGCCACGGAGCATCACCACCGTGCTGCCGACGTGCTCCTCGGTCGAGGACACCGAGCGCGTGCCGGCATCGTGCAGTCCCGCTTCGCCTCCCTCGCGATGCAGGCGGGCTGCGCTCAGGCGGTCGAGCTCGATGACATTGCGCTCACGCGTGGGCGCCGGAGCCTGTCCGCCCGAGTCCGGCGTGGCGGTGCGCTCGCGCTCGATGCGGATGCTGCGCCGGCCCACCCGCACACTCAGCGCACGGCTCTCGTAGAGCGCCGCTTCAATGTGGGCACGCTCGGGGGATGGCCGGTGACCCTCGAGCTCGGCGTCGAATGGCTCGAGCTCGGTCACGATTGCGCAGGCCAGCAGGCCTCCGGGACGCAGGTGGGCGCGCACGGCGCGAAGCATCTCCCTGCGCCCGGCCGGGCCGCCGAGGAGCTGGACCGTCTGCATGGGCACCAGGCACAGGGCGTAGTCGCGATGGGGGAGCTCGAAGCTGCGAGCGTCGGCTTCGACGGTCTCCACCGGTGTCCCGCTCGCGCGCAGGCGCAGCGCTTCCAGCAGCGCGCCGGCGCTGTCGAGCGCGGTTACGTGGTGCCCGGCCCGGGCGAGCTCGAGCGCCACGCGCCCGCTTCCGGCGCCGATGTCGAGGATCCTCGCCGCGGGGTCCGCCAGACGCGCCTCTTCGGCCAGCTCGCGCCACAGCGGCAGGTCTGCGCGGTAGGCGCCGCACTCGAGGTCGTGCCAGACCACCTCTGGCGGGAGCGTGTGGTGCGCGCCGGCGCGGCTCGGGGTCACGACCATGCGCTGCTGGCCTCGCCGCGGGCGACGAGCAGCTCCCTCAGCGAGAGCATTGCCGTATAGGTTGGCAGCGCATACAGCGGAGCATCGGCGTCGGGGCGCTCCGCGGCGGCTTCGCGCAGCGCCGCGCCGAGATCGCTCTGGATGTGGATCCGCGAGGGGTCGAGGCCGGCGTACTTCAAGCGGGCGGCGAGGTCGGCGGCGCGAGTGCCGCTGCAGGTTGCGAGGCGGACGCGGTCGGCGAGCAGCTCGAAGTCGGCGTCCCAGATCCAGGAGACGTCGCGGCCGTCCGCGATCTGGTCGTTGAGCACCCCGAGCAGGTCGTGCTCGCCGGGCTCGAGGGCGAGCGTGCGCAGGACCTCGTTGGCGCCGGCGGGGTTCTTGATGAGCATGATTCGCAACTCGCGCCTGGCGGCCGCGGCGCCGCCTGCGGTTGCGGGGATCGCGAGGCCGACGCTCTCGGCGCGGCCGAATGCGGCTCTGGCGCTCGAGAGCCCCGCCGCGATCGTCTCGAGCGGAACCTCGAGGGCGGTTGCGAGCGCGGCGGCTGCGAGCGCGTTGTAGACGTTGTAGAGGCCCGGGAGGGCGAGTGATACCTCGGCCTGCCCGGCGGGCGTGCTCAGCGTGAAGCGCGCCGCGCGGACCCCTTCTAGGCGTACCTCGCCGGCGCTGACCGTCGGAGCCGGCCTGCTCTGGCCGCAGCTCGGACAGTGATAGTGGCCGAGGTGGCCGAGATATACGGCGTCGAAGACGTAGGGCGCGCCGCAGCGACGGCAGTGCTTGGCGTCGGCCGCATGGGCCATCCCGGGGAGGGCGAGCGTGTCGTCCTCGAGACCGAAGTACACGACGTCGGAGCGCCCGCGACCGAGATCGGCCACGAGCGGATCGTCGGCGTTGAGCACGAGCTGCGCGGCGCCATCCTCGATCACCCGCTTCCAGCTCTCGGCGATCGTCTCGAGCTCGCCGTAGCGATCGAGCTGGTCGCGAAACAGGTTGCCGAGCAGGACGACGCGAGGGCGCAGTTGGGCCGCGAGCGAGGCGAGCCACAGCTCGTCGACCTCGAACAGGCCGAGCTCACCGGCCATCGACCCGTGGGGGCGGGAGGCGCCGATCAGCGTGGTGGCGATCCCGCCGGCCATGTTGGCCCCGGCCTGGTTGTGCACGAGCTCGATGCCGGCCCGCTGGAGGACCGCGGCGGTCATGGTGGCGGTGGTGGTCTTGCCGTTGGTCGCCGATACGAGCACGCTGCCCATGCGCAGCCGCGCCCCGAGGGCGCCGATGGCGTCCGGCTGCAGGCGCATCAGGACCTTCCCGGGCACGCTCGTGGCGCCTCCGCCGCGCAGGCGCGAGAGCGCGCCCACGGCCCGCGCGAGCGCGAGCTTGACCTGCAGTGTGGCGCTCATCAGTCCGCGCCGATCTCGGCGGAGGCCGTGGGGCGGTACGCCTTGGCGAACGGAGAGTCGGGGCGGTCGGCGGGGACGAGTATGTTCACGGCGCCGGCGACGGCGCGGATGCGCAGCGGGAGCTCTCCGAGCGGGTCGCCGTCGGCGTACATTGTGAAGGGACGGTTGGCGGCGATCGCGACCTCGGCCGCTCGGAACACGTGCACGGAGGGCAGCTGCACGTGGGTGCCGCGGAAGACCTTGGGCAGGTTGGCCAGGAACCGTGCGCGGCTGACGTCCTCGACGACGATCACCTCGAGCAGCCCGTCGTCGAGCAGCGCGTCGGGCGCCATCAGCATCCCGCCGCCGTAGGCCCTGGAGTTGGCCGCGGCGATCGTGTAGCCGGTGAACGCGTGGCGTTCGCCGGGCGGGTCCAGCTCGATCTCGAAACGGGCTGGGCGCCAGGAGAGCAGCGCGCGCAGGGCGCCGTAGGCGTAGACACCTCCACCGAGCCAGGCTGGGGCCTCGTTTGCGATGCGATTGGCCTCACTGTCGAATCCGACCGAGGCGATCCCCACGAATGCTCGGCCCACCACGCCCGTGCTCGGGTCGACCGCCACGCCGAGGTCGACCGGACGCGGGACGCCGTGGGCGATGGTCTCGCAGGCGGCCACAGCGTCATCGGAGATCCCGAGCACGCGTGCGAGGTCGTTGCCGCGCCCGCCGGGAAGCACGCCGAGGATCGCCCCGGGGACCGCCTGCAGCGCGTCGGCGAGGACCCCGATCATGCCGTCGCCGCTGAGCGCGACGACCGTCTCTCCGGCCCTCGCGGCCTCGCATCCGAGCTCGCGCGCGTGCTCGAGATGGAGCGTTTCGCAACGGCGCACGCGCAGGCCGTGCCCGAGCAATGCCTGCTCGACTGCGGGCGCAATGCGCCCGGCCTTGCCGCCGCCGGCAGCTGGATTGACGATCAGGCAGACGGGATCGGGCACGAGGCAAGCCTAGTGGCCGACGTGGCAGGTGGCTCGTGTGGGACTCAGGCTGCAGGGGCGCTTTGCGCCCTGTTGCGTCGTCGTCGCCCGATCGCCGCGGCGATGGCCAGCGCGGCGATGACCACGAACAGCCCGAGCAGGATGCCGGGCGCGAGGCCGACACCCCCAAAGGGGAGTGAGACGAGCTCGACGAGGCCGAGTCCGACGGCGATGAACACGATGATCAAGGCAATGATCAGAAGGATGCCGCGCATGCGCGCGAGGATTCCCGCGGAAGCGGGGGGGACGAGCAGGCCCATGGCCCGCAGGGCGAAGAGCTGGCGCCCACTCGGCGGCGTCTGTCCGAGGCGCTCGACGGCGCTCTTGAGATCTCCGGCGCGGCGTTCGGCGAGGGCGAGCGACGCGTCGGCCATACGCCGTATCTGCATCCGCTCCTGCGGACGCGCGGCGGCGATGGCGCGCTGGAAGTAGCCGCGCGCAGCCTCTGCGTCGAATCGCTCGGATGCGCGCGCGCCGAGGATCGCCATCGCCGCGGCCTTGTATTTGGTCTCGGCTTCGAGCTCCTCGTCGGAGCGCTTCTCGAGGGCCTGGATGGCCTCGAGGCCGCCGCGCTGCTCGATGCGTACCTGGCGTTGTTTGGGAGCCATGAGCTCGCATTCTATGGTTTGCGCAACCGCCTACGCGGGAGCCTTCGCGATTGGGCGCGTGGCGAGCCAGCAGGTATGCTCGCCGCGTGTCGAGCGCTCCCCGTCTCACCTCACGTGTCCTGGCGTGTGTCCTGTGCCTGATGCTTCTATTCGCGTTCACCGGCGCCGCGGCACCGCTGGCCATGGCAGCCTCGCTGAACGAAGGCAGCCCCTTGACCGAAGGGGCCGCTGAACCAGAAACGACCACTCCGACCACGCCGACGACGAGCAGCACCTCGACAGAAACGTCGAACACGAAATCGACCTCGATCCTGGTCATCGCGTTCGTTGCCGCCGCCGTTCTGCTCGGCGGCATCACGTTCGTGATCATCCGGGACGTCCGACGGGTCGCTCCGGCCACCGACGCCGAAATGGCGGAAGGCAGCTCGGCGCGCGACCCCGCCGTGGCGTTGCGCAAGCGACGCGCCAAAGCCAAGGCTGCGCGGCGACAGCGCAAGCGCAACCGTTAGCCGGTCGCCGCTCCTCGGTCGCCGCTCCTCGCTCCTCGCTCCTCAGCCGGAGACGTCAGCCGGAGACGTGAGTGGGACGCGCTGCGGGGCGTCTGGTGCGCACGCGGGGCGGCGATGAGGGCGAAGGGGAGCCGTGGGGGCCGCGCCTGGGTTTCGGTGTCCTTGGCGTGCGGGGATGGGGATCCAGCGGGCCGGCGGGCAGCGCGCGCGATCCGCCGTCCTCTTCGGAGGAGTCCGAGGCTTCCGGGTCGCGCATCGCCTCGTCGTTGTGGAATGGGATCCACAGCATCAAAGCCGCGATGGGCAGCTTGATGAGAGCAGCCAGCATGACGATCCAGACCCACATCGGCATCTCCCCGGCGATGGTACTACTGCACCGTGCAATCGGGTAGAGGCAATCAGCTGGAGCTCCTGGCCTCCGAGGTGGCGGGCTGCAGAGCCTGTCCACGCTTGGTGGCCTGGCGTGAGCAGGTCGCGCGCGAGCGGCGCGCCGCGTTCATCTCCGAGGAGTACTGGGGTCGTCCGGTCCCGGGCTTCGGCGACCCGGATGCCCGCCTGCTGCTGCTCGGCCTCGCGCCGGCGGCGCACGGCGCGAACCGGACCGGGCGCATGTTCACCGGGGACCGCTCGGGCGACTTCCTCTACGGAGCGCTGTGGCGAGCGGGACTGGCCAGCCAGCCTCACTCGCGGGCACGCGGTGACGGGCTCGCCCTCACCGACGTCTGGGTCACCGCAGCCGTCCGCTGCGCCCCCCCGGCCAACCGTCCGGCGCCGCAGGAGCGCGACCGCTGCCTGCCGTGGAGCGTGCGCGAGCTGGGCCTGCTGAGCGAGGTGCGGGTGATCGTCTGCCTCGGGGCGTTCGCCTGGGATGCGGCGCTGCGCCTGATCGCGGCCGTGGGGGGTGGGGAGAGCGCGCTGCCGCGACCGCGACCGCGCTTTGCGCACGGGGCCGTGCTCGAGGGCGGGCGCTACGCGCTGATCGGCTGCTACCACCCGAGCCAGCAGAACACCTTCACGGGCAGGCTGACCGAGTCGATGATCGACGGGCTGCTGCAACGCGCCCTGGCGCTCGCCGAGCTCCCGCGAGCCCCGCACGATTCGAGTGGCTAGAACCGGAGAGGAGAGGGCGATCGGGCGTCTAACCTTGCCCTGTGCCCTATACGACAGCCGACGCCAGGCAACAGTTGCTCGACACGGTTGCCGAGGCGGCGGACTCGCTGGGAGCGGCGCTGGCGTCGCTCACCGAGGCCTACGAGCTGTTGGACGAAGCCAACGCCGACCGCCTGGAGCGGGAGCTGTTTCGCCCGGTGCAGATGGCCTACGGTCGCGCGCAGCGCACCCATGAGGAGTTCGCGGCCCGCCACGGGCTCCCGTCGCGCGCATTCGAGCCGGCCGTGCCCGGCGCCCCCTCGAAAGGCGCCAAGGGCTTCGTGGAAGCAGCCGTGCAGGCGATCGCCGCCGCCGATCACGCGCTGGCCACGCTGCAGGACTCGATGCTCCCGGTGGAGGTGGGGGACCCCGAGCTGCGGGCGGGCCTGGAGCAGGTGCGCGAGCTGCTCGGACACCTGAGCACGCGTGCGCACGAGCTCGTGCGCACGCTCGGTCGCTAAGCGGGAGAGCGCAGGACGCCGACGCTAGACGGGCGCGCCGTTGGCGGTGAGCGCGACCTCGATGTTGCCGCGGGTGGCGTTCGAGTAGGGGCAGACCTCGTGTGCGGCTCGCACGAGCTCGACGGCGGCGTCGCCGGCGACGCTCGGAAGCGTGACGTCGAGCGCGACCGAGAGCACGAACCCGCCCTTGCCGTCGGGTGAGAGCGAGACCTCGGAGTCGATGGCGACGTCGCCGCTCTCGGCCTTGGCGCGGCGCGCCACCACGCCGAGCGCGCTCTCGAAGCAGGATGCGTATCCCACGGCGAACAGCTGCTCGGGGTTGGTGCCGCCGCCCGGCCCGCCCATCTCGGGGGGCACGCGCAGGTCGACCTCGAGCGCGCCGTCGCTGCTTACGCCGTGGCCCTCGGCGCGACCGCCGGTGACGTGTGCCTTGGCCGTGTAGAGCTTGTTCGCCATCGCTTGCCTCCTCGTGGGATCGAGTTCAGCTCATGCTAGATCACGGCTGCTCGCCGCCTAGAGCGTCAAGACCCGAGACGCTCGGAGGCCTAACCTCGGCGGCCTACCACTGCAAGGTGGGACATACCTCGACCGCTCGCCTGCGGTGGGTTGGTTGCCCAACGGAGAGGCCCCGATTACCGTCTAGTTGACATAACATGGATTATCGAGCGTATACGGGGAGTGGAATCGCGCGGCGGAGAGTCGGTTATGGTGGATCGGCCGTGAGAATCCCGAGAAGTCGCTTCCTCTCGCCCGGCTACGCAACCATGCTGCTCGGCTGTGGGCACGCCATCTGGGGCCTGGTTGTCTATCGCGAGCCGCTCCGGGAGATCGTTCAAGAGCGCGTTGTCCGCTCGGTCGGCGATGGCATATTCGATACCGACCACGACCGCGGCCCCCGCGCCGCGGGCTTCTGGTTCCTGCTGGCCGCCCCGTTCATGGCGCTCAGCGGCTATCTGTTGGAGTCTGCGCTGCGCTCAGGAGATGCTCGTGCTGTGAGGGTTGGCGGTAGGACCGTGCTCGGGATCGGCGTCGTCGGGACCACGGTGATGCCGAGATCGGGATTCCTGGCGGCGCTTCCCGCCGGTTGCTGGCTGCTGCGCCGCGCTCGCGAGCTTCACGCCCGGGACTCCGCCCCTTGCGGGACGCTTTAGTCGATACCCATGTGGTCTTTAGCCGTCTCTGCCACCATCTGGACATGACCAAGGCGCTCAAACACAGGCTCGCAATCGGCGTGGCCGTGACAGCGGTCCTGAGCGGTGGGGCGATCGCGGCCGTGTCGGCCACCGGCCAGGGCACGGCAGGCAAGGCCAGGAGCGCTCACCGCGCGGGCGCCCATCGGGCTGCGCGTCGGACAGCAGGTGCCGGCGGCGTGCTGGTGAGCGCGGCCGACTACCTCGGGATCGCGGTCTCGCAGTTGCGCAGCGACCTGCGTTCGGGCAAGACGCTTGCCCAGATAGCCGACGCGACACCCGGCAGGTCCGAAGCCGGGCTGATCGCGGCGCTCCTCGCGGCCCGCAAGGCGAAGCTCGCTCAGGCGGACGCGAACCTGGCTCAGAGTGTGAACGCCGAGGTCAACCGGCCGCTGCTCGGCCCCGGCGCCCGCCACGGCCGTGCTCGCGGCGCCTCGGCCGCCGCGCTTCGCTACCTCGGCCTCACCGCGGCCACGGTCAGGGCCAAGCTGCGCTCCGGTGAGACACTGGCCCAGATAGCCGCTGCGACCCCCGGCAAGTCAGAAGCCGGGCTCGTGGAAGCGATCGTCGCGGCCAACGGCAAGCGGATCGCAGCCGCCGTGAGCGCCGGAAAGCTCCCCAAGGCGAGCGAGAGCGCCCGGGTCGCGAGGCTCACCAAGCGTGTGCAGGCCGCTGTCAACCGCACACACACCGCCCAGACGCGCCCCGCCAAGAAGACACGCGCCGCCAAGAGGTACGGATGAATGTCAAATCACGGAGCGCGTTGCATGGGATCGTGCAACAGTTCTTGGTGGGCGTCGGTGACGACGAGCTAAAGCGCAGGCGTTTGGGCT
>JADGPL010000001.1 GCA_017882455.1 Solirubrobacteraceae bacterium | reverse complement strand
TGCAGCTTCATCCGGTGTTCTCCTTGGGTCTGGGTGGCTTAGACACCCCCAGCCTCCAAGGAGACCCGGATGAACAACGTCCTCAGGTTCTACAGCTAGCGGGCGCCGATCACGCGCCCGCGGCCGTCACGCGCCACGTAGACCGTGGCGTGCTCGGCCTTGGCCTCGCCGCGCACGCGATCGGTGTGGGGGCGTTTCAGCGTCTTCAGCAGTGTCGATAGGGCTTGCATGCTTTGAGCATCGGCGTCACTGAGCGCCGTACGGCGCGATCAAAGCCGCAGGTCGGGCCGGAGAACTACCCGGCGCTAGCGCAGCGAGGCGTCCGGCTCGACATCGGCCGACAGGGCCACCCCCAGCAGGCGTTCGAGCTCGGGGATGGTGGTCTCGGCGCTCGTGTGGTGGACGGTGGCCATGCCGAGCTCATCGGCGGGCGTGAGATTGAAGGGCAGGTCGTCCACGAACACGCACTGCTCCGCCGGCGCCCCGGCGCGCTCTGCCCCGAGCTCGTACATCCGCAGGGCCGGCTTGCGGATGCCCTCCTCACCCGAGATCACCACGCCGTCGAAGAGCTCGGAGAACATGTCGTGGGGATAGCGGTGGACTCCCCAGGAGTTGGATACCAGCGCCGTGCGGATGCCGGCCGCGTGGGCACGGCGCACCGCCCCGACCATCGCCGCGTCCGGTTGCACGCCAGCGAACAGCCCGTCGACGAGGCCGTCGGGCTCGACCTCGAGCAGCGCCGCGAACTTGATCTCGAAGTCTGGCTCTTCCAGCGCGCCCGTCTCGAGCGCGATCAGCAGCTCGCGGGCCTCGGGATCGCGCCTGAAGCGTCCCGCCAGCGTCTGGGGATCGATGCCGGCCGCCAGGCAGTACGCGTGAAAGGAGGCGAACAGGTTGGTCGTGAGCACGCCGCCCCAGTCGATGAGCAGGCCGCTGCGCAGCCCGGCGTCCGTGTCGCGCTCAGGCGCCATGGGCAACCTGTTCGGCCTGGCTCGCGAGCTCGAGCACTCCCTCGCCGAACTGCTTGAGGTAGGGATCGTCGGTCGTGCCGGCGATCGCTCGCTTGTAGTTGCCCTCCATGAACACCACGCTCTTCCACAGCGCGAGCGTGGTGTACCAGCGCACATTGCTCATGGAGCGCCCCGAGCGCTCCTCATAGCGTGCGATCAGCTCGGCCCGCGTCGGGAAGCCCTCGGCACGGGTGACCTTGCCGAGGTGCTCGCGCAGGCCGCCCGCGGGGTCGCTGGCCTCGCTCCACATCATGCACAGGTAGCCGATGTCGGCCAGGGGGTCGCCGATCGTGGCCATCTCCCAGTCGAGCACGGCCGCGAGGTGCGCGGGGGCCTGGGAGGCGAACAGCGTGTTGCCGAGGCGGTAGTCGCCGTGAACGATCGTGGCCGGGCCGGAGCTCGGCATGTTCTCGCCCAGCCAGCGCCCCACGCTCTCCACAGCGGCGATCTCGCGGGTCTTGTTGAGCTCCCACAGCCCGCCGAAGCGGCGCAGCTGGCGCTCGAGGTAGCCGGTGGGCTTGCCGAACCCCTCCAGGCCGGCCGCCCGCCAGTCGACGTCGTGGATCTCCACCAGTGCGTCGATCAGCTGCTCGCCTATCTTGCCGCGCTGCTCGGGGGTGTCGAGGGCGGCAGGGACGCTCGCGACGATGACCTCGCCGGCGACGCGCTCCATGACGTAGAAGGGCGCGCCGATCGTGTCCGGGTCCTCGCACACGGCCAGCACCTGCGGGACGCGGGCCGGGGTCGGTCGCAGCGCGCGCAGCAGCCGAGCCTCGCGGAGCACGTCGTGCGCGCTCGGCGGCAGCGGAGGCCGGGGCGGGCGGCGCAGCACGACCTCGGCTCCATCGCGCTCGATCAGGTAGGTGATGTTGGAATGCCCCTCTCCGATCGGGTTCGCGTGGATCTCGCCCTCGCCGATGCCGTGCTCGTCGAGGAAGGCCTGCAGGGGCTCGAGCACGAGCAGCGGGGGGCGGCTGTTAGCCTCCCCATCCGCCGGGGTCTGGACGATGTCGTCAGGTGCGATCGGCGCGCTCACGGCATCGAACCGTACAAAGACCGCAACCTTCTCTGCGCTGAGGTGTCTCAAGCGACCATGTCCAAAATCCGCACACTCCTCCTCACACTGACCTGCAGCGCCCTCCTGCTCGGCGCCGTCGGGACCGGCCAGGCCCTCGCCTCCCATGGCCAGACCACCTTCTTCGAGGGCTCCCAGGACCTGCTCGAAGCGAGCACCCGCCCCAAGGCCATCGCCCAGCTGCAGTCGCTGGGCGTCAAAGCGCTGCGCGTGGAGCTCAGCTGGGCCAACGTCGCGCCCGGCGCCAACCTCGCGACGCGCCCCAGCTTCGACGCGACCAACCCCGGCTACTACGCCTGGGGCGAATACGACGCCCTGATCGCGGAAGCCCAGCGCCTGCACTGGCAGGTCCTGTTGACGGTCACCTCGCCGGTGCCGCGGTGGGCGACGTCCAACAAGAAAGCGCCGTATGTCACGCGCCCAGACGACAGGGACTTCAAGGAATTCATGACCGCCGTGGGCCGTCACTACGGCTCGCAGGTCACGCTCTTCTCGATCTGGAACGAGCCCAACCATCCGGCGTTCCTGCAGCCGCAGTTCGCCTCGAACGGCGCGCCGGCCTCGCCGCGCATCTACCGCGGCCTCTACCAGGCCGGCTACGAAGGCCTGCGGGCCGGCGGGCTCGCCCGCCCGCGCGTGCTGTTCGGCGAGACCGCGCCGACTGGCTTCGACAGCGTCAAGAGCCTGCTGCGGCGCGAAAGGTCGAAGGCGCTGCTGCACGACGTCGCACCGCTCGCGTTCCTGCGCGAAGCGCTGTGCCTCAACGCCAGGTACAAGAAGGCTGGCTCCTGCGGCGAGCTCTTGATGAGCGGCTACGCGCACCACGCCTACACCAAGGCCGTGCCGCCGAGCTACGTGGACCCGCAGCGCGACGACGTCGAGATCGGCACCCTGTCGCGGCTCTCCAACGCCCTCAACCTGGCCGCGCGCGCCCACGCGATTCCCGGCGGCCTGCCCATCTACCTCACCGAGTTCGGGGTCCAGAGCAAGCCCAACAAGTACCTCGGCGTCTCAGCCGCCCAGCAGGCCGAATACGACGCCATGGCAGAGCACATCGCGTGGTCGAACCCGCAGGTGGCGGCGTTCTCGCAGTACCTGCTCAAGGACGACCCGCTCGGGGGAGCGCCCGGCGCGAGCGTGCACGGCGGCTCGACCGGCTTCCAGACCGGCCTCGAGTACGTCAACGGCAGCCACAAGCCGCTCTACTCCGGCTGGCCGCTGCCGCTCACCGTCAGCAAGCACGGCCACGGCTTCTCGCTGTGGGGGCTCGTACGCCCCGCCACGGGTTCGACCAAGGTCACGATCCTGGTGCGAGCCAGGGGCTCGAAGACGTACAAGACCCTGAAGACGCTCACCACCGGCTCCACGGGGTACTGGAGCCTCAGCTCATCGACGCCCGGGCAGTACTGGCGCGTGCGCTGGGTCGGCCCGTCGGGCGCCAAGTACGAAGGCCCGCCGATCCAGGCCCACTGACGGACCCTCTGCGCTCCGGCACCGCCGCCCTAGGATGGGTTGGCGATGCCGGAGCTGCCCGAGGTCGAGATCACCGCGCGCCTGCTCAGCGGCGCGCTCGGCGGCGCGCAGATCGAATCGGCGCTGGCGCCCGGAATCAACGCCCTGAAGACCTTCGAGCCGCCGCTCTCGGCGCTCGCGGGCCAGCGGATCGCATCGGTGCGCCGCCGGGGAAAGCACCTGATCGTCGAGACCGATCGCGAGCTGGCGCTGCTCATCCACCTGATGTCCGCCGGCAGGCTGCAGCTCTATGACAAGCACGCCGGGCCGCGCGATCGCACCTCGCGGCTGCTCGTGAGGATCGAGGGCGGACGCGAGCTGCGCCTGCGCGAGTTCGGCTCCAAGCAGGCGGCCTGGGTCAAGCTCCTGGCGGCGCACGACCTGGAGCAGGACGAGGCACTCGCCACGCTCGGACCGGAGGCCTGGCCAGATCCGGGTGGGTGGGCCCACCTGAAAGACCTCCTGGCCGCCCCGCGCCCGCTGCACACGCTGCTGCGCGACCAGCGCACGATCGCCGGCATCGGACGCTCCTGGGTCGATGAGATCCTCTGGCTGGCCAAGCTCTCGCCCTACAAGCGCGGCGCCGATCTCGACGAGGCCGAGGCAGAGGCGCTCAGGGCCGCGATCGTCGAGACGCTCGGGCAGGCCATCGCCCACTACGAGCAGGCGGTCAGCCTGCCGATCCCCGACAAGCTGCCCATGCCTCTGAGGATCCACCGCCATCAGGGCGAGCCCTGTCCACGCTGTGGCACCGTGATGCAGGCGGTCCACTTCGAGGACTACGTGATCGCCTACTGCCCCACCTGTCAGACCGAGGGGCGCGTGCTCAAGGACCGCAGGCTCTCGCGACTGCTGCGGTGAGGGCAAGGCCGCTCAGGAGTGCATGACGACGCTGCGGGTGGTTGTGACCGCCGCGCCGCGAAGCGGTGTGAGCGTGATCTTCACCGTCAACGTCAGGCGCCGGTGGCGGCGCAATGAGGCCTTGCCCTTGGCGCTCAGTGGCACCGAGAAGGACATACTGCCGGCCTTCAATGCTGAGCGCACAAGCCGCCCGATGCGCACCTGCGCAGCGTGCTGCGTCTTGGCCAGAGGGGCGCCGGCGGCGAACAGGGCGACTTCCAGTCGTCCGCCGGAGTCGGCCTGGGACACCTTGATCGAGCCGCGCAGTGTCGATCCGTGCTGGCTGGCGGCGAGCTTGAGTGCCCTGGGTGCTCCTTCAACGGGCGAGCCGTAGCCGGGGCTGGGTTCGTGCGGTGCTGTGGGGGTGCTCGTCGTTGTGGTCGGCGGTGTTGTGGTCGTCGTGGTGGGAGTGGCGGTGCTTTCCACGACGATTTCATACTTGGTGTAGTCCAAGGATGGTCCACCGTTGAAGAGGGTCGAGCTTTCGAACTTGTAGGTCCCAGGCTGCTCGAACTTGCACTTGCCTTCCCAGGGTGTCTGGGGTGGGGCGGGGCTCACCGGCACGCTGGACGAGCAGGTCGGTGCGGCTCCCATCCACGCGATGTTCGCCTTGGTGGTCGTGTTGTCGGTGAACGTGACTTCGCCACCGGCGGCGATCGTGATCTTGCTCGCGGGTACCGGTTTGGATCCCGAGCCGGCGGCTGCCCAGCACGGCCAGTTGTTCTCGACACAGTTTTCGTTGACTTCGAGCTTCGTTTCGGACGGGGCAGCAGCGAGAGCTGGCAGCACGGCCACCGCTGCTCCAACCAGCGCAGCAAGGGTGAAAAGCAAAAGCGTGGGCACTCTCATTGTGAACTCACCTTTCTCGGGCTAGGTTGTCGCCGCTGCTCGGGATGGCGCATCGCCCGCATCGGCTTCGGCGTCTTTGGTGGTGGCGTCTACTTGACTGTCAGCGTGCCTTCCATTCCGGCCATTCGGTGTCCCGGGACTGAGCAGTAGAACTTGTAGGTGCCGGGCTTGATGTTCAGCGTCAGCGTCTTTGAGCCGCCCTGGAATGTCGGCGTGGCTCCGACGACCGCGCCCGAGGCTGACGCCACGGTCATGTTGTGGACCAGTGGCGCCATGTTGGTGAAGTCGATCGAGACCTTTCCCGCCTTTGCGCTCAGCGCCGTCTTGCTGTATTTCAGCTGGCCTTCGGGGTTCGCTTCGAGGCTGAGCGCTTCGCCGCCGCCGGTCGTGGCGGATGCCGCGGGCTTGGGGGAGCTTTCGCTTGGCGCGGTCGAGGATGCTGCGGTGCTCGATGTGGTTGGTGTGGCCGGCTGGCCTTCGTGCAAGAGGTTCAGCGTGTTTTCGCCGTCGTCTACGAAGTAGATGCCCTTGCTTTCTGGGGCGATCACCAGGCCGAATAGCGATCCGGCGCCGGTCTTCTTGTCGGCGCTCTGCACGGCGACCTGCTGGCCGGCGGGCGTGGTTTCGACCATGTTGCCGTCGCCACCGTTGCTCGTGATGATGTTGCCGTTGGGTGCGAGCACCATGCCGAGCGGTTCCTTGAGGTGGCCGCCTTCGGTGAGGACGGTGCCGCCTTTCGCGGCGGGCGTCGTGCGCGTCATTGCTTCGGAGATCGCGAGGATCTTGCTGTCTTCGGTCGAGGCCACATACAGCGTGCCGTCGGAGGCGAGTGCGAGTCCGGTCGGGCCGAGCACGAGGGCTTCTGCCGAATCAATCCAGGGGATGCCCTTGGCGATCACCGTTTCGCTCAGCACCTTCGGCATCTGGTGTTCGCCGGATTCCAGTTCGATCCGCAGCACGGTCGAGTTGTCGATCGTGTGGATGCCCTTCGCGGCACCGCCATTGAGCGCGTTGCTGACGAACAGCATGGTCTTGGAGCCTTCGCTCTTAGCGGTCGAGTCCCAGGGACCCTGGATGTTCTTGCTGGCGATCGTCTCGACCGTCTTACCTTCGCTGTCGAGCACAATCAGGCAGCCGTACTTCGCGGTCGCTGACTTGCCGTTGGTCGTTGGCAGGCTGCCCACGACGACGTAGCCGCCCGGCAGGATGTTGAGCGCCGTCGTCAGCCCGACGCCGCCTGGACATGGTCCGGGGAGCGTCTTGGCATCGATCGTCGCGAACGGCGAGACCTTCCCGGCGGTCGAGACCTGCACGATCGTCGTGCCGGTGCCCTGACCGGTCTCCTTTGCACTTTCCTTGGCGTTGAAGTTGCTGATCAGCATCTGGCCCGCCTGGAGCTTGCCCACGCTGGTGGGAACCAGAACGATGCCGTACGGATTCACGTCGCCGTTGGCGGGGACCGTGGAGGCGACCTTGCTGACAGTCCCCAGACTTGCCAGAAAAGGAGACGAGCTTGCACTCGACGTCGTGGCAACGCCCGCCGCGGCCGTTGTCGAACCGGAGGAGCCCGTCTTGCTGGAGCTGCCGCACCCGGCGAGGGCAAGGGCTATGCCCGCGAGGGCAAGGATTGACGATCTTGGCACTGGAGTGTTCTCCTGTAGTTCGGTATCGGGGACGAAGCAGCTTGCGGTCACCGAAGGGGGCATTCCGCTCCCCTCCGGCTTTCGGCGGCAGTCAGCACACAGCTTTTTCCTCGTGCGCTACCTGCCTTGACTCCGCCGCCGCGGGATCCTTCCCACCGGTTGTGTGCTGCGCACGACTGCCCACGAGGGGGTCGCGGGCGGGTTAGACGCGAGTGAGCTTCGGCGTGGCGCTGCTCGTGCTGGAGAGGCTCGATCGGCTCTCGCTCGATCCGCTCAGCATCGCCGTGAGCCGCTCCGGTGGCTGTGGTCGTGAGATGTAGTACCCCTGCGCGATGTCGCAGCCAAGTGCGGTGAGGTGGCGCAGGACCGCCGCGGTCTCGATGCCCTCGGCCACGACGGTGAGCCCAAGGTTGCGAGCGAGGTCGATCGTCGAGCGGACGATCGCCTCGGACCGTGGGTCATCGAGGATGTCGGTGATGAACGAGCGGTCGATCTTGATCTCGCTCGCCGGCAGTTTCGCGAGGTACTCGATCGAGGCGTTGCCTGTCCCGAAGTCATCTACCGACACGCCGATGCCGCTGTCCCGCAACGCCGCGAGCACTGCCACCGCTCTGTGTGGATCGTCCATCGCTGCGCTCTCGGTGACCTCCACCACGAGCCTGTCGGGCGCCACACGGTGGCGCTCGAGGATCTCGGCGACCTGCTGCGGCAGCTCCGCGTCAATCAGGTTGCGGGCGGACAGGTTGACCGACATCTGAACGTCGATCCCGAGTTTCCGCCATGTCACGAGCTGGCCGAGTGCCTGGTCGATCAGCGCCAGCGTGAGGGGTCCGATGAGCGCCGTCTGCTCGATCAGCGGAATGAACCGCGGTGGAGCGAGCACACCATGCTCGGGGTGATGCCAGCGCACCAGCGCCTCGACGCCGATGATGCGCCCGCCTGGCAACTCGATCTGGGGCTGGTACTCAAGGATGAACTCACCACGTCCCAGGGCGCCGCGGACTTCGCTGAGCAGCGTCAATCGAGGGGCATCGAACTGGTCGAGCTCCGGGGAGTAGACCTCGATAGGACTGTGACGCGATCTGGCGTGGGCGAGTGCTGTGTCGGCGCGTTGCAGCAGGGCGTTCGGTGCGTCGGCGTGCTCGCCCATCACCGCGATGCCGATGCTCGCCTCGACGCTGACCTCAACGTCGTCAAGCACGATCGTGGGCTCAAAGCTGGCCTGGATGGCGGCCGCTGCGCTCAGTGCGTCGGGGATGCCTTGCGCGCCGTGTACGAGGACTGCGTATCCGTCGCCGGCGAGGCGTCCCACCAGCGCATCGTCTTGCACGCTGCTGCGAAGACGGTGAGCGATCTCGCAGAGAACGAGGTCGCCGTTGGCGGTACCGAGCGTGTTGTTGATCTCTGTGAATCGATCGAGGTCGATCAGCAGCACCGCAAACGTGCCTGGTCGGCGCTTGCTGTGCGCGACCGCATCCTCGATTCCTTCGATGAACAGCGTTCGGTTCGGTAGCCCTGTGAGCTGGTCATAGCGCGCGAGCCGGTCATTCAGGTCGGCCTGTTGGCGTAGCCGGCGCGAGGCTCTGGCGACGATTCGATAGAGAATTGACCATAGGAGTGCTAGCCCGATCGCGACCAGCAGAGCGATCATTCGCTTGTTGCGCGTGAGCGCCGCCGCGATCGGCCGGTAGCTCAGATAGATCTCAAACACGCCGGCCGGCGGGCCAGTGGCTGCGAAACGCAGAGGCACGTAGACCTCTACGAGCTGCCCAAGCCCAACCTCGCTGGCAGTCTCCGTGTGTGGGCTGGGAGTCACCACCTCTGCGTCGTTGGGCCGTCCCGCCAGAGCGTTCAACAGATCGTCGCTCGGGGCGAGGGTGCGACCGATCAGGCCGTGATCGTCGGAGTAGATGACCTGGTCCTTGGTATTCCAGATCTTGATTCGCGCGAGGTCCTGCGTCACCGATCGCGCGCGCAGCTGGTCATCCAGGCTCCGGACGCCCGCCGCACTCAAGCCGTAGCGCAAGTCGTGGGGTGTGAGACGGGGCTGAATCCCGATGCGCGCGATCAGCTGCGCGGATTGATCGGCGTCGCTCAATGCGCGAGAGACGACCTGTGCCTGGATCACCCGCGCGAGGATGAACCCCAGCGCAACTATCGGGACAAGGCTCATAAGCGCCACCTGTCGCGTCAGGGTCAGACGCCGCAGCGGCCTCCCACCTCTGTGATGCGGTCGCATAGCTCCCCATCGGCCATACCGGTCGGCCTCCTCAAGCGTGACAGCCAGGGACCGGACACACCACCGGCAGCCCTACCGGGGCCCCACGAGACGAACCGTACCTGCCTCCATCACGCAGAGCCCCGCCTCAAGGCTCTGCGGGGCCGCTCGGTGTAGCGGCAAGCCCACGGGACTGCGCTCGACTCGGAGTCGTGATGTATGGCCGCGAGCCGGCTAGGATCAGGCCATGATCGAGCAAGGAAACCAAGCCCCAGACTTTGAGGTTCCCGACCAGGATGGCCGCGCCGTCAAACTATCCGACTTTCGAGGCACGCCAGTCGTACTGTTTTTTTACCCCAAGGCCGACACGCCTGGATGCACCACTCAGGCCTGCGGCGTGCGAGACCATCAGGCCGACTACGCCAAGGTGGGCGCTCCCGTCCTGGGGATCTCCCCCGACCCCGTGGCCAAGGTCAAGAGATTCCACGAGAAGTTCGACCTCAACTTCCCCCTGCTGGCCGACGAGGATCACGCGGTCGCCGAGGCCTACGGCGTATGGGCGGAGAAGTCGATGTACGGGCGCAAATACTTCGGCAACGAGCGCACCACGTTCGTGATCGACCCCGACGGGCGCGTCGCCCAGGTGCTTCGCAAGGTCAAGCCCGCCGAGCACGACGCGCTCGTGCTGAAGGCGCTCCAGCAGGCCAGCCCACCGGCCGTGTAGCGGGCTAATGCAGGACGCGGCCCGCTCTGATGGTCACCGTCCGGTTCCTGCCCCCGCGCTTGGCCCTGTAGAGGGCCGTGTCCGCGCCACGAAGCATCGTCTCGATGTCCGTGGGCGTGTCGCTGGCGAGGATGCCCGCGCTCACCCGCACCGTCGGCAGGCCTGAGGGGTCGCTCGCGGCGAGGGCCGCGCGGACGCGTTGTGTGAAGGCATCCGCGTCTGAGCCGTCGCTGCCGGGCAACAGAACCGTGAACTCCTCGCCGCCGGTGCGGGCGGCCACGTCGATCTCCCTGGATTGAGCCGCCAGCAGCTCGCCGGTGCGGGCGAGGACCCGGTCGCCGATCTCGTGACCCCACTCGTCGTTGATGCACTTGAAGTAGTCGATGTCGAACGCGGCAAGCGCGATCGGGCGGTCCTCTCGCCTGGCGTGCGCGAGCTCGAGCGACGCGCGCTCGTCGAAGCCGCGTCGGTTGAGCAGCCCGGTGAGCGGGTCTATTCTGGCCTCTGCGGCCAGTTGGGAGAGCAGCGCCTCGTTGCGATGAACGAGCGTCAGGGTGACCCCGGCCACCACGCTCACGCAGATCATGACGTCCACCCAGCGTCCCGGGTAGCTGCTGGCTGCCGGCAGCGAGAGGAGCGCGGCGGCGTGAGCCACGCCCACGCACGCGATTACCGCCATCGCTCCCCGTCGACCAAAGAAGAACGTCATCCACAGCACGGGCCACATGTACAGGACGGCACCGTCGCCGGCACCGGGAGTGGTGGCGAGCGCGTGGGCGATGAGCGCTACGCCGAGCGGTCCCAGTGGCGCGAGCCATCGTCGAGGAAGCCGCGGGCCGAAGGGCAAGAGAGCCAAAGCGATCGCGAGCGTGACGAGGATGGGCGTGACCGAGAAGCTCGGATCACTCGGAAGAAGGCCATCGACCCCGCCGTCGAAGGCTGCCGCTCCGTAGATCGCGCTGGCCGTGTAGGCCATGAGCCTCCTGTTGAAGCGGAGACTGACGAGCGAGGGACTCATCTGACAGGTATCGGCTGCCAGCGAGACAAACACCACACCTGCTCCCAAGATTCGGCATTCCTCGTGCCAGGCGGGTCCGGTCGATCTCGACGAGTCGAGCAACCGCGAGCCGTCCAGAGACATCTCCCGGAGGCTATCCTCCCTTCCGCGATGGCGAGCGAGGTGCCTGTCGACCCAGGCGAGCGGGACTGGCGCTTGGAGGCCGAGCTGGACACGCCGGCACCCGGTGGCGTGCTGCGCGATCTGAGCGGCCGCCTGCGCGGGGACGAGGATCTCGCGGAGCAGATCGAGTTCGAGGTGCCGCGAGACGTCGTGATCACCCACGACGGACACCTGCTCTTCGCCTATGCCGCCACCCAGCAGGCTCTTGGCGCGGCCCGCGAGGCGATTGCGGGGGTGCTCCGCCGAGACGGAGTCGCGGCGAGGGTGCGTCTGAGTCATTGGGACGATGAGCGAGACCGCTGGCAGCAGACCGATCCTCCGCCCAGCCCTGAGGAGGCGGCCGTCCAGGCTGCCGGCGATCGCGCCGAGGACTCGGTTGAGACGCGCACGATGGTCGCGAGCTCCGGTCGACTCGTCCGCGCCGAATTCGAGCAGACGATGCGCGAATGGGCGCGCGAGCTCGGGCTGCAGTGCGAGGTGATCGAGCATCCTCACCTCCTCAGCACGCAGGTCGGCTTCACCGTGACCGGGCCGAGGCGGAAGATCGACGAGTTCGCTCAGGGCCTTCGGGCGGAGGGCTGGGCGATGGTGCGAACCGAGAGCGCTGTCATGCTGAGCCCGCTCTGACACGCCCGTCACTGTGCGCCCGGCGCCTCAGCCGGGACCCCCTCTAAGCTGGCTGCATGTCAGCTCAGGAGGTCGAGCGCACGATGCTGAACCGCGACAGCAGCGAGCGCTTCCAAGCGCTCCGGCGCGAACTGGGCGTGGTCTCCTTCGGCCTGAACCTGATCGTGCTGCAGCCCGGCCAGCGGGGGCGCATCCACTCACACGATCACCAGGAGGAGGTCTACCTGGTGCTCGAGGGTGAGCTGACGCTCGGCGTCGAGGGCGAGGAGCAGGTCCTCAGAGCCGACCAGCTGGTGCGGGTCGGCTCAGGTGTGCGCCGCCAGCTGATCAACGCGGGGGCCGAGCGGCTCGTGCTGATCGCGCTCGGAGGCTCCGGGGAGCACGTGGGTCGAGACGGTCATGCCTAGGCCTCGTGGCTACAGGAGGGACCTGGTCGTCCGCCGCAGGAGGTCCCGCTGCCTGACGATCTGCCCACGAGCTGAGCGCTTCCCGGCCCCGGTTCGACCTACGGGAGCAAGCTCGGCCGGGTCATCCCGCCGACGAGCATCCCCGACCCCAGGTGCGCCCCGAGCACGGGGCCGACCTCGGTGCAGAACAGGGGCTCGCCCCCAAACAGCTCGGTGCCCGCCGCCACCAGTCTCTCGGCGTCGCCGGGTGACTGGGCGTGCTGGATGATCCAGTCTGTGGCGCCCCGCTCGTGCAGCTCGTGCAGGTAGGCCACCATCCGCTCGAACGCACGCCGGTGGGTGCGCACGCGACCCACCGGTGCGATCTCTGTGCCGAACGTCAGAATGGGCTTGACTTTCAAGGCCGTGCCCACGGCTGCCTGCGCCGCCCCAATTCGCCCGCCACGGCGCAGGAACTCGAGGGTATCCAAACAGAACCATATGTCCAGGCTCTCGCGACCTCGACGGATCGCCTCGGCGACATCCGCGAGGGTTCCCCCCCGCTCGGCCACGTCGGCGGCCAGGAGCACGAGGCAGCCGAGGCCGCCGGCGCCGGTCTGGCTGTCGATCACCTCGACCTTGCCCGGATGGCCTTCCTCGAGCAGTAGCCTGGCGGCTTCGCGCGCGCTCTCACATGTTCCCGACAGGCCTCCAGCGATGTGTATCGACGCGATGTCAAGACCCTCGCTGATGAGCGGCTGATAGCAGGCGAGGAAGTCGCCGACCGAGGGCTGGGAGGTGGTGGGCAGCTGGGGGGAGTCGTGCAGGCGCGCATAGAAGGCGTCGAGATCCACGTACTCGTGCTCGGGTCGCAGGTCTCCCTCCCAGCCCACATACAGGCTGACCTGGGCGATCCCCCAGCGCTCGATCAGGACACGTGGAAGGTACGGCGTGCTGTCTGTGACGATCGCGACGCGACGCGGTGTGGGGGGGATGTTCCGGCCTTCTGCAACGCTCACGGGCCGGTAGCCTACGGAGCCTGGACTCGTCTCGCTTCACCGACGTCGTGAGACCTCGCCCTAGCGGATCAGGCTATCGAGACGCGTCGCCGTGATCGTCTCGCGCAACGTGTGCAGGGCGTCGTGCTTGGGGCGCCAGCGGAGCTCACGCCGCGCCTTGCTCGTGTCCATGATCACCGGCTCTCGGAAGGCCGCGATCCACTGTGCCTGCGCCGGCAGGAACCCGAGGCGCCCGATCGTCTCGGCCACAGCGTCAACCGCAAGCTCGGGCACCGGGATCGAGTACCACCCCAGCTCATCGGCGAGCAGCTTGACCGTCAGCTGCCCCGGCCCGGCGAGGTTGTAGACACCGGGCTTGCCACGACCGAGCACGCCGGCCCGCATCGCGTTGGCCACGTCGTCGTGGTGGACCAGCTGGAAGGGCACACCCGGGTCGGGCAGCACCGGCTTGAGGATCGGCACGCCGTCGAGCAGCCTGAGAACCGGTCCCGGCAGGCGCTCTGAGATCTGGGTGTACGGGAGGCTGTCGATCAGCAGCGGCGCCTCAGGGCCGGCCACGATGCACGGGCGGAACACGTATGCGGCGGTACGGCTGCCGTGGAGTGTGTCCGCGAGCAGCTCCTCCACCTCGGCCTTCTGCGCCGAGTAGTAGTGGGCCGCGGTTCCGCGTGCCGGTACATCCTCGGTGAGTGGTTGCGGATTGTCGCCATGAAAGCCGTAGGCGGCGACCGAGGATGCGTACACCAGCCGCTTGACCCCGGCCGTGACGGTCGCCTCGAACACGTTGCGCGAGCCGCTCAGGTTCACCCGTCGGCTCTCCCTGGCGCCACCCATGATCATGAACGCGAGATGCACTGCCACGTCGGCCTCCTCCATGAGTGCCGTCACGTGTCTGCGGTTGAGCACGTCTCCCCGCCTGTAGGTGACCTTCTTCCAGCCCTTGGCGCGCGGATCGAAGGGCCGACGCGCCATGCCGAGGATGCGCTCGACCTCGCGCGAGCGCTCGAGCGCGGCCACGACCGCCCGTCCGATCTCGCCCGTGGGCCCGGTCACTGCGACCGTGAGGCCCTTGGCCGATCTTGTCCCGCCCGCCATGTGCCCGTTGTACCGCATCGCCGGGATCGGGGGGTAGTCGCCGGGATCGGGGGCTCTCGCCGGCGGTCGCTAGATTCAGGGCGTGAGCGGAGCCGAGCTGGGACTTGCCGTGTCTGTGTTCCTGGCCTGCGCCGTGGAGGCTGTCGAGGCGCTCACCATCGTCATGGCCGTGGGCAACGCCCGCAGCTGGCCATCAGCGCTCGCCGGCGTGGGAGTGGCGGCGGGTGCTCTGGTCGCGATCGTGGCCGGCCTGGGCGCGGCGCTCACCTCGCTGCCGTTGGACGATCTCCGGGTTCTCATCGGCGCGCTGCTGTTGCTCTTCGGGCTGCAGTGGTTGCGCAAGGCGATCCTGCGCTCCGCCGGCCTGAAGGCGCTGCACGATGAGGCGCGGGCATACGAGTACGAGCGGGCCGCCGCCGAAGCAGCCGCTCGAGCCGCCGCGGACTGGGATACATACTCATTTGCGGTCGCGCTCAAAGGCGTCCTGCTCGAGGGCTTGGAGGTCGCGCTCATCGTCGTCACCTTCGGCGCCAACCAGCATCACACCGGGCTCGCCACGCTCGCTGCCGCCCTGGCCATCCTGGCCGTGATCGCGGGTGGATTCGCCGTTCGTGCGCCGCTCGCCCGCGTTCCCGAGAACACGATGAAGTTCGCCGTCGGGGTCATGCTCAGCTCCTACGGAATCTTCTGGGGCGCCGAGGGCCTCGGCCTCAGCTGGCCCGGTGGAGACGCGATGCTGCTCGCGATCGCCGCCTTGCTGCTCGGCGCCTCCCTGCTCGCCGTCAGGTCGCTCAGGCCGCGCCCGTAGCGTCCGCGTCGATGTACCGCCGCCACGCGGGCGCACTGCTCGTCCCGCTCGTGCTGCTGCTCGATGCCTCGCACGCTCGCGCTGCGCTCGCGCAGGCGTGGCCGCCCTTCGTGCTGGTGGCCGGGCTGCTGCTGATCGGGCTGGTTGCGGGACGCGACGGACTGTTCGACGCGGCGGCCTCCCGCCTGGTGGGCCTGGCCGGTCCCCCCGTGGTCCTGCTGCTCGCCTGCTTCGCGCTCGTCGTCGTGGTGACGGCGCTCTTGAACCTCGACACCTCGGTCGTCTTCCTCACGCCCGTGCTCATCAAGACCGCGCGGCGACGGGGCGTGGACGTCAATCCCTTCCTCTACGGCAGCGTGTTCATGGCCAACGCATCTTCGTTGTTCCTGCCTGGGTCGAACCTCACGAACCTGCTCGTGCTCTCGGGCGAGCGTGTCTCGGGCGCGGCGTTCTTCGCGCGCATGCTCCCCGGTGCGATCGCCGCTGCGCTGATCACCGCGGCGGGGATCGTGCTCATCCATCGCCGTCGGCTCTTCGCCGGGGGTGAGCGCGTGCAGGAGAGCCCTCCCGCGCCGCTGCGCCTGGGACTGGGGCTGTGGGGCGCCCTCGCCGCGGCGAGCCTGATCGTGATCCTGCGCAACGCCGCGCTGCCCGTGCTCGCCATCGGGCTCGCGCTCTTGCTTGCGCGGGCCCTCCAGGGCCGGGTCCCTGTGCGGGAGACGATCTCGTGGCTCGGCGTGCCGGTGCTGGCGAGCCTGTTCGGCCTGTCGGTCGCACTGGGCACGCTCGCTCGCGCGAGCGCGTTCCCGGCCGATCTCATGCACTCGGCCGGCGCCCCGCTGACGGCGCTCGTCGCGGCGTTGGCGAGCGTGCTCGTCAACAACCTGCCCGCCGCCGTGCTCCTGTCCTCCGGGCGCCACCTGCACACCGGGGCGCTGCTGCTCGGGCTCAACGTCGGTCCCAACCTGGCGGTCACCGGATCGCTGGCCGTGCTGCTGTGGTGGCGGGCCGCCCGCGCGAGCGGCGCCACGCCCTCGGCGATCGCCTACTCGCGCCAGGGTCTGATGCTCGCTCCTGTCGCGCTTCTGGGGGCGCTGGCGCTCGGCGGCGGCTGAGCGGCGTGCGCATCGGCCCGAGCGCGCTGCTCGCTCGCCTGCCGGGGGCCATCGCCGTACGCTTGAGCCTGTGCTCGCGCTCCTCGCATCGGCATCCGTCGGCCAGAGCCTCAGCTCCTTCTTCCACGCCGTCGGTCAGTTCTTCACAGACCTGGCGGCCGTGCACTGGCCTGCGCTGCTGCTCGGACTGCTCTTCTTCGGGCTCAACCTGACGATCCGCTCCCGCGCCTTCTTTCACAGCCTGCGTGCCGCCTACCCGGCCGTCGCCTTCCAGTGGCGCCGGGTGTGGGGCGCCTACTTCGCCGCGGTCGGCTTCAACAACGTCGTCCCGGCTCGCGGTGGCGACGTCATCAAGCTGTTCCTGACGCGATCCTCGATCCCCGGCTCGCGCTATCCGACCGTGGCGGCGGCGTTCTTCGTGGAGTCGATCTTCGACGCCTGCGTGGGGGTGCTGGTCCTGATCTTCGCCTTCACCCAGGGCGTCTTCCCGAAGCCCCCCGACTTCTCCAAATTGAGCTCCTTCGACATCTCCTATCTCGCCGAGCACTTCCGTCTGACGCTCTTCCTGATCACCGCGCTCGCCGTCCTCGGCCTGGTGGCGTTCGCGCTGCTGTCTGTGCGCGTCAAGGCCTTCTGGTCCCGGGTTCGCCAGGGCGTGACGATCCTCACCGACCGCCGCCGTTACCTGCGCGAGGTGGCCGCGTTGCAGGTCGTGGCCTGGCTGTGTCGCTTCACGGCCTTCTGGTTCTTGCTCGATGCGTTCCGGGTCGGGGGCTCGGTGAAGAACGTGCTGCTGGTCTTTGCCGTCAACCAGGTCGCCGGCGCGGTCCCGTTCACGCCGGGCGGCGCCGGGGTTCAGCAGGCGCTGCTCGTCAAGGTGTTCGCCACCAGCGCCTCGACCACCGTCGTGGCCGCCTATTCGGTGGGTCAGCAGATCGCCATCGCGGCCTTCACGGCGCTGATGGGACTTGGCGCCGTTGTCTTCATCTTCCGCTTCCGCTCCTTCAAGGAGGTCCTCCACGCGGGGCGCGCATCTCGCGAGGCCGAGCGCGAGGCCGAGCGCACCGATGGTCGGCTCGAAGGCGACCCGTTCGACGCTCTGGAGGATGAACCGCCGGGGCCGCCCCGGACGCGCAGCGCCCGCCTGCGCTATTGAAGGCCCTCGCGGGCCTCACGAACCAGCGCGACGGCCTCGGGGAACACACGCGCGATGACCGTCCGGATCTGCTCCGCCTGGGCCTCCGCGTTGCCCTGCACGTTCACGCGGTTGACGGCCGCCACGGTCATGTCGACAGCCAGCTTGATCGCGTTGTCGGCCCAGGCCAGGCGCTGGTTGCCCTGGACCTGTTCTGCGAACTCCGCCAGACGCCGCTGGAGCTCCTCTGGATCTCCGAACAGGTCTCCGAGTCCGCCACTCTCCATGCTCGCATCATAGACTGCCCTGCTCATGCCCTCCGCAGATGAGATTCGCCAGCAGCTCGAGCGCGAGGCCTGGCGGCGTGGACGTCTCGCCGTGCCGGCGTTCGCCGGCGGGGTGCTGTACCTGCTGAGCGCGATCATCATCGAAGGCACGCTCAAAGGCGCTCCCACCGTGGGGCTGCTCGAGGGCCTCGCGCCGGCGCTGTCCGGCGTGGCCGAACCGGCCGTGAGCCCGCGCGCGGCCGAGGTCAAATTCATCAGCCACCACGCCTTCTCCCTGATCACCGGGAGCGTGCTGGCCGCGATCGCCGTTGGGGCTCTGACGCTGATCCTGCTGCTGCTGCTCGACGCCACGCGCTTTCGGCGTCCCGAGACCTGGGCGGCGGCCCGCCCGCTGGTCCTCTACGGCGGGATCGCCGTGGCGTTCGTCACGCTCGCCCACCAGATCGTGAACTCGATCTCGACGCACAGCTTTGCCGTCGGCCACGACTTCACGGCCCACGCGGTCGATCAGGCGCTCACCAAGGGCGCGGCCAACCAGGTCGCCGCCTACCTCGGCCTGCTCTCTGGCCTGGCACTCGCCGCGGGCATGATCGGCGTGATGGTCAACGCCCTGCGCGTGGGCCTGATACCGCGCTGGATGAACATCCTCGGGATGTTCACCGCGCTGCTCATCGTCCTGCCGATCGGCGGCGCCGAGCTGCAGGTGATACCCGCGTTCTGGATGGTGATGATGGGCATCCTCTATGTCGGCCGCTGGCCCAACGCCGAGCCCCCCGCGTGGATGGCCGGCGAGGCGCGGCCCTGGCCCGCGCAGGCACGGCGCAGAGGATTGCGGGGCGGCACGACCCCGGCGGCTGCTGGAGCGGGCGCCGACGTGGCTCCCGCGCCGGCACGCCCGGCGGTCGGGTCCTCGCGCAAGCGGCGCAAGCGCTCCTGATCGAGCCGGCCCGCCGAGTCGGCGGTACCTGCGTATGATTAGCGGGCAGCCCGATCGGGAAACGTAGTTGTGGGGAGAACCGTCGAGCTCCGACGCGAGCTCGGTGGTTCCAGCAGAGGGCTCAAAGCGCATGAGGCCCCGAGACGGGGCCCGGAAGGAGGCTCCCATGGAGACAGAGGCAACACAGCGTCCTCGCGACGAGGACCCGACGCGGGTCGACGGCGCACAGCCGCTCAGCGGCTGGAAACCGGCCGATCCGGGGCCATTGGGTCTTGCGGCGTTCGCCATGACGACATTCGTGCTTTCGATGTTCAACTCGAACCTGGTCGACGCGAAGGGGACGCCGGTGGTGCTCGGGCTGGCGCTCGCCTATGGCGGGATCGTCCAGCTGGTGGCCGGCCTGTGGGAGTTCCGCACGGGTAACACCTTCGGCGCCGTCGCCTTCTGCTCGTTCGCCGCCTTCTGGATCTCCTTCTGGGCGCTGAACGTCTTCTACGCGAAGCAGATCGGTGGGAATGCCGGGCACGCGGTCGGCGTCTACCTCTGGGCCTGGGCGATCTTCACCCTGTACATGACCGTCGCCGCGCTCCGGGTGAGCGGGGCGGTGCTGCTCGTGTTCGTGCTGCTGACCGCGACGTTCATCCTGCTCGCCATCGGCGCCTCCGGCGCCCATGAAACGGTGACCCATTGGGGTGGCTATGTCGGTCTCGCCACGGCTGCGGCCGCCTGGTACGCGTCGTTTGCGGCCGTCGTGAACTCGACGTTCGGGCGCACCGTCGCGCCGGTGTTCCCCCTGAGTGGGCGGTGAGCGTCACGACCGTGGGAGAATGGCCTCCGCGGAGCGTCCGCGGATCTTCGATAGCGAGGAGCGTGAGCGATGAGCACTGAGGCAGATGCTGTCAGCGGCGCCGAGCTCGACGCCGAGCTTGCCGAGCTGCTCGACGTCGAGACGTTCGAGCCCCCTGCGGGCTTTCGCGAGCAGGCACTGCTGAAAGACCCCGCGGTCTACGAGCAGGCGGCCTCGGACCCGCAGGCGTGGTGGGTCGCACAGGCAGAGGAGCTCGACTGGTTCCAGAAGTGGAACCGCGTGCTGGACGACGACGACCCTCCCTTCTACAAGTGGTTCGTGGGCGGCTCGCTCAACGTCTCCTACAACTGCCTCGATCGTCATGTCATCGCCGGCTTGGGGGATCGGGTGGCCTTGCACTGGCGCGGCGAGGACGGGCAGGAGCGGGACATCGCCTACGCCGAGCTGCTCGCCGAGGTCGAACGCTTCGCCAGCGCCCTGAAGGATCTCGGGGTGCAGAAGGGGGACGTAGTGGGCATCTACCTCCCGATGATTCCCGAGGTCGTCGTGGCAATGCTCGCCTGCGCGCGCATCGGCGCGCCGCACAACGTGGTCTTCGGCGGCTTCTCCGCGGAGGCCGTGCGCGAGCGCATGGAGTTCTCGCAGGCCAAGGTGCTGATCACCGTCGACGGTGCCGCGCGCAAGGGCAAGACGGCGCCCGTCAAGGATCGCGTGGACGAGGCGATGGGCGACCTGGCCTCGCTCGAGAAGATCGTGGTCGTCAAGAGCAAGGGCATTCCCTGCCAGATGCGCGAGGGCCGCGACGTCTACTACGAGGACATCCTCGCCGCCGCCGACCCCGCCTGCCCCGCCGAGCCGCTCGATGCCGAGCATCCGCTCTACATCCTCTACACCTCCGGCTCCACGGCCAAGCCCAAGGGGATCCTCCACACCACCGGCGGCTACCTGACGGGCGTCTCGGCCACGCATCGCTACGTCTTCGACCTCAAGGCGGAGTCCGACGTCTACTGGTGCGCCGCCGACGTGGGCTGGGTCACCGGGCACTCCTACATCGTCTATGGGCCCCTGTGCAACGGGGCGACCTCGGTGATGTGGGAGGGCGCGCCCGACTACCCCAACAAGGGCATCTGGTGGGAGATCGTCGAGCGCTACGGCGTCACGATCCTCTACTGCGCCCCCACCGCGATCCGCGCCTGCATCAAGTGGGGGGCCGAGTGGCCAGGCAAGCACGACCTGCAGAGCCTGCGCCTGCTCGGGTCGGTCGGCGAGCCGATCAACCCCAAGGCGTGGCTCTGGTACCACAAGGTGATCGGCGGGGAACGGTGTCCGATCGTGGATACCTGGTGGCAGACCGAGACCGGCGCGATCATGATCACGCCCCTGCCGGGGATCACCGCGACCAAGCCCGGCTCGGCCACGCAGCCCTTCCCGGGCGTCTTCGCAGAGGTCCTCGACGAGTCCACCGGCGAGCCGGTGGAGGAGGGGCAGGGCCTGCTCGTGCTCACGCATCCGTGGCCGTCGATGCTGCGCACCCTCTACAAGGAGGAGGAGCGCTTCATCGAGACCTACTTCAAGCGCTTCGGCCGTGACATCTACTTGGTCGGCGATGCCGCGCGGCGTGACCGCGACGGCTACATCTGGGTGATCGGACGGATCGACGACGTGGTCAACGTCTCCGGGCACCGACTCTCCACGGCCGAGGTCGAGTCCGCGATCGTGGCTCACGCCGAGGTCGCCGAGGCAGCCGTGATCGGCCAGCACGACGAGGACACCGGACAGGCGATCGTGGCCTTCGTGACCCTTCAGGGCGACATCCAGGGCGACGATGGAACAGTCGAGGGGATCCGCGAGACGGTCTCCGGTCGCATCGGCAAGTTCGCGAGGCCCAAGCGGATCATCTGGACCGGGGATCTGCCCAAGACACGCTCCGGCAAGATCATGCGCCGGCTGCTGAGGGACATCGCCGAGGGGCGTGCTCTCGGGGACGTCACGACCTTGCGCGACCCCGCCGTCATGCAGCAGCTCGAGGACCAGGTCAAGGAGCTTCGCGCCGAGGAGGAGTGAGGGCGGGCGTGGGCACCGGCGAGCCGGCCCCGTGTAGGGGAGATCCCTTATGTTCGACGAACGTGCCGCTGCGATGATTGAGCGATGGCCTCTGCCGAGGCACCGCTGGAGCAGCCCCGAAGTCCTGCGCCTCTGCGCCGCCGCCCCGAGCGCGGACTGATCGGAGGCGTGTGTGCGGGCATGGCCGATCACTTCCAGGTCGAGGTGATCGTCGTGCGTCTGCTGATGGCGATGATCGTCGCCGTCGGTGGGATCGGCGTGGCCGTCTACTCGCTCGCCTGGGCGCTGATCCCGATCGCGCCGGAGAGCGAGGCTCTGCCGCGGCGTCCCGGCGCCTGGCGCGAGGCGGTCTTGATGGTGCTCGGCGTGGTCGGCGTGCTCGTGGGCCTGCGCCTATCCGGGCTGCCAATCGGCTACGCCGTGGTGTGGCCGCTCGTGCTTGGTGTTTGCGGGATGGCGCTGGTCTGGCGACCGACCGTCTCGCCATCCGCGTCTCGCCCGCGACGCGTCTCCCTGCGCGAGTTCGCGCGCCGTTCGGGGCGAATCGACGTGCCGCGCCTGGTCCTGGGCGCCCTGCTCGTCGCCTTCGCCTCGGCCTCGCTGCTGCACACCGTGGGCGTGCTGCACAGCCTCGGCAAGGCGATCGGCGCGGTCGCGATCATCGCCACGATGCTGAGCCTGCTGGTCGGGCCGTGGGTGGTGCGCCTGGGTCGCAGCCTGGCCTCCGAGCGCGCCGCGCGTATCCGCGAGCAGGAGCGCGCCGAGGTGGCGGCACACCTGCACGACTCGGTCCTGCAGACCCTCGCGCTCATCCAGAAGCGCGCCGGCGATCCGCGCGAGGTGGCGGGCTTGGCGCGTCGGCAGGAGCGCGAGCTTCGCCACTGGCTGCTCGAGCGCCCCGCGCGCATCGATCACGACAGCGTGGCCACTGCGCTCGAGCGCGCCGCGGCCGAGGTCGAGGAGCTGCACAGGGTCCCGATCGAGGTCGTCACCGTGGGCGACGGACCTCTCGACGACGGCCTCGAGGCGATGGTGCAGGCGGCACGCGAGGCGATGACCAACGCGGCGAAGTTCGCGAGCAGCGCTCACGTCGACCTCTATGCCGAGGTGGAGCCCGAGCGCGTCGAGGTCTTCGTCCGCGATCGCGGTGTGGGCTTTGATCCGGGCGCGATCCCCACCGACCGCCGCGGCGTGCGGGATTCGATCATCGCCCGCATGGAGCGCCACCATGGTCGCGCCTCCGTTCACAGCACGCCCGGCGAGGGCACCGAGGTGGAGCTCGTGATGGAGCGGAGCTCGGCCGCGTGAGCTCCCAGCCGCGCGTCGTGATCGTGGACGATCACCACCTGTTTCGCTCCGGCGTTCGCGCCGAGCTCGGCGACGAGCTGGCGGTCGTCGGCGACGCCGGCAGCGTCAGCGAGGCCGTGGCCGTGATCGTCGAGCAGCGACCCGACGTGGTGCTGCTCGACGTCCATATGCCCGAAGGCGGTGGCGTCGAGGTGATCTCGCGGATCGGCGCCGAGCAGCCGAGCGTTCGCTTCCTGGCGCTTTCCGTCTCAGATGCCGCCGAGGACGTGATCGCGGTGATCCGGGCCGGAGCGCGCGGATATGTGACCAAGACGATCTCGGCCAGCGAGCTCGCCGAAGCGGTGCGTCGCGTGGCCGGCGGCGATGCGGTGTTCTCGCCACGTCTGGCCGGCTTCGTGCTCGATGCCTTCGCTGCCGATCGCTCGCACGACGAAGCGCCTTCGCCGCAGGCCGATCGGGAGCTCGACCAGCTCACCCCCCGTGAGCGTGAGGTCCTGCGCCACATCGCCCGTGGCTACATGTACAAGGAGATCGCACTGCGGCTGGGGATCTCGACCAAGACGGTCGAGGCTCACGTCTCGGCCGTGCTGCGCAAGCTCCAGCTCTCGAGCCGTCACGAGCTGAGCCGCTGGGCCGTGCAGAGGCGTCTGGTGAGCTTCGACGGGACCTAGACCCGGCGCCCGGCAGGACCGCAGGCGCCGGCCGATAGCTCGCACAATGATATATCGTGTGACGTAGTAATAGTGGCCTCTCGGCCCAGAGGGGCATTAGGGGTGATTCCCTATGGCGCGCAGTGAGCGCCCGCGTCACAGTTGGCCTGAGTTTCCATTGTCGTTTCGAGCGGACAGGAGTTCGATGTCATCCACAGTCCAGCGGGCCGCCGGCGATTCCGGCGATTCCGGCGATCTGGCGATCGAGACCAGAGGCCTGACCAAGCGCTTCGGTGAGCGAGCAGCGATCGACGGCGTCGACCTGCGGGTTCCGCGGGGGTGCGCATTCGGCTTTCTCGGCCCCAACGGCGCGGGCAAGACCACCATGATCCGCACGCTGCTCGGACTGACGCACGCGAGCGCTGGCACCATGCACGTGCTCGGGCACCCTGTTCCGCTGGAGCGAGGCCAGGCGCTGCAGCGTGTCGGCGCGATCGTCGAGGAACCGCGCTTTCACATGCATCTGAGCGGCCGTGAGAACCTGCGCATCGTCGCAGCCGCGCGCGGCCCCGAGACGCGCGAGCGGATCGACCCGGCGCTCGCGCGCGTGGGCCTCTCCGATCGCGCCTCCGAGAAGGTCAAGAAGTACTCCATGGGCATGCGCCAGCGCCTCGGCGTCGCCCGCTGCCTGCTCGCCGATCCGCTGCTGCTGATCCTCGACGAGCCGACCAACGGGCTCGATCCCGGCGGCATTCAGGAGTTTCGCGAAATGGTTCGCGCGATGGTCGAGCAGGAGGGTCGCACCGTGTTCATCTCCTCGCACCTGCTCGACGAGGTCGAAAAGACATGTGACGCGGCCGCGATCGTCGACCGCGGCAAGGTCGTCACCCAGGGCGCCATGGCCGACCTGGCCGCTGGCGGCACAGTGCGGCACGAGCTGATCCTGGGCGTCGATGACGCCGAGCGGGCACTGGAGACGCTCAAGGGGAGCGAGCTCGTGCTGGAGGCGCGTCCCTCTGACGAGGGCCTGCGCGTGATCCTCGCTGGTGGGCCACAGACCGCCGCGCAGCTGAATGCCGTGCTCGTGGGCGCTGGCATTGGCGTTATGCGCCTTGAGCCCGTGCGCCACAGCCTCGAGGCGCGCTTCCTGGAGATCACCTCGAGACTCGATGCCCACGTCGAGCCCAGGGAGGTCTCGGCATGAACGCCACCATTGCCGCCCAGATGATGGGAGCCGACTTCCTGAAGTTGCGCAAGAAGCGAGGAACGCTGATCTGGGCGCTCGTGCTGGCGCTCGCGCCGGTGTTGATCTTCTTCATCGTTCGCGCCGCCCAGCACTCCTCGAACGCGATCGAACATCCTCCCGCGGGCGGCTTGAGCGGGTATACGGATGCGGTGCGGCTGTTGGCCATGTTCTTCGGCCCACTGGCCGCGATCATGATCGGGACCGACGCGGGCGCAGGCGACGTCTCCGCGGGCGTGTTCCGCGACCTCGTGGTCACCGGACGCTCGCGCGTCGCCCTGTTCGCTTCGCGTGTCCCGGCCGCGGTCGGGCTGTGCTGGCTGGTCATCGGCGTCGGCTACGTGCTCGTCATCCTCGGCACCTACGTGCTCGCCTCCGCCGCGCCGACCCCGAGCGGGACGCTGCTTGCCAACGGCCTCGGCTTCTCGCTGCTCTCGACCGGTGTGATCTGTGCGGTGGCAGTGGGATTCGCCTCGCTGACGGCCTCGCGCCCGGCGGCCCTCACCGTGCTGATCGGCTGGGATCTGGTCGCGAGCCCGATCCTCGCCAACATCAGCTCGCTGGGGAGCTCGCGCAAGCTGGTGCTCGCACAGGCCGTCTCACATTTCAGCCCGGTCAACCTGGGGGACCGAGGCGGGCGCGGCTCGACCGTCACGATGTCCGGTGCCACCGGGGTGATCGTCCTCGCGGTCTGGCTGCTCGTGTTCCTCGCGCTCGGTGCCTGGCGCACGCGCACGATGGACGCCTGAGCGCGCGGGACCCCGACGAGTCGAGCGTCCTCTCGAGCAAGAAGTGAACGCCTGTTCACATTTCCTCATAAATTAGATCGACATTATGCTATTTGTCTTGTCTCCCCCCCAAACCAGGAGGCAATCGACATGTCCCGCAGTTCCCTTCAAACCCGAATCGCCTCGCTCAGGCGGACGCTCACGCTGATCGCGATCGGAGTACCGAGCGCGTTCATCGGCGTGGTGGCCACCGCGCTGCTCCCACCGGCCGAGGCGAGTCCCCCGCCGCCGCCCGTATCGATCCTCACCTCGCAGGGCGATCTCGGTCGCGGCGACATCTTCATCTCGCCGTTCGGAGGCACGCCCACCTACGCCAACGGCCCGGAGATCCTCGACACCCACGGCAACGTCGTCTGGTTCCAGCCGGTTCCCGCGGGCCAGGAGGCGTCGGACTTCCGCACCCAGACCTACCACGGGCAGCCGGTGCTCACCTGGTGGCAGGGGACGGGGCTCGGCGGCCCCGCCTCGGGCACCGACTACATCTACGACGACCACTACCAGCAGATCGCCACCGTCAAAGCCGGCAACGGGCTCAGCGCCGACGGGCACGAGTTCCTGATCACGCCTCAGAACACGGCGCTGATCCTCTCCTACACGACCGCGACCGCCAACCTGACATCGATCGGCGGTGCGGCGAACCAGACAGTGATCGACGGCGTCGTGCAGGAGATCGACATACCCACGGGCAAGGTGCTGTTCCAGTGGAACAGCCAGGATCACGTGCCCTTCAGCCAGAGCGAGCAGCCGCTGCCCGCCTCGCCGAGCACGCCGTGGGACTGGTTCCACATAAACGCCGTGCATCTCGACACCGACGGCAACCTGTTGATCGACGGCCGCGATACCTGGACCACCTACAAGGTCAATCGCTTCAACGGCAGCATCGTCTGGCAGCTCGGCGGCAAGGACTCGAGCTTCAGGCTGCAGGTCGCCCCGGGGCAGGTGCTCGACAGCGCGAATGAGATCTTCGCCTGGCAGCACGACCCCGAGGCGCTGGGCGACGGCGTGTACACGTTCTTCGACAACGACGCCGCCGGCACCTCAGAGCTCCCTTACAGCCGCGCCGTCACCGTGAGGTTGAACCCGTGGACGCACACGGCCACGCTGGTGGCCTCGGACGCGCAGCCGGAGGGGCTCTCGGCGCCATCGCAGGGCAACGCTCAGACGACCGCCGACGGCAACCTGTTCGTCGGCTGGGGTGCGCTGCCCTACTTCTCCGAGTTCAGCCCGTCCGGTCAGCTGCTGTTCAACGCCAGCCTCCCGGCAGGGGTGAACACCTATCGCGCCTACCTGCTGCCGTGGAACCCCTTGGGCTCGGGCGCGCCCGGCCACGGGCATGACGGCCCCGGAGGTCCAGGGCACGGGCCCGGCTTCCCGCGCTTCTCCCGGCGCGGCCCCGCGCACTGATCGCAACCGCTCGTGAGAGGCGTCCCTGCCCGGGGCGCCCCGCGGGCGATCTCGCTGCCGTCAGACCTTGTGGTGCTCGGGCACCCAGGAGCCGTCGTCCTGGCGGGCGAAGTCCTGGAAGAGGCCCGGCGCCTCGGCCTGCATGATCCTGGCGATCTTGTCGAACACCATGCGCAGCTCCTCCTCGGCGCCCTCCGCCGTGCGCATCTCGATCACGTGCCTGAGCGTTCGCGCGTTGGCCGTCCACAGGATGTCCGTGCTCAGCCCGATCGGCGCCAGCCGGCGCAGCGCCGAGGTGACCTCCTTCTTGACGTGGAAGGGCACTCCCTCCTCGTCGATGCCCAGCTCCTTGGCCGCGCTCTGCTGGAACTCCTCGAGCTGCTCCACGATCGTGAGCACCTGCTGGCGCACCGGCTCCAGGGCGGGCGGAACGCGAAAGCCGATGTCTGTCAGGCGCACGTAGCGCAGGCTCTCCTGGCTGAAGGCCGAGCCGGCCCGATGCCTGATGATCTCGTGGGTGAAAACACGCGAAACGTTCCGAAAGATGAAAGAGTAGTTGGCGTGCTCGAGCACGCTCCCGTGCGCCGAGCGCAGGATGTTGGCGAAGTACTCGCGCTGATCGGTGCGCACGCGCGTGACGTTCGGGTTGAGCCCCGGCTCCCAGCTGCGGTAGCAGGCGCGTCCGCCGAACTCCACTATCAGCTCGCCGCCGTTGGGCTGCCCCTGCGCCTCCCCGAGGCGGCGCTCCAGCCACGACTCGCCGCCCACGTCCGCGAGGTAGGCGCGCATCCCCTCGAGGTCGATCGAAGGGCGGGCGAGAAGGAACACTCCTGGGCTCGTCTCATGCATCGGGCGGACGATCCTACCTACCGCTCCGGGCGTCCCCCTAGACTGGCTTGCAGATGGCCCTGCCGGAAGCCGAAGCTCCATCTGGGAAGATCGTCGAGGCCCACGACCTTTGTCGCCGCTACGGCGAGGGCGAAGCTGCCGTGGATGCGCTCGCGGGGGTCACCGTCGATTTCCCGGCCGGGCGCTTCACGGCGATCATGGGCCCTTCGGGCTCGGGCAAGTCCACACTGATGCACATCCTCGCCGGCCTCGATCGCCCGACCTCCGGGACCGTGAGCATCGCCGGGGTTCAGCTCACCGACCTCAGCGACCGCGAGCTCACCCAGCTTCGCCGTGATCGCGTCGGCTTCATCTTTCAGACCTTCAACCTGCTCCCGGTCCTGAACGCCGAGGAGAACATCCTGCTGCCGCTCTCGATCGCCGGGCGCGACCCCGACCGGGAGTGGTTCGAACGGCTCATCGACACGGTCGGGATCCGCGACCGCCTCACGCATCGCCCGGCCGAGATGTCCGGCGGCCAGCAGCAGCGCGTGGCGGTCGCGCGCGCGCTCGTCTCGCGCCCGTCGGTGGTCTTCGCCGACGAGCCCTCCGGCAACCTCGACTCGAAATCCTCAAACGACGTGCTCGAGCTGTTGCGACACGCCGTGGACGACTTCGGGCAGACCGTTGTCATGGTCACCCATGACGCGCACGCCGCCTCCTTCGCCGACCGGTTGCTGCTGCTGGCTGACGGGCAGATCGTCCACGACGGCGATGCGGTGACGGCCGAGCAGGCGCTCGACCTCATGAAGTCCGTGGGCTGATGCTCAAGCTGGTCCTCAGAGGCTTCCTGCAGCGCAAGCTGCGGGTGCTGCTGACCGGCATCGCGATCGCTCTCGGCGTGGCCCTGATGGCCGGCACCTACGTGCTCACCGACACGATCAACCGCTCCTTCGCGGGGATCTTCCAGGTCGCCAACAAGGGGCACGACGTGGTGATCACGCCCACGCAGACGCTCGGGCGCCAGACCCGCTCGCAGACCTCGCCGATCACCGAGCAGATGCTCGCGCAGGTGCGCGCCACCGCGGGCGTGGCCGAAGCGGCCGGTGCGATCTTCACCCCGGCGAGCTTCCTGGACCTGCACGGCAAGCGACTGACGACTGGAGGCGCCCCCGGCTTCGTCGCCTCGGAGGTGCCCAAGCGCTTCGAGTCGTTCGTGCCGGTCAGCGGCCGCTTTCCCACGAGTGCGAGCGAGGTGGCGATCGACCAGGCGACGGCCGAACGCGAGCACCTGCGGCTCAGGGAGAGGATCGTGGTCGCCGGCTCGGCCCAGGCCAGGCAGTACACGATCACCGGCATCCTCAAGTTCGGTGGCGGCCAGTCCTTCGGCGGCGCAAGCGCCGCGATCCTCACGCCGGTTGAGGCCCAGCGCGTGGTCGGCGAGCCGGGCCGCTACGACCAGATCGACGTGGCCGCCAAGCCCGGAGTGACGCCCGGCGAACTGCGCGACCGAATCCGCGCGCAGCTGCCGAGCGCGGTCGACGTGCGCACCGGCGCCCAGCAGGCGGCCAAGGAGTCCTCTGACCTGGAAAGCAACCTCAGCTTCCTGCGCACCTTCCTGCTGATCTTCGCCTACGTCTCGCTGGTCGTGGGCGCGTTCATCATCTTCAACACCTTCTCGATCACCGTCGCCCAGCGCACGCGCGAGTTCGGCCTGCTGCGCACGCTCGGTGCCTCCCGCGCCCAGATCATGCGCGCGGTTGTGATCGAAAGCCTGCTGCTCGGGCTGCTCGGCTCCGGGATCGGCCTGCTCGGCGGGATCGCCCTGGCGCCGGGGCTCGACCAGCTGTTCAAGTCCTTCGGCGCCGACCTGCCCGACAACGGCACGGTGCTCGAGACCCGCACGATCGTGGTCTCGCTGCTGGTGGGGGTGTTCGTGACGGTGGCCGCCGGGCTCGCACCGGCGCTGCGCGCGACGCGCGTGCCGCCGCTGGCGGCGATGCGCGAGGGCGTGGAGATCCCGCCACGAGTCCTCAGCGGCGTGGGGGTGCTTGCGCGCGCACTGCTCGTGGTGCTGGTTTTCGCGGCGATCGCGCTCCTGACGGGCTCGGGCGCCATCGGCGTGATTGGCTTCATTGTGCTCTCGGGCTACGTCACCTTCCTGCTCGTCCGCTTGATGCGCGGAGGCGTGCCCGGGCGCCATCCAGTGGTTCGTGCGCTCGCCCGCGGCGTTGGGGTGCTTGTGCGCTGGCGCGGGATCACCGGGCGCCTGGCGCAGGAGAACTCGATCCGCCAGCCCGGACGCACGATGATCACCGCGGCCTCGCTGACCGTCGGCATCGCGCTGGTCGCGTTCGTCGCGGTGCTCGCCGACGGCACGAAGGCCACGATCGACCAGGCCGTCAGCCGCTCGTTCGCGGGCGATCTGATCATTGAGAACTCGAGCGTCAACAGCGAAGCAGGGATCCCGGCGATCCTGGCCCCGGCGGTTCGGCGGGTGCCCGGGGTGGCGAGCGTGACCCCGGTCGCCTTCACCGTGGGTCGGCTGCGCGGCAGCTCGAGCAATTCGACGATCACCGCGATCGAACCGGCCTCCTTCGGGCGCGTCTACCGGGTCGAATGGGCGCATGGCTCGAACGCGACGCTGCAGCAGCTCGGCGCCACCGGCACGATCGTCACGAAAGCCTATGCGAGCTCGCATCACCTGAAGGTCGGGCAGACGCTGTCGGTGCTGACACCGACCGGCCAGCATGTGTCGCTGACGGTGCGCGGCATCGCCTCCGACAACGCGCGCCTGCTGGGCGACCTCACGATCGACCTGTCGCTCGCGCGCAGCGCCTTCGGGCAGCGTGACGACGCGCTGGACTTCGTCACGTATGCGCGTGGCGTCAGCAACGCCCAGGTTCAGCCGATCGTGAACAGGGGGCTCGCGGCCTACTTCCCGCAGGCGCGATCGCGGACCGCGGCCCAGTTCAAGGCCGACCAGGCCAACCAGATCAACACGCTGCTGACGCTCATCTACGTGCTGCTCGCGCTGTCGGTGATCGTGTCGCTGTTCGGGATCGTCAACACGCTGATCCTCTCGATCTACGAGCGCACGCGGGAGCTGGGGATGCTGCGCGCGATCGGCACCTCACGGCGCCAGATCCGCCAGATGATCCGCTACGAGTCGATCATCACAGCGCTGATCGGGGGAGTGTTCGGCCTGGTGATCGGCGTCGTCGGCTCCGTTCTGGTCACCACCTTCGCACTGTCGGGCTCCGGCTACGTGCAGTCCTTCCCGATCGGCACGCTCGTGATCCTGCTGTTCGTCGCCGCGCTCGCCGGCCTGCTCGCCGCACAGCTTCCGGCCCGCCGCGCGGCCCGCCTGAACGTGCTCGGCGCGCTCGCCTCCGAGTAGCGCGGTCTGCTGCCGCGCTCGCCCGGGCGCGGGGTGGGCAGCTAAGCTGGCGGGCCATGGCCCAGACCGCCGCCACCGAGCCCAGCGACTCCGAGCTCCAGGCGAGCGCCTGGGACATCGAGCCGCTCGTCGACGGCGAGGGCCAACCCGGGGTCGAGCGGCGCCTGGCGGAGGCGCTGGAGCGCTCCAAGGCGTTCTCGGAGCGCTACGCCGGCAGGATCGCCGAGCTCGACGGCGCCGGGCTGCAGGAGGCCATGAGCGAGCTCGGGGCGATCCACGAGCTGGTGGGCCGTGCCGGTTACTACGCCGCCCTGCGCTTCTCCACCGACACGGCCGAGCCCGCCAATGGGGCGCTGTTGCAGCGCGTCCAGGAGCAGGAGACGGCGATCCAGACGACGCTTCTGTTCTTCGAGCTCGAGTGGGCGGCGCTCTCCGACGAGCGCGCCGAGCAGCTGCTGGCGGGCGAGGGATTGGACTTCTGCCGCCATCACCTTCGCAACGTGCGCCGCTATCGCGAGCACCTGCTCTCAGAGCCCGAGGAGAGGATCCTCGCCGAGAAGTCCCTCACCGGGGCGGGCGCCTGGACACGGCTGTTCGAGGAGCTGACCTCCGCGATCGGCGTCGAGCTCGACGCGGGTGGCGAGAAGGTCGCGCTCGACGTCGCGCTCAGCCGCCTTTCGCTCGCCGATCGCGAGCTCCGGCGGACCACCGCCGAGGCCGTCACCGCCGCGCTCGAGCCGGGTCTGAGGACGCGCGCGTTCCTCTTCAACACGCTGCTCGCGGACAAGGCCACCGATGACCGCCTGCGCCGCTATCCCCATTGGCTCGCGGCTCGCAACCTCGCCAACGAGGCCAGCGACGAGTCCGTGCAGGCGCTGATCGACGCCGTGAGCGGGCGCTATGAGATCGCGCGCCGCTGGTACAGGTTGAAGGCCCGGCTGCTCGGCGTGGAGCGCCTGGCCGACTACGACCGCATGGCGGCCGTCACCGAGGACGAGGTCACCTACCCCTTCGCCCAGGCCCGCGAGGTGGTGCTCGACTGCTACTCCTCCTTCTCCCCCGAGCTCGGTGCGCTCGCCAAGCGCTTCTTCGACGAGCACCGGATCGATGCGCCCGTGCGCCCGGCCAAGCGCGGAGGGGCCTTCTGCGCCTCGGCTGTGCCGTCGGTCTTCCCCTATGTGCTGCTCAACTACACCTCGCGCCGGCGCGACGTGCTCACGCTCGCCCACGAGCTCGGCCATGGCGTGCACTTCGCCCTGGCCGCCCGCCAGGGGATATTCCACCAGCACACCCCGTTGACGCTCGCCGAGACCGCCTCGGTGTTCGGCGAGACGATCGTCTTCGGCCGCCTGCTCGAGGAGGACACCGCGCCGGCCTCGCGCCTGGCGCTGCTGGCAGAGAACCTCGAGGACACGATCGCCACGGTCTTCCGCCAGGTGGCCATGAACCGCTTCGAGCATCTGGTGCACACCGCGCGCCGCGAAGAGGGCGAGCTCTCGGTGGAGCGCTTCGGTGAGCTGTGGGCAGAGAGCCAGAACGAGATGCTCGGCGACTCGGTCGAGCTGACCGACGGATACCGGACGTGGTGGTCATACATCCCGCACTTCATCGGCAGCCCCGGCTACGTCTATGCCTACGCCTACGGGCAGCTGCTCGCGCTCTCGGTCTACCAGCGTTACGAGCAGACCGGCCCGGAGCTCGTGCCGCGCTACATGGAGCTGCTGGCGGCCGGCGGCTCGCGCAGCCCCGAGGAGCTCGGCGCGATCGTCGGCATCGACCTCGCCGACCCCGGCTTCTGGGAGGCCGGGCTCGACCTGGTCGCGCGTCAGCTGACCGAAGCCGAGGAGGCCGCCCACGCCTCTGGGCGGTTGTAGGCGAGGCTCAGAACAACCCGAGGCCGCTGCCGGCCCCGTGGACCAGATCGAACAGCGGCTGGGGGATGACGCCGAAGAAGATCGTGGCCGCGCCGGCGAGGACCGCCACCACGAGGACCTCCGGCTGCGAGCCGCTCAGCGGTCCGCCATCCTCGTCGAGCTCGGAGGATCCGCCCGCGAGCGCCGGCAGGGGACCGGGGGTGGGGGCGAGCACGGAGGCGTCGTTCGGGCTCGTGGCGGCGGGTGCTTCGCGCATCCACATGGCGGCGATCACCGGCAGGTAGTAGCCGAGGGAGATCATCGAGCCGACCACGATCGCCACGCCGAGCCACGTGTAGCCGCCCGAGACGGCGGCGTCGATCAGATAGAACTTGCCCATGAACCCCGCCGTGGCGGGGATCCCGGCGAGCGCCAGCATCGAGATCGTCATCGGCCATGCCAAGAGTGGACGCTCGCGCCCGAGGCCGGCCAGCGCCCCGATCGAGTCGCCCAGATCCGTCTGGCGCTCGCGTGCCACGATCACGGCGAAGGCCGCCATGTTCATGAACAGGTAGGCCGCGAGGTAGAACACGGTCGCACGGACGCCGAGCTGGGTGGAGACGACGACGCCGGCGAGCATGTATCCGGCCTGCGCCACCGAGGAGTAGGCGAGCATCCGCTTCAGCGAGGACTGGCCCAGGGCGCCCACGTTGCCGACGAGGATCGTGATCGTGGCGAGAACGGCCAGCGCCGGGCCCCAGCTCACCTGCGTGTCGATCAGGGCGACGTCGAAGAAGCGCAGGAACACGCCGAAAGCGGCGACCTTGGTGGTGACCGCCATGAAGGCCGTGACCGGGGTGGGCGCCCCCTCATAGACATCGGGCGTCCACTGGTGGAAGGGGGCGATCGAGGACTTGAAGCACAGGCCCGCCACGCACAGCGCCACGCCGGTCAGCGTCAGCGGGTCGGTGGCGAGGCTTCCATTCGAGAGAGCCGAGGCGATCCCGGCAAAGTCGGTCGTGCCGGTCGCGCCGTAGATCATCGCCAGGCCATACAGCAGCGTGGCCGAGCCGACGGAGCCGACGATCAGGTACTTCAGCCCCGACTCCAGCGAGTGCTCCCGCTTGAGCTCGGTGGCGCACAGCACGTACAGCGGGATCGACAGGAGCTCGAGGCCGACGAACAGCGCCACGGTGTTCTGGGCGGCGGCCAGCAGCGACATGCCCGCGACGGAGCTCAGCAGCAGCGCGTGAAACTCACCATGGGCCGCTTCACGCGCTGCCAGCGAGCGCCAGGCGAGCAGCACCGTGCACGCCGCGCCCGCGATCAGCACGAGGTTCAGCACGAGCGCGAGATCGTCGATCCGCAGCGCGCCCGAGACGATCGACTTCTGGGCGTTCCACTGCCAGATGGTCAGGCCGAGCGCCGCCCCGAGCGCGCCGAGGCTGAGCGAGGGGACCGCCTGTGCGCGGATCCAGCGCGAGCCGAGCAGACCCACGATCAGGACGAGCACCGAGCCGCCGAGCAGCGCGATCAGCGGCGAGAGCCCCGCGAAGTCGATGTGCGGGCCTTTGAGGTGGGCGGTGGCGAGGGGGATCATGGCGTCCTGACGGAATCGGCGAAGGTCGCAGAGCGATGAACGACTCGGGGGCCTGAGATGACGCGTGCGACGGTCTGGGCAGGGACCGTCGAGGCCTGCACGCTCGCCACGGCTGCCTTGACCGAGCGTTCGCTGCGGTGCAGAGCCAGCTGCGGGTAGAGCGCGAGGAACACGATCACGGCGATCAGCGGAGCGAGCACGGCGCCGTCGAGGATGGAGATCTCATGCGAGTCGGCCGATGGTCCGACGCGGTTGTGCATGGCGCGGATGAACAGGCGCAGCGCGTAGACGCTCGCCAGCACCACGCCGCTGAAGGCGATGATGGCGATCGCGAGCTTGGCTTTGAAGACGCCGAGCAGGATCAGGAACTCGCCGACGAAGTTCGACGAGCCGGGGATCGCGAGCGTGGCGAGCGCGACGACGAGGAACAGCGAGGCGAGCACGGGGGCGCGGAAGGCCAGGCCGCCCATCTGGCGCACGTCCTCAGAGCCGCCGGTGCGCTTGGCCAGCAGCCCGACGATGAACAGCAGCGGGGCCACGACGAGCCCGTGGTTGACCATCTGCAGCAGCGCGCCCTGCGCCCCCTGGGAGTTCAGGGAGAAGATGCCGAGCGTGATGAAGCCGAGCTGGGCGACCGAGGAGTACCCGGCGATCAGGCGAGCGTCGGTCTGGCTGAAGGCCTGTGCGGAGCCGTAGAGGATCGAGGCGAGCGCGATCAGCAGCATCAGCGTCTGGAAGTGCACGGCGGCCTGGGGGAAGAGCGGCAGCACGATCGCCAAAAAGCCGTAGGCGCCGACCTTGGAGAGCACACCCGAGAAGACCATCAGCACCTCGATCGGCATCGCGCGGTAGCCGTCGGGCATCCAGCCGTGCAGCGGGAAGGCGGGCATCTTGACGAGGAAGGCGGCGGCGAAGAACAGGAAGATCCACTCCTGCGAGCCGCTGCTCAGCGGCAGCGCGTGCAGCGCCGAGAGCACGAAGGTGATGTGCCCGCCGCCCTGCTGTGAGGCGAGCACGCCGGTGGCGATGGCCGCGGCGAGCATCAGCAGCGAGCCCACCAGGGTGTAGATGACGAGCTTGATCGTGGCTTTGATTCGTCCGGGTTCCCGGCCCCAGCCGCCGATCAGGAAGTAGAAGGGGATCAGCATCAGGTCGAAGAACGAGACGAACAGCGCCAGGTCCTGGGCGAGGAAGGCGCCGAGCACGGCCGACTCGGCGAGCATGAAGTGGAAGTAGAAGAGCCTGGGACGCTCCCAGCTGCGCAGGTTCGCCGCCAGCGTCGCGACGGCGAACAGCAGCGTGGTGAGGCCGAGCAGGAAGACGTTGAGGCCCGTGACGGCGAGCTTGTAGTGGATCCCCAGCGTGGAGATCCAGACGGTGTCGGTGACGTGCTGGAGGGCCGCCCCGCCGGACTTGTAGTCGGCGATGTAGGCGATCGCGAGCCCCAGCGCGACGAGCGAGCCGACGAGGGCGACCACGCCCGGCGCGCCCCAGGCTCCGCGTCCGCTTGCGGCGGAAGCATCGCCGGCCGATGCCTCGGCGTTGGTGCGCCCGCCGCGCGCGAGCACGGCTGACGCAAGTGCGCCGAGCAGGCCGCACACGAAGGGGAGCCAGAGGAGTATGGAAAGCGGGGGCAAGGTCTGGGAGCTCAGGTCTGCAGGAGGAAGTAGAAGCCGACGCCGGTCACGCCGAGCACGAGCAGGGCGGCGTAGTAGCGCACGAAGCCGCTCTGGGCGGCGCGCACGGCGGCCGAGCCGGCGCGCACGATGCCGGTGGTGCCCCCGATGAGCGTCTCGTCGACGAACAGCTGCTCGAAGGTGTCGCGGGCGAAGAGCCCGGCCGCGGCGGCCGGTTTCACGACGAGCATGTCGATCAGCTCGTCGAAGTACCACTTGTTCACGAACAGCACATAGGCAGGCCGGAAGCGCTCGCGGATGCTCGTGGCCATACCCGGCCGAACCACCCAGATGCGGTGCGCGAGCGCGATCCCGAGCAGGGCGAGCACGGTGCCGAGGCCCAGCCCGAAGACGAGCAGCCCGTTCTTGGTGTGCGGTTCATACAGCGCCGAGCCGGCGAAGGAGGGGCGCAGGAAGTCATCGATCACGAAGTCCACCTTGGGGATCTGCACGAGGCCCGCTCCGACCGCGCCGAGCGCGAGCACGCCCATCGCCACCCGCATCGGCAGCGCCCGCTCGGCGATCGCGTGGGTGGGCCCGGGGAAGCCCACGTCGGTGTCCTCCTCTTCGCCATTGGCGGGGTTGCGCGGGACCTCGGCATGGTGCAGGTGGGGTGGGTGGGACTTCAGATTAAGCTCGCGCGCCTCGGCCACGGGCTCGCCGTGAAAGGCGCGGAAGATCATGCGGAAGGTGTAGATGGCGGTCAGGAAGGCGCCGACGTAGCCGGCCACGTAGAGGATCCAGTGCCAGCCGCCGCGCTCACCGGTGACCAGCAGGATGTCGTCCTTGGAGAAGAAGCCCGAGAAGGGGGGGACGCCGGAGAGGGCCAGTCCGCCGACGATGAAGCAGCCGTAGGTGAAGGGCATCGCCTTGCGAAAGCCGCCCATCCGATTCAGCGACTGCTCGCCGGCCATCGCGCCGATGATGGATCCGGCGGCCATGAACAGCAGGGCCTTGAAGAAGGCGTGGGTCATCAGGTGAAAGAGGCCGGCCGCATAGGCGCCCACGGAGACGCCCATGATCATGTAGCCGATCTGGGACATGGTCGAGTAGGCGATCACGCGCTTGATGTCGGTCTGGGCGAGGCCGATCGTCCCGGCGATCAGCAGCGTGGCAGCGCCCACCACAGCCCCGACGTCCTGTGCGGCCGGAGCCAGCTCGAACAGCGGGTGCATGCGCGCGATCAGGTACACGCCGGCGGTGACCATGGTGGCGGCGTGGATCAGCGAGCTGACCGGGGTGGGTCCCTCCATGGCATCGGGCAGCCACGTGTGCAGCGGGATCTGGGCGGACTTGGCGAAGGCGCCGACGAGCAGCAGGATGCAGCCGGCCACGAGGTCGCCCTCGTTGGAGGCGTGACCGAAGGCGCCCGCGCTGGTCGCCTGGAAGGTCTTCAGGAAGTCGAGCGTGTGGGTGTGCTTGAAGATGAAGTAGGTGCCGAGCACGAGCCCCACGTCGCCGACGACGTTGATCACGAACGCCTTGATTCCTGCGCTCGTGGCCGTGGTGCGCCGGTACCAGAAGGAGATCAGCAGATAGGAGGCTGCGCCGACGAAGGCCCAGCCGGTGATCAGCAGCAGGAAGTTGCCCGCCAGCACCAGCAGCAGCATCGAGAAGACGAAGAAGTTCAGGTAGGAGAAGTAGCGGGCGAAGCCGCGGTCGCCCTCCATGTAGGAGATCGAGTAGAGGTGGATCAGCGTGGAGACGCCTGTGACCACGAGGATCATGAACACCGACAGGGGATCCACGAGGATCGACATCTGAGCGTCGATGCCCACGGTGGAGGCGTAGCTCCACAGCGATGAGACCACCTGGCGATGCTCGGGGGCGAGCCCCTGGATCTTGATCAGCGCACCGAGGGCAGCCAGGAAGGAGAGGAAGATGGCGGCCGTCGCGATCCAACCCGCGGAGCGCCCCGGAAGCGAGCGGAAGCCGAGGGCGGTGACGAGCATCCCGAGCAGCGGGAAGAGCAGGACGAGCCAGCCGTAGGTGGTGGCGCTCACTAGCCCTGCAGCTCCCGCAGCTCGTCTACGTCGATGGGCAGGTGGCGGCGGTAGATGGCGACGATCATGCCCAGGCCGATGCAGACCTCGCAAGCGGCCACGGTCATGACGACGATCGCGAGGATCTGTCCGTCGCCGTTGCCCCACATCCGCGAGAAGGCGATCAACGCGAGGTTGGCGCCGTTGAGCATCAGCTCGAGGCAGAGCAGCACGACGAGGGGGTTGCGCCGGGTCATCACACCGATGGCTCCGAGCGAGAAGACGATTGCCGAGACGGCCAGATACCAGGCGATGCTCACGGGCTGCGCCTCCCGACGCCCTCGGCCATCGTGCCGGTGCCCCGCGGGCGCAGCATCTCGAGCGGGGTGAGCAGATCGCGCTCGTCCTCGTCCTCCAGGCCGCCGCGGCGGCGGGCGAGCACGACGCCGCCGACGGCGGCGATCAGCAGCAGGAATGAGGCGACCTCGAAGGCCAGCAGGAAGCGCGTGAGCAGGAGCTTTCCGATATAGGCGGGGGTGCCGTAGGCCTGCGGCCCCGGGCTGTAGCCGGCGCCATAGCCGTTGATCGCCTCCAGGCCTGTGCCGAGCAGCGCGATCAACAGCTCGACGCACACGGCGCCGCCGAGGATGGCGCCGCCGAGGCGCAGGCCCGAGCCGACGGCGCCCCGTGAGCGCAGGCGCTCGCCGATCGAGTCGGACTCGCCGCCCACGTAGGCGACGACGAACACGTACAGGACCATCACGGCGCCGGCGTAGACCACGACCTGCACGGCCGCCACGAACTCGGCCCGCAGCAGCAGGAACAGGACGGCGAGCGAGACCAGGTGGATGACCAGGGCGAGCACGCTGTAGAAGGGGTTGCGCAGCACCACCACGCCGGTGGCGCCCGTGATCACGCCGATGGCGGCGAGGAAGAACAGAACCGAGCTCATCTCGGCCCCCCGGTCCTCACTCGCCCTCGTTCCTCAGCGGCGTACGCTCGAGCGGCTCGGCCAGCAGCATCTCCTTGGTGAAGATCAGGTCCGAGCGGTCGTAGTCGGAGAGCTCGTAGTCGTGGCCCATGGTGATGGCGTCGAACGGGCAGGCGACCTCGCAGTAGCCACAGAAGATGCAGCGGGAGAGGTTGATCTCGTACACGGCCGCGTAGCGCTCGCCCGCGGAGACGCGGTTCTCGGGAGTGTTCTCGGCGGCGACCACGCGGATGCAGTCGGCCGGGCAGGCGGCCGCGCACAGCGAGCAGCCGACGCACTTCTCGAGGCCACTGTCCTCGAAGCGGTGCAGCTTGTGACGCCCGCGGAAGCGGGGGTAGACGGGGGTCTTCTCCTCCGGGTACTCGACTGTGACGGGAGTCTCCGTGAAGCGCCCAAAGGTCGTCAGCAGGCCGCGGGCCGTCTCGCGGAACGTGCGCCACGTGGCTCGCCCCGGCCCCGGATCTGGAGAGCGCACGATCTCGATCACGTCATCGCCCGGGTTCCAGCCCTCGACCTTCAGCGCTGTCGTGTCCGGGGTGGCCTGCTCGGCCTTGGGAGGTGTATCGCTCATCAGTGGACGGCGACGACCACGATGGCCGTGACGAGAGTGTTGACGGTTGCCAGAGGCAGAAGCACCTTCCAGCCGAAGCTCATCAGCTGGTCATAGCGCAGGCGGGGAAGCGTGGCGCGGATCCAGATGAACAGGAATGTGATGAGCGACATCTTGAAGAGCACGACGATCGGATCGACCCAGCCGGGGGGGTGAATCCCGAAAGGCATCAGCCAACCTCCGAGGAAGATCGTGGTGACGATCCCGGAGACGACGAGCACGTTGAGGTACTCGGCGAAGTAGTAGGAGGCAAAGCCTCCGCCACCGTACTCGGTGTTGTAGCCGCCGACGAGCTCGGCGTCGGCCTCGGTCACGTCGAAGGGCGCGCGGTTGGTCTCGGCGAAGCCGGCCACCAGGAACACGAGGAAGCCGAAGAACTGGGGGATGAAGTACCACATGCCTTTCTGGGCGGTGACGATGCCGGTGAGCGACAGGGTCTGGGCGGTGATGACCACGCCGACGAGCGCGAGGCCCTGGGAGACCTCGTAGGAGATCAGCTGGGCGGCGCCGCGCATGGCGCCGAGGAAGGAGTACTTGGAGCCCGAGGACCAGCCGCCGAGCATGATCCCGTAGAAGGCGATCCCTCCGAGAGCGAACACATAGAGGGGGCCGATCGACACGTCGATTCCGTAGAGCCCCACTTTTGTCCCGAAGATGTCCTGGGTGTCGCCGAAGGGGATGATCGCGAATGCCGCGACCGCCGTGAGGATCGAGATGAGCGGTGCGATGGCGAACAGGAGACCGACCGAGGTGGTCGGCCGAGACTGCTCCTTGGTCAGCAGCTTGAGGATGTCGGCGAGCGGCTGCAGGGCGCCATAGGGGCCGACGCGGTTGGGGCCGTAGCGGCTCTGGAAGCGTCCGAGCAGCTTGCGCTCGGCGAGCAGCACGACCGGCACGAGCTGCAGGCCCACGGCGAAGATCAGGATCGCCTTGAGGATCTGGATCCACCAAGGTTCGAAGTAGCCGACGACGGCAAGCATCGCCTAGACGAGCTCCTTGGTCTTGAAGAGGAAGTCGAAGGCCGGGGAGTGCTCGACCTCGGGCGCGTCCCAAACGGAGCGGTAGCCGGCGGCCTCGCCAGGATCGGCCGGCTCCTCAAAGGACCCATCACCCGATGGCGCGCTCGCTGGCGCGGGAAATGCAGCGGCAGCCTCGCGCTCCTGCCAGCGCACGCCGCGACCGCCGATCTCCTCGAGCGTGAGCCCGCTGTAGAAGGGCACCGCCTCGAACAGCTGCCGTGAGGCCATCGCGCCGCTGAGCACGTCGAAGTCGAGCCCGAGGCGCAGTGCCAGCTCGGCGATCACGTGCCAGCCCGCCCGCACCGAGCCCGGCCGCGCGATCGCCGGGCGCAGACGCTGCAGGCGTCCATCGGGATGCACGAGCGTCCCCTCCTTCTCGGGGTAGGCCTCGGCGGGGAAGACGACGTCGGCGTGCTCGTTGATTGCGTCGGTGAGGAACGATGCGTGCGCGATCACAGTGCTCGCGCCGGCAAGCGCTCGCTCCCACAGGGCCCGGTCCGCAAGCTCGCGCAGCGGGTCGCACTGCAGCAGGTAGAGCGCGCTGAGCTCACCGGCTGCAAGTCCCTCGGCAATCGCCGCGCTGTCGCGTCCGGCGTCCTGGAGCTGGGAGAGCCCCGGTCCAGCGTTGGGCAGCACTCCGGCCTCGCGCAGTCCGCGGCCGTTGGCGGTGGCGGGAACTTCGAGCATCCCCGCGCCCTCGACGTTCGCGAGGTCGAGCGCCTCGGCGATGCCCAGCAGCGCGCCTGCCCCGAGCTCGGCGTTGGGCGCGGCCGTCAGGCGCTCGCCCCAGAGGATCACGACCTCGCGCGGCTGCAGCTCGCTGTCGGCTCCCTGCTGTGGCTCGGGACCACGCAGCAGCTCGGCCAGCTCGCGGACCGCAGCGCTCTCCACGCCGGCCTCGCCACACAGGGTCTCGAGCTCCGCACTCGCGCCGAGCGCTGCGCTCAGTGCGGCGGCGAATGCCGCGCCGGCGCCGGGCTTGAAGCGGATGGACAGGGCGGCGCTCGGGTCCAGGGAGCTCGGGCCCGGAGATGCGACCGCCAGCTTCAGCCCGCGCCGGCGGATGCCCTTGCGCAGGCGCAGGTCGAGGATCGAGGCGTCGTTGACCGGATCGGTGTCGAGCACGAGCACGGCGTGGGCGAACTCGAGATCCGAGACGTTGGCCTGCAGCGCGGGGGCGCCAAGGGCACGGTGGGCATCGAGCGAGAGGGTGCCCGCGCGGCGCGAGTCGAGGTGTGGCGAGCCGAGTCCCTCGCGCATGAGTCGTGCCAGCAGGTGGCCCTCCTCGCCGGTGCTCTGCCCGCCGGCGATCGCCGCGGCGTTGGCGCCGGCGCGCTTGAGAGCGCCAGCGGCCTGCTCGAGCGCCCGCTCCCACGTGACAGGCCGCAGCTGACCCCCGTCGCGGATCAGCGGCTCGGTGATGCGCTCCTCGGCGTGGAAGGACTGGTAGGCGAAGCGACCCTTGTCGCACAGCCAGCCGTCGTCGACCTCGTCGTTTTGGCGTGCGAGCACGCGCAGGGCACGTTCGTCGCGAACGGTGATCGTGACGTTGCACTGAGCTGGGCAGAGCGTGCAGACCGAGCCGGCGCCCTCGATGTCCCACGGCCGCGCGCGGAAGCGGTAGGGGCGCGAGGTGAGCGCGCCGACGGGGCACAGCTCGACGATGTTGCCGCTGAAGGGCGCCACGTAGGGGTGCCCGTCGAAGGTCGAGACGTAGGAGTGCGCCCCGCGCTCGAGGAGGACCAGCTGGTAGTCCTCTGAGATCTCCTGAGAGAAGCGCACGCAGCGGTAGCAGAGGATGCAGCGCTCACGGTCGATCGCGATCAGCGGGGATAGCTCCAGCGGCTTGACGAAGTGGCGCTTGGGCTCGATGAAGCGCGAGATGCCGCCACCCCAGCCGAAGGTGATGTCCTGCAGCGGGCACTCCCCGCCCTTGTCGCAGACGGGGCAGTCGAGCGGGTGGTTGATCAGCAGGAACTCGACCACCGACTGCTGGGCGACCTTCACCCGCTCGGTTTCCGTGTAGACGACCATCCCGTCCCGGACGGGCGTGGAGCAGCCCGTCTGGAGCTTGGGAATGCCCTCGATTTCGACCAGGCACATGCGGCAGGCGCCGACCGGCTGGCCGAGCTTGGGCTCGTAGCAGAAGACCGGTATCTCGACGTCACCGTGCTTGGCCGCGTCGACGAGCATCGCTCCCTCGGGAGCGCTCACCTCGCGGCCGTCGATCGTGAAGTTGATCATCTTCGACTCGGGGCGCGGCATCGCTATGCACCTCCCCGATGCGTGCCGGGAGCACCCTCGTGCGCGCCGGGGGCCTGATCGCCGGTGCCATGGTGGGCGAGGTGCGTCTCGGGGGCTTCGTCGAAGGCGCCCTGCGCGGCGAGTGCCGCATCGGAGCCCGCGCTGCCGTTCAGACCGCGTGCCATCCGTGCGGCTTCGATGTGTTCTTCGAACTCGTCGCGGAACTTGGCGATCATCGAGCCGATCGGCATCGCCATCGCGTCGCCGAGGACGCACAGGCAGTTGCCGATGATGTGCTCCTGGACGGAGGCCATGATCTCGAGGTCCATCGGCGTGGCCTCGCCGGAGGCGATCCGCTCGAGCATCTTGACCGTCCAGTTGGTGCCCTCGCGACAGGGGGTGCACTTGCCGCAGGACTCGTGACGGTAGAACTTGGCGACCTTCAGGGCCACGTCGAGGATCGGCGTGGAGTCATCGACGACGATGACCGCACCGGAGCCGAGCATCGACTTCGCGGCGGCGAGCGAGTTGAAGTCGTAGGGGATGTCCAGATCGTCGGCCGTGAGCACCGGCGATGAGGAGCCGCCGGGGAACCAGCACTTGACCTTGCGCCCTTCCGGCGGGCCGCCGGCGAGGCCGTAGATGATCTCGCGCGAGGGGATGCCGAGCTCGATCTCGTAGTTGCCGGGGCGCTGCACGTGGCCGGAGACGGACACGAGCTTGGTGCCGGTGGAGGTCTCGACGCCGAGCTTTGCGTACTCCTCGCCGCTGATCCTGATGATCGCGGGCACCGTGGAGAGCGTCTCGACGTTGTTGATCAGGGTGGGCCCCTGGTAGAGGCCCTGGTTGGCGGGGAAGGGCGGCTTCAGGCGGGGGTTGCCGCGCTTGCCTTCCAGCGAGTCCAGCAGCCCGGTCTCCTCGCCGCAGATGTAGGCGCCGGCGCCGCGGTGCACGACCAGCGAGAGCGAGTGCCCGGAGCCGAGGATGTCCTCGCCGACGTAGCCGGCCTCGCGAGCCTCGTGTAGGGCGGCGTCGAGCGCATCGGCCTGCTCGACGTACTCGCCGCGGATGTAGATGAAGGAGCAGTTGGCGCCGGCGGCGTAGGAGGCGATGACGATGCCCTCGATCAGCATGTGCGGGGTCTTCTGCATCAGTTCGCGGTCCTTGAAGGTGCCCGGCTCGGACTCGTCGGCGTTGCACACCAGGTACTTGTCCATCGAGCCCTTGGGCAGGAAGGAGACCTTGGTGCCCATCGCGAAGCCGGCGCCGCCGCGCCCGCGCAGGCCGGAGGCTTTGAGCTGGTCGAGCACCTCCTCGGGGGTCATCGCAAGGGCCTTGCGCAGCGACTCGTAGCCGCCGCGGCGCTCGTAGACCTCGAGCGTGCACAGCCCCGGCTCGTCGATGTCGGTGAAGAGGAGCATCGGTGAGGCGGCGGGAGCGGCCATAGTCAATCGCCTCCCTCGTCCGCGCGAGCGGTCTCGTCGGCCGGGTGTCGCGGGAACTCTCGCGTGTTGGCGTGGGGATCGGCCACGAGTCGCCTGACGAGCTGCTTCTCGGGGAGCACCGGGCGTCCGGCGCGCAGATCCTCGAGCAGCTGTGGGACGTCTTCCGGGGTGAGCGGCCCGACGTAGACGCCGTCCACGGAGGCCATCGGCGCGATGTCGCACGCGCCGAGGCACTCGAAGGAGCGCACGTTGATCGGTTCCCCGTCGATTCCCTCGGTCGCGGCGTCGCGCACGGTCTCGTACAGCTCGTCGGCGCCCCGCAGCGAGCAGGAGATGTTGGTGCACACGTACACGCTGTGGCGCCCCACGGGCGCGGTCTCGAGCATGTCGTAGAAGCTCGCCACGGACTCCAGGTAGGCCGGGGTCACGCGCATCACGCACGCCACCTGCTCGATCGCCTCCGGCGAGCACCAGCCGTGCAGGCGCTGGGCGGCCTCGAGCGCGGGCAGCGCCGCCGAGCGGCTGTCGGGGTAGTTGGCCATGTGCGCCTCGATCTCCTCGCGCAGCGCCTGGGGTACCTCGACCCTCTCGGGGTCGGGGACCTCGGCGGGGTCCTTCTCGAGGTCGGCCGCGCGATCCCAGCGCAGGCCGTGCGCAACGGTCTGGTCTCGGTGGGCGGGACTCATCTGTCGATCCCACCTAGGATCGGGTCGAGCATCGCCAGCGTGGCGATCATGTCGGCGATGTAGCTGCCCTCGGCCATGTGGCGCAGGGCCTGCAGGTTGACGAAGGAGGGGTCGCGCATGTGCACGCGCGATGGCTTGGAGGAGCCGTCCGCGCGTACGAAGCAGCCCAGCTCCCCGCGCGGCGACTCGATCGGGTAGTAGACCTCTCCGGGCGGCACGCGGAAGCCCTCGGTGACGAGCTTGAAGTGGTGGATCAGCGCCTCCATCGAGGTTGCGAGCTCATGGCGGGGCGGCAGCGCGATCTTGCGGTCCTCGGTGATGTGGGGTCCCTCGGGCAGCCCGTCGAGTGCCTGCTCGATGATCTTCACCGACTCGTATATCTCGGCCAGGCGCACGGCGAAGCGGTCGTAGTTGTCGCCGACCGTGCCGACCGGGATCTTGAACTGGAAGTCCCCATAGGAGCTGTAGGGGTCCGCCTTGCGCAGGTCCCAGGGGTTGCCCGCGGCGCGCAGCAGGGGTCCTGTCACACCCAGTCCCAGCAGCGTCTCCGCGTCGAGCGGGCAGACGCCGCGCAGCCTCTGCAGGACGATCTCGTTCGAGTTGAGGATCGCGCCGTACTCGTCGGCTCGTTTGGGCATGATCTTCAAGAACTCGCGCAGCTTTGGCTCGAAGCCGGCGGGGATGTCCTCGATCACGCCGCCCACCTGGAAGTAGCGGGTGTGCATGCGCGCGCCGGAGGACATCTCGAACAGGTCGAGGATCAGCTCGCGCTCGCGCAGGCAATACAGGAAGATCGAGGTCGCGCCGAGATCGAGCACGCTCGTACCGAGCCAGATCAGATGCGATGCGATGCGATTCAGCTCGAGGTGGATGACGCGCAGGTACTGCGCCCGCTTGGGGACCTCGACCCCCGCCAGCGTCTCCACCGCGCCGCAGTAGGCCATCGCGTTGAAGTAGTAGGACAGGTAGTCCATCCGCTCCACCACCGGGATTACCTTCCAATAGGCCTTGTCCTCGGCGGTCTTCTCGATGCCGGTATGGACATAGCCGACGATCGGTTTGATGTCGCGCACGACCTCGCCCTGCAGCGTGACCAGCAGTCGCAGGACCCCGTGGGTGGCGGGGTGATGAGGACCGAAGTTGAGCGTCAGCAGCTCGTCGTGCGAATCCTCGCCGGTGGTTTCCAGAGGCGAGAGTGTGATGCTCTGCTCGCGCCTGCGGTACTCCGAGAGCTGCGGGTTGTCGGCAGGGCTCACTCGCGTGCCTCCAGCCATCTGCCCTCGTCACGCGTGAAGATCACCGGTTCGCCGCCGATCGGGAAGTCGCGGCGCTGGGGATGGCCCTCGTAGTCCTCCGGCATCAGGATCCGGCGCAGGTCGGGATGTCCGCGGAAGACGACGCCGAACATGTCGTAGACCTCGCGCTCCTGGTGGTCGGCCGTCGGCCATTCCGGAGTGACCGAATCGATCACAGGCGCGTCCACGGGCACGCGCGCCTTCACTGCGATCCGATCGACACGACTCATGTCCAGCAGCTCGTACACCACGCCCAGTCGAGGCTCCTCGGGGTAGTAATCGACCCCGTGCACGCTCGCCAGGAAGCCGAAGCCACGCTCGCGGAGGGTCTGGAGGACGGTGCGGATATGGGCTGGGTCGACCACGATCGTGGCCTGTCCGCGGTAGTGCACGGCCTCCAGCGCCGCCTCGCCCAGGTCGTGGGCGAGGAGCTCCAAGCCCGTGGCATCAGGCATCTATGGGCGCTCCTCGGTGCCTACTGCGCCGTAGCGCTCCCGCCAGCCCGCCTCGGGGTTGTCCTGGACCATCTCGCGCAGCTTCAGCACGCCGTGCATCAGCGCCTCTGGCCGCGGCGGGCAGCCGGGCACGTGGACGTCGATCGGCATGAACTTGTCGGCCGGCACGAGCGCATAGTTGTTGAAGACGCCCATGGAGCTGCAGCAAGCGCCCATCGAGATAGCCCACTTGGGCTCGAGCATCTGGTCGTAGAGGCGGCGGATGATCGGAGCCATCTTGATCGAGACCCGCCCCGCGAGGATGATCAGGTCGGCCTGACGCGGAGAGGCGCGGAATGCCTCGTAGCCGAATCGTGCGATGTCCATGCGCGGGCCGGCGGTCTGGAACTGCTCCATCGCGCAACAGGCCAGCCCGAAGGCAAGCGGGAAGAAGGAGTTCGACCGCGCCCACGCGACCGCAGAGTCGAGGGTGGTGAAGACGAGGCGCTCGTGCACATAGCGCTCGAGCTCCTCGCCCTCGAGATGGGCGGGCTGGTTGGCGCCTTCGAGCTCGCCTCCGCGCAGGAGCTGGTGTGCGTTGAGTGAGCGCACGCGCAGCGTCTCTGGATCGACCCGCGTACCCGCCGTGCCAGCCGGGCCGAGGACTTCGCGCTTCATCTCCACTCGAGTGCCCCCCTGCGCCAGACGTATCCGAACGCAACGAACAGGAGAACGATGAACACGATCGTCTCGGTCAGCGCATAGCTGCCGTAGGCGCGCAGCTCGACGGCGATCGGGTACAGGAAGACGACCTCGATGTCGAACAGGATGAACAGCATCGCGATCAGGTAGAAGCTGATCCCGAAGCGCATCCCGCGCTTGACCTCGGAGGGCAGGCCGCACTCGTACGGATCCTGCTTGTGGGGGGTCGCGCGACGCGGGCCGATGACCGAGTTCAGGACGGCGAAGGCGCCGCCAACGGCGCCACCGAGAACGAGGAATACGATCGCCGGGAGATAGCTGCGGAGCACCTCGCGCTGTTATATCACTGCTTGTGGCAGAGTGTTACATAGTGGCAATCGGCTCGATATCCCGCCCGTGACGCAGGCCGTGGTGGCGGGGGCGCTGGTGGTGGCCGCCCTCAACGGGATCGCGGGCCTGCTCGGCGCCTGGGTCTGGTATCGCGGCGAGCCCGGCGCCGGGGCGCCCGGCGCGTTCTGGGTGTTGCTGCGGGTGGGGCAGGGCTCGGCGCTCACCCTCGCGATCGCCGTCGGCTCGCTCGCCGCGGCCGGCAAGCATCCCCGCGAAAGCCTCTTCTATCTCTACGCGCTGCTGCCGCTGGCCGTGGCGTTCGTGGCCGAGCAGCTGCGCGTGACCTCGGCACAGACGATCCTCGACCAACACGGTCTCGAGGACGCCCAGGCCGTGGGCACGCTGCCCGAGCCCGAGCAGCAGACGCTCGTCGCGAGCGTCCTGCGCCGGGAGATGGGCGTGATGGCGCTCTCGGCGCTGGTCGTGGTCTTCCTCGCCCTGCGCGCGGCGGGCACGGCCCGCGGCTTCTGAGCCCTTGCGCCCGCGCGTCCTCGCCGCAGTCGGCCCTCGGGCGCCCCGGTCGCACGCCCCTCCGGGGTAGGCCCTATATATTCCCGGCGCATGAAGGTCGCCGTCACGACGATCGTCCTGCTCGCCTGCGCAGCCGTCCTGGGCGCATGTGGATCGCAGGGGATCCAGATCGCAAAGACCAGCCCGTACTATCGCGGCGCGGTCCTGTTCCGCGATCACTGCTCCGGCTGCCACACGCTGGCGACGGTCGGCGCGGAGGGCTCGGCGACCAGCATCGCCAACCGCGTGAAGGGCAACGGGCCGAACTTCAACATCCGCAAGGAGAACGTCGAACAGGCGCTGTACGCGATCCGCAACGGCGGCTTCTCCGGGGCGATCATGCCCGAGAACATCGTCGTCGGCCAGAACGCACAGGAAGTGGCCAGCTTCCTCGCGGCCTACTCGGGCAAGCAGGCGCAGAACGTCCCGCACACGACCATCACGCTCTCCACCAAATAGGCAGCCCGCTGGGCGGCGCGGAGGATGCTCGACCTCAAACGCATCCGTGAGGACCCGGACGGCGTGCGTGCGGCGCTGGCGCGGCGCGGGGAGGCGACGGCCGCGGGGCTCGATCGCGTGATCGAGCTGGACGGGGGCCGCCGTGCGCTGCTGCCCGAGCTCGAGGGTCTGCGCGCCGAGCAGAACGAGGCCAACGCGCGCATACGCCAGGCACCGGACCCCGAGCAGCGAAATCGTGAGATCGAGGCGATGCGTGCGGTGGCCGCGCGCGCGAAGCAGCTCGAGCAGGAGCTCGGCGCGGTCGAGGCCGAGCTGCAGGAGGCGCTGGCGCCGCTGCCGAACCTCCCCGATCCCACGGCGGCCCCTGGGCCCGAGGACGAGCTCGTGCGCGAGGTCGGCGCCGTCCCCGAGCTCGGGTTCGAGCCACGCGACCACCTGGAGCTGGCGGGTGGGCGGATCGACATGGACCGGGCGGCCAACCTGTCGGGCTCGCGCTTTGCCTATCTGAAGGGCGATCTGGTGATGCTCGAGCTCGCGCTCGTGCGCTGGGCGCTCGAGACCGTACGCGCCCATGGCTTCGAGCCGGTCATACCCCCGGTGCTGGTGCGCGAGCGGGCGCTGTACGGCACGGGCTTCCTCCCGGACACCGAGCAGCAGATCTACAGCCTTCCCGCCGATGAGCTGTTCCTCGTCGGCACCTCGGAGGTGGCGCTCGCCTCGCTGCACGACGGCGAGATCCTGGAGGCCGAGCGGCTGCCGGTGCGCTACGCCGGCTTCTCGCCCTGCTTCCGGCGCGAGGCCGGGGCCGCCGGCAAGGACACGCGCGGGATCTTTCGCGTGCACCAGTTCGACAAGGTCGAGATGTTCAGCTTCGTGGATCCCGAGGAGTCGGCCGACGAGCACGAGCGGATCCTGGCGATCGAGGAGGAGATCCTCACGGCCCTCGGGCTGCCATACCGGGTCGTGAACATCGCGGTTGGGGACCTCGGCAACTCGGCGGCCAAGAAGTACGACTGCGAGGCGTGGCTGCCGAGCCAGGGTCGCTACCGCGAGCTCACGTCGTGCTCGAACACCACCGACTACCAGGCGCGCCGCCTCAACATCCGCGTTCGTCGCGACAAGCGCACGGCGGCGCTGCACACGCTGAATGGCACCGCCGTGGCGGTGGGACGCACGATCGTGGCGCTGCTGGAGAACGGACAGCGGGCCGACGGCAGCGTGGAGCTGCCGCCCTGCCTGGCTCCCTACGGTGCCTCTGCGGAGCTGTCGGGCGATCTGCGACAGCTTCTTGGATAGACACTAAGAAGATAGGCTCCGCTATCAGTGTCAAGTGATGCACCTGGCGGGGGCTGTGGCGTGGAGGAAGGTCAGCGGACAAGGATTCTCGAGGCGATGGCCGAGGTCGTGGCCGAGCGCGGCGCCGGAGCGCAGGACTCGGCGGTGGCCGACGTGATCGCGCGGGTGATCGCGCGGGCGGGAACGGACAGCGCAACCTTCAACGCGCTCTTCAGCGACCGCGAAGCGTGCCTGCTGGCGGCGTTCGAGCTCGGCGTGGAGCGCGCGGGCACGGCCATGGGCAACGCATATCGCAGCGAGTCCCGCTGGCTCGACGCGGTCAAGGCGGCGCTGGCCTCGTTTCTGTGGTTCCTCGAAGAGGAGCCGGCTCTGGGACGGCTGCTCGTCGTGCACTCGGCCGGCAGCGGAGCGCGCGTGCTGCATCGGCGCAGGGAGGTCCTGGCGGCGCTCGCCGGCGTCGTTGACCTGGGTCGCGCCGAGACGCCCGCGGGGGCACATCAGCCTCCGGCGGTCGTGGCCGAAGGAGTCGTGGGGGCGGTGCTCACGGTCGTGCAGAATCGACTGCTCGCCGATGACCCCGAGCGCCCCGCGGAGCTGTTCGGGCCGCTGATCAGCATCGTGGCGCTGCCCTACCTGGGCGCGGGGGTGGCGCGCCGCGAGCTGACGCGCCCGGCGCCGCGCCTGCGAAGCCCGGAGGAGCTCGAGTCCGGCCTCTCGGCGTCACTGAGCGGCCAGGAGACGGGCACGCGTCTCACCTATAGGACGGCGCGTGTCCTGACCGCGATCGACGACTATCCGGGCGCCAGCAACCGCGAGGTCGCCGAGCGCGCGGGGATCGTGGACCAGGGCCAGGTCTCAAAGCTGCTCGCCCGGCTGGAGGCGCGTGGGTTGATCGAGAAGGCGGCCGAGGCCCGCACCCGAGGAGCCCCCAACTCGTGGCGTCTGAGCGGGCGGGGCGAAGGGCTCGTGAAGGCCGCCGGCCTGCGGGCAGCCGTGCGCGCGATCAGGGCGCCGGGCGACTGGCGTCCGCTCGAGGACCCGCCGGCCGGCGACTAGCCGATCTGGAAGTAGATCGACCGTGCCGCGCCGTGGGTGGGCGTGGCGGTCAGACGGTAGAAGCCGGGCGACAGGGCCCCCCGCCCTGTGAGGTGTCGTCCGATGCGCCCGCTGCCCGCGGAGATCGTGAGCGAGTACCGCGTGACCTGCCAGCGCGTGTGCCCGTGAGCCCTGACGCGCTTGGCGAGGGAGATCCGGACATGGGTGGCGGTGTTGAGGGTGAAGGCGAACGCCACCTGGGTGGCTCGCGGCCGGGTCGTGTTCAGGGCGAAGAGGGCCCTCACCGTGAGGGCGAGCGATGAGATCTGAGGCGTGGCGGGGCCGCTGGCGACAGTGGTGCTCGCCGGGGCCGGGGCTGGGGCAGGAGACGGGGAGCTGGGCTGCGCCACGAGGCCGTTCGATGAGATCGTTTTGCCCCCGGAGGACCTTTCGCCGGCTTCTTCCAGGCGCTTGCGTTCTTCACGTTCGAGCTGTTCCTGGCGTTCTGCTTCTTCCCGGCGTTCGGCTTCTTCTTCGCTTTTGCCTTCTTCTCTGCGCTGGGCTTCTTCCTGGCGTTCCGCTTCCTCTTTTTTCAGGATTTCAGCTTCGCTGGGTCCGCCTTCGGTGGAGGGCAGCTCGAAGGCCACGATGCCGTGCGGCGTTCCCACTCCACTCGGGCCGTCGAAGCCCAAGCGAGACAGGCAGATGGCCTTCGATGAGCAGCTGGCTTCGGCCTCTTCGGAGCTCGTGCACCCGGAGACGCCCGTTTTTGTGTTGAAGGGCTTGAGGCATTCCCCGTTCGAGCCGGAGGCGATGTCGTGCAGGGATGCTGGATGGGCGGTGGTGTTTTCGTACAGTGTCTTGGCCGGATAGCTGACGCCGTGGGCGCCACCCGCGAGGGCGTAGGTCGAGGCGACGATCGGGGAGGCGAGGCTGGTGCCGCCGTAGGTGCACCAATGGACGATCTGCCCTTCGTGTTCGGATTCGCATTCTCTGCTCGTGTAGTAGACGGCCAGGCCGCTGTAGGGATCGGCATCTGCGGCGACGTCGGACACGGCCCGTTTCAGCCCACAGCCGACTTCCGACCAATCCGCGACGCCGCGCTGCCAGGGTTGAGCTTCGAAGACTTCGCTGCAGCCGCCTCCACCTGCTCCGTAGCCGTCCTTTTTGCCGTTGCTCTCGCCGCCGTCGTTCCACACCTTCTCGCTCTGCCATGCGCCCGTCCCAGCAGTGGTCAGCCGTGTGCCTCCGACGGCGACCACGTGGGGCGAGGAGGCGGGGAAGCTCGGTTCGCGGGACGGCGCTTGAGCGGCCCATTCGAGATAGCCGTCATCGCCTGCTGACGCCGTGATCACGATCCCGGGACGGTTGAACTGGCTCGCGGACTCGATTGCGGGAGTCTCTCCGAGCTCGGGGCCTCCCCAGGAGTTCGAGATCTCCGTCGCTCCGAGTTGCACCGCGGCGTGCTCGGCCTTTTCCAGATCTTCGTATTCGGGGGAGCTCGCCTCGACGAGCAGGATCTTGCAGTTCTGGCAGGTTGCGTGCGCGGCCTCGATGTCCAGCGAGATCTCTCCGCCCCAGCCTTCGGCTTCTTCGGCCATTGGGCCTTCGCTGGCTTCCAGTTCCGCGCTGGTCCTGGGAAACGGCAGGTTCGTCGTTTCGCCTCGCTGGTTGACCTTCTTGAAGCAGCCGTTCGCGCTCGTGCACGGCGGCAGGCCGAGCTCACGGTCGTAGCTCCTCAGGTCCGATTCGGCCGTCGGATCGTTGTAGGCGTCGACCAGGGCGATCGTCTGTTCACCCGTCGTTTTATCCGGGAGCTGATAGGCGGTGTGGAGATCGCCGGGGGTCAGGCCGAATGCCCCTTCTGAGGCCGCGGAGGCCGGTCCCCCGATCGGGGCGGCGGCTGCGAGCGGGTGGGTGTGCGCCTGCGCTTCGGCGCTCCTCGGCACGAGCTGCAGCGCCAGGCACGAGGCTCGCCCTGGGCTCGGCGCGCCACAGGCCGCGCGCACCGTGTAGTCGGAGCGTGGAAGCGGAGAGAGGGCGAGCGCTGTGCCCGCAAGCACAAACAGCGCGACCACCCCGGCGATCAGGGCAGAGAGGCTCAGCGCTGTGTTGTGGCGCGTGGGGGATCTCATACGTGTGCGAGTCCTACCCGACTTTCTCGGCACGGGCGCCGCTTGGCTTGAGCTTGGGTCGCCGGCCCGGACGCATTCGAGCGCATGATCACCCGATGATCACAGCTTGATCACCGCGGGATCACTTCCGGGCGCCGAGCAGCGGGGATCATGGTCAGGGGACGGTGGACAGATCAGGCGAGGCCACCCTCGGCCGGCTCGAGCCTCGCCGCACAGGGCGCACCGGACCGCGTAGGGCGCGGCGAGCGAGGCGGGGAGAAATCCCGTCTCGCTCGCCATTAGGCTGGGTCTCGGTGTTTTCTCCGTTCGGAATGCTGCTCTCGCCCAACCCGCCGCCGCGCCGAGCCGGCGCCGTGGTCGCGCTCGCGGCGGTGGGCCTCAGCACGCTGATCGTCTATCCGCTCAAGCACGTCGCCCCGGTCGGGTCGCTCAGCGTCGTGTACCTGCCCGCCGTGCTCGTCGTGTCGATCATCTGGGGTCTGTGGCTGGGGTATGCCACGGCGGTCGTCAGCGCCCTGGCCTTCAACTTCTTCCACCTGCCGCCGGTGGGCGAGCTCACGATTCGTGACTCCAGCAACTGGGTCGCCCTCGTCGCCTTCCTCGTGGTGGCCGCGCTGGCCAGCTCCCTGGCGGAGCTCACCAGGGCGCGCACGCGCGACGCCGAGGAGCGCCGTCGCGAGGCGGACCTCGCCGCCGAGATGGCGAGGTTGCTGCTCCGCGGCAACAGTCTCGCCGAGGCGCTGCCCACAGCCGCGGCACGGCTGGCGAGCACGCTCGAATTGAGCTCGGCCGCGATCGACATGGACGCGGTCGATGGCGACGAGCGCAGCGTCGCCTTCCCGCTGCGCGAGGGCACGACCCGGCTGGGAACCCTGCTCGTGGGCGCGGGAACCTCGGAGGAGAACCTGCGGCGCCTGCAGGAGCGGGTCGTGCCTGCTCTGGAGGCGCTGCTCAGCGCCGCCCTGGAGCGCGAGGCGCTGCTCGGCGGCGTGGTCGAGACGGCCGCGCTGCGCAGGGCGGACACGGTCAAGACGGCGCTGCTGCGCGCTGTCTCCCACGATCTGCGCTCGCCGCTGACCGCGATCTCGGCCGCGGGCGAGGCCGTGGCGTCGTCCTCGATCTCGGCGTCCGAGCGCCAGGAGCTGGCCAGCGTGATCCAGGAGGAGACGCGGCGACTGTCGCGCCTGGTGGACAACCTGCTCGATCTCTCGCGACTGGAGGCGGGCGCGGCCGAGCCGCGTCGCCATCCGACCTCGATCGAGGAGCTGATCGGCGCCGCTCTCGGCGAGCTGGCCTGCGGCCCGGATGAGTTCGTGCTCTCGCTCGATCCCGAGCTCCCGCTCGTGAACATCGATGCCGTGCAGATGGAGAGAGCGTTCGTAAACGTGCTCGAGAACGCCAGGCGACACTCAGGCGGGCATCCGGTGTCGGTCAGGGCACGGGCCGTGCGCAGCTTGGCGGGCGGCCCCAGGCTGGCGGCGCCGAGCCGCGGTTCCGTCGCGGGCGAGCGGCCGGGAGCCGGCGGCGATCGTGTGGTCGTCCGCGTCGTCGATCGCGGGCCCGGGATACCGCCGGCGCAGCTCGAGCGCGTCTTCGAGCCGTTCTATCGCGCCGGTACGCCTGGAGGCGAACACCGCGGCTCGGGGCTGGGGCTGGCGATCGCACGTGGCTTTGCCGAGGCCAACGAAGGCTCGCTGCACGTCGAGTCGCTGCCGGGGCAGGGTGCCACGTTCGTGTTCGAGTTCCCGATCGAGGTGGCCGGCGAAGAGCCCGCCCACGATGCGCCTACAGGAGCCGGCCCAGGGCACGACGCTCGAGCGGCGGCCTCCAACAGCCCACGCGGGTCGGCCACGTGAGCACGCCCTCGGCGGCCGAGCCGCCGCCGCCACCGCGTGTGCTGGTCGTCGACGACGAGCCCCAGATCGTGCGCGCGCTGAAGGTGGTGCTGCGTGAGGCCGGCTTCCAGGCGGTGCCCGCCGAAACGGCCTCCGAGGCGCTGGACCTCGCGGCGGTGCGCCCGCCGGAGGCCGCGATCATCGACCTCGTGCTCCCCGACCTCGACGGGATCGAGCTGACGCGCAGGCTGCGGGAGTGGAGCGAGATGCCGATCCTCGTGCTCTCGGCCGTGGGCGAGGAGGAGCAGAAGGTCAGGGCGCTCGAGGCCGGAGCCGACGACTACATCACCAAGCCGTTCGGCACACGCGAGCTGGTTGCCAGGCTCCAGGCGGCGCTTCGGCGTGCAGCACGCGTGGAGGAGGAGCCGAGCATCGTGGTCGAGGACCTGGAGGTGGACCTCGCCGCGCGGGTGGTGCGGCGCGGCGGCGAGCCGGTTCATCTCACCCCGATCGAGTTCGACCTGCTGCGTGCGCTCGTGCGCAACCGCGGGCGCCTGATGACTCACCGCAAGCTGTTGACCGAGGTGTGGGGACCCGAGTACGTCGACGACATGCAACCGCTGCGCACCCACATCGCGCGCCTGCGCGCCAAGATCGAGCCGGAGGGCGTGGCGGGACCGCGCTACATCGTGACCGATCCGGGCGTCGGCTACCGCTTCGCCGGCTGAACGATCACCCGCTTACCAGGAGCGCGGGTTCCCCCCGCCCAGGGTGGGCGTATTACCGATTGCGCGACTCTCACGGCCTCGTAGGGTCACCCAATGCCGTCGTCACAAAATCGTTATGCGCGTCGCCCCGATCGTCATGAGTACGTGACACACGACCGTCAATAGTGACTGCCATGGACATCTTGGCAATAGCGCTCGGGATCGTTGTGTTCCTCCTGCTGCTGTGGATGGTGGAGGGGGTCGATCGGATATGAGCATCGAGCTGCCTGCTGGCTTCTTCGTCGCGCACATGAGCGGCGCCGACTTCTTCGGCCTGGTCGTCTCCGTGCTGATCATCGGCTACCTCTTCTACGCGTTGATTCGCGGGGAGAAGCTCTGAGATGACCTTCGCCGGCTGGCTCACGATCTTCCTGTTCGCGGCGATCCTGACCGCGCTCGCCATGCCGCTGGGCAGCTATATGGCGAAGGTGTACACGGGTAGGCGGGTGTTCCTGTCGCCGATCTTCTCGGGCCCGGAGCGCTTCCTGTACGTGATCCTGAGGGTCGATCCCAAGCGTGAGCAGGACTGGAAGTCCTACGCGAAAAGCCTGCTGATCTTCTCGCTGGCGGGATGGCTGTTGCTGTATGTGATCCTGCGTACGCAGAACGCGTTCTTCGTCCCTCATGGGCTGAACCCGCTGGGCTATCACTCGGCCCCGTGGAACGTCACCTTCAACACCACCTCGTCGTTTTTGACGAACACCAACTGGCAGTACTACGGCGGCGAGACGACGATGAGCTACCTCAGCCAGATGATCGGGCTGACGGTGCAGAACTGGCTCTCAGGCGGCGTCGGCATCGTGGTCGCGGTCGCTCTGATCCGCGGGATCATCGGGCGCAGCGGTAAGAGCCTCGGCAACTTCTGGCAGGACCTGGTGCGCACGGTCTTGTACGTGCTGACGCCGATTTCGGTGATCGGGGCGCTGGTGTTGGTCTCACAGGGAGTGATCCAGAACTTCACGACCTACCTGACCGCCCACACGGTCACCGGCCTTACGCAGTCGATCGCGATGGGTCCGGTCGCCTCGCAGGAGGTCATCAAGATGCTGAACACCAATGGTGGTGGCTTCTTCAACGTCAACTCGGCGCACCCGTTTGAGAACCCGACGGCCTTCACCAACCTCTTCGAGATGTTGCTCGTGTTGATCATTCCGGCGGCGCTCGTGTTCACCTACGGGCGCATGACCGGCAACCGCCGGCAGGGATACGCGATCTACTCGGCGATGATGCTGATGTTCCTCGGCGCTGCGATCGTCGCCTACATCGCCGAGGCGCATGGCTCGCCCGCCCAGCATGCGGCCGGCCTGCACACACACGTGATCTCCGGATCGACCGGCGGCAACATGGAAGGCAAGGAGCAGCGCTTCGGGATCGCGGGATCGGCCCTGTTCGACGTGGTCACGACCGTCACCTCGTGTGGGGCGGTCAACAGCGCGATCGAGTCCTTCACAGGCATCGGCGGTGCGGTGCCGATGGCCAACCTGTCGGCGAGCGAGGTGATCTTCGGCGGGGTCGGCACGGGCCTTTACTCGATGCTGCTCTACGTACTGCTCGCGGTCTTCATCGGTGGGCTGATGGTCGGGCGCACGCCGGAGTGGCTCGGCAAGAAGCTCGAGGCGAGGGAGATCAAGCTCGCCGGGCTCGGCATCCTGATCACGCCGTTGGCGGCTCTGTTCTGCACCGCGATGGCGACCGCCAGCCACGCCGGCCGCGCGTCGATCTCCGAATTGGGCAAGGGCCCACAGGGCTTCTCCGAGACCTTCTACGCCTATCTCTCCCAGGCCAACAACAACGGCTCCGCCTTCGCCGGCTACACGGGCTTCATCCAGCCGAACGCCGGCAACGTGGGGTCGCACGGAGTCACCTTCGCGGACCTGCTGGGTGGCTTCGACATGCTCTTCGCGCGCTACGCGCCGATCCTGTTCGCGCTCGCCGTCGCGGGTGCCCTGGCGGGCAAGCGCGTCACTCCCGCGGGCCTCGGCACGATGCGCACGGATAACCCGACGTTCGTGGTGCTCTTGATCGGCGTGATCATCCTTGTCGGCGCGCTGACCTTCTTCCCCGCCCTGTTGCTCGGACCGGTCGTGCAGGGCCTGACGGGACACCTCTACTGACATGCGCCGCGACATCGTCACATCCGTGATCGGCATCGTCGTCCTGACGGTCCTGATCGGCCTCGTCTACCCGCTCGTGATCACCGGCGTCAGCCAGGTCGCGTTCCCGGGCAACGCCAACGGTCAGAAGGTCTATGTGAACGGGAAGCTCGTCGGCTCGAAGATCATCGGGCAGAGCTTCAAGTCTCCGGTGATCGGCAAGAACGGCAAGCCCGAGGAAAAGGAAGAAGAACTCGTCACCGAAGCGGACCCGAGCTACTTCCAGTCGCGTCCGTCGGCGACCGAAGGTGGGGCGTATAACGCGGCGGCGAGCACGTTCTCCAACCGTGGCCCCAACGACAAGGCCACCAAGGAAGCCGACGAAGAAAACATCAAGGAATACCTCGAACTGAACAAGCCCTACGACACCGGGCTCACCACAGCTCAGGTTCCGGTCGACGCGGTGAACACGTCTGGGTCGAACCTCGACCCTGAAATCTCTCAGGCCAACGCCTGGGTCCAGGCGCACCGCATCGCGGCCAAGCGCCAGCTCTCGCTGGCCGTGGTCGACGGGCTGATCTCCAAGTACACCGACTCTCGTGGGCTCGGCTTCTCGGGCGAGAAGGGCGTGAACGTCCTCGAGCTCAACCTTGCCCTCGACCGCCTCACAAAAGGAACGCCCTGATGTCCGCACAGATGCCCGCCACCCACGAGCGCCAGGCGATCTCGCTGTTCCAGCGCGACATCGTCAAACGCGCGCTGATCGACAGCTTCAAGAAGCTCGACCCGCGGGTGCAGATCCACAACCCGGTGATGTTCGTGGTGGAGATCGGCTCTCTCATCACGACCGTGACGTGGCTGATCCAGGCGTTCGGTGGCAAGCCGCTCGGCGGCGGCAACGAGCCCGCTTGGTACACGTTCCTGATCTCGGTCTGGCTGTGGTTGACGGTGGTCTTCGCGAACATGGCCGAGGCGTTCGCCGAGGGACGCGGCCGCGCGCAGGCAGACACGCTGCGGGCGATGCGCAAGGAGACCGTCGCGAGAATGCGCGACGGCTCCACCAAGGCGGCCGCCGAGTTGACCCGCGGCGATGTCGTCGTCGTCACTCCGGGGGAGTTGATCCCCGGGGATGGCACGGTCATCGAGGGCATCGCGACCGTGGACGAGTCGGCGATCACGGGAGAGTCGGCGCCCGTGATCCGGGAGTCCGGCGGCGACCGCAGCGCGGTCACGGGCGGTACGCGCGTGACCTCGGATGAAATCGTCGTGGAAATCACGCAGGAGCCCGGTCAGTCGTTCCTGGAGCGGATGATCGCCTTGGTTGAGGGCGCGGAGCGGCGCAAGACGCCGAACGAGATCGCGCTGAACATCCTGCTCGCCGCGCTGACGCTGATCTTCATGATCGTGGTGGCCACGCTGCGACCCTTCGGCCTGTTCTCGGGAACCTCGATCTCCGAGACCACGCTGATCGCGCTGCTCGTGGCGTTGATCCCGACGACGATCGGGGCGCTGCTGTCGGCGATCGGCATCGCCGGGATGGACCGCCTGGTGCGGCGCAACGTGCTCGCCCTCTCCGGCCGTGCGGTCGAGGCCTCCGGCGACATCGACGTGCTGCTGCTCGACAAGACGGGCACGATCACGATCGGCAACCGGCTCGCGTCCGAGTTCGTCCCGATGCCCGGCGTGCCCGAGTCCGAGCTGGCCGAGGTCGCGCAGCTCTCATCCCTCGCCGACGAGACCCCTGAGGGCCGCTCGATCGTGGTGCTGGCCAAGCAGTACGGCATCCGCGAGCACGACATGGCCACCCTGCACGCCGAGTTCGTGCCGTTCACCGCACAAACACGGATGAGCGGCGTGAACATCGACGGGCAGCAACTGCGCAAGGGCGCCGGCGACGCGATCATCGAGTTGGTGCGCGGTGAAGGCGGCTCGCCGCCACCCGAGCTGCAGGCCGTGCTCGACCGCATCGGCAATGAGGGCGGCACCCCCCTGGCCGTGTCCCGTGACAGCCAGGTGCTCGGGGTGGTCTACCTCAAGGACACGATCAAGGAGGGCATGAAGGCCCGCTTCGACCAGCTGCGCGCGATGGGCATCAAGACCGTGATGGTCACCGGCGACAACCGTCTCACGGCCGCAAAGATCGCCGAGGAGTCCGGAGTCGACGACTTCCTGGCCGAAGCCACGCCCGAGCGCAAGCTCGCGCTGATCCGCGAGCAGCAGCAGGACGGGCGCCTGGTGGCGATGACCGGCGACGGCACCAACGACGCGCCAGCGCTCGCCCAGGCGGACGTGGGCGTGGCGATGAACACCGGCACCCAGGCGGCACGCGAGGCCGGAAACATGGTCGACCTCGACTCCAACCCAACCAAGCTCATCGAGATCGTCGAGGTCGGAAAGCAGCTGCTGATCACGCGCGGCGCGCTTACGACCTTCTCGATCGCCAACGACGTGGCCAAGTACTTCGCGATCCTGCCGGCCGTCTTCATCGGGACCTATGCGGCCAGTCCGGGGGGCAAGGGCCCGCTGCACGTGCTCAACATCATGGGCCTCGGCACGCCGCGCTCGGCGATCGTCTCCGCGATCATCTTCAACGCGATCGTGATCCCGCTGCTGATCCCGCTGTCGCTCAGGGGCGTGCGCTACCGGCCGATCGGCGCGAGCGCCCTGCTCAGACGCAACCTCCTGATCTACGGCCTCGGCGGCATCATCGCCCCGTTCATCGGCATCAAGCTCATCGACCTGATCGTCCACAACCTCCTCGGAGGCTGAGCGGCGAGCTCGGGCGCGAGCGAGATCCTGGGCCATGGACGCATCCGCCGGTCAGCCGCGGGGCCGTCTGAAGGTCTTCCTCGGGATGGCTGCCGGGGCGGGCAAGACCTATCGCATGCTGCTCGAAGGGCACGCTGAGCTGCAAGCGGGCAGAGATGTGGCCGTGGGCCTGCTCGAGACCCACGGCCGGGCCGAGACCGCCCGGCTGGCCGAGGGCCTTCCGGCCGTGAGCCGACGCAGCGTCCGCTACCGCGGAACTGTGCTCGAGGAGATGGACCTACCCGCGATCCTGAGCCGAGCCCCCGAGCTCTGCCTGATAGACGAGCTGGCCCACACGAACGCGCCCGGCACCGAGCACCGAAAGCGCTACGAAGACGTGGAGGACGTCCTGGCGGCGGGGATCGACGTCCTCTCGACGCTCAACGTCCAGCACCTCGAGTCGCTCAACGACCACATCACCGAGCTGAGCGGCGTGCGTGTTCGCGAGACCATCCCCGACGCGATCCTCGGTCGCGCCGATGAGGTGGTGCTGATCGATCTCACCCCCGAGGCGTTGCTCGAGCGGCTGCGCGCGGGCAGGATCTATCCGCTCGAGCGCATCGACGCGGCGCTCAACAACTTCTTCCGCATCGAGAACCTGGCTGCGCTGCGGGAGGTGGCCCTCCGCCAGGTCGCCGAGGAGGTCGGCGCCAAGCGCCTGACCACCGAGCTCGTCGGCTCGCGCGAGGAGAGCCTCGCCGCCGATGCGCCCCAGGCCGTCGGCGAGCGCCTGATGGCGCTCGTCGAGCCCTATCCGCGCGCGCAGCGCCTCGTGCGCCGTGCGTGGCGCTCGGCCCAGCGGCTGGGCGCCGAGCTCGATCTCCTGTGGGTCAAGGCACCCGGCCAGGAGCTATCCGATGACGAGCAGCGCTCACTGTCCGCGCTGCGCCAGCTCGCCTCCGTGCTCGGCGCGAGGCTGCTCGAGGAGGAGTCCGACGATCTGGCAGCAGCGGTGGTCGACGTTGCCTGCCGGCGTGGGACCACCTACATCCTGCTCGGCCACTCACGCCCGGCCCACGGTCTTGCCCGCCTGCGGCTTCCGCTGCCGCAGCGGCTCATGCAGAGCCTCCCCGGAGTCGACGTGCGTATCGTCGCCGACCGCACCCGGCGTCCAAACGGGGACAGGCCATGAACGCGCTCGGGACCGTCGCGGTCGGCGTTCTGGGAGTCCTGCTCGGGATCCTTGCGGGCTACTGGCTGCCGCCGCACGGGCGCCTCGCCGCGCGCAACCGTCCCCGTCCCGTGCGTCGCATCCTGCTGCCGTTCACCGGCCAGGCGATCTCGCGACGAGCGTTCGAGGCCGCGGTGCGCCTCGCCAAGGCAGAGAACGCGATCATCATGCCGGCCTTCCTCGCGCGCGTGCCCATGAACCTGCCGATCGAGACGGCTCTCCCGGTGCAGTGCGCCGGTGGGATGCCTCTGCTCGAGGCGATCGAGCAGAGCCTCACATCGCAGGGCGTCCCGGTCGATTCGAGGGTGGGACGTGGGCGATCCGCGCGTGACGCGCTGCGCAAACTGCTCCAGCAGGAGCATTTCGACCGGATCATCGTCTCGGCCGACGAAGACCAGCGCGGGGGACTGGGCTACGACGATCTGCGCTGGCTGCTCGCGCGTGTCCCCGCCGAGATCCTGATCCTGCGCCCGGCTCCCGAGGACACTCGCCGGATATCGGTCGAGGCGGTCAGGGGGCATTTCTGAGGTGACGCATGCGCCGCAAGAGACACCTTCACGAAATCGTTATGAGCGAACGCCGGTTCGTCACGAGGGCGTCACACGGCTGGTGGAACACTCGGGTTGTTCTCATCCCACGTTGACTCGGAGGTACTCAGCATGAGGACTGTAAGAGGCATTCACCATTCTGCGCCCGCTATGCCTTCGACGAGGCCCGGCTTCGAGGTCGCGCCGTCGCGTCGCGACGGTCGATCGACTCCCGCTGGCGCACCCTTCGGTCTACGTCTCCGGGTGTTCACGACGCGCGCACGGCTCGATCGGCAGATCGCTGCTGGTACCCCGTGCGAAGCCAGCGAGGCGCTCACGCTGCGCACCCGCCAGCTGACCGACTCTCGCGTCCGGCGCGACATCGCCGGCAACCTGCGTCGGCTGATCGAGTACGTCGACCGGCGCGAGCCGCGAGCGATCGTCTCGGCGGTCGTCGTCGAGTCTCAGGCGGTGAGGGAGGGTCGCGACGCGATCATGGAGCTGGCCGAACTCCTCGAGGAGGGCGCCCCGGTCAGCCCGCGTGGCGTCGTGCTCGCTCGGAGGTTCCTCACCGACGGTCTCAGCCCTCTGTTCAACCCCAGCTCCAGGCGCACGGTCACTCAGGCCGTGCGTGAGATCCAGGACGCCCTGGAGGAGCTGCCCGCCACCGGCTTCGACGCGTTGGCTGCGTAGCTCGTCGAGCGCCGGCGATTGACCTCACACCGTCGGCGGCGCAACGCCGCCGCACAGAGCAGTTGGCTGGCGCTGATCGCTCGGCTCGGAGCGATCGGCGCCAGCCGCGCTGAGTAGGCCAGATGTGAGTCCGGCGCGATATTGTGAGCGTCGGTGAGCCGGGAAGCCTGGTCGGCGCTGCTTCGCGCTGCTCCAAGCACCATGTGCCCCAACCTCCGCCTCCCGACCACTGCTATCCGCCGCGGTCGTGGGCGTCCTCTCGACGTAGCTGAGCCGTCGTGAAGGCTCGTCTGCCGCTGCCATCCGCATGGCGACGTGAGGCGCTGCGCACGAACCTGTGGCTGGTTCCCACGGTCGAGATCACGCTCGCGGTCGCGTTGTTCGCTGGAACCTACGCTCTGGATCGACTTGCCTACGACGGCTCGCTGCACTTCCCGGGTTGGATCATCAGCGGCACCGCCGACGCGGCCCGGCAGATCCTGACGGCGATCGCGGCAGCGGTCATCACGGTGGTGACGCTCGTCTTCTCGATCACGATCGTCACGCTCACGCTGGCCTCGACCCAGTTCGGCCCGCGGATGCTGCGCAACTTCATCCGGGATCGCATCACTCAGCTCACGCTCGGGAGCTTCGTGGCGACGTTCGTCTACGCGATCCTCGCACTCGTCACGATCGGCCCGGGGCGCCATGGTGAATTCGTCCCGCACCTGTCGATCACCGTGACGATGGCGCTCGTGGTCATCGATGTGGCGGTGCTGGTGTTGTTCATCGATCACATCGCCAAATCGATCCAACTGCCGCAGGTCATCGCGAGCATCGCCGGGGATCTCTCCAGGGCGATCGAGGCTGAGGTCTCTGCGCCGGGCGCCGGCGTACCGAAGGCCGGTCCGTCGCTGTCGGAGATGCTGGTACGACTGGACGAGGACAGCGCCGTGGTGCGCGCGCCGAGCAGCGGCTATCTGCAGTACGTGAGCATGAGCACCCTGATCGACATCGCTCGCCAGGGCCACGCCGTGATCCGCCTGCTGCATCGCCCGGGCCACTTCGTGATGGAGGGTGAGCCTCTGGCGAACGTCTGGCCCGCCGCTGCTGCGCCGGGTGTCGCGCGGGCGCTCGGCGGAGCGCACGCGACGGGTCCGCACAGAACGCTCACCCAGGATCTCTCGTTTGCCGTGGACCAGCTGGTGGAGATAGCCATCCGGGCGCTCTCCCCCGCCGTGAACGACACCTTCACAGCGCTGGCCTGCATCGACTGGCTCGGTGACGGTCTGGGCAAGATCGCCAGCCGCTGGCGCCCCGCAACGGTGCATCGCGACGCTGCAGGCCACCTGCGCGTGATCACGGTGACCATCAGCTTTCGTCGTCTCGTCGAGCGTGCTCACGACAAGATCCGCCAGGCGAGCCGCGGCATGCCGGCGGTGATGATTCGCCAGCTGGACGGTCTCGCCAAGGTGATGGCGTACACGAGCTCCCCGGGACAGCGCGATCTGCTGCTCGCGCAGGCGGAGATGATCCTACGGGCGAGCGAGGAGTCGGTGCCCGAGCAGGCCGATCGCGTCGATGTGCGTCGCCGGTATGACGCCGTGTTGGCGGCAGCCGTGTCCGCCGAGGCGAGCCCGCCGGCAGCCTGAGCCCTCACGCCTCCTGCGCGCGTCGCCCGATCCAGCGGGTGCCGGGTGTGTCGGTCACGCCATGCACGAGGATCGAGGCGAAGACGGCGAGCGCGGCGATGTTGAAGATGCGCTGCCCCGAGTGGATGTGGCGAGAGAGGATCAGGAGCGAGAAGGCCATCGTGGCGACCCCCTTCGGGCCGAACCACGCCATGAACGCCTTGCTGACAGCGCCGATACGGGTGCCGGCCAGCGCGATCCACACGGCGAGCGGTCGCGCGATCAGGAAGGTGGCGGCGACCACCGCCACCGCAGCCCACCCGTCGCCGAACAGGCCGTCGATGGTGAGCAGCGCGCCGAACACGGTGAAGATCCCGAGCTTCACGATCTCCACGAGCTCCTCGGCACGCTCGGCGAAGCAGCTGCGCAGATCCGGGCGGCGGTTGCCGAGTACGATGGCCGCGACGAATACGGCGATGAAGCCGTTGCCATGCGGTGGCAGCACCGTCAGACCATAGGTCGCGAACGCCAGGCCCAGTCCGTAGAGCGCTCGCTGATGGGCGGGTATCGGCCGGTCGGCGTGCTCGCCGGCGCGGGGCATCAGCAGCGAGCCCACGACGCCGCAGACCAGCCCGAAGGCAAGCCCGAGGCCGACGTCCTGGAGCACGAAGTGCCACCACACGAAGTGCCCGTGGTCCGGTTCGAGCGCCGCGGCGAAGGCGAGAACGGCCGGCAGCGCCAGCCCGTCGTTGAGGCCAGACTCGAGGTTCAGCGAGTGGCGGACGATGCGGGGCACGCGCGGATCGGTGACGACCCCCGAGGAGAGCACGGGGTCTGTCGGTGAGAGCAGGGCGCCGAGCAGGAAGGCCTCGGTCCAGCCCAGGCCGATCAGCGCGCGGGCGAGCAGAGCGACGATCACGGCCGTGATCGGCATCGCGATCACGAGCTTGCGCAGCGGCAGCTGCCAGTGGCGCTGGAGCAGCTCGCCCTCGACCTCCAGGCCGTCGCGGAACAGGATCACGATCAGGGCCACCGTGGCCAGGTCGGCCACGAAGCCCGAGTCTGACCTGAAGTGCACCGCCCCGAGGACACCCTGGCCGAGCACGAACCCGGCGAGCACGAACAGGGCGGCCAGGGAGAGGATGCTGCGGCGGGCCAGACCCGAGAGCAGCGATCCGAGCACCAGGAGCCCCCCGAGCACGGCAGCGTCCGTCTGGAAGGAGCTCACTTGTGTAGCGTCCCATACGGGTCACGATGTCCGGCGAGCGAGGACACCTCAAGGTCTTCATCGGTATGGCCCCGGGAGTGGGGAAGACCTTCCGCATGCTCCAGGAGGGCCGGGCCGAAGCGGAGAGCGGCCGCGACGTGGCGATCGGCTACCTGGAGCCGCACGGCCGCGCCGAGACGGTGGCGCAGGCCGAGGGGCTCGAGCTGATCCCGCGACGGCACGTGCGTTACCGCGACACGCCGCTGGAGGAGATGGACCTGCCGGGCGTGCTCGCTCGCAGGCCCGAGCTGTGCCTGATCGACGAGCTCGCCCACACCAACGCCCCGGGACTCGAGCACGAGAAGCGCTACGAGGACATCCGCGACGTGATCGAGGCGGGTATCGACGTCTACTCCACGGTCAACGTGCAGCATCTCGAGAGCCTCAACGATCAGATCACCCGCCTGACCGGTGCGCGAGTGCGGGAGACGATTCCCGACGAGGTGCTGCTCGAGGCCGACGAGATCGTCCTGATCGACCTCACCCCCGAGGCGCTGATAGCCCGCCTGCGAGCCGGCAAGGTCTACCGGCCCGAGCGCGTGCAGGCAGCGCTCAACAACTTCTTCAAGATCGAGAATCTGGCTGCCCTGCGCGAGACCGCCCTGCGCCAGGTGGCCGAGGACGTCGAGGTCAAGCGCCTCCTGCGCCGTCCCGGCGCGCAGGTCGCGGACCTGCCGGTGCGCCGCGACGAGGAAGGCCAGCCGCTCGCCCGCGAGCCCGGGCCCCAGGCGATCGCCGAGCGCCTGCTCGCGCTGGTGTCGCTCGCTCCCCACTCGGAGCTCGTGGTGCGGCGTGCCTGGCGCTCTGCGCAGCGGCTGGACGCTGAGCTCGACGTGCTCGTGGTGCGACCACCCGGACGTCCGCCCAGCCTCGAGGACCGGCGCCGGTTGGAGGAGCTGCGGCGGCTGGTGTCGATGTTCGGGGCGCGCCTGCGCGTGGAGGAGGGCGAGGATGTGGCCACGGTGGCCGTCAGAACCGCGCGCTCGCTGGGCAGCACCTATGTGCTGATGGGCACACCCTCGCCGCGGCGAGGGCTGACGCGCCTCGGCTCGTTCTCCGAGCGCCCGCTGATCATGCGCCTGCTGCGGGACCTGCCGGGCGTGGACGTGCGCATCGTCGCCGACCCCACCCTGCGCCAAGCCGCCCCGAGCGAGGAATTCCGTGATTCTTCAAGAGGACTCGCCCCGGACGGCGACGAAGGTGTGAGCAGCGGCGCCGGGTGACCGATTCGAGCCCCTCGAATGTCGGGGTGCCGGGAGCGTCGCCGAATCTCACTACCATCCCCCCAACCCGCAACATCTGCTCCCCGAGGACTGTTCCAACCACGAGCCATGAACACATCGCGCCCAACAATTCCACGGCTGCTCGGCATCCTCGCCTCGCTGGCGCTCCTGCTGGGCACGCTGAGCGCGCCAAGCGCCATCGGCCGCAGCTCCAGGCCACACGCCCACGCGGCCGGCTCCTACATCACGGGCATCGGCGACGAGAGTGCTCAGATGTTCCGCCAGCCCCTGTTCGAGCAGCTGCACACGAAGATCGTCCGCTACGTCGCCCCCTATGACGCCGTCACGCGCCGCGCGACGCTCAACCAGGCGATCACGTTCATCCAGGCCGCCGAAATCGCGCACCAGCAGGTGCTGGTCGCCTTCTACCACTCCGAGAGCACCCCCACCAGGCTCCCGAGCGTCGCCACCTACCAGCACGACGTGCAGAGATTCGTCAAGTACTTCCCGCACGTCAGGCAGTACCAGTCCTGGGACGAGGCCAACCGCGGCAACATCCCGCACGTGCTCGCAAGCCCTTCGGCATCGGCCTCGGCGCGCTACTACCAGGCGCTGCTTCGTGTGTGCAAGGGCTGCACGGTGATCGGCCTTGACGTGCTCGACGCGGCCAACATCTCGCCCACGCTCGAATACATCTCCGAATTCAAGCGCGAGGTCGGCCGCCTGCGCACGGTCATGCCGAAGATCTGGGGGCTGCACAACTACTCCGACATCAACCGCCTCGAAAGCTGGCGCACGCGCGCCCTCGTGCGCGCCCTCGGCGGGCAGGTGTGGCTCACCGAGACCGGCGGGCTCGTGCAGTTCGGCGGGGCCTTCCCCAACCGCAACGGCTCGGGTCTGACGCGCGCGGCCAGGGTCCTCAAGTACATGTTCGCGGTGGCCGGCTCGCAGCCTCAGATCAAGCGCCTCTACGTCTACGACTGGACGGGCGGCAACAGCAGGACACGCTTCGACGCCGGCCTGATGAACGCTCACGATCAGCCGCGAGCCGGCTATATCGTCGTGTGCAAAGCGCTGCACGCGGCGAGATGCAACGCGAGGGTCGCCAGGAACTAGCCGTCAGCCGCTCGGTGCCGGCTGCGAAATCGCGTCGGCGCGGGCCGCCCGCGGCTGCCGCGGCGCGCTGTGCCGGCTGCGCAGCAGGGCCATCGCCAGGAGCGCCAGCAGCCCGGCCGCGGCGGCGATCTCCGCGAGCTTCTTCAACGGGTACCGGGCTCCGTGGTGGAGCTCGAGGTTCAGTGCGGTGTGGTCGCCTGCTTTGACGATGCTCAGCAGCCCCTGGTGGTCGATTCCGAGCACCGTCGGCCCGAGCCACGCGAACAGGCCCCAAGCGAGGAGCGCGAGGACCCCGACTCCGATCTGCCGGCCGGTGAGGCGAAGCCTCGGCGTCGCCCAGGCCGCGAGGACGATCGCTCCCCCGGCCGCGAGGAGCAACGGCCAGATCCCGCCCCAGTTGCTCCCGTACTGGCTGTGCCCGAGCCCGAAGGCAGAGGCGATCGTCGGCTGGAATTCCCCGTTGCTGAGCAGGCGCTCCCACACGACGACCTCGTTCTCGTAGCCGACGAGTGGATGGGTCATGGTCGCGATCAGCGTGGTCGTGATCGAGACTGCCGCCAGCGCGATCGTGGGTCCAGGGAAGCGCTTGAGCGCGAGCCCCAACGGACAGGCCAGGAAGGGCAGCATCGTCGTCAGGAAGCGCGGCCCCATGAAGCCGCCGCCGAAAGGCAGGTAGTAGCCGGAGTTGTAGCCCACGTAGCAGAGGCAGACGCCCGCGATCGTGAGCGCCTCGGCGCGGCGGCCGCGCCGGTAGAGCAGCACGGTGCCGATCGCCGCCATGATCAGCACGGGGGAGATCGTGAGCAGCCCGCGCGAGTCCAGCAGCAGCGTGCTCAGCACCTTCAGGCTCGGCGCGCCGATCCCGAAGAAGCCTTTCTGCTGGCGGGGCACATCGGAGTAGGCCAGATGCGTCCAGGAGTGGAAGGCGTAGTGGTTGTAGAGCAGCAGTGGCACGATCCCGACCACGCCGCCGGCGATGTAGGCGCCCGCGCGGGTGATCACGGCGGTCGGGTTCAGCGCGTCGCGTCGCGAGAGCAGGAACAGCCCGAGCACCAGCGCGACGAAGAACAGCGGGTACTCGGAGGCCACCGCGTAACCCATGGCCAGGCCGGCGAGCGCGAGCAGCATCGGGCTGGGCGGCCCGTCGCGCTCGCGCAGCATCAGGGCGAAGGCCGCGAATCCCAGGAGGGCGCTGAAGACGTGGGAGAAGAGCAGCGTGGAGAGCGGCAGCACCATCGTGCCGAGCCCCAGCACGACGGCGCTCGCCACGCCGTAGCCGGGCTCGAAGCGCTCGGAGACCTGCCACACGAGCAGCAGCAGCAGCAGGCCCGGGAGCACGTTGCCCCACAGCCCCGTGAAGTAGATCATCTCGTCGTCGCCCCGCTGGGCCTGCGATTCCTTGGCCAGTGAGTCCGCCCCGAGCGCGGTGATCGTGTCGTAGAAGGGCAGCGCGAACAGCGCCAGGCCGGGAGCGCGGGCCGAGTACCAGTGGCCCTTGTAGAAGACCTCGTCTCCCGTGTTGGTGTGGTTGGCGTCGATCGTCGTGCTGTCGTTGTTCAGCGCTCGGATCAGGTCGTAGTGGGAGGTCTGATTCCAGGAGAAGCTCTGAATCAGGGTCGCGTAGGCCACCCCCACCAGCACGATCGCAAGGACGGTCCTGCGCCTGGCGCGCATCAGTCGCTGCCGTGCAGGGCCTTCGGCCCGGGACCGATCTCATAGATCACGAGCGAGCCGACCTGCCTGCGGGTGACCCCCAGGCCGGTCACCGGTTTGGCGGCAGCCTTCGCCGTGTCGGCCGGCTCGGCCAGCGCGTAGCCGTGCAGGCCCGGGAGCTTGGGCATCGTCAGGTGCAGCACCACAGTGCGGATCCCGTACCAGCGCAGCTTTTCGATGCTGGCGCGATCGGGAAATCCGCTCATGCCGCCGCGTAGGTCATCGACGGCCGGGATGTCGAAGGTGCTGTTGCCGATCGGGATCTTGTAGAAGCCGTTGGTGGAGAAGTACTGCCAGACGCGGTCTGCGGCCCCGTCGGTCGGCAGGTCGAGGAGCGGGCCGGGCAGTCCCACCTCGGCCTTGGCCGGCTGTGGCACCACGGGATGGGCGAGGTGCCCGGCGCCTTCGCCCAGGAGCCCGACGAGCAGGACGCCGCCGAGGAGCGCCGGGAGCGCGCGCAGCGAGTGGCGCCGTCCCCAGGGGCCGATCCGCAACACGAGCAATTGCGCTCCCGCGCCTGCGAGCAGCGCGTAGAAGAGGGTGCCCAGCGTGAAGACCCGGCCGGGCACACGCACGCCGTTCCAGCCCGGGGCGTAGTTGTAGAGCAGGCGATAGGGATACCCGTATCCGGTCAGTCCGAGGCCCATGGCAAGCACCGAGCAGACGACCACCCCGGCCAACAGCCCCAGGCGCAGGTTGCGCGTGTAGGCGGCTCCGCCGACGCCGGCGAGCCCGATCAGCGCCAGCAGGAGGACCAGGCCGCCGGGGAAGAAGACGTCCTCGTTCTGGGAATGGACCTTGGCCCGCATGCCCGACGTGGCTCCGCTCCAAACGCGGTTCTCCGAGGAGGCCGACAACAGCGCGGCCGGGCCGGATGAGTAGTTTTTGACTTCCTTGAGCGTGCGTTTGGCCGTCGGATAGTCGTGGGCGACCTGGAGGTAGGGCGCCGCCTGGTAGATGGCCACCCCCCCGAGCAGGGTCGCCCCGACGATCGTCACGATCAGCAGGCGGCGGGGAATCAGCGGCCCGCGGGCGGTGCGCGAGGGGTGCTCGCGGCGGTCGGGCGAAGGGGCGCCCGCGCGCGCGCGCGAGTCAGCGCTCGGGGCGACATTCTCGCCCTCCGGGGAAACCTGCTCCCGCCCGCTCCATCCCTCGCCGGGGGTCAGGCGCCCACGCCACCAATACAGGAGCACCAGCAGCGCGAGCACCGCCAGCAGGTAGCAGTACTGCAGGCCGAGCGTGAAGCCGAGGCTCACCTGCCAGGCGGAGACCAGCCAGCCGGCGAGGACCAGCTTGCGCGAGGAGCGCCGGTAGCCGCGCAGAAGCAGGAACAGCGCCAGCGGCAGCCCCCCGGAGGAGATCACGTGGAGGTGCCCGGCCTCGGTGACGCGGTAGGGCGCATAGGCGAACGCCACGCCTGCTGCGGCGCCGCCGAGCCGACCGAGGCCGAGCTCGCGGGCGAGCAGGTAGGCGCCGATGAAGCACAGCGACCAGGCGAAGAGGAAGAGCAGGTTGTAGCGGACGAGGGCTGCGACGGTGCCCGAGCCGAAGAATGCCGCCGGGCCGTAGCCGAGCAGGGAGTCCGAGAAGGCCAGGCTGAGCGGGTGCGGGTAGAAGGCGTTGGCGTCGAACAGGTGCAGCGGGTCGTGCAGCATCGCGTGGCCCACCCACGCGATCTCCCAAGCGGTGCGCACGGGGTCGCCCAGGTCGGGGGCGATGCGGGTGGGCAGATGCAGCACGAGCGGCCAGCTCGTGAGCACGGCCAAGAGCACGCCGGAGAGCACCACGAGGGCGAGCTCGCGCCCGCTGAACGCGGGGGAGGCAGCCCAGCCACGCGGCCGCGCGCCCTCTCGGCTGGAGGAGCGCGAGCCCTGCTCGCCGCCCGCCACGCCGCCCGCACCGGCGGGCGCGGTAGATCCTCGAGGGGTGCGTGGCGGACTCGGGAGACCGGTGCTCATGGTCTGCATGTGTTCGGAGCCGCGCGGATCGGCGCAGCATACGGGAGGCGCCTGCGACATTGCGGCGCACGGACACGTTGCCGTTGTGACGTTCCGAGGTCTCGCGATCCGTCAGACTGCCACCCATGAGGGTTCTGGCGGTCGGAGCGGGCGGAGTCGGCGCGGCCTTTGCCGCGATCGCCCAGCGACGAGCGGTTTTCGAGCATGTGGTGCTCGCCGACGTGGCGCTCGAGCGTGCCCAGGCGGCCGCCGGTCGTCTCGGCGAGCCCGATCGCTTCAGCGCTGAGCGCGTCGATGCCTCGAGCCGCCAGGATCTCGTCGATCTGATCGGTCGCGTGCATCCCGACGCGGTGCTCAATGCCTGCGACCCGCGCTTCAACGAGCCGATCTTCGGTGCGGCCTTCGACGCGAAGGTCACCTATCTGGACATGGCCATGACCCTCTCGCATCCGCATCCCGAGCGCCCATATGAGCTACCCGGCGAGATGCTCGGCGATCTTCAGCTCGCGGCGCACGAGGAGTGGGAGCGAGCGGGAGTGCTGGCGCTGGTGGGCATCGGAGTCGAGCCCGGTCTCTCTGACGTGTTCGCCCGCCACGCCGCCGACGAGCTGTTCTCGAGCATCGATGAGGTCGGGGTTCGCGACGGCGCCGATCTGGTCGTCGAGGGCTATGACTTCGCGCCCACGTTCTCTATCTGGACCACGATCGAGGAGTGCCTGAACCCTCCGCTGATCTGGGAGCGCGAGCGCGGGTTCTACACCACGGCGCCGTTCTCCGAGCCGGAGATCTTCGACTTCCCCGAGGGCATCGGGCCGGTGGAGTGCGTCAACGTCGAGCACGAGGAGGTCGTGCTGGTCCCGCGCTGGGTGCCCTGCGGGCGGGTCACCTTCAAGTACGGCCTCGGGCAGGAGTTCATCGACGTGCTCTCCACCCTGCACAAACTGGGCCTCGACTCGACCGAGCCGGTCTCCGTGCGCGGCACGCTCGTCGCTCCGCGCGACGTGGTGGCCGCCGCGCTTCCCGATCCCGCCACGCTCGGCGGGCGCATGAGCGGGCGCACCTGCGCGGGCACGTGGGTCAGGGGCACGGGCGTAGACGGACAGCCGCGCTCTACCTACCTCTATCACCTGGTCGACAACGAGCTCACCATGCGCGAGTACTCAAGCCAGGCGGTCGTCTGGCAGACGGCCATCAACCCCGTGGTCGCTCTCGAGCTGCTCGACCGCGGCGACTGGAAGGGCGTGGGTGTGCTGGGCCCAGAGGCCTTCCCGCCGCGGCCGTTCCTCGATCTCCTCGAGGAGATGGGCTCGCCGCACGGGCAGATCGAGGTGCCGCAAGCCTGAGGAGACGGGGCCTGGAGCTGCGAGGGCCCGTGGATGATTCGAGGTAGTACGTTATACTACCAACATGAGTAAGCGATTGCAGGTTGTCGTAGGAGACGAGGAGCTCGAGCGCTACGCACGGACCGCTGAGGCCGCTGGTCTGAGCGTGTCTGAGTGGACCCGCCAGGCTCTCAGGGTGGCCGAGCGCGAAGCGTCGAGCGGCGACGTGGAGGCCAAGCTGACCGCCATTCGCAAGGCAGTCAGCTACGAAATTGGTGGGCGTGAAGTCGATATCGACACGATGCTGGCCGAGACCGAGGCGGGACGCTCGAGCGAGATCGAGGCAGGGCTCGCCAGCGCGGACGACGCGTGATCTTCGTCGATGCGAATGTGCCGATGTATCTCATCGGACGCGACCATCCCCATAAGGTCGATGCCCGGTACATGGTCGAGCGGCTCGTTGGTGAACGACGGCGGTTGACCAGCAGCAGCGAGGTCTTCCAGGAGATCCTCCACCGCTATCTGTCGATCGATCGTCGCGACAAGATCGAGCCTGGATTTGGGCTCCTGCGGGAGATCGTCGATGACGTATTCGCGGTCGAGGAGGCAGACGTGTTCGCGGCAAAGGACATCGTTCACGCGAACAGAGGCTGCTCGGCGCGCGACGCACTCCATGTCGCAGTTATGCGACGCCGCGAGATCACGGAGATCCTGAGCTTTGACCGAGGATTCGACGCCATCGCGGGCATCAGGCGTCTCTCGGCGAAGAGCTGAGCGTCTCCTCAGAAGTCGACCTGGGGGGGCACCGTCGGCGCTGGCGGGCGCTCGAGGATGCCCGCCGGCGCGGTTTCGAGCTTGCGCGAGAAGAACTGGCGGAAGAACGGGCGCGAGACGAGCATCAGGATGAACCCGAGGATCATCCCTCCGATTCCCATCCACAGCACCAGGGTGATGCCGAGGATCGGTTTCGATGACACGTTCGCGGCGTGGCCGTAGTAGATGGCTCCCTTGACGCCCACTCCCCACAGCATCAGCCCGCCGATCAATGGCCCCGCGCCGAGCAGCAGGAAGTTCCGTGCGCTCTTCATCAGCTCGTCGCGGGAATAGACCGCGCAGGCGATGCCGGTGAAGCCGTAGTAAAAGCAGATCGGGAAGCCGATCGCGGCGATCGAGTCTTCGAGGACGCTTTCCGAGAGCAGCAGCAGGACAACGGTGACGATGACCGAGAGCGCGCCGAAGCCGAGCGTGGACACGGTCGGGGTCAGGAAGCGTTTGTGGACGCGCGAGAGCAGCGCGGTGACCGCTTTCCAATGGGCCATCGACAGGGTGGTGCGGGCGGTGGGGAGGATCGTCGTCTGTGTCGATGCCGAGGCGGAGGTGAGCACGGTGATGATCAAGAGCTTGTTCAAGGTGCCGCCGAGCACGCCCTTGCCGAGCGCGTTGAGCACGTCACCCTGGTTTTCTTCGCTGGTCAGGAAGCCGACGCCGTGGAATGACTGCGAGGCCGCCGAGACGATCACGTAGATGAGCACGAGCAGGAGCGTCGAGACGACCGCGGCCTTGCCCGGCCCCTCTGCTGGATCCTCGGACTCCTCGTTGACGGCCACGCCCGAGTCCCAGCCCCAGTAGATGAAGACCCCGAGCAGGACTGCCACGACCAGGTCGCTGAACTTCATCGCGGTGGGGTCGAACCACGAGAACGAAGGCTTGACCGAGCCGCTCGGCGGATGGCTTCCGTAGACCTTCACCAGCGCCACGACCGAGAACAGCGCCAGGATGAGGACCTCGGTGCCGAGCAGCACCTGCTGGATGCGAGCCGAGAGCTCGATGCCGCGATAGCAGATCCAGGTCATCAGCGCGATCCACAGAACCGCGGCCACGATGGTCGCTGCTTTGGAGTTGCCAAGTTCGGTGAAGCCGAAGAGCTTGAACGTGTAGATCGCGGCGATGTCCGACAGCGACGCCATCACGATCAGGTCGGCCAGGAAGATCGCCCAGCCGTTCATCCAGCCGGTGATCGGCCCCAGCGCGCGGGTGGTCCATGCGAACGTGGTGCCCGCGTCCGGGTCGGCGCGGTTGAAGTATTTGTAGGCCGAGGCGACCAGCAGCATCGGGATGAACGCCACGATCAGCACCGCCGGGGCGTGAACGCCAACGCCTTTGACCGCCACCACGAACCCGAGGGTGGCCGCCAGCGAGTAGGCGGGGGCGGTCGAGGCCACGCCGATGACGATGTTCGAGACGTATCCGATGGCGCCCTTTTTCAGGCCCTTGTCCATCACTCCCGAGGAACCGTTGGCTTGGGATGCTGCGGTTGACTCGGTGGCCATTCTCTCGGTTCCTCCCCGTAAGGTCGTTACAGAAGTTGCAGCATCCTAGTCCTCCGGAAGGTACGCGGTTGCACGGCGGGCGCGCAAGGTTCAAGTGTCCCAAAACCGCGGTGCGCGACTATACACTTGGTACAACTGGTATCGGGGTTCTTGAACATGCAGGGCCTTGCTACGCACATACGCAGCGGATACCGTTGTCCGCACTGTCTAGTTGGCTATCGAGAAAGCGTGTTTTTCCATGAGCGGTGACCTCCAAGACCAAGCCAAGCGACACCTGTGGATGCACTTCACGCGGATGGGCTCCTACGCCGACGCCGACGTCCCGGTGATCGTGCGGGGCGAGGGCTGCTACGTCTACGACGAGCACGGCAACCGCTACCTCGACGGGCTCTCCGCCCTCTACTGCGTCAACATCGGCCACGGTCGCGCCGAGCTGGGCGACGCCGCGGCGGCGCAGGCGAAGGAGCTCGCCTTCTACACCAACTGGAGCTACGCGCACCCGCGCTCGATCGAGCTGGCCACGCGCATCGCCGGGCTCGCGCCCGGCAACCTCAACCGCGTGTTCTTCACCTCCGGTGGCTCGGAGGCGGTCGAGTCCGCATGGAAGCTCGCCAAGGCCTACCACGCCGCCAAGGGTGAGCCCTTGCGCCACAAGCTCATCTCGCGCAAGCTGGCCTACCACGGAGTCACGATGGGCGCGCTCACCGCGACCGGGTTGACCGCGCTGCGCCAGCCCTTCGAGCCGCTGACCCCGGGTGGCATCCACGTGCCCAACACGAACTCCTACCGCTGGGAGGAAGACCGCGATCAGCTGTGGGCCGCGGACGCGATCGAGGAGGCGATCGAATTCGCCGGACCCGAGACCGTGGCCGCGGTGATCCTCGAGCCGGTGCAGAACGGCGGCGGGTGCTTCGTGCCCCAGGACGGCTACTTCCAGCGCGTGCGCGAGATCTGCGATCGCCATGGTGTGCTGCTGATCTCCGACGAGGTCATCTGCTCATGGGGACGACTGGGCCACTGGTTCGGCTGCGAGCGCTACGGCTACGCGCCGGACATGGTCACCACGGCCAAGGGCATCAGCTCGGCATACGCGCCGCTCGGTGCCGTGATCACGGCCGATCACATCGCCGAGCCCTTCCTGCACGGCAAGGCGATCTTCAACCACGGCTTCACCTTCGGCGGGCATCCCGTGGCGTGCGCGGTCGGCCTGGCCAACATCGACGTGATGGAGCGCGAGGACCTGTGCGGGCACGTGCGCGAAAACGAGGGACGCTTCCGCGAAGTACTCGACAGCCTGCGCGACCTGCCGATCGTGGGGGACGTGCGCGGCGCCGGCTACTTCCACGCGATCGAGCTGGTCAAGAACAAGGACACCAAGGAGACGTTCAGCTCACATGAGTCCGAGGAGCTGCTCAGGGGATTCCTCTCGGGCGAGCTCTTCCGGCGCGGGTTGATCTGCCGGACCGATGACCGCGGCGATCCGATCGTTCAGCTCTCGCCTCCATTGATCGCCGGCGAGGAGCAGTTCGAGGAAATCGAGGCGATCCTGCGCCCGGTGCTGAGCGAGGCGTCGGAGCGGATGGAGAGATGGAGCTCACTGTCGCGAGCCTGATCGGCGAGCTCGGCCTGAGCCTCGTCTCGGGGCAGGAGGCCGCCCAGGCTCACGTGCGCTTCGTGCACAGCACAGAGCTCGCCGATCCCATCCCGTGGCTGAAAGGCGGCGAGCTGCTGCTGAGCACCGGCCTGCAGCTGGCGGGACCGAAGGCGCAGCGGGAGTTCATCGACCGCCTGGCCGACCACCAGATCGCCGGCCTGGGCTTCGGCACGGGCTTTGCCCACCGACGGGTGCCGGCGGCGCTGCTTGCAGCCGCGCGCAAGCGTGCCTTCCCCCTGTTCGAGGTTCCCTACGAGCTCCCGTTCATCGCGATAACCGAGCGCGCCTTTGCGCACCTCCTCGACGAACGCTACGAAATGCTCCAGCGCAACATGGTCGGCGACGTGCTCTCCGAGGCGCTGACCGGCCATCTCTATCCGGAGGATCTCCAGGCGCGGTTGCGCCCGTTCGGAATCGGCGAGCAGGTCGCGGTGCTCGCCTTCAGGACCCCCGATCCGAGCGCGGCCGCGGCGACCGTGGAACGGACGCTCGCGTCCGAGGGCGTCCCTGGCCTGGTGGCCATTCGCGGGGGGCTGTTGTGCGCGGTGGTCGATCCCACTGGGACGAGCGGGTCGGCGCCGCTCGAGCCGATCGCGCTCGCACGCAAGATCCGCGGCGAGTTGAGCGAGCGCTTCGGCGAGGTGCGCGCTGCGGCAAGCCGCCCCGCGGCCACGCACTCGCTGCGGATGAGCTTCCACGAGGCGCGCTGTGCGCTGGAGGCCGTGCGATTGCGCAACGGCGATGCGCCCGATGTGGCCTCCTACGAGGACCTCGGAGCGTTTCAGCTGCTGCTCTCACTGCAGGACGACGAGGCTCTGCTCTCCTACTGCCGTAGCGTGCTCGGACCGATCGAACAGGGCGAGGGCGAGTACGGCGACGAGCTGGTCCGCTCGCTGGACGTCTTCATCGAGCACAACGGCCACTGGGAGAAGGCAGCGGGAGCCCTGTTCTGCCATCGGCACACGCTGCGCTACCGGATCAGGCGCATCGAGCAGCTGACCGGGCGGGACTTCTCCAGCGCCCGCGACCGGATCGAGTTCTGGCTGGCCCTAAGAGGAAGAGAGTTGGCACGATGAGGATCGGAGTTCCGAGTGAGATCAAGACCGACGAGTACCGCATCGCCATCACCCCCGCGGGAGTGCGCGAGCTGACCTCGCGCGGACACGAGGTGCTCGTCGAGGCCGGCGGAGGCGAGGGCAGCGCGATGAGCGACGAGCAGTTCCGCGCGCAGGGCGCGCGCATCGTGCCCGACGCCGAGGCCGTGTTCTCCGAGGCCGAGCTCGTCCTGAAGGTCAAGGAGCCCCAGGCCGAGGAGGTGGGGCTGCTGCGCGAGGGGCAGACCCTCTTCACCTACCTGCACCTCGCTGCCGAGCTCGAGCTGGCTCACGGCCTGATGGCCTCGGGCGCGCGCTGCATCGCCTACGAGACGGTCGTCGACTCCGAGGGACGCCTTCCGCTGCTCGCGCCGATGAGCGAGGTGGCCGGCAAGATCGCCACCCAGGCGGGAGCGTTCATGCTCGAGAAGCCGCTCGGCGGGCGGGGAATCCTGCTCGGCGGCGTTCCCGGTGTGGCCGCTGCGACGGTGCTCGTGATCGGCGGCGGGGTCGTGGGGATGAACGCCGCCTTCATCGCCATCGGGATGCAGGCCGACGTGTTCACCTTCGATCGCTCCATCGACCGCCTGCGGGACCTCGAAGTGGCCTTCGCCGGGCGCGCCTCCACCGTCTACTCCTCGACGCTCGCGATCGAGGAGATGCTGCCCCAGGCGGATCTCGTGATCGGCGCGGTGCTGCTCCCTGGCGGGCGCGCCCCCCGGGTCATCACGCGCGAGCAGCTGAAGCTGATGAAGCCCCACGCGGTGCTCGTCGACGTCTCGATCGACCAGGGCGGCTGCTTTGAGACCTCGCGCCCGACGACTCACTCCGACCCCACCTACGAGGTCGACGGGATCACCCACTACTGCGTCACCAACATGCCGGGCGCGGTGCCGATCACCTCCACCTACGCCCTCTCCAACGCCACGCTGCCGTATGTGATCGAGCTGGCGGAGCGCGGGATCGACGCGGCGCTCGAGGTCAACGCCGGCCTGCGGGCCGGCCTGAACGTGCAGGACGGGGAGATCATGCACCCGGCAGTGGCCGAGGCGCTTGGGCTCTCGACGGCAGGGGCTGGCGCGGGAGCTGTGCGGGAGTAATCGACTTTCAGGCGCCGTATAACCATGGCTATACACAGTCGAGATCTTGAATAGAGACCCCAGAGGAGCGGAGAGACCAGATGGCGAGCACAGCGGAGACCCTCAGCAACTTCATCGACGGCGAGAGCGTGCCCTTCGCGGGCGGCGAGACCGAAGCCGTGCTCAACCCCGCCACTGGTGAGGAGCTCGCCCACGCGCCCGTGTCCGGACCCGAGGACGTGGATCGCGCCGTGCGCGCTGCGCGGGCGGCCTTCGACGGCTGGTCCACCACCACGCCGGCTCAACGTTCCCAGGCGCTGCTCGCGCTGGCCGACCTGATCGAGGAGCACGGCGGCGAGATCGCCCGCCTGGAGGCTCTGAACGCGGGCAAGCCGATCGAAGCCGTCAGGAACGACGAGATCCCCGTGATGGCCGACAACCTTCGCTTCTTCGCGGGCGCCGCGCGCTGCCTGGAGGGCCGGGCCGCGGGCGAGTACATGGAGGGCTACACCTCGTTCACACGGCGTGAGGCCGTCGGCGTGATCGGGCAGGTCACGCCCTGGAACTACCCACTGATGATGGCGATCTGGAAACTTGCCCCGGCGATCGCGGCCGGCAATACGGTCGTGCTGAAGCCGGCCGAGACCACGCCGATCACGACCGTCCGCTTCGCCGAGCTGGCGGCCGACATCCTGCCCAAGGGCGTCCTCAACGTGGTCACCGGACCCGGCCGCCCCACCGGCGAGGCGCTGATCAGCCACCCCGACGTCGACATGCTCGGCCTGACGGGTTCGGTGGACACGGGCAAGCACTTCGCCCGCACGGCCGCCGACACGCTCAAGCGCGTGCACCTGGAGCTCGGTGGCAAGGCGCCCGTGGTCGTCTTCGACGACGTGAGCATGGAGAGCGCCATGGAAACGATCGCGGGCACCGGCTACTACAACGCCGGGCAGGACTGCACGGCCGCCACGCGCGTGCTGGCCGCGGGCAAGGTCTATGACGATGTGGTCTCTGGCCTGGTCGAGCAGGCGCGGGGTCTCGTCATCGGCGACACGCTCGCGCCCGAGACCACCCTCGGACCGGTCAACTCGGCCCGTCAGCGCGAGCGCGTGGCGGGCTTCTTGGAGCGCCGCCCCGCACACGCCGAGATCGTGACCGGCGGCGCGCAGCCCGATCGCCCCGGCTTCTACCTCGAGCCGACCGTGGTCGCGGGACTGCAGCAGGACGACGAGATGATCCAGCGCGAGATCTTCGGGCCGGTCATCACCGTCCAGCGCTTCAGCGACGAGCAGCAGGCGATCGCGTGGGCCAACGCCACGCGCTACGGGCTGGCCTCCTCGGTGTGGACGCGCGACGTCGGGCGCGCTCTGCGTGTGGCCAAGGCGCTGCGCTTCGGCTGCGTGTGGATCAACGACCACATCCCGCTCGTCTCCGAGATGCCCCATGGCGGCTTCAAGGAGTCCGGCTACGGCAAGGACCTGAGCGTGTACTCGCTCGAGGACTACACGGTCGTAAAGCACGTGATGGCCAGCTTGCAGTAGGCCGGTTTGCAGCCAAAAGGCTGCTACGGTCACCCTACGGGCGGCGAAGTCGTCCGTGAGGTTCTTTGTCTTTGTTGGCGCTCTGAAGCGCGGATGGGGTCAGTCGAATCTCCATCCGCAGCGGCGGCCACAGGGCCGCCAGAAGGAGCATCACAACATGCAGCATGAATCTTTCGCCGATCTCGGCGTGTCCGAGGTCGTCGTGAGCGAGCTCGCCAAGTGCGGGATCGCCAAGCCCTTCGCAGTTCAGAACATGGTCATCCCCGACGTGCTCGCCGGCCACGACGTGCTCGCGCAGTCGCCCACCGGCTCGGGCAAGACGCTCGCCTTCGGCGTGCCGCTCGTGGAGCTCCTGAAAGACTCCGACGCGCGCCCCTCGGCGCTGATCCTCGCGCCGACCAGGGAGCTCGCGATCCAGATCGTCGACGAGCTGCGCCCGATCGCCCACGCCCGGGCGCTGTCGATCGCGGCCGTGTACGGCGGCGCCGGCATCGTCAAGCAGGCGCGCCTGGCCGGCCGCGCCCACATCCTCGTGGCCACGCCGGGGAGGCTGCTCGACCTGATCGAGCGCCGCGACATCACGCTGGCCAAGGTCCGCATCCTGATCCTCGACGAGGCCGACAGGATGCTCGACATGGGCTTCAAGCCGGTCGTCGACAGGATCGTGAAGATGACTCGCTCCGAGCGCCAGACGCTGCTCTTCTCGGCGACGCTCGAGGGTGAGGTCGGGCGGATCGCCAAGGCCTACACCTCCAATCCCCGCCGTCACGAGCACGCCCACCCGGTCGCGCAGAAGGCCGACGTGTCCCATCGCTTCGTGATGGTCAGCCACGAGGGCAAGGTCGCAAAGCTCGTATCCGAGCTGAGCGAGGCCGAGCGCGGGCTCACGCTCGTGTTCGTGCGCACCAAGCGCGGCGCCGACCGCCTCGTCAAACGCCTCGCCTCCAGCAGCGTCAAGGCGGTGGCGATGCACGGCGACAAGTCCCAGGGCCAGCGCGAGCGGGCCCTCGCCAACTTCGAGGCCGGAGTGGTGGACACCCTGGTTGCCACCGACGTCGCCGCACGGGGCATCGATGTGGCCGGAATCACCCACGTGATCAACTACGACATCCCGGCCACGCGCGAGGACTACGTCCACCGCATCGGGCGCACGGCCCGCGCCGGCGCGACCGGCACCGGAGTGACGCTCGTTGCGCACGATCAGGCTCACGAGCTGGCCGGAATGGTCGGCCAGCTGGGTCTGGATCGCGAGCTTCAACTCGCCGGAATGAGCACCGCGCGTCCCCAGGGCGGGGGCTCGTCGCGTCCCCGTCCGAGCGCCGGAGGGGCTCGCTCGCGCTCGGGCGATCGCCGATCCGGTCCCGCCAAGGGCGGCTCTGAGCGCCCCGGCGGTGCCTCGCGCGGCAGCGGATCGCGCCGCGGACGGGCCTCGGGCCGTTCGAGGTAAACCGGCCAGCCGGCCAGTGCGCCGCGCTCTCAGCTAACGTCGCGCGCATGAGCATGTCGCATCCGCCCGATCCTGACGCGGAGGACGCGGTCAACGGCGAGAATTCGGAGGCCGGATCCGAGGCCGATCTGCTCACCCATTACGACATCCTGCGCCTGCGGGCTCCCAACCCGGGGCCGGTGACCCTCTCCGGCACCAACACCTGGGTTGTGGGCCGTCGCCCGGCATGGGTCGTCGACCCGGGACCGCTGATCGAGGAGCACCTCACCCGTCTGTACGCCGCGGTCGACGCCCGCGGCGGGCTCGGCGGCGCGGTGCTGACACACGATCACCGCGACCATTCCGAAGCCGTGGATCCGCTCGTGGAGCGCTACTCCGCTCCGATCGCAGGCGGGCGGGGAGCGGTGGACGTGCAGTTGGGGGAAGAAGTCCGCTTCGGCCCGTTCGAGGCGGTCGCCACCCCGGGCCACGCGGCGGACCACTTCGCGCTGGTCGCCGACGGCGCCTGCTTCACCGGCGACGCCGTGCTGGGCGAGGGCAGCGTGTTCATCAGCCCCTACCGCGGAGCGATGGCGGGCTACCTGCTGGCGCTCACGCGCCTGCGGCTGCGCGAAGACTTCAACGTCCTGTGTCCCGGTCACGGCCCGCCGGTATGGGATGCGCACACCAAGCTCGAAGAATACGTCGGACATCGAATCGATCGCGAAAACCACCTGATCGTGGCGCTGGGCGAAGGCGCCCGCACGGTCTCAGAGCTGCTGGGCGCCGTCTGGTCGGACGTGCCCGAGCAGCTGCGTCCGCTCGCCACGGCAACCCTGGCCGCGCACCTGGACAAGCTCGAGGAAGAGCAGATCCTGCCCACCGGCGTCGAGCGCCCACGCTTCGAGCGGACCGAGTGGTGAGCACCGAGGCCCGGGCGCCCGGCGCCGAGATGAGCGCCGACGGCTCCGCGCCCGCCGTGGCGGGCCTGCGCGCGACTTCGCTTGACTCGCCGTTCCCGCCGATCGCCGACTACGGCTTCCTCTCCGACTGCCACACCGGTGCGCTGGTGGCCTCCGACGGCTCGATCGAGTGGATGTGCCTGCCGCACTTCGACTCGCCATCGGTGTTCGGCGCGCTGCTCGACCGCGGCGCGGGCAGCTGGCGTGTGGGGCCGTATGGCATCTATGTGCCCGCGGGTCGACGCTACATCCCGGGCACCAACATGATCGAGACGACCTGGATGACGCCCCAGGGCTGGTTGCGGGTCGTGGACGCTCTCACGATCGGGCCCTGGCACGACAACAAGCACGGCTCGAGCCACACCCGACCGCCGACCGACTACGACGCCGATCACCTGGTGGTGCGGATGATGGAATGCATCCAGGGGCAGGTTCAGGTGGAGATCGTGTGCGAGCCGATGCTCGACTACGGCGCCACGCCCGCGCGCTGGAGCGTGGTGCAGACGGGGGAGGAGGGCGTGTGCATGATGGACGCCACCGACGACGCGACCGCCTTCAGGCTGTTCAGCGACATCCGCATGGGCATCGAGGGCAACCGCGCGCACGGGCGTCACACGATGAGCGAAGGCGAGAAGCGCTTCTGCGCGCTCTCCTGGACGGAGGGCCGAGGCGGCCCGCACACGGTTGAGCAGGCAGAAGGCCACATGCAGCGCACCGGCCACTTCTGGCGCAGCTGGCTCGCCGAAGGGACCTATCCCGATCACCCCTGGCGCTTTCACCTGCAGCGCTCGGCGCTGGTGCTGAAGGGCCTGACGTTCATGCCGACGGGCGCCCTCGTGGCTGCCCCGACCACCTCGCTGCCCGAGACGCCGGGGGGCGAGCGCAACTGGGACTACCGCTTCTGCTGGATGCGCGACGCGTCATTCACGCTGTGGGCGCTGCACGCTCTCGGGTTGAACTGGGAGGCGGACGACTTCGTGCAGTACCTCGCCGACATGGAGCGCAACGAGGACGGCTCGCTGCAGATCATGTACGGGATCAAGGGCGACAAGGACCTCGAGGAGTCAACCCTCGACCATCTCAAGGGCTACGAGGGCGCGCGCCCGGTGCGCATCGGCAACGGCGCCTACAGCCAGCGCCAGAACGACGTCTTCGGCGCAGTGCTCGACTCGGTCTACCTGCACTCCAAGAAGCGCGACCACATTCCCGAGCGGCTGTGGCCCGTGCTGAGCGATCAGGTGAAATGCGCCGCGAAGGCGTGGAAGGAACCCGACCAGGGGATCTGGGAGGCGCGGGGGGAGCCCCGCCATTACGTCTCCTCCAAGCTGATGTGCTGGGTGGCCATGGATCGCGGCGCCCGCCTCGCCGAACGGCGCGGGCACAGCGATGACGCCGAGGAGTGGCAGGCGCTGGCCGATGAGATCCGGGCGGACATCCTCGATCGCGGCGTGGACAAGCGCGGCGTGTTCCGCCAGCACTACGACACGGACGCGCTCGATGCATCCAACCTGCTGGTGCCGCTCGTGCGCTTCCTGGGACCCGAGGACGAGCGCGTGCGCGCCACGGTCATGGCGATCCGCGAGGAACTCACCGAGGGCGGCCTGGTCCTGCGCTACCGCACCGACGCGACCGACGACGGCCTGCACGGCGAGGAGGGGACATTTCTGATCTGCTCCTTCTGGCTCGTCTCCGCGCTCTCGGAGATCGGCGAGCATCGCGAGGCCGAGCATCTGTGTGAGCGGCTGCTCTCCTACTCCTCGCCGCTTGAGCTCTACGCCGAGGAGCTCGAGGCCTCATCTGGCCGGCACCTGGGCAACTACCCGCAGGCCTTCACTCACCTCGCGCTGATCAACGCCGTCACGCACGTGATCGACGCGCAGCAGGCGTGAGGCCGGCGGGCGAAGCCCCTCAGTAGCCGGGCTCGCCCGGCAGCAGGATGCGGGCGACCTCGCCCTCGAGCACCACTCTGGGCTGGACCGGCAGCACCTCGCGCCCGCGGGCATGCTCGAGCAGGTCTTCGACCGAGGAGAACTCCCGCAGCTGTTCGAGGTGCTTGATCGTCGGGAAGACGAGCTCGATGTTCCCTGCCCGGTAGGCCTCCAGGGCACCGGACGGCGTGAACCAGCCAAGGTCCACGCACTCCTCGCCGTCGATCCTCGGGTCCTGCCCCGCAGGCAGCGGGGCGAGAAAGAAATGGGTGTCGAAGCGGATCTGCACCTCGGCTGGCGTGATCCAGCGCGAGAACTTCACGAGCGCTGCGGGGTCGTCCAGTGCGATCGCCGCCTCCTCGCTCAGCTCACGGATGGCAGCCGCCCGGTGGGCCTCGTCGCCATCGCCCTCCTCGGCATCGACGGCGCCTCCCGGAAACACCCACACGCCGCCCATGAAGCGGGCCTGCGGCGTGCGTCTGACCAGCAGGACCTCGAGCTCCTCGGCGCCTCCCCGCAGCAAGATCACGGTTGCGGCCTGGCGCGGGCGCACGGGCTCGCCGGGGTTGTACTGCTCCCCGGGCCCCGGACGCTCTCCCTCCTCGCGTGAGCGCATCGGCTGACCCTACCTGTCGGTAATCTTTCTCGCATGAGCCACACCAACGAGAACCCCTGCGCATGAGCGCCCCCACCGAGACAGTGCAGCGCTGGATCTGCGAGTCCTGCGGCTACATCTACGACCCCGACGAGGGCGACCCGGACGGAGGAATCCCGGCCGGAACCCCGTTCGAGGGCATTCCCGACACCTGGTTCTGCCCGGTGTGCGGGGCGCGTAAGCGCGACTTCACCCTCTACGAGGACTGACACGGCCGCTTCGTCCTGGCAGGAGCTGCTCGCGCTCGACGCCGAGCGCGTGTGGCACCCCTACGGGGCGCTGCCGGCGTCGATGCCCTCGCTGCCGGTGGTCTCGGCGGAGGGAGTGCGGCTGCGCCTGGCCGACGGGCGCGAGCTGATCGACGGGATGGCCTCGTGGTGGTGCGCCATCCACGGCTATCGCCACCCGGCCCTGGATCATGCCGTGACCGATCAGCTGGGCCGGATGGCGCACGTGATGTTCGGCGGCCTCACCCACGAGCCCGCCATCCGCCTCGCCGAGCGCCTCACCGAGATCGCGCCCGCGGGGCTCGAGCGGGTCTTCCTGGCCGACTCGGGCTCGGTGTCGGTCGAGGTGGCCATCAAGATCTGCCTGCAGTACCAGCACGCGCAGGGACGAACGGAGCGCACCCGGCTCTTGACCGTCCGGGGCGGCTATCACGGCGACACCGCCGGTGCGATGGCGGTGTGCGACCCGGTGGGCGGCATGCACAGCCTGTTCGCGGGCGTTCTTCCGCAGCACGTGTTCGCCGAGCGCCCCCCCGACGGATTCCACGCGGGTCTGGATGAGGCGTGGGCCGAGCAGGTCAGAGAGCTGGCCGCGGCCCACGCGGGCGAGCTGGCCGCGGTGATCGTCGAGCCGGTGGTGCAGGGAGCGGGCGGCATGCGCTTTCACTCGCCCGCCTGCGTCGCGCACCTGCGGGCGGTGTGCGACGAGTACGAGATGCTGCTGGTGCTCGACGAGATCGCCACCGGCTTCGGGCGCACGGGCGCGATGTTCGCCAGCGAGCACGCCGGGGTGAGTCCGGATGTGATGTGCGTGGGCAAGGCGCTCACGGGCGGCTACATGACGCTCGCCGCCACCGTCTGCACGCCGGCCGTGGCCGACGCGATCTCCTCGGGGGAGGGCGGAGGCCTGATGCACGGGCCCACCTTCATGGGCAACCCGCTCGCCTGCGCCGTGGCGCTGGCATCGCTGGAGCTGCTGGCCGATGGTCATTGGCGCGAGCGGGTTGCGGCGATCGAGCAGGGGCTGCGTGCCGGGCTCGAGCCCGCTCGCGAGCTTCCCGGCGTGGCCGACGTCCGTGTGCTGGGAGCGATCGGCGTGATCCAGCTCGAGCGCGACGTGGACGTCGCGGCCGCCACCGCCACCGCGATCGAGCACGGCGTGTGGCTGCGTCCCTTCCGCGACCTGATCTACGCGATGCCGCCCTATGTGATCGACGAGCAGGATCTGGCGCAGGTGACCAGCGCGATGGTGGCCGCTGCGCGGGCGCTGCTGACGTAGCGCCCTGCGCGCGGACGTCCTACTTCTTCTTGGGCTTCTTGACGGGCGTGATCGTCACGTTCTGCGCGACCACAGTTTCCGCGGGCGCTCCCGCGCTCGCGCTCAGGATCGTGCTGAGGCGGGCGGGGATCTTGCCGAAGCGGGCCAGCAGCTTGCGCCCGGTGGCGTCCAGCTTCACCGACACGTTCACGCGCAGCCCCGCCGGGATCGACAGCGTGCCCGAGGCGAGGACGATCCGCTTGGTGCGGGTCTTCTGGCTCGCGGTCAGGCCGAGGAGCTTCCCAGCGCGCAGCCTCTCGACGGTGTACAGCGTCACCGTCACGTTGCAGCGCTCCCCCGCCGTGCCAACGCAGGCCAGGGTGTAGGCCACTTTGCCGCCGGTGCCGGTGACCTTGCCCGAGAGCGAGGCGCGTGCGCGCACCGGCGTCGAGCTCGGCGGTGTTTCCACCGGGGGCGTTTTGCCGGCCGGGGTTTCGGTGACCGGGGGGGTGTAGGTGACGGTGATGGAGCGCGATGTGGTCTTGCCGGCGTTGTCCGTCGCCACAGCCGAGATGGTGTTGGCGCCGCTGCTCAGCGGAACGCTCGTGGACCAGGTGCCGTCGTTGGCGACGGTGACGGCGGAGCCGTTCACACTCAAGGAGGCGATCCCAAAGTTGCCGGAGGCGCTCCCGGAGACGTTGATCGTTGAAGTGGACACCGTCGTGCCGGAGACCGGCGAGGCGACGCTCAGCGTTGGTGGTTCCGCGGCTCGGGTCTGCGAGAGCGCCTGGGTGAGGGTCAACGCGCCCGAGGCGGGGACTGTTTGTCCGGAGTAGACGAGTTCGAAGGCGTTGGGGCCCGCGAACTTGACGGCGGTCGGGGTTGCCGACAGGGTGATCGCCCCCCGAGGGTTTTCATGCGGGCTTTCCGGTTCCGCCGATTCTTCGCTCGCCTGGAAGTACACGGTCTCGGGAGCCGATGACCCGGTGGGCGCAGATTCGGTGGCTTTGTACCGCTTGAACGCCGATTCGCCCGGGAACTTATAGCTGGGTTCAATGCCGCCCTGCTGCTCGCGGTAGCGCAGGGTGATCGTGTGAGCGCCGCTCGCTTCGGTGCTCTTGAGTTCGTCGGTCACCGTTGCCTGCAGACCACCTTCGCCGGTCGTCACTGTGCGGACGAGCTCCACGCCCGTGGAGGCGAACTGGACGCATTCGGCGGAGGTCGGTTCGGGCACGTCCACAGGTTCGCCCCCGGCCTTCTCACAGTGGACGATGGGCTCGGTCTCGGTCTGTGTGAGGACGCCGGTAGCTTCGTTGAAGCTTGGAGCCCCGAGCTCCAGGAACGGCTGCCCGACAGCGCCCGCGTTGATGGTGGATGCTGCGGCCACGGCGTAGCCGTTGTGGGCGTCTACGACGATCGACGGTTCTTTCAATTCGGTCGTCTCGGACAGGGTGGCGGCGCAATGGAAGATCGGCGGCACGGCCCTTTGGAAGCTGGACGGTTCGAACACATTGCTGGATGGTCCGCAACTGCCTGCGGACTTCCATAGCCAGTAGCCCTGCAAGGTCGTGGTTGACAGTTCGTCGTCCGTGAGCTTGCTCGCTTCGGTGCCCACGGTCGCAATCCCGGCGTCGCCGAGCCGCGGACCGGCGAATGCCGTCACCGACGCTGTTTCCGGGGTCGCTGGGGGAACGGCCCGCAACATGCACGGCTGTTGGTGCAGCAGGCCTTCAAGCGCAGCTTCCGAGGTCGTGAACGACCCGTCCAAGGTGCTCACCGGGATCGTGAGGGCTTCGCCGTTCACCTTCTTGAGGACGGTCTCCTTCTTGGCTCCTTCGACGCCCGTGTAGAAGCACCCCAGTTCCACCGTGTCGGAGGCGTTCGCGTCGTTCGTCGTGGTGGTCCCGCTCACGGTCAGCGTCTGGCTGCTCGTCGCTTTCAGCGGCTGTTTGACCAGCGGCGGCAGCGTCGGATCGGCCGGCGAGGTGATCTGCGAGGCGGTGACTTCCGCGTCGGCGCTCGACGCGAGCGCTCCTGTGAGCACCAGCGAGGCAGCGATCAGCAGCAGCGTGAGGCGGGCACGACCTGAGAGCACGAACGGCCTCCTGGGAGTGGGGTGGGGGATCGACGACATCGCAGCGGTTGGCGCCGGTAGCTGCGGCCAGCCGGGCGCGATACAGGCACATAGAGAAGCACACGCGGCACCTCGGGCGCGTCAGCCGATCGCATGCTCGCCGAGCCACCGCCGCCATGGCAGGACCTCACCGGCCTCCGCCATCGCGGCTGGATCAGGGCCGGGAAGGGCGGCGAGCGTGTGGACCTCGACGCTGCCGAGGCGCGCGATCGTGTCCCGGTTCGACCGCTCGATCTCTCCAGGCTGGAAGGGCCAAGGCGTGAGCACCACGGCGCGCACGTCCAGGGTGGCGGCGCGCGCCGCCTGCAGCGTCAACAGCGTGTGGTTGATCGTGCCAAGGCCCGGCCGTGCCGCGATCACCAGCCCCAGGGCCAGGTCTGCGGCGAGGTCGAGCACGGTGTAGGAGTCCGCGAGGGGCACGAGCAGGCCGCCAACGCCCTCCACGATCAGCGTCCCTTCGCGACCGCGCCCGCGCGCGAGGGCGACGAGCTCGCTCGGCTCTATCCGCTCGCCCGCCAGCGCCGCGGCGAGGTGCGGCGAGACGGCGAGCCCGAAGCGCAACGGCGCCACCTGCTCGGGCCGCATCCCCGAAGCTGCCGCCAGCAGCTCATGGTCCGGCGGCCATCGCGCGCCGGCCCCGGGTGTGCCGGTCGCGTCAGTCTCGTCGTCCAGCCCGGTGAGCACGGGCTTGTAGGCGCGCACCGGCTCGCCGGCGGCGGCCATCGCGGCCAGCAGGCATGCGCTCAGAACGCTCTTGCCGACGCCCGTGTCGGTTCCCGTGACGAACAGGCCGCGCACTATGCGTGGCCGCGCTAGGCCGCGCGTGCGCCCGAGGACAGCTCGCGCTCGAGATCGAACGGCGCGGGCGGAGCCGTCTGGGCGGCCGCGGCCGCGGGTACGGGCCGGCCTTCGCGCTCGAGGTCGAAGGGTGCGCCCGGGCGTCGTGCGAGCACCGGCTCGCCTTCGAAGCGCTCCGCCTCGAACCCGGCCGGCTCGGGTGCCGCTTCGCGTTCGCTGTGAGGGGGCACCATCGAGGCGGGATCGAGGCCGATCCGGCGGGCGAGCTTGCCGAACAGCTCACCGGCCATGCGCAGCTCGGAGGCCGTGTGGGAGGCCATCGCCGTCAGGCGCAGGCGCGAGGTCCCGCTGGGCACCGTGGGAGGTCGGATTGCCTGAGCGAATACGCCGTGCTCGATGGCCTCCTGGCAGAGGCGCAGCGCGGCTCGCTCCTCGCCCACGATCAGCGGCACGATCTGCATCTCGCTCTCCGGTATCGGGAATCCCTGGGCGGCGAGCGCCCTGCGCAGCGCGCGGGCGTTGGAGCGCAGTCTCTGGACGCGATGGGGTCGCTCGCGCAGGAGGTCCAGCGCGGCCAACGCTCCAGCCACGGCGGGCGGGGAGGGAGCCGTCGAGAAGATCAGCGAGCGCGCCGTGTTGATCAGGTAGCGGACCATCTCGGCGCTCGCGCACGCGTAGGCGCCATAGGAGCCGAGCGCCTTGCCGAGGGTGCCGATCACCACGTCGACCTCGCCCTCCAGCCCGGCCTCGGCCACGGCGCCGCGTCCGTCGGGCCCGAGGTTGCCGAGCGCGTGCGCCTCGTCGACCACCAGGCGTGCGTCATAGGCGTCGGCCACGTCGGCCAGCTGTGCCAGCGGCGCCACGTCGCCGTCCATCGAGAACACCGAGTCGGTGACGATCAGCCGCCGTCCCTGGCCGTCGCGCCCGCCGCCATGACGGCGCAGGCTCCACTCGAGGTGCTCGACGTCGCGGTGGCGGTAGACGATCACCTCTGCTCGCGAGAGCCGGCAGCCATCCACGATCGAGGCGTGGTTGAGCTCGTCGGAGAAGATTGCGTCTCCGCTACCGGCCAGGGCGCCGATCACGCCGAGGTTGGCCAGGTATCCCGACCCGAACAGGACGCATGCCTCGCTGCGCTTGAAGGCCGCGAGGCGCTCCTCCAGGCGACCGTGGATGGTCATCGTCCCCGACACCAGACGTGAGGCGCCCGCCCCGACTCCCCAGCGCATCGCAGCGTCTGCCGCTGCCTCGCGCACCCGAGGATGGTCGGCGAGCCCGAGGTAGTTGTTGGAGCAGAGCAGCAGCACCGGCTTGCCTTCCAGCAGGACCGTGGGCCCCTGCGGCCCGCTGATCAGGCGCAGGCGCCGGCCGAGGCCGAGTCGCTCCAGCTCCTGCAGGCGCGCTTCGATCTCGCTCATCGCTGAGCCGGCTAGCCGACCGGCACGCGGTTGGGGGCCCCGTCCGGGCGGGGCGGCACGGAGCGCTTGGCGTGATAGCGGAGCTGGGTCGAGGGGTCCCACAGCCGCACACCGAGGTCCACCGGCCCGGGTGCGGCTTCGGCCTCGAGCAGATCCTCGACCACGTCCGGAGTCTCGCCCTCCAGCCACCCAGAGCGGTTGTCGGGGCGGGGGTTGGCGGCGTTGTCGGGCTGGCGCGCCACGTTCAGGCCGAGCTCTTCGAACATCTCGCGGTCGGCCTCCGGCTCGTTGCCGAGCGTGGTCAGGAAGTTGCCCATCATCACGCCGTTGATCCCCGCCCTTACGGCCAGGCGCTGCAGCTCGCCGAGGTTCTCCACGCGGCCACCGCACAGCCGGAACAGCGCATTGGGGAGGATCAGGCGGAAGATCGCGATCCACTTGACCGCCTCCCACGGGTCCATGTAGTCGCGGTCGCCGAACTTGGTGCCGGGGCGCGGGTTGAGCATGTTGACGGGCACGCTCGTCGGGTCGATCGCGGCGAGCTCAAACGCCATCTCGACGCGCTGGGCGCGGGTCTCGCCGAGGTTTAGGATGCCCCCCACGCACGTCTCCAGGCCGGCCTCGCGGACCGCGTCGATGGTGCGCAGGCGACCCTCGTAGCGAACCGTGCTCGTGACCTCGTCGTAGTAGCTCTGCGCGGTCTCCACGTTGTGGTGCACGCGCTGGATGCCCGCCTTGCGCAGCGCCCTGGCGCGCTCGGCCGAGATGTGCCCCACGGAGGCGCAGCGCTTGAGGTTGGTGTGCTCTGAGACCAGGCGCACGCCGTCGAGGTACTTCTCGAAGTCGCGCCTGGAGAGCCCCTGGCCCTGGGTGACCATGCAGAAGCGGTGGGCGCCAGCCGCCTCGGCCGCGCGGGCATGCTCGAGGATCTGCTCGGGCTCCATCATCGCGTGCATCGGGGTCTCGGCATCGGCGAAGCGCGACTGGGCGCAGAAGCCGCAGTCCTCGGCGCAGCCGCCAGACTTGGCGTTGACCAGCGAGCACATGTCGGTCGAGTCCGAGAAGCGCTCCACGCGGGCTTCCCAGGCGCGCTGGATCAGCGCTTCGATCTGGTCGTGGTCCTCGATCTCGCCGAGTCGAAGTGCCTCCTCGCGAGTGATCAGCGACGCCATGCGCCACAAGTTATGAGGTGTGGCGGACGGCTATTCGCCGCGCCAGCGCGCGGGGCGCTTCTCGGCGAACGCTCGCATCCCCTCGCGAATGTCCTGCGAGGCGAACGAGGCCTGGCGCAGCTCGATCAGCTCGCTCTCGGTCTCGGCCGTCAGCTGGCTCTCGGCGCGAAGCAGCTCCGCGATCACGCGCTTGTTCCCCTTCTGCGCGAGCGGCGCGTTGCCCGCGATCTCGGCCGCGATCTCGAGCGTGAGCGCCTCGAGGCGCTCGGCGGGGGCGAGCCGGTTGACCAGCCCCCAGCTGAGCGCGGTGGGGGCGTCGATGTATTTGCCGAGCAGGAACAGCTCGCGCGTGCGCGGCACGCCGATCGCGTCGATGAAGCGGCGCAGGCCCGTGTGGGAGTAGACGAGGCCGAGCTTGGCCGGCGGCATTCCCAGCTTGACCACATCCAGTGAGACGCGCAGGTCGCACGCGAGCGCCAGCTCGAGGCCGCCGCCGATGGTGTGTCCGGGCAGCATCGCAACCGTGGGGTAGGCGAATGCCTCGAGCGCGTCGATTGCTTCGGTGAAGGGGTGGGCGACGAGCTTCTCGGCCCGCTCCTCGAACCCCTCCGTAGGGATCTCGCCGATGTCATACCCCGCCGAGAACATCCCGTGGGCGCCCGTCACCACTATGCAGCGGGCGCCCGCCGAGGGCTGGCCGAGCTCGGCCAGCGTTGCGCTGATCGCGTCGAGGATCGGGTGGTCGAGCGCATTGCGCTTGGCCGGGTTCGAGATCGTCAGTCGCACCACCCCGTCGGCCGGCTCGTCGATCAGTAGCTTGCCGTCGGCCAGCTCGCGTGGGGGAGCGCTGGATGACACGGACCGACAGGCTAGTCGAGCGCCCGCGCGCGCGACCCGAGCTCGGGACGGCGGCGTGCTACTCGAGCACGACGAGGGTGTCGCCCTCGTTGACCGCCTGGCCCTCCTCGCAGAGGATCTTGGTCACCGTGCCCGAGTCCTCTGCCTCGACCGGCATCTCCATCTTCATCGACTCGAGGATGGCCACAGTGTCGCCCTCCTCGATGGTGTCGCCGACGGCGCACTCGATTTTCCATACCGTGCCGGTGATATGAGCCTCAACGTCAGTCATCTGATCCTCCGTCCGCCGCTCGCGTCCACTGGATCGGGACAATAGTCAGCGCGACAGACCGATCGCCGCGGCGACGCACATTCGTGGTGGTGGCCGCCTACAACGAGGCCGATCGCATCGGCGCCACGCTGGCCGCCCTGGCAAGCGCGTTTCCCAGCGCTTTGGTGTGGGTGGCAGACGACGGCTCCACCGACCGGACGGCGGAGATCGCACGCGGCGCGGGCGCGCGGGTGGTGCGCAGCGAGCGGGTGATCGGCAAGGGCGGAGCGGTGACCCCGGCCGCGCGCCAGGCGCTCCAGGAGGCTCGCGCGAGCACGGACGAGGACCTTGCGCCGGCTGTGTTCGTGCTGTGCGACGGGGACCTCGCCGAGTCGGCCGGTCGACTGGGCCCGCTGGCCGACGCGGTCCTCGAGGGGCAGGCGGACGTCGCTGTCGCCGCCTTCGCCCGGCGGGTCGGCGGCGGCCTGGGGCTGGCGCTGGGGTTCGCCCGCTGGGCGATCGCCCAGCGCTGTGGATTGCAGACCACAGCGCCGATCTCGGGGCAGCGGGCGCTCAGCCAGCAAGCGCTCGAGAACGTTCTGCCGCTGGCGCACGGCTATGGCATGGAGGTCGGGATGACGATCGACGCGGTGCGCGCCGGCAACCGCGTGCTCGAGATCGAGCTCGATCTTGCCCATCGTGCGAGCGGGCGCACGCTCTCGGGCTTTGCCCACCGCTCCGCCCAGCTCGTGGACTTCGTGCGCGTGTATCTCGCGCGGAGGTAGGCTGCGGCGGAGATGACACGGGAGCGGCGGGGGCGAGGGTTGCGCGTAACGTTTTGCGGCGGCGGAGGTAGTGCGCAGTAGATGAGCGATCTGGCCCCGATGCGCGAGCAGGTCTATTCGGATCCCCGGCCGAAGGAGCACTTCGACCGCTTCCACGAGCGCGCGCGCACGCGTGAACCGGACTGGGCCTACGAGCTGACCCGGATCATCACCTCGCTGTACGCCTACGCGTTCCTGCGCGCCCGGGCGATCTCCGTCGAGAAGGTGCCGGGCCGCGGCGCCGTGATCCTCGCGCCCAACCACTTCTCGTTCATGGACCACTTCCTGATGGGCTGCTACATCAGGCGCAAGGTCCGCTTCATGGCCAAGTCGCAGCTGTTCAAAGGCCCGATGCAGTTCATCTACACCCACGGCGGCGTCTTTCCCGTGCGACGCGGCGCCCGCGACGAGGAGACCTTCATAACCGCCAGGAAGGTGCTCGCCAGGGAGGGTGCCATCACGATGTACTGCGAGGGCGGGCGCTCGCGCACGGGCAAAGTGGCCGAGCAGGCCAAGCGCGGGATCGGGCGCCTGGCGCTCGAAACGGGGGCGCCGGTCGTTCCGATCGCGATCCACGGCTCCTCGCGCGTGCGCAACTGGAAGCGGCTGCAGTTCCCCAAGGTGACCGTGCAGTACGGCGACGCCATCCGCTGGGAGCGGATCGAGGATCCGACGCGCGAGCAGCAGCAGGCCGTGGCCGATCAGATCCTGCTCGAGATTCGCGCGCTGTACGCGGGCCTGGAGCAGCATGGCCGCAAGGGAGTGCTCAGGCGCGTGCGCGAGCAGCGGCGGGCCGAGCGCCGGGCGCCCAAGGGCGCGGCCGTGGCCTGACGCGGGCGCACCGTCGGGATGCTCGCCTAAGGTTGCGCGCAATGACCGTGCCAACGAGGGGGTAGAAGATGCAGGCTCGACTCGATGTCGGCGCCGTGATCCGCCGCGTCTTCCACATCTATATCGACCAGGCCTCCGTGCTGATGCCGGCGGCGGCCGTCGTGTTCGTGATCACGGGAATCGTCTCGGCGGTGCTCGCCGCTACCGGCTCGTTTATCGCGGTGCTGTTGGCGCTCGTGATCAGCATCGTCGCGGGAACGCTCTTCACGGGCATGGTCGTTGAGCTCGTGGCCGATGTCCAGGACGGTCGTCGCGACGCCACCCCGGGTCAGCTGCTGCGAGCGGCCACGCCCGTGATCGGCCAGCTGATCCTGGTGGGGATCGTGGCCGGGCTGGGAATCGTCATCGGCTTCTTCCTGATCATCGTTCCCGGGCTCATCCTGATCACGATCTGGTCGGTCGCGGCACCCGTGGTGGTGCTCGAGCGACCGGCCGGCCTGGGAGCGCTCGGGCGCAGTCGCGAGCTCGTGCGAGGCAACGGCTGGCAGGTCTTTGGCGTGATCGTGGTGCTCGACGTCCTGGTCACGATCGTGGCCGTCGTCTTGGATGGGATCGCCAACTCGGCCGGCACAGGGGCTGGAATCGTGGTGCGCGTGATCGTGGGAGTGCTCACCGCGCCGCTCACAGCCCTCGCGGCGGCGGTCCTGTATTTCGACCTGCGAGGCCTGTCGTCCGAGCCGGCGCCGACGATCACGACGCCGGAGACGGAGCCCCCGGGCGCCGTCTGACGCGTCGGCGCCGGCCCCATTAGGGTGCTGGCATGGCTGAGACGCACGCGACCGGGCTGCTTCGCGCAGGCCTGCTGGATGGTGTTCGCATCCTGGTGGCAGGAGCGCCCGCCCCGCCCTCGGCCCTCGACGGGGTCGATTCGGCGGCGCCCACCGGCGAATCGCCGGCGATGGCCGTTCGCGGAGCATGCGCGGCGCTGGGAGCGCGAGTCTGCTCCCGCGTTCTCGCAGGGGGGGATGCGCAGGGGGAGTCGGCCGGGGACGCTGCCACGCAGGCGCTCGATCAGATGGGGGACATCGATCTGCTGTTCGTGGACGGCGCGAGCCTGTTCGCGGCGGCTTGCCTCGAGCGGGAGGACCGGGATGCGCTCGTGGCGTGTCTGGAGGCGGCGTGGATCGTCACCCGCGCGGTGGCCGAGCGGGCGTTCATCGCGTCGGAGAGCGGTGGGCGGATCGTGTATCTGGCCCCGGCCCGGAGCGCGGGAGTCCACGCCGGCGCGGCGGCCGCGGGCCTGGAGAACCTCGCGCGCACGCTCTCGATCGAGTGGGCTCGCTACGGGATCACCCCCGTGGCGATAGCGCCGGGCGTGGACACGGCGAGCGGCGAGGTGGCGGCGCTGACCGCCTACCTCGCCTCGCCCGCTGGCGACTACTTCTCAGGCTGCGTCCTGGACCTCAGGGGCCCCGAGGCGCGTCCGTAGACGTAGTTGCTCAAAAAACGCTCTGTATAACCATGGCTATACAGAGCGTCTAGAGAGAGAGCTGAACCCTCGGCGACCTCTCAGCCGGTCATGCCTCCGAACAGGCCGCCGGTGATGTGCAGGGTCTGGCCGTGTACGTAGTTGGACCAGGGGGTGCACAGGAAGAAGATGCCGCCGGCTGCCTCCTCCGGGGAGGCGGGACGCCCGAGCGGAATCAGCATGGAGGCCATCTGGCGCATCTGCTCAGGGATCCCCAGCTGGATCTTCTCGCCATCCTTCTCCATCGTGTTCTCGTCGACCTTGGCCTGCGTCAGGCGGGTGTCGATGAAGCCGAAGGCCACGGCGTTGACGTTGACCTTGAACTGGCCCCACTCCTTGGCCACGGTTTTGGTGAGGCCTACCACGGCGGCCTTGCCGGCCGAGTAGTTGGCCTGCCCGGCGTTGCCGAAGGTGCCCGAGGTGGAGGACACGTTGACGATCTTGCGGAAGACCTCCTTGCCTTCCTCGCGCTCCTTCTTGGCGGGCTCGCGCAGGTGCGGGGCGGCGGCGCGGATCACGCGGAAGGGCACCACGGTGTGGATGTCGATCATCGCCTGGAAGTGCTCGTCGGTCATCTTGTGGATGGGCGCGTCGAGCGTGTAGCCGGCGTTGTTGACGATGATGTCGATCTTGCCGAACGAGTCCACCGCCCTCTGGACGAGCTGATCGCACATGCCGGGCTTGGTGAGGTCGCCGGCGAACACGGCGGTCTCGCCGTCGATCTCACCGGCTGCCTGCTCGGCGATGTCGCCGTCGAGGTCGTTGATCAGGACCTGGGCGCCCTGCGCGACGAGCAGCTCTGCGGTGGCGCGGCCGATGCCGCGTGCAGAGCCGGTGACGATCGCCGACTTGCCGTCGAGTACTCCCATAGTTTCGAGGTCTCCTTCTATTGGTCGAGGGAGCCGAAGTTATATATGCCTGGCTGGGTGGCCAGTGGCGTGTGCTCGCGTGCCACCGTTCAGGGCGCCGGCGCCGGCTACTGCCGCTGCGCCTCGAGCGGGCTCAGGGAGTCGAGGTCGCGGGACCGCCCTTGGGCTTGACGAGGATCAGCTGTCCGTCGGCCAGGCGATAGACCTGACCGACCGCCTGTCCCTGGCCGGAGGCGGTCTGATGGGCAGGGGTTGGCGACCTTCCCCGTCACGGGATCGCCCTGGCAGCAGGCGATTGAACCGAACGCGCCGCGACGCGACTCAGCCGGTGATGACGCCGAAATCCTGCGTGTAGATGCCGCCGAGCTGGTCGTGGGCCAATGACTTCGGCGGGTGGGGCGAGACGCCGACGGCGGTGTCGCGGTAGTGGGCGTCGAGGATGTTGGCGCGGTGGCCCGACGAGGCCATCCAGGCTGCCACGATCGCGCTGGGGGTACCCAGCGAGCCGGTTCCCCAGGCGATGTTCTCACCCACTTCGTAGCCTAGGTTCGAGCTGTAGATGTAGCCGGCGGCGCGCATCCGGTCGAGCGGCGTCTGCCCACCGGGGCCGAGGTGTTCGAAGTAGTTGCTCCAGGCCATGCTCTCGGTGTGCCCCTGGGCGGCAGCTCCGAGCTTGGAGTTGTCCCGCAGGGGTGTCTCGCCGTGGGCGATCCGTTCGCGGTTGACCAGGCAGATGGTGGCCGTGCGGATGACTTCGAGGTTGCGCACAGTCGGTCTGAGCGTGGTGTTGTCGCAGGCGCCGTAGCCACTCAGGGCCGAGCTGTTGACGGGCGCCTTGGGAGGCACGGGCTTGTGGCGGACGGGCTTGTGCCGACAGCTGGGCCGGCGGCGCTTGGAGCTCACGGGAGCATGACCGGCGCGAAAGCTGCCGGCCTTGCCGTGGAGGCGCCCTGTGCGGCTGCAGCGGGCGGCGTGGCGGGCGTGGGGGGTCGTGGCGAGCGCCGGGGAGGCCCAGGCGCAGAGGCCGGTGAGGACGGCGGTGAGAGCAGCCAGAGAAGCAGGGCGCGGAGTAGCCATGCTCTCCTATCGGTGCTTGGGGGGAGGATCATGAGTGGCGAGGGCCCGGGCAGACGCACGTCCGCTGGGCGTGATCGTGCCTGCGCTCGCCTACAGCCCGAGCACGCGCCCGAGGATCTCGCGCATGATCTCGTCCGAGCCGCCGCCGATCGGGCCCAGACGGGCGTCCCGGGCTGCGCGCTCGACCCAGTACTCGCGCATGTAGCCCGCGCCGCCGTGGATCTGCAGGCACTGGTCCATCAGCTCGAAGGACGCCCGCTGGGTGAGCAGCTTGGCCATGGTGACCTCGCGCAGCGGGTCCTCACCGGCGACGAAGCGCCGCAGCGCGTCGTAGGTGGCGCAGCGGCACGTGTACACGGAGGTGGCCATGTCGGCGAGCTTGTGGCGGATGGCCTGATGGCCGGAGAGGGGACGTCCGAAGGCTTCACGGTCGCGCGCGAACTGGGCGGTGCGCTCCCAGGCGATCTGCATGGCCCCGACGGCTCCGAGGGACATGGCCAGGCGCTCCCATTGGAAGTTGGCCATGATCAGCTTGAAGGCGCCGTCGAGCTCCCCCAGCAGGTTCTCCTCCGCCACGAAGGTGTCCTGGAAGCTGATGGTGGCGGTGTCGGAGGCGTGCCAGCCGAGCTTCTCGAGCTTGGAGGTGGTGATCCCGTCGTCCTCGCCGCGCTCGACGATCAGGAAGGAGGTGCCGTGGTGGCCGCCCTCCTGGGTGGTCTTGACGGCGGTCACGATGAAGTGCGCGCGCACGCCGTTGGTTATGTAGGTCTTCTCGCCGTTGACCACCCAGCCACCGTCCACGCGCTCGGCCCGGGTGGATAGGGCGGCCACGTCCGAGCCGGCTCCGGGCTCTGTGATGCCGAGCGCGCCGATCTTCTCGCCGCGGATGGCCGGCACGAGATAGCGCTGCTTCTGATCCTCGGTGCCGAACTTCCAGATCGGAGGGGTGGCGATGTTGACGTGCGCGCCGATCCCCGCGGCGGTGCCGCCTGAGCCCGTGCGCGCGAGCTCCTCGCAGAGGACGGCCTCGTGCAGGTAGTCCCCGCCCTGCCCGCCATAGGACTCGGGGTACTTCAGCCCGAGGAGACCCTGCGCGGCCAGCTTTCCGAAGACCTCGTCCGGGAACCAGCGATCCTCCTCCCATTGCTGCGCGTGGGGGGTGAGCTCGCGCTCGATGAAGCCGCGAATCGACTGTCTCAGGTGCTCGTGCTCGTCGGAGAAGGGTGGTGTGAGAGTGCTCATGAGAGCGATTGGTAATCTGATGGTATGCGAGTTGCCATCGACAAGGTCGGACGGATCGTGATCCCGAAGCCGATGCGCGAGGAGCTCGGGATCGACGGGCCTACCGAGCTCGAGCTGACCGCCGTGGACGGGAAGCTCGAGCTGACCGTGCCGTACATCAAGGTGCATCTGGAGGATCGCGATGGGTTCACGGTGATCGTCCCGGACGAGCCCGTGCCTCCGATGACGACGGAGATGGTCCGCGAAGCGATCGAACGCTCGCGCCGTTGATCTCGCCCGACTCCAGCGTGCTGATCCCGGCGCTTGCGGCCTCCTGCGAGGGGCACGAGCGATGCCTCGCGGCGTTGGCCGGCCGCTCGCCATGGCTGATCTCCCACGTCGCGTTCGAGACGACCTCGGCGCTCGGCCGGATGCCCGAAGGGGTTCGAATGGCTCCGGTGGCAGTGCGCGACGCGATCGATCAGGACTTCCCGGCTCCGTGGCTCGCGCTCGACGCCGACGGTCAACGCGCCTGTCTGCGCAGCGCGGTCGATGCCGGCCTGCGCGGCGGCGCGCTCTACGATGCGCTGATCGCCGCGACCGCGCGCGAGCACGGCGCGACGCTGCTCAGCGCCGACCGCCGCGCGCGGGAGGCCTACGACGCGATGGGTGTGGACGTCTCCTACCTGGAGATCTGAGCCGCTCACCGCTGCCTTTGATGCTTTTGCTGTACCGGTCGGTGCATGCACCGACCGGCGGAGCCGCACATGTGCGGCTCCGGGGGAGGGCCGCATGCGGCCCTCCCGGTCATGGCGCATGCGCCATGACCCTTGGCTTCAAGGTCGCGCATGCGCCATGGCCCTCAACTTCACGATTGAGCATGCGCCATGTCCTCCCGATGGATGAGGCGACTCGCCCTACAGCCCGTAGGAGCGCCCGATCACGTCGAGCATGATCTCGTCGGTGCCCGCGCCGATACGGTTCAGGCGTGCGTCTCGCCAGACGCGCTCGATGCCGTACTCCTTCATGTAGCCCGCGCCGCCGTGGATCTGGATGCATTCGTCGGCCACTTCGCAGAGCACCCGCGAGGCGTGGAGCTTTGACATCGAGATCTCGCGCACGGGGTACTCGCCGTTGTTGAAGCGCCAGGCCGTGATGTAGGTCATCTGCCGCGCGGACTCGATTTTGGTGGCCATCTCGGCGAACTTGTGGCGGATCACCTGGAACTTGCCGATTTCACGGCCGAAGGCCTTGCGCTCGTGGGCGTACTGCAGCGTCCGTTCGAAGCACTTCTGTGCCCCCGCCACCATGCCGGCGGCGCCGATCAGGCGCTCCCCCTGGAGCTCCCACATGATGTGGTAGAAGCCCTTGCCCACCTGGCCGAGGACCGCCGTCGAGGGGACGCGCACGTCCTGGAAGGCCAGCAGGGCCGTGTCCGAGGCGTGCATGCCGAGCTTCTCGAGGCGCTTCTCGCGGATCACGCCCGGGGCGTCCATCGGCACGAGGAACAGCGTGAAGCCGTCATATCCGGCGTCCGGATCGGTCTTGGTGACCAGCACGATCACGTCGGCGCGGTGGCCGTTGGTGATGTAGGTCTTGGAGCCGTTGATGACGTAGTCATCGCCGTCCTTGACCGCCCGTGTCTTGATCCCCGAGACATCCGAGCCGGCATCCGGCTCGGTGATGCCCAGGCAGAGGATCTTCTCGCCCTTGATCGCCGGCACCACCCACTCCTGCTTCTGCTCCTCTGAGCCGAACGCCAGGATCGGCGGCATCGCCATGTCGGTGTGCACCGCCACGCCCATCGCCAGGCCGCCCGAGTTGCCGTTGGTGATCTCCTCCGCCAGCACCAGGGCCGTGTAGTAGTCGCCGCCCTGGCCGCCGTACTGCTCCGGCTTGTCCAGGCCGAGGAAGCCCAGTTCGCCCATCCGCGCGAACACCGAGTCGGGGAACGTCGTCTCCTCCCACTCCTCCGCATGCGGCGCCAGCTCTTTGGTGGCGAAGTTGCGGATCGACTCGCGCAGCTGTTCGTGCTCGTCGGTGAAGATGAAGTGCTTGCGGGCGCTCTGGTGGTCGGGCTTGCGCACGCTCTCTGCTGTGGCGGCCATCGGGGACTTTCTCCTTGGTCGAGGTCGGGCCACACGCTAGCGCAGCCCGTTGCAAAAGTAAATAGTAGAGCTATCTACTTTCGGCGGACGGCCCATGCGACTCGTCCATCTTCTCTCTCGCCTGTACGCGCCACGCTCCCTCGCTGCCCGCGAAGTGCTCGCAGCCGACCTCGCGCGTGGATCGCCGCCCGACGGCACGCGACCGCCGGCGACAGTTTCGTTCGCGTGATGTCTGGCCTCTTGGTCCGCAGCGCTGACCAGGGACCGCCGCCGTGGTAGCCGTGCCACCGCCAGGTCGACGGTCCGCTCAGCCGCCAGTCCAGCGGGCGACGTGTAACCCCCGGCCGGCGCGCAGCTATTGACACGGCGACAGGCGTACCCGCCCCGGATAGCAGGCTAATTGAGTAAGAGACAGATTGGTCGGAATCAGGGGCACAAGGCACTCAAGGTAAACACATAACCCAATGAATGCCGGGCGAGGGAGAGCCCCCAAATGAGAGACAACGTGGCAGATTTGGATGGCAAAGGTGTGAGAGGCATCTCTTCTCTTATGTCAGTGTCCCGGTTACGATTACTCCACACCCGGTGAGATTCCATGAACTAGATCTGTTATGAGACTTGGGTTAGTCTCATGCACCGCTCCCGAGTTCACCGGGCCCGCACTCTGGAGCCAATCGATACCACAACACGGAGGGTGAGTGAGAATATGAATCGGAGGGTGAGTGAGAATATGAATATCAGGACAATGGTCTTGAGCCTCTTGGCCATGTGCGTGATCGGTGCCGTGGCTTCGGCATCGGCTTCGGCGGCTCTACCCGAACAGGTTCCCGCCTCGGGCAAATTGACAATCTCTAGCGGCGCCAGCGTGTTCGAAACCAAAGCCGGCGAAAAAGTGTCGTGCACGAAAGACTCCGGCTCTGGCGAAATCACCGGTGCGAAAACGAGCACGGCGACGGTCACCTTCGAAGGCTGCACGGCGACTGTAATCGGCATCAAAATCAAATGCCAGACCGGCGCCACAGAAGGAAACATTGTAACCGAACTCAAAAACGAACTCGCCTACATCAACAAATCCAAAAAAGAAGTCGGCTTGGACTCGGTGCTGGCGAAAGAACTGACGATCAAATGCAGCAGCCTTGAGACGCTCAAGGTGAAGGGCTCCACGGTCTGTCCCATATCGCCGATCAACACCAAAACCAAAACGCTCACGCTCAGCTGCAAACAGAAAAAAGGCGTACAGGAACCGACTGAATACGAAAACGAAAAAGGCGAAAAAGTCAAAGACATAACCGAAACCAAAGGCGAAGGTCTGAAATCCTTTGGATTCGAACAGTCGGGGCTGGAAAGCACCGAGACGCTCACCCTCGCCACGGAAGGGGAAATCAAAGCGTAGCCAGGCACGTGGCCTGGGCCGCTTCCGACTCAACGGGTGTGCGTGGGACCATGTTGCGCCACGCACACCCGTGCTTCTGGCGATCCTCGAAGACTCAAGGCGCCCGACCGGCGTTCGTGGGAGCGCTCGGTCCACGACGCTGTGCGGTGGGTCTGAGCCGGCGCTCACAGATCCGCTCCCGCGAGTCGCGCCGCTGATCGCCGGGTCCGCGGATAGCCTGATCGGGCCATGATTGTTGCGTCTGCCCTCAGCAGGCCCATGTCGCGAGCGCTCGTCCTGGTGGCGGGCCTGCTGGCCGTGGCCGCCTTCGCCGGTGCCTCCGCCTCCGCTCTCGCGCCGACTGCTCTCATCCCGCCGCAGCTTCAGGCGCTGGAGCAGAAGATGGAGCAGCTTCAGATCAGCAGCGAGCGCTTCTCCGACGTCTCCCGCGGTTACGCCCTCGGCTCACCCAACAGCTCGACCAGCGGCAAGCCCGAACATGTCATCCGCACATCGCTCAACGGCAGCGCCTTGGGCGAAGTGAGCGTCTCCCCGGCCGAGGGCCAGCTCTTCATCAACTCCAAGCGCAGGCCTTCCCTGATTGCAATCGGCTCCACCACCTACCGCTACAGAGGGCACGGCAAGCACTCGCCCGGACGCCGGCCATGGGTGCGCTCGCAAAGTCCCCACGAATCGCCCGCCGCGCAGCTCCTCTCCATGCACGGCGGCGGCCCATTCGAAGTGGACGCCGGCGGGACCGGACCATTCGCCGGTCTCATCAATCTGCTGACCACCGCCGTGGGACCCGTGAGCGTCGACGGCCCGGTCCCTGTCCAGGGTCAGCCGACCACCGAGTTCACCGCCGCCGTCGAACCTCGCCTCCTGATCAAGGGCATAACCGCCCAAGACATCGCCGGCTTCAACTCCGATGCGCCAATCGAGACCCTCCACATTTTCGTGACCGAATCCGGCTTGCCCATCCGGGTCGTCGGCTTCCTTCAAACGCAGGACCTCAAGACCACGACCACAGTGGAAATCCTTGCCGTCAACATCCCCGTGCACGTCAAGCCGCCTCCCGCGAGGGAGGTCGTCTCGGTCTCCCGCCTGAGGGAACTTGCCTCCAAGGGTGCCAGCAGCGTCGAAGTGGTCAGCACCGTCGGCTGACGGCGGCCGGTAGACGCAAAGTAAGTAGTAGAGCTGCGCACTTCCCACGTGACGGCTATCGGGATAGGATGCGCCCGTGCCCACCGACAAGGTTCTCTACGACGTCGACGGAGCCGGCGTCGCGACCATCACGCTCAACGACCCCGACACCCGCAACGCGCTCTCGCCCGAGCTGCTGGCCGGGCTGATCGAGGCCTTTGAGCGGGCGCGCGATGAGGATCAGGTGCGCTGCGTAGTGCTCGCTTCCTCCCATGAGAAGACGTTCTCCTCGGGCGCCAACCTCGGGGGCTTCGCCGGCGATGACTCGCTTGTGCACAAGCACTTCGGCTCTGAGCTCTTCGTGGGGCTCTTCAAGCTCATCGGCGAGCTGGGCAAGCCCACCATCTGCGCCGCCCGTGGGCATGTGCTCGCCGGGGCCCTCGGGATTGCATTGGCCTGCGATCTGATCGTGGCCTCCGAGGGCGCTTCATTCGGAACGCCCGAGATCAACATCGGCACCTTTCCCTTCATGATCATGGCGCTCATCTACCGAAACGTGGGCCGCAAGAAGGCCAACGAGCTGCTGCTGCTGGGCGAGCGCTGGAGTGCCGAGCAGGCGCTCGCGGCGGGCATCGTCAACAAGGTCGTGCCCGACGATCAGCTCGACGGCGCAGTGGCCGAGTGGGCGGGCAAGCTGGCCGGCAAGTCCCCCGTGATCATGCGCCTCGGCAAGCAGGCCATGCGCCGCCAGATGGACATGGGGCTGGACGACGCGCTGGACTACCTGCGCGCGCAGCTCAGCCTGGCGCTCTCCACAGAAGACATAGTCGAGGGCGTCACAGCATTCTTCGAGAAGCGCGACCCCCAATGGAAAGGACGCTGACCATGAGCGCCCCCGACACGACAGCCCCAACCTCGCTGCTGCGTCCTCTGGTTGAGGACCTCGAGGCCCGCCGCGCCCGCATCAGGCTCGGCGGCGGCGAGGAGAAGATCGCGGCCCAGCACGCTCGCGAGAAGCTCACCGCGCGCGAGCGCATTGCCCTGCTGATCGACGACGGCACCTTCGTCGAGCTCGGCATCCACGGCAAGCCCCACTTCTCCCAGCGCGCGATGGACGGCGTGGATGCACCGGCCGACGGCGTGATCACCGGCTACGGCAAGGTGGACGGACGCCTGACCGCGGTGTGCGCCTACGACTTCACCGTGATGGCCGGCTCGATGGGAATGACCGGGGAGATCAAGGTCACGCGTCTGCGCGAGCTCGCCCTCACCAAGCGGATGCCGTTCGTGTGGCTGCTCGACTCGGCCGGCGCTCGTGTGCAGGAGGCCGCAGGCGCCCTGTTCGCCGGCTCCGGGCACCTCTTCCGGGAGGAGGTCGTGATGAGCGGGGTGATCCCGCAGGTCGCCGCCCTGATGGGTCCGTGCGCGGCCGGCACCGCCTACATCCCCGGCCTCGCCGACTTCGTCCCGATGGTCAAGGGCCGCGGCTCGATGGCGCTGGCCGGCCCGCACCTCGTGCGCGCGGCCATCGGCGAGGAGGTCACCCAGGAGGAACTGGGTGGCTCGCGCGTGCACTGCCGCAAGTCCGGCGTGGGCGACCTCGAGGTGGCAAGCGACGAGGAGTGCGTCGAGCGGATCAAGCAGTACCTGTCGTTCATGCCCCAGAACTGTGAAGAGAAGCCCCCCATCCGCGAGGTCTCCGACCCGATCGACCGCCGCGAGGAGGAGCTGCTGGACGTCCTGCCCGAGTCCAATCGCAAGCCCTACGACATGTACGAGGTGATCCGCAGGATCGTGGATGACGGCGAGCACTTCGACATGAAGGGCCAGTGGGCCAAGACGATCATCACCTGCTTCGCCCGCTTCGGCGGACGCCCCGTCGGGATCGTGGCCAACCAGCCCAAGCAGCTCGGCGGGATCCTCGACAACGACTCGGCCGACAAGGCCGCGCGCTTCGTGAACCTCTGCAACGCCTTCGCCATCCCGCTCGTCTTCATCCAGGACGTACCCGGCTTCATGGTCGGCACCAAGGTCGAGGCCGAAGGCATCATCCGTCACGGGGCAAAGATGCTCCACGCGGTCGCCAACGCCACCGTGCCCAAGATCACCGTGATCACGCGCAAGGCCTACGGCGCCGGCTACTACGTGATGAACGGCCGTGCCTACGAGCCCGACCTGATCGTCGCCTGGCCGAGCGCCGAGATCAGCGTGATGGGCGCCGAGGGCGTCGTCGAGATCGCCTTCCGCAAGCAGGTCGAAGCGGCCGAGGACCCCGCGGCCAAGAAGGCCGAGCTGATCGAGGGCTTCCGCAAGATCTTCGACGTGTACGTCGCCGCCGGCAACGACGTGATCGACGACGTGATCGACCCGCGCGAGACCCGCGAGACGATCTGCAGGGCCCTGGAGATGTCGGCCGGAAAGAAGATCGAGCGGCCGTGGAAGCGCCACGGCGTGGTGCCCGTATGACGCTCTCCGCTCGCCGTATCACCATCGCTATACACCTCTCGTCCAGCAACAAGGAGCACCGATGAGCCTCGATCATCCTGTCGTGATCACCTGCTCGATCTCGGGGGCGATCGCCAACCGCGAGCAGTGCCCCGCGATCCCCTACACGCCGGCCGAGTATGCGGCCGAGGCGCGGCGGATCGTGGACGAGGGCGGCGTGATGATCCACATCCACGCGCGCAAACCGGATGGCACGCCGAGCTATGAGATAGAGGACTTCGCCGCCATCACCGCGGCGATCCGCGCCGAGGTGGGCGAGGAGGTGATCGTCAACTACTCGACCGGCACGATCGGCGTGCCGGTGGAGAAGCGCATCGCCTACCTGCGCGAGTGCCGTCCCGAGGTGGCCGCCCTGAACATGGGCTCGATGAACTACGCCAAGTACTCGCGCTCGCGCAAGGAGTTCGTGTTCGCAATGGTCTTCCAGAACCCCTTCGAGGAGATCATCCAGCTGCTCGAGGCGATGAACGAGCTGGACATCAAACCGGAGCACGAGTGCTTCGACATCGGTCACGTGGGCAGCCTGGCGCCGCTGATCGACATGAGGGTGCTGAAGACTCCCCTGCACGTGGACTGCGTGATGGGCGTGGTGGGAGGCATACCGCCCACCGCCCGCAACCTGGCGGCGATGGTCGAGAACATTCCCGAGGGCTCGCACTGGGGCGTGATCGGGATCTCGCGCGACCAGTGGATGCTGGTGGCAGCCGCGCTCACGCTCGGCGGCTCGATCAGGGTGGGGCTCGAGGACAACCTGTACCTGCCGGGCGGTGAGATGGCGAAATCGAACGGCGAGCTGATCGCCAAGGCGAGGAGCATGACCGAAGACATGGGCCGGCGCCCGGCGACCGTGCAGGAGGCCCGCGCGATGCTCGGGATCGCCCAGCGTGAGCAGGTGGGCGCGTGAGCCTGCCACTGCGGGGCATCCGCGTTCTCGACCTCTCGCGCCTGCTGCCCGGGGGCTTCTGCTCGCTGCTGCTGGCCGACTTCGGCGCCGAGGTGCTCAAGGTCGAGGACACCGGCATGGGCGACTACATTCGCTGGTCGCCGCCCTTTTACGAGGGCGCGCACGAGAGCGCGCGCTCTGCTCTGTTCCTGTCGCTGAACCGCAACAAGCGCTCGATCCGCCTGGACCTCAAGAGCGACGGCGGCCGCGAGGCGCTGCTGCGGCTCGTTCGCGAACACGACGTGGTGCTCGAGTCCTTCAGGCCCGGGGTTCTCGACCGTCTCGGCGTGGGCTATGAGCGCATGCGCGAGGAGAACCCCGGGATCGTCTATTGCGCGATCAGCGGCTACGGTCAGGACGGCCCCAAGCGGGATGCCTCCGGGCACGATATGAACTACCTCGGCCTGATCGGCCTGCTGGGGCTCACGGGCGAGCTCGGTGGCGAGCCGGTCCAGGCCGCAGGGCAGATCGCGGACCTCGGTGGTGGGGCGCTGATGGCGGCCTTTGGGATCCTGGCGGCGCTGCGCGAGCGTGACGGCGGCGAGCACGGGGCCGGATCCGGCGAAGGCCAGATGGTCGATGTCTCGATGGCCGACGGCGCGCTGTCGTGGCTGGCGATGGTGGCCGGTGCCTATTTCGCCGATGGCACCGTTCCGCGCCGCGGCGAGCTCCCCCTGGCCGGATCGTTGATCTGCTACCGCCCATATGAATGCGCCGACGGCTGGGTCAGCCTGGGAGCGCTCGAGCCGAAGTTCTGGCAGGCGTGGTGCCGCGGGGTGGGACGCGAGGAGCTCATCGCTGCGCAGTTCGAGCGCCCGGGCTCGGCGGCTCACGTCCAGGTCCAGGAGATCTTCCGTTCGCGCACGCGCGCCGCGTGGGAGGCGTTTGCCGGGGAGCACGACTGCTGCCTGGAGCCAGTGCTCGAGCTCGACGAGGCGATGGACTCCGAGCTCGTGCGCGCGCGGGAGATGGTCGTCGAGATCGACCAGCCGGGCGCCGAGGCCACGGTTCGCCAGCTCGGCGTCCCGGTCAAGCTGACCCGCACTCCCGGCGACCACGCGCGCCTGCCGGGCCCGGCGCTCGGCGAGCACACCGAGGCGGTGCTGCTCGCGGCCGGCTACTCCGGGGCCGAGGTGGCCGAGTTGCTGGCGAGCGGCGCGGCGGCGGGGCCGGCCGAGTCTCGCCAGGACGCCACGCTGCGGGCGTGAGCCGGCCAGCCGTGGCGGGTGCCGGTGTCAGTGCGGGAGAGGGCACTCGCGCGCGCACGCGCGTGCGCGCGAGTGCCGCGGAGGCGAAGGCGGCCGTGACCGCCGTGGCGGCCGAGCCCGAGGATGCCCAGCGGCCGCTGCTGAAGATGAGCGAGCTGGCCGAGCGCTCTGGCGTCAGCCCGGGCACCATCCGCTACTACCTGCGCGAGGGCCTGCTCGGCGCCGGCGAGGACGTGCTCAGGACGAGCCGCAACATGGCCTACTACCCGCCAGAGTATGTCGAGCGGATTGCGCTGATCAAGCGTCTGCAGGAGGAGCGCTTCATGCCCCTGCGCGTGATCAAGGGAGCCCTCGAGGACGACCCCGAGCGGGTGCGAGCGCTGATCGAGCTCGAGGACCGCATCCTCGAGCGCGCGTTGACCACAGCCGAGGATCGCGGCCGGGTATCCAGGAAGTCCGTCCAGGAGCGCTACGGGGTTCCGCGCAACGTGCTCGAGCGCCTCACCGAGATCGGCGTGCTCACGCCCAATCAGCGCGGCTATGACAAGGACGACGTCAAGATCATCGAGGCCATCGCCAACTTCCGCGCCGGCGGCTATGAGGAGGCGCTCGGCTTCACCGTGTACGACACGCTGCGTTACCGCAAGGCGTTGGAGCCGCTCGTGCAGGAGGAGGTCCGGGCGCTGCTGGGGCGTCTGGCGGGCGAGGTCGAGGTCGAGCGTGCGATGGAGATCGTGGCCGCGGGCGTCGAGCCGCTGCGCGAGCTGATCGGCGCCATGCACTCCAAGCTCCTGCTCGCAGCGCTGCGCGACCACCGCGGAGGAGCCGAGCGCTGAGCCGAGTGCCCGGCAGGTGGCCTGCCTACCAGCGTGCCCGGTGGTGCTCGACCACGCCCAGGCCGCGCGCGAGCGCGACGCCACCGGGCAGGACTCCCGAGAAGGTTCCGAAGGGCGCCCGGTAGTCGCTCGAGAGCAGCACCAGGTTGTCGTGCCGGCGGCGCTCGACCTCGGGGTGGAAGCGAAGCTCGCCGCCGTCCTGGCAGCGGATCGAACACAGATCCTCGGCGAAGCTGACCGGCTCGGTCTCCGTGGGGCGTCCGTCGACCCAGACCGCCCGCTCGCTGCCCGCCGGAGGATCGTTGACGCCGCTGACGAGGTTCCAGGCCAGGGGGGTGCCGTCCGGTCCCTCGCCGACGCCCGCGCTCCAGCGCCACTCGGTCACGCGCGAGTGATAGCCGGCGGTGTCGTCTATTACCGCCAGCGCCTCGATCCGGCGCTCCGGCCCGCCGTCGAGCGTGAGCGTGCCGCTCACCGCGATCCCCGCCTGCTTGCGGGTCCACACCCGCGAGCGACCATCGGCGCACAGCGCCTCGATCCCCGCTTCCTCCTCCAGGCGCAGATCGAGGCGCACCCCGCGGTCGCGCACCCGTACCGCTCCCGGCGTGGCCGACCCGACAGGCGCTCCGGCGTCGGGGCGGCCGTGGACGAGCTCCACCTCGCCGCGGCGCGGCAACAGCCTGGTGCGTTCGCGCATTCCCGACCCGTCGCGCAGGTGCAGCGCCCAGAACGACTGCCGTGCGAGGCCGATCTGCACGAGCGCCGCACACGCCATCAGCTCCTCGCAGAAGACGCCCACGTAGCGCCAGCGCTTCAGCGGCCGGGCGCCGTGGAAGAGCCGGGAGCCGACCGGCGCGAGCTGCGCGGGCGCCACCACTCGCGGGCTCTCTGGCGTTATGCTCTGTGGCATTGACTGACCAGTCAATCTATCTCGAGGGTCCTGTGCCCGGGGACTCTGCGGGCATGGCGTCCGCGGGAGGGAACTTGCTTTGAGGGTCGCCGCAGTTCAGCTTAGCTCCAGCGCCGATCGGGCCAGGAACCTGGCTGCCGCCGACCGTCTCACACGCGCAGCCGCCGCCGATGGCGCGAGCCTGGTCGTACTCCCCGAGAAGTGGACTGCCATGGGCTCCGAGGAGGACATGCGGGCCGCGGCCGAGCCGCTCGAGGGCGGTCCCTCGGTGCGCTGGGCTCGGGAGCTCGCGCGCGAGCTGCAGATAGACCTCCTCGCCGGCTCGATCCTGGAGCTGGTCCCCGGCCAGGAGAAGCTGGCCAACACCTCCGTGCACGTCGCCCCCAGCGGGGAGATCAGGGCTGTCTACCGCAAGATCCACATGTTCGACGTCGAGGTCGGCGGGCGCGTCTACCGCGAGTCCGAGCTGGAGGAGCCCGGCGAGGAGATCGTCCTCTCGCACACCGCCGGCGGGCAGGAGCTGGGGTTGTCGGTCTGCTACGACCTGCGCTTCCCTGAGCTCTACCGGATCCTCGCCGTGCTCGGCGCGCGCATCATCGCGGTTCCGGCCGCCTTCACGCTGGCGACGACGCGCGATCACTGGGAGCCGCTGCTGCGGGCGCGCGCCATCGAGAACCAGGCCTTCGTGATCGCGGCCAACCAGGTGGGCGAGCATCCGGGCGGCCAGCACTCTGGCGGACGCTCCATGGTCGTGGACCCGTGGGGGGTGGTGCTCGCGCAGGCCGCCGACGGCGAGGGCTACGTCCTCGCAGATCTGGATCTCGAGCGCCAGCGGGAGATCCGCACGCGCCTACCCTCGCTCGCCAACCGCCGGCCGGGCGCCTACCGCTGGCCCGGGGAGGTGCCCGCGTGAGCGCGGGGCGAACGCCGGCTCCGCGCGCCAAGTCCCCGGACAAGCGCCGTGTGATCCTCGATGCGGCCGTGCGCGTGTTCGCGCGCCAGGGCTTTCACGCATGCCGGGTGTCGGACATCGCCGATGAGGCAGGCGTGGCCTATGGCCTCGTCTACCACTACTTCGGATCCAAGGACGAGGTCCTCGACACGCTCTTCCTCGAGCGCTGGAACGTGATGCTCGCGCTGATCCGCGAGGTAGACGCCGAAGCGATCCCCGTCCGCGACAAGCTGAGGGCGATCGCGTCGTTCATCATCGACAGCTACCGGCACGATCCCGATCTGATGAAGGTGATCATCGTCGAGGTCACGCGCGCGGCCAACTCCTTCGGGCAGACCCATATCGGCCAGATCCGGGAGGCCTACGAGCTGATCGGCGGGATCGTCACCGAGGCGCAGGCGGAAGGGGTGTTCAAGGCGGAGATCGAACCGCGCTTTGCCGCGATGGCGTTCTACGGGGCGATCGAGCAGCTGCTCACCGGCTGGATCTTCGGACTGCTGCCGCAGGGCGAGGAGCAGTTCGAGCGCGCCAAGTGGCTCGTGGTCGAGACCGTGTGTGGCGGTCTCGAGGCCGGCGCGGGCGAGCAGCCGATCCTGCGCTGAGACAGTGCCCATGGGAGGGGATTCGGCTCCGTGGGCCGCTCGGCGCATAGTTGCGACCCCCGCGGGGAATAGACTGCCCGGATGATGCAGAACGAGATGGTCAAGCGCCTGATGTGGTCGGGCCTGCTAGCGGGTATGAGCGCCCTGGCGAGCATCGCAGCCACCCGCGCGGCGACCGTGATCTGGAGGCGGCTGTTCGACGAGGAGCCGCCGGAGTGAGCACCCCCGTGCCACCCCCTGGCGCCGAGAAGCCCGAGGGCCAGCCGCAGAACATAGCCACGGCCATCGCCGAAGTCTCCGAGCGCGCAACCCTGCTCGTACGCGAGGAGATCGAGCTGGCGAAGGCGGAGGTGAGCGAAAAGGCGACCAAGCTCATCAAGGGCACCGTGGTCGCCGTCGCCGCCGGCGTCTTCTTCCTGATGGCTCTCATATTCGTGCTCGTGGGTTGCGCGTGGCTCCTCTACTACTACCTGCCGGGCAACAACTTCACCTACTTCTGGGGGTTCTTCGCGATGGCGGTCATCCTGGTCGTGCTCGGCGTCCTCGCCGGCGCGATCGCCGCCAGGGCAGTGAAACGCTCATCGCCGCCGGTGCCGAGCATGGCGATTGAGGAGGCACGCAAGATCCGCGACGCGGTCAGCGCGAGCCCGCCCGCGCCCGACAGCGCGCCGCGGGCCGGCGCAGCGCCGCATCCGGCGGCCTCGGGAGGCGAGGGCTGATGGCTCAGCGCTCACCCGCAGAGATCCGCAGCTCGATCGAGAGCAACCGCCAGGAGCTGGCGATCTCGGTGGAGCGCCTGCGCGGGGAGGTCACGCGCGCGACCGACTGGCGCGCCCACGTGGAGCGCCACAGCAGCGAGATTGCGATGGGGGCTGCGGCCGTCGGCCTGCTGATCGGCGTCCGGCTGCTGCGTCGCCGTCGTCGTCGCCGCTGATCAGCTCAGCAGCGTGCGTGGAAGCGCGCCCACGCCGATGAGCCCGGGACCGGTGTAGGTGCCGATCACGGGCCCGACCTCTGAGCAGAAGAGCGGCTCGGAGTCGAATATCTCCCGGCAGCGGTCGATCAGCCGCTGGGCCTGATCGCCGGCCTGGATGTGCTGCACCACCCAGCCGTCGGATCCGGCGTCGTGGAGATCCTGGGCGTAGGCGACCATGCGCTCGAACGCCCGCCCGGCCGTGCGCACCCGCTCGACAGGCACGATCTCATACTCCAGCGAGAGGATCGGCTTGATCTTCAGCGTGCCTCCGAGCCAGGCCTGAGCCTTGCCCACGCGCCCGCCGCGGCGCAGGTACTCCAGCGTGTCCAGGCAGAACCATATGCGCAGCGCCCGCCGTGCCTCGCGCACACGCTCTGCGACCGCGTCCTTGTCGGCGCCGGCGCGAGCGGCGGCGGCGGCGGCGAGCAGCAGCAGTCCGGTGCCGCCGCAGGCCGTTTCGCCGTCGATCACCTCGACGCGCTCGCTGAGCCCCCGCTCGCCGAGCAGCCCGTGGGCCTGGCGCGCCGCCTCGCAGGTGCCCGAGATCCCGCCGGCGAGGTGCACCGAGACGACGTCGTGGCCGCTGTCGAGCAGCGGCTCCCACGCGTTCAGGAAGTCGCCGATCGAGGGCTGCGAGGTGATCGGCAGTTCCGGGTCGCGGCCGAGACGCTTGTAGAAGGCGTCGAAGCCGTCCATCTCAAGCTCAGGCTCGGGCTGACCCTGCCAGCCCACGTACAGGCTGACCTGGTGGATGCCCAGCTCGTCGGCGAGCGCTCGAGGGAGATAGTGGGTGCTGTCGGTCGCGACCGCAACGGGAGCCATGCGGCGCCAGAAGCTACAGCAATGCCTGCGCGAGCTCTCCCGACTCGTACATCTCGGTCACGATGTCACAGCCCCCGAGCAGCTCGCCATCGACGAACAGCTGCGGGATCGTGGGCCAGTTGGAGATCGCCGAGAGCTCCTGGCGGATCCTCGGGTCGGGCAGGATGTCGACGGCGGCGAAGGGCGCGTCCAGCGACTGCAGGATCGCGACGGTGCGCGCTGAGAAGCCACAGGCCGGGGCCTCCGGGGTCCCCTTCATGAACAGGATCACCTTGTGCTCGCCGATCGCCTCGGCGATCGCGTCGCGGATCGGGTTGGAATCGTCGCTGGGCGCCGGCGCGGCAGCGGGCTCGCTGCTCAACATCGGTATCGGCTCGAACTGGCTGGCGGACATGGCAGGCTCCTGGTTTCAGTGGGTCTGGATCTTCGTGGGCATCTGTGTCTTGAGCGCGAGGGCGTGGATCGCTCCGCCGATCTCCGCGCCGAAGACCTCGTAGACGAGGCGGTGCTGCTGGATGCGCGTGAGTCCGTCGAACGCATCGGCGGTCACGGTCGCGCTGAAGTGATCGCCGCCACCGGTGGTGTCCTGCACCTCGGCGCGCGCCCCCGGGATGGCGGACTCGATGCGCTGCTTTATGTCCTCGGCAGAGGGCACCTTGCTCCTAGCGTAGAGGATCGGCAGACGCTTTCAGGGGCGGCCGCGCGGGCGCTATACTTTGGAAAGTCTTGGAGCCGTCCACAGGAGCAGAGCGATGATCGAGATCACAGACAAGGGCGCCGAGAAGGTGCACGAGTTTCTTGCCTCCCAGCAGGCGGACGTGAGCGTGGCCGGGCTACGGGTGGGCGTGCGCGGCGGGGGATGCTCGGGCTTTCAATATCAGCTCGCCTTCGACGAGGAGCGCGAGAGCGACATCGTCTTCCAGAGCCACGGCTTGAAGCTGTTGGTGGACGGCGAGAGCCTGCAGTTCGTGAGCGGCTCCACGATCGACTACGAGGAGAGCCTCCAGGGCGCCGGATTCAAGGTGAACAATCCCAACGTGGTGGCAGCCTGCGGCTGCGGCTCCTCCTTCCGGGTCGCCGAGGAGGAGCAGGTCTCAGCGGTCTGACCCGGCTGGGTCGGGGCGCGCCGCGCGCGCCCTGTGCAGTCTCGGCAGCGATCGCCGCGGTTCTCGCCCTGGTGTGCGTCGGCTGCGGATCAGCCGCTGCGCTGCACGTCTCCATCGGGAACACGCCCGCCCCGCCGCCACGCGGTCCGGCCCTCGGGATCACCGAGGACAACGTGAACCTGCTGTGGGCGCCGGGGGCCGCGCCGTCGGCCTCGCCGGCGTTCCAGATCGCCCGCAGGGAGCTCACGGCGCTGCATCCCACCTACCTGCGGCTGCTCGTCGACTGGGCCGCCCTGCAGCCGCGAGGCGACGCGCCGCCGCGCCTGGAAGCGCGGATGGACGGGTGCGCGCGCGGCGTGAGCCCGTGCGCACCGTACGCGGGGATCCGCGCGCAGCTGGCCGCAATCGCCTCACAGCAGCGGGCCGCGGGCGACGCGCGTGACTTCCGCGTGGTGGTCGACGTGTTCGGCGCTCCCGCGTGGGCGGCAATCGGCCCGTCGGGTTGTGAATTGCCGGGTACGAGCACCTTCGCACGACCGCTGCGGACCGCGGCGCTGGCCGGCTACCGGACGCTGATCGGCTCGCTGCTGGCGATGGCTGCATCGCAGGGCGTGGCGCTTGAATGGTGGAGCCCGTGGAACGAGCCCAACGATCCTCGCTTCATCTCGCCCCAGCGGGCGAGCTGCGATGCCAGCGCCTCCGCGCTCTCGCCGGCCGTCTATGGCGAGCTGGCCCGCACGATGGCAGTCGAGCTGCGGGGTGCGGGCGGGATCCACCACCTCCTGCTGGGCGAGCTCAACGACCTCGAAGTGGGCTCGCCCCACACCACGAGCGTCAAGGAGTTCGTGGGGGCGCTCCCCGCGGACGTGCTCTGCCTTGGCGACGTATGGTCGATCCACGCCTACGCCCGCTACGGCCCCGCCGCCGGGCCGTCGGTGGACGCCGTGGGCGCGCTCGAGGACGCGCTGGATGCGCGCGGCGGCTGTGCGCGGAGCGCCGCGATCTGGGTGACAGAGGCGGGCGTCGGCGCGCCGCATCCCGGCCAGCCGAGAGGCCAGGACCCGGGCGGCGAACAGGAGGGCTGCCGCGAGCTCGATCGACAGCTGCTGAGCTGGTACGGCGACCCGCGCGTGCAGGCTGTCTTCCAGTACACCTTCCGTGACGATCCGGCCTTCCCCGTGGGACTGGCCAGCGCCGATCTCTCGCGCGTCTTTCCGGCCTACGGCCTGTGGCTGTCCTGGTCGCGCCTGCGCGCTGAGGGGCAGCCGCCGCCGACGGGCGCGGCGTGCGCATAGGCTGGCGTCAATGGCCATCCTGCCGCAACAGCTGCGAAGCCTCACGCCGGCCCGCCTGCGCGATGACGTGCGCCTGCGAGCGCTGGGGGTGGGGCTCGGCTTGATCCCGCCGCGGCAGATGCACTCCGAGGACGACGCCCGGCTGCTGCTCGATGCTGCCGCGGGTGCCCGTCGCGCGGTCGAGATCGGAGTCTATGAGGGCTCTTCGGCCGTGGCGCTCTGCGGAGCGCTCGCGAGCGACTCCGAGCTGCATCTGATCGATCCGTTCGGGGCTCACCCGGATGCGCTTCCCGGCGGTTGGGGCGCGACCGAGTGGGCCACTCGCCGCGCGGTCACCCGGGCGCTGCGCGCGCGGCGCGGCGATGCTCCCACGGTGCGCTGGCATGTCGCCCTGTCGCACGAGGTCGCCGCCGCGTGGCCGGGAGAGCAGGTGGACCTCCTGTTCATCGACGGCGATCACTCGCAGGCCGGGTGCGAGCTGGACTGGAGCTCGTGGGAGTGCTTCGTCGCTCCTTCTGGGCGCGCCGTCTTCCACGACGCCAGGGCGGGCCGTCCGGGAGGGCGCGGGCTGCCCGGCCCAACCGAGGTTGTAAACGAGCTGTTTCGCGGGTCCGCCGCCCAGGGGTGGGGGATCGTCGCGGAGGCCGACCGCACAGTGGTGGTGCAGCGCCGAGCCTGAGCTGGTCGTACAGCCAGGAACTGTCTGGACGGCCAGCCGGTTAAAACGGTGAAACCCCCGCATACGGCGGGGTTGACGAGAGCGCTAGAGCTGTGGTACCGTCGCCGCGACATGATGTCAAGCGTCGCAAGGGGAGAGGATGGCCCAGGCCTTCGGCAACGTTCGCATTCCCATGGGGGAATCGGCGCCGGGGAGTCTCGACGTCGCAAGGGCTTGACCTTGACGCAGGAAGTGTTTTCTGCCAAGGTCGGGCGTACAGCACTGTTGGCTGGGGTACGGCCGACGGCTACGACTGGTCTCGGGGCATCTCTGTCCTGAGGAGGGGAATTACCGGGGTCGGTCGATCTAACCCTAGAGGGAAAAGGAGCAGTGGACAGATGAAACGCATGAGGATTGTGGGGCTGTGCCTCCTGGCTGTGTTCGCGTTCAGCGCGATCGCCGCCTCGGCACAGGCATCGCCGGAAATCGGCAGCTGTGTGAAACTCGCGAAGGCGAAGGGCAAATACGCAGACGCCGGCTGCACGACGCTCTTCCTCAAGAAGGGTAAGCCGGCCTCGAAGGGCGCATACGAATGGACGCCTGGTGCGCCGCCTTCCTGTATCGCTCAGAAGAAGGGCGAATACACAGACGCAGCGTGCACCACGAAGTCGGCCAAGGCTCACAAGGGTGGATTTGAAAAAGAGCCCGGCCCAGGATTCACGGCCAAAGGCGGCACGGCCACTCTGAAGACTCCGGCCTTCGGTGCCCCGGTCGTCTGTGCGAAAAGCACGGGTACGGGCCAGATCACCGGTACCACGACCGTCGAAGAGCAGTTCACGTTCGAAGAATGCGAAACGAGCGCTAAAAAATGCACCAGCGCCGGTGAGTCGTCGGGTGTAATCCAGACGCCGGTCCTCGCCGGTACGCTCAGCTCGCCGAAAGCCGGCGAAGCCAGCACCGCGTTCGAGAGCAAAAGCGGACCGACGGGCCTCAGCTCTGAATTCAACTGTGAAGGCCCGCAGATCCGTACGCACGGCTACGTCAGTGGGGAAGACTTCCCGCTGAACGTGACGAGCACGACGGGTTCGGAGAAGTTCGAAAACGGTCTCGGTGAACAGAAACTGGAAACCGAACTGAACGCAGGCGCCGGCTGGCTTGGGCCCGCCCCGTCGCTGGAGGAAACCTCCGGCAGCGACACATACGCAACCGCAGTGGAGATCAGGCTGTAGACAGCTCAGTCGATCGATAGTCCGGGCCACCGCGTTTCGCGGCGGCCCAGCAGTGAAAGCGTGCGTGGGGTCAATTGATCCCACGCACGTTTTTCTTTGCGGATGACATTAGGCGCCCAGCGCCGCTTCTGGCTTGACAGGCCCCCCCGAGCCGCTAGACTCGGGCGCAGAGGAATTAACGGGAGAGAGTTGCGATGTACGCGCAGGGGATGAGGGGTCAAGGGCGGGTTGACAGCGATGCTGGTCGCGCGGGTGTCGTCCGACAGGCGCTGAGCCCGTTTGCGTTCTTCGTGGCTCTCATCCTGGCCTTGCTGGTGTGGAGTGTCCCAGCGCAGGCGCTGAGCCAGAGAGGGCACACCTTCAGCTTCGCCTTCGGCGGAACCGGCAAAGGCGCCGGGCAGCTATCGGAACCGGTCGGGGTGGCCGTGAACGATTCCACCGGCAACGTCTATGTGGCCGACCACAAAAACAAACGGGTCGAGGAGTTCAAGCCCGTGCGCGGCACAGAAGGCGAAATCACGAACGAGGAATTCGTGTCCGAATTCACCGTCGCGAGAGTCGGGGCTATCGCCGTGGACAACTCGACGGAAGCCGGAGATCCCTCCAAAGGCGACGTGTATGTCGTCGGCAACAACGGCAAGTACATCTACAAGTTCAGCGCCGAAGGCGCTCCGCTCGGCGAAATTCACAAATTCCTGAGCGAAGGCGAAAAGGAAACCCTCGAAACGGTCGAGGGCATGGCGATCGACCCGCAGGGAACGCTGCTCGTCTACCAGGCGAATCACACGATCCTGAAGTTCAGCGACGCCGTGGCGAATGAACTCCAGGGTGAAGTGCAGACCGAAGTGGTCAAGCCGAGGCCGGGCTTCGCGCTCGACTCCGAAGGCAACTTCTATGCCGGCGCCGAAGCAACCGAAGGCTCGAGCGCTCGCGAACGATGGGCCGAGGAAGAACGAACCGAACTCGCGGTCGTCGCGAAGCTCGGCACCACGGGGAAAGTGCTGAAAGCGGAACTCGACAACGAAAACAGCACCGCCGTGGCCGTAGACCTCGCCGACAACTCCGTGTACGTGGACAACACCACGACCGTCGCCGGCAAACCCCGCAACACGGTCGGGGTGTTCAGCGCCGGCGGAACGCTGATCCAGCGCCTGAGCGCCCCCGGCCTGACCGAAGGGGACGCCGTTGCGGTGGATCCCGCCGACGGTTCGGTGTACGTAGCCGACGCCGCGTCCAACAAGGTCTACCTGTTCGCGCGCGAAGCGCCGGGGCCGCCGGCGATCGAAGCCACCTCGGCCGAGAGCCTCGCGCCGAAAGCGCCGGCCACGAATGCGACCCAGCTCAACGCCACGATCGATCCGAGCGGCGCCGACACCCATTACTACTTCGAATACGGACCCGGCAGCTGCGCCGCCACGCCCTCGCCCTGCACCAAGACGGCGTCGGCCGACATAGCCGCAGGCTTCGGCAACCAGCAGGCGAGCGTGGAAGTGCAGAGCCTGCCCCCCGGTAGCTACCGCTATCGGGTCATCGCGGAAAACAAATTCGGGACGGTGACGAGCTCCGAACAGACGTTCGCGATCCTTGTGCTGCTCAGCGGACTTCCCGACGGGCGCGGATGGGAAATGGTCTCTCCGCCGGAAAAGGACGGCGCGGAACCAGAAGCGATCACCAAAGAAGGCGGCGTGATCCAAGCTTCCGAAGATGGCCGCTCGATCAGCTTCGTGGCGGACGGGCCGATGCCGGCCAAGGACGAACCCGAAGGCAACCGCAGCCCGGAACTGACCCAGATCCTCTCGATTCGCGGCTCGCAGGGATGGCTCTCGAAAGACATCGTCACGCCCAACAGGGCCGGCACTGGCATTCTGAGCGGAGCGGCCCCCGAGTATCAGTTCTTCTCTCCCAACCTCGCGCTCTCGCTCGTCGAACCGTCGTCGGGGAACTCGCACACCGGCACGCTGGAACAGCCGCCGCTCTCGCCCCCGCTGACAACGGGCGAAGCTCAGGAAAAGACGATCTACCTGCGTGACGACGCGCCGCTGCAGCCGACGTCCTCCGAAGAAGGCAACTACAACGCGGCCGTGCACAACGGTACGCTCATGAGTCCGGCAAACCCGGGCTACCTCGCGCTCGTCACCAAAGCGAATGCTCCAGGTGGCGTGCCGTTTGGCGGCGGTCTCTCTGAAGGCCTCGAATTCGTGGGAGCCACGCCCGACCTGAGCCATGTCGCCTTCGACTCGTTCACGGCCGCCCCCGGTCTGTACGAGTGGTCGGGTCCCGGACAGCCGCTCGAACTCATCAGCGTCCTCCCGAAGGCTCAGGGAGAAACACACGTCGAACCAGGGCTTGTGGGACTGGGCGGCGTCGCCAACAAGGACGTCAGGCACGCGATCTCGAACGACGGTTCGCGCGTCTTCTGGACGAGCGCGGCGCATCTTTACGTGCGGGACACCGTGACGCAGGAAACGCTCCAGCTCGACCTGCCTCAGCCCGGCGCGCCCGCGGGCGGAGGCAAGGCCAACGCGATCTACCAGACGGCCAGTGCCGACGGGTCGAAGGTGTTCTTCACCGATCCGCAGCGGCTGACCGCCGATTCGAAGGCCGGGGCCGGCGTGAACGAAGAGGCCGATCTATACGTCTACGAACTGAGCGGCGGCAACGCTCCTGGCTCGCCACTGACGGGCACGCTCAGGGACCTGACTCCGGAAGGCCCGAACGGCGGTAGCGGGTATCTGCTCGTGGACCATACGGTGAGCGGCGGTGTGATCGGCGCGAGCGAAGACGGCTCCTACGTCTACTTCGCGGCCAACGGGGCGCTCACGCCGGGTGCGACCCGGGGTAGCTGCACCACCGAAGAAGAAGTACAACCGGCCACCACGACGTGCAACCTCTACATGCGCCACTTCAACGGCAGCACCTGGTCGCCGACCACGCTCCTCGCCGTCCTCTCCTCGCAAGATCGGCCCGACTGGGGTGGCGCCGGCATCCCGGGCGATCTCGGCTACATGACCGCGCGCGTCTCACCCAACGGCCGATACCTGGCGTTCATGTCGAACAGGAGCCTGACCGGCTACGACAACGAAGACGTGAGCAGCAAGGCCCCCGGCGAACGACTCGACGAGGAGGTCTATCTCTATGACGCTGTCAACCAGGATCTGATCTGCGCCTCGTGCAACCCGACCGGCGCACGACCGACGGGCGTGTTCGACGTTGGATCCAACAACGGAGGAGGGTCCGGCGAAGGTCTCGGCCTGGTCGTCGACAGGTCCCAGGTCTGGGGTCCAGCATTCGGGGCTGACCGGTGGCTGGCGGGGAGCCTTCCGGGATGGACATCGCTCGAACGAAACCGCGCGCTCTACCAGTCGCATTACCTCTCGAACAGCGGTCGGCTGTTCTTCAACAGCGCCGATGCGCTCGTGCCGCTGGCGAAGGCCACCAAGACCGTCACGGTGAAGGGGGAAGAACAGCAGATCGGAATCGAGAACGTGTACGAGTACCAGCCAAGCGAAGTGGGTGCCTGCCACAGCGAAGGCGGCTGCGTCGGGCTGATCTCCTCGGGCACCTCCGAACACGAATCCGCCTTCCTCGACGCCAGCGCGAGCGGCAACGACGTGTTCTTCCTCACCGCGGCCAAACTCGGGGTCCAGGACGTGGACGGCAACTTCGACGTATATGACGCTCACATCTGCGAAGCGTCCTCGCCCTGTCCGCCGCCTCCGCCCGTGCCGGTGCAGTCATGTGAAAACGAAGCGTGCCAGGGCGCCTACAACTCTGCGCCCGCCTCCCCGGCGGCTGCGACCGCGACGTTCTCGGGCCCCGGCAACGTCCTCGGGCAGGTGCAGGTCCTCGGCAGCAAAGAATCCGCCAAGCCAGCCACGAAACCGCTGACGCGCGCCCAGAAGCTCGCGAAAGCGCTGAAGGCGTGCAAGAAGAACAAGAGCAAGAGCAAGCGCGTTGCGTGTGAAAAGCAGGCACGCAAGAAATATGGGCCGATCAAATCGACCGCCAAGAAAAGCTCGACCGGGAGCAGGGGATGATGAGCCGACCGCAACGGATAAGAAGCCGTTCGCTCGGCACAGGGCTGGCGCTGGGCACGCTGCTGGTGGCGCTCCTCGGTGCTGCCCCGGCCCTTGCCGCGGCTCCCGCAGCACCGCACTGGAGGCTCGAATCGCGTCCGGCGCCGACGAACCTGCCGCTCAAAGGCGAAGGCATGATCATGGTCACGGCCAGCAACATCGGCGACGCCGAAGCGCACAGCACCGTCGCAGAACCGGTCACGATCACAGACACCCTCACCGGGGAAGTGACGGCCACGAAGATAGTAGCCACGAGTCGCAGCGTCCCAGGGGCGGCCGGATCGGAACTGAACAAAGCTGGATTCACCTGCACTCTGGCCTCGCCCAAACAGATCGAATGCACCTACGTCGGCGGTCTCGCGGAATACGAAGCGCTCGAAATCGAAATGCTCGTCAAGACGAACAACACCGTCGCGTCGGAACCCGAGAACGACGTAACGGTGACGGGCGGTGGAGCGACTCCGTCGAGCGACTCGCTCAACCAGAAGCTCAAAGTCAACGGTGAACCCTCCAGGTTCGGGGTCGAATCCTATGAACTCACGCCCGAAACCGAAGAATTCGAATCCGCCACCCAGGCGGGCAGCCACCCCTTCCAGCTGACGACGACCTTCAATCTCAACCAGACCTACGAATCGTATCCCTTCCAGGAACACCCGCTGCCGTCGGCGCCGGCTCTGCAGAAGAACCTCGAATTCAAGCTGCCGGCCGGCCTGCTGGGCAATCCCAACGCGGTGCCGCAGTGCTCCGATGTCGACTTCGGTGCCGGGGACGAAAAATCCATCAACAACTGTGCACCCGACACCGCCATCGGGGTGGCGGCGGTCACCATCAACGACCCGATCACGCTCTTCTACGAGGACTACATCGTCCCGGTCTTCAACCTCGTACCCGCCCCGGGCGAGCCCGCCAAGTTCGGCTTCGAGGTGGCGCACGTCCCGATCGTCCTCAACACATCGGTTCGCACCGGCGAAGACTATGGAGTGAACGTCAGCATCCACTACGCCTCCCAGTCCGTGCAGGTTCTGGGAAGCAGGGTCACGTTCTGGGGCGTGCCGGGCGACCCGCGTCACGATCACGCCCGCGGCTGGGCTTGTCTCGGCCGGGGCGGCTACGTGGCGGGCTTCAAGCCGCCCCTCGGGTGCGAACCGTCGGGGATCTCGCAGCCCTCACCGTTCCTGATGCTGCCCACCTCGTGTGAACGCGCTCCGCAGACGGTCGCAACGGGGGAAGCGTGGAACGCCCTCGAGCTCAAAGAAGAAGGGGCACCCAGCTCATTCAAGGTGCCCTACGAATTTCCCAGCGCCCTCACCGGCTGCGACGAACTGCCCTTCGACCCGTCGATCGAAGTCAGCCCCGACAAGCACGCGGCGAGCACTCCCACAGGCCTCACGGTCAACGTCAACATGCCCCAGAAGACCACGCTCGAAGCCGAAGGCAGGGCCGAGGCCGACATTCGCTCGACGACGCTCGAACTGCCTGTGGGCATGCAGACAGCCGCTGGCGCGGCGACCGGCCTCGAGACATGCGGCGTGGGTCAGGCGGGCTTCGGCGGCGCCGGCTCCGACACCGGATCGGCGCTCGAAACGGAGCTCGGCGAACAGCACTTCACGTCGGCCGCGGCCACGTGCCCCGACGCCGCCAAGATCGGCACCGTCAACATCAAGACGCCGCTGCTGCCCAAGGAACTGAAGGGCGCGGTCTACCTCGCCGAACAGGACACCAACCCCTTCCAGTCGCCGCTGGTGCTCTACGTGGTGGCCGAAGAAGAAGACTCCAAGGTGCTGGTCAAGCTCGCCGGCGAAGTGAAGATCGACCCGAACACCGGCCACATCGTCTCGAGGTTCGCCAACTCGCCCCAGACGCCCTTCGAAACGCTGACCCTGCACCTGTTCAACACCGAACGCGCCACCCAGGCCACGCCCGCGTTCTGCGGCGGCTACGGAGCCCGGGCCTACTTCACGACCTGGTCGGGAGAAACCGTGACCGAAAGGGGCTCGAGCTTCCAGATCACCTCGGGCCCCAACGGCAGCGCCTGCCCCGGCAGCTCGCTTCCGTTCGGCCCCAGCTTCGAAGCCGGACCGACCAACGTCCAGGCCGGTAGCTTCGCCCCGTTCACGTTGAACATCAAACGGCCGGACGGCAACCAGGCGCTGAAGACGATCGAAATGCACCTGCCTCCGGGCGCCGCCGCGATGCTCGCGTCCGTGACGCCGTGTCCGGAACCGCAGGCATCCAAAGACGAATGCGGCCCCGAAAGCCACATCGGGCACTCGACCGCGCTGTCAGGGCTCGGCGGCAAGCCCGTCTCGCTCGGAGGTGACGTGTATCTGACCGGCCCCTACAGGGGTGCGCCGTTCGGCATCCTCGCCGTCACGCACGCCAAAGCCGGCCCGTTCAACCTCGGTGACATTCCGGTCCGATCGACCATCACGATCGATCCCAACACGGCGGCCGCCACGATCACGAGCGACGCGCTGCCGCAGATCGTCAAAGGCGCTCCCGCGCAGATCAAAGAACTGAACGTGACCGTCGACCGCGAAGGCTTCGAGTTCAACCCGACCAACTGCACCCCCACGAGCGTCACGGGCACGCTGGGCGGCTATGAAGGGGCAAGCGCGGCCGTTTCCACCCCCTACCAGGTGGGCAACTGCGCGAGCCTCCCCTTCACGCCCAAGCTGACCGCCAGCGTCGGCGCGCAGGCGAGCAAAGCCAACGGCGCGAGCCTCAGCGTGAAGGTCGAATCGAGCGGTCTCGGTCAGGCGAACATCCACAAGGTCGACCTGACCCTGCCGCTCCAGCTCCCCTCGCGCCTCAGCACGATCCAGAAAGCCTGCGTTGCGGCGGTCTTCGAAGCCAACCCTGCGACTTGCGACGAAGGCTCGAACATCGGCTACGCGGTCATCCACACGCCGGTGCTGGGGAGCCCGCTGACGGGACCCGCCTACCTGGTCTCCCACGGCGGCGCGGCATTCCCGGACGTCGAGTTCGTGCTCCAGGGTGAAGGCATCACGCTGATCCTCGACGGCAAGACCGACATCAAAAAAGGCATCACCTATTCGCGCTTCGAATCGGCGCCGGACGCACCCTTCACGACCTTCGAAACCTTCTTGCCGACCGGGCCGCACTCGGCCCTCACGGCCTACGTGCCGGCGAGCAAGAACTACAGCCTGTGCGGCGCCAACCTCACGATGCCAACCGAAATCACCGCCCAGAGCGGCGCGGTGATCAAACAGACCACGAACATCGTGGCGAGTGGATGCCAGGGCGTGGCCTCCTTCAAGGTGACGCGGGCCCAGAAGCTCGCCAAAGCCCTCAAGGTCTGTAGGAAGATGAAGCAGAAGAGCAAGCGTGCGGCCTGCGAAAAGAAGGCCCGCAAGCTCTACGGCCCCAAGAAGGCCGCCAAGAAGAAGACCACGAGCAAGAAGAAGAAATAGGCCGGGAGGCGCCCGGGCGCCTCACCCGGGCTCGTTCTGCAGGGAGCGCCAAAGGTACCTGCACGCGAGCGTCCGGTGCGGGCGCCAGGGGAGCGCTATCTCCTCCATCGCCGCCGGCAGCGGAAGCTCGGGGAGATCGTAGGCCCGTTCGATGGCGCGCCTGATGCCGAGGTCTCCCACGGGCAGGACATCGGGGCGTTCGAGGTGGAACATCAGGAACATCTGGGCGGTCCACAGGCCCAGGCCCTTGACCGCCACCAGCTCGGCGATCACCGCCTCATCGCCCAGCTCGTCCAGACGCTCGAGCTCGAGCTCCCCCGAGAGCACGTGCTCGGCCAGCGAGCGCAGGTAGCTCACCTTGGCGCGTGAGAGTCCGGCGGCCGCGCGCAGCTCCTCGGGGTCGTCGTCGAGGAGCTCCTGCGGAGTGGGCGGGCGCTCGCCGAAGCGCGCCGTCAGGCGCCCATAGATAGCGCGGGCGGCCAGCACCGAGAGCTGCTGTCCGGTGATCGAGCGAACCAGCGCCCCGTAGTGGTTCTCGGGGTCGGGGCGTCCCTCCCTCGCGTCGGGAAGAGGGCCCACCTGCTCGATCAGCCTCGCGAGGACCGGGTCCGCGCCACTCAGCGCCGCGAGCGCCTTTCGCGTCGAGGTCCGCGCCCGGCGGGCGGGTTCGGGCGCGCTCTTGGCGGGTGCTGCTGCGGTCAGCCTGCCGGCGCGCTTGGCCACGCGGGGCCTCAGACCGTCGGCACGGGTGTCTCGAGAGCCACGGGCTCGCCGTCGAGCGCGTTCAGTGTGCGCTCGAGCGACATCGCCAGGCAGGTGAAGCTGGGGGTGTCCCGGATCGTGAAGCGTGAGGCCTCCGTCGTGCGCAGCCGCTGCACGAGGTCGAGGAACGTGCCCACGTCGTCGGTGTCGAAGGCGACCACGAACTCCTGATCGTCGAGGCCGAAGGAGTAGGTCGTGTGATTGTCCACGCCCGGGTATTCGCGGCCAACCTGGATGTGGCCCTGCATGATCCGCCAGCGCTCCTCTGCCGGCAGCGCATACCACTCACGCGACTTCACGAAGGGGTAGACGAACACGTAGCGTCCGCGGAAGCCGCGCACCACATTGCGCTCGTCCTCGGAGTACTCCGAGCTCTTGCGCATTCCGAGGAACGAATAGGGGATCTGCGCCCACTTCATCAGCCCGCTCTGGGCCAGGACCACGTGGAACTCGTGGATGCGATCGAGGTTCTCGGCCTCGGAGACGAGCAGCAGCTCGGCGTCCCCGCGCGTCCCCACCAGCGAGAACGTCTGCAGCAGGTGCCCGTCGGCGAAGTCCTCGCAGGCGGCCGCGAACTCGCGCTTGTCCTGTGCCCGCCGGTCGCCATCGAGCCTGCGCCACTCCGGTTCGAGCTTCAAGAACGTGTACTTGACGAAGCGGCGTGTGCTCATTCCCTCGATTATCGCACCGGAGAGCCTGCTTGCCCCACCCGATCCGGCCGGCTCCCCTCCTCGCCGACGGATACAGTATGAGGTCGTGCGGATCGCGCTCCTGTCGCCGTACTCGTGGACGTATCCGGGTGGCGTCACCCGTCATATCGAGGCGCTCGCGACGGAGCTCGGCGCAGAGGGCCACGAGGCCCGCATCCTGGCGCCGTTCGACCCCGACGACGAGTTCTCCAGGAGACTGCATCGCGGCGCTCGCCCTCAGCCCCGCTCGGTCGGCGAGGACTTCGTCTCGCTCGGGCGCACGGTCGGCCTTCCCGCCAACGGCGCCGTGTCCAACATGGCACTCACGCCGCACTCGGTATTCGCGCTGCGTCATGAGCTGCGCACGGGCGGATACGACGTCCTACACATCCACGAGCCGATCGTTCCGGTCCTCGGGTGGGATGCGCTCTGCTCGGCCGGAGACCTGCCGCTCGTGGGGACCTTCCACACGTACTCCGAGAACGTCCTCACCAACGGCATCGCCGCGATCCCGCTCGGCGGGCGGCGGCGCATGAACCGCCTGCACGCGCGCATCGCGGTCTCCGACGCCGCCGCCTGGACCGCCCGCCGCTTCTACGGCGGGCGCTACCGCATCATCCCCAACGGCGTCCAGCTACAGGAACCTCGTCCGACCGAGACCGAGACCGAGCTCGAGGCTGGGCTGGGGCGTCGGCGACGCCCCCTGCGCATCCTCTTCGTCGGCCAGGCCGTCGAACGCAAGGGCCTACCCGTCCTGCTGCGGGCCTTCGAGGCGCTTCGCGACCAGATCCCGGCCACGCTCACGCTCGTCGGCGCCGGACCCGAGGAGGTCGCGCACATGATGCTCGACGATCGCGGGGTGCGGGCGCTCGGCAAGGTCTCCGAGCAGCACAAGCTCTCAGAGCTCGCAAGCGCGGACGTCGTCTGTGCTCCCTCGTTGCACGGGGAGAGCTTCGGGATGGTCCTGACCGAGGCCTTCGCTGCCTCGGCGCCCGTGATCGCATCTGACATCCCCGGCTACCGCGACGTGGTGCGTGACGGCCTCGACGGGCTGCTGGTCCCAGCCGGCGATGCGCTGGCGCTGGCGGAGGCGCTGCGCCGACTCGCGCTCGACGATCCGCTGCGCGCCCGCATGGCGCTCGCGGCGCGCGAGCGCGCCGAGCGCTTTGCCTGGCCACGTGTGGCCGCTGAGGTGCTCGACACCTACGAGCAGGCCCGGGCGGTCGGCAGACGAGCCACGACGATGAGCGCCGCGGCCGTGCGCTACGGCCTGGCTCCCGCCGACCTGCTGCCGCGGATTCCCGCCGAGCGCCTGGCGAGGCTGCCCGGGGGCGGGCGCAAGGAGGCAAGCCCGCGCCGCAGCGCACCACGGGCGTTGCGGCGGGCAGCACTGTTCGTGTCCTGCCTGGGGGGCCTCATGCTTGTGCTGGCGACCCTCCAGCGCATCGGTGTCGGTCGCGTGGCCGCCAGCCTGCTGGCATCCAAGCCGGGGCTCGTGGCAGCAGGGCTCGGGCTCATGTGTGTCTCGATGTTCGCCCGTGCGATCGCATGGCACGCGATCCTCTCGACCGCGCCGACCTGGCGGCGCGCCAAACGCAGGGACGCCATGCAGGGCACCTTCATCGGGGTGCTGATGTCGGCCACGCTCCCGGCTCGCCTCGGCGAGCCCTCGCGTGCGCTGATCGTGGCCCGCCGGCTCGGCCGCGCCCGAGAGACGCTGCCCGTGGTGCTCGGCACGATGGTCAGCCAGACATTGCTGAACCTGCTCGCCCTTACGCTGCTCGGTGCTGCGATGCTCTCGAGCTTCGATCCGCTCGACGGTCATCACGGGGCGCTTGTCGCAGTCACGTTGGCCCCGCTGGCGGCGCTGGTGGCGATCGTGATCGCGCCCGTGCTCGTGCCGCGCGCGGCAGACCGATCTCATGTCGGCCAACGCCGTGCGAGCATGCAGGAGCTGATCGTCGCTCTGCGCAGTGCCCTGGCCCGTGTCAGGGACGGGCTGCGCGTGTTCGCCCACCCCCGTCAGGCGGTCATCGCCACGGCGGTGCAGCTCGGAGCCTGGGCGCTGCAGTGGATCAGCTGCTGGCTGCTGTTGATGGCGTTCGGGCTGGATGCCCGCGTGGGGATCGGGGGGGCCGCTGCGATCCTGTTCGCGGTAAACGCAACGGCGGTGGTGCCCGCCACCCCCGCCAACGTCGGTGTCTTCCAACTCGCCTGTGCGGCCGTGCTCGTGGGTGCCTACCACGTCTCCACACCCGATGCGATCGCCTACGGGATCGTGCTGCAGGTGATCGAGCTTGCGACTGCGCTCGTAATGGGCCTGCCCGCGCTGGTCAACGAGGGACTCTCCTGGAGAGAGGTCCGGCTGCGTACGGTGCACGCAGCACCCGTGACACTCGGGCCACTGCCGCCTTCTGTGGCAGCCCCCCTCGCCACCGCCACGGCGTCTGCGCCCGGCGAATCGTAGGCTCCGGGCAGGCATCGGCGCGGCGGCGGCGTATCGATCGGTCATGGCCGAGGCCTGGGTCTACATGTTGCGGTGCGCCGACGGCTCGCTCTACACGGGCTGGAGCATCGACGTGCACAGGCGCTTGGATCGTCATCGCGCGGGCAAGGCCAGCCGCTACACGGCCAGCCGTCGTCCACTGGAGCTGGCCCTCGCGCTTCCCATGGCCGACCGCAGGGCCGCCATGCGCGAGGAGGCGCGCATCAAGCGCCTCGATCGTGCCGCCAAGCTTGCCCTGATCGATGTGCACAGCACCTGTCCCGAGGAGGCCGCTGGCGGGGGGTGAGGGGGTGTGGGCCGCGGTTCGGGCATGATGGGGGTATGGCCTCACGACCTCCGGCGCGCAGCGTCAAGATCTCAGAGGACGAGCGGACCGGCTGGTCCTCCGATCGTCCGCGCCGCGACGGCGCCCCGCCTCGCCCGGCTGACCTGACCGTCCACTGCCGCGTGCTCGCCCCGGCCGACCGCCTGCGCTACTCGCCCGGCAGCCTGCTCGTCGTCGTCTCCGCGTCCACCGAGGAGCGCGATGGCTTTCTCGATCGACTGATCGAGGATCGTGCCTCGCTGCTGTCGCTCGACAAGGTCCGAGCGCTGCTGGCCGGGCGTGTGTCGGAGGAGGAGATGCAGCCCCGCTCCGAAGAGCTGCTGCTGGCGGCCGTCTCCAAGCGCCTGGAGAATCGTGAGACGGTGGTGCTGGCGGCCGCAGGGCTCGAGCCTGCCGAGCGCGAGCCGTTCGTGCGGATGGCTGCCGCGCTCAAGCGCCCGCGCCATCTGATCCTGCTGGAGATCGGGCGCGAGCGGGTCGCCGAGGAGGACCTCCCGGCGTTGAACGAGCTGCGCCGCGCGCTCGACGCGGGCGAGCTGGGCGGCGAGGGCTTTCAGACCGCGCTGCGCCTCGGCGGGGGCACCGCGATCGAGGTCAAGCGGATCCTGTTTCGCCCACCGCCCCGCGAAGACTCCTAGCGTCCACCGGCCGGGCTTGCAGGGCTTCAGTCGGGTCGGCGCGCGGCCGATAGCCGGGCCGTGGGGAGCTTTCAGAGCGTGTCACCGGAGAGGCGCCAGCCGTTTGCGCATCGTCCTGCCCGTGGGCGTGAAGCCGATTCGCGGCTCAGCCTTGTCGATGTCAGGCTCGTTCGCCTGGAGCTGGCCAGGCTGCGCTACGAAGCGCCCTCGCTCGCCATCGCGGGCTCGCCTGCCCTCCCCTGTGGAGGGTCCTCGCCTTCCACAGCCCCCTCCGGCGGATCCTCGTCGTCCAGCTCGCCGAACAGCGAGGGGTCGCGGTTCGATCCGCGGATGACGTCGTCGGGCGAGCCGTCGGGCAGCAGCCGTCCCTGGCGGGTGCCGAAGTAGATCGCCTGAGGGTGGTGGGCCACGAGCGCGAGCGTCGACTGCTCGGGCTCGGGCGCATAGCCGTCGGTGATCGACATCCCTATTCGCGAGAGACCGAGGAGCTTCTCGACCTTCAGGTGCTCTGCCTGCTCTGGGACCGCGGGGTAGCCCCACGAGTAGCGCCGGCCCTGCGTGGCGCCGATCGAGAGCATCTCCCTGGCACGTGCGTGCAGCCACTCGGCCAGGCCCTCGGCCGTCTGCACGCCCAGCCCGTGGACGAACAGCTGCTCTGCGAACTCGCCGTCGGTCTCCAGCTTGGCCATCAGCTCGGTGACCTCCGAGCCCACCGTCACCGCCTGCACCGCGATCACGTCGAGCTCCTCCGGCGGCTGGCCGTCGATCCCCGGGCGGAAGAAGTCGGCCAGGCAGATGCGGTCGCCCTTCGGTTGGCGCGGGCAGACGAAGCGGGTCAGCTCGGTGGTGCGATCCTCGGGGTCGAGCACGACGATGTCGTTGCCGAGTGAGTAACAGGGGAAGAAGCCGAGCAGCGCGCGCGGGCGCAGATAGCTCTGCTCTTTCCACATGCGCTCCAGGCGCGGGCGAAAGTCATCGCGCAGCAGCGTCTGCCAGGCCTCGCCTTTGACGCCGCGCCCGCCCCAGTGCAGCTTGAACAGGACGTGGGTGTCGAGGTGCGTGTAGACCTCGTCGAGGTCGACCTCGACCTCGCGCACTCCCCAGAAGGGCGGGGTGGGCACGGGCACGTCCGTGTGCGCCGGCGAGCGGACCGAGTCATCGGCGAGGTTGACCTCCTCGACAGGCGCCTCGCCCTTTTCGCGAAAGGCGGTGGCGCCCGCGCGCAGCTTCTCCACGAGCGCGCCGTGGGCCTCCTCGTCGATCAGCTGGTCCATCACGGCCAGGCCCTCGAAGGCGTCCTTGCAGTAGAAGACGCCGGGCTCATACAGCTCGTCTGAGTCCTTGCCGCCCGGGTAGAGCGCGCGGAAGGAGAACGCTCGGTTGATGGCCGCGCCGCCGATCAGCACCGGATAGTCGAGCTTCTTGGAGTGCAGCTCCTGGATGCACGCCGGCATCTGCTTGGATGTCGATACCAGCAGCGCGCTCAGCCCGATCGCCGTGGCCTCGTGCTCGACGGCGGCGTCGAGGATGGTCTGGATCGGGACCTGCTTGCCGAGGTCGACAACGGTGTAACCGTTGTTCGTGAGGATCGTGTTGACGAGCGACTTGCCGATGTCGTGCACGTCCCCGAACACGGTTGCCAGGACGACGGTGCCCTTGGTGTAGCCCTCGATCTTGTCGAGGTATTTCTCGAGCTGGGCGACGGCCTTCTTCATGACCTCGGCCGACTGCAGCACGAACGGCAGGATCAGTTCGCCGGCGCCGAACTTGTCGCCGACCTCTTTCATCGCCGGCAGCAGCACCTCGTTGAGCGTGGGCACCGCGCCGATCTTCTCCACGCTGCGGTCGATCCAGTCCTCCACGCCCTCCTTGCGGCGGCGCAGGATGTGGAAGTGCAGGGCCTCCTCCGGCTCCATCCCCTCGGTGGGGTCGGCGGCGCTCTGAGTCTCCTCCTCGCCTTTCGCCTCGAAGTGGGCGATGAAGCGCTCGAGCGCGTCCTCGCGGCGGTTGAAGACGAGGTCGTCGGCCAGCTCGCGCTCGACGTCTGAGATCTCGGAGTAGGGGGTGATGTGGTTGGGGTTGACCATCGCCAGGTCCAGGCCCGCGTCCACGCAGTGGTGCAGGAAGACCGAGTTGAGGACCGCCCGCGCTCCCGGGGAGACGCCGAAGGAGACATTCGAGACTCCGAGCGAGGTCTTCACGGACGGGATCTGCTCCTTGATGGCTTTGATTCCAGCGATCGTCTCCACCGCCGAGGGACGCCACTCCTCATCGCCCGTGGTCAGCGTGAAGGTGAGGCAGTCGAAGATCAGGAGCTCCGGGTCGAGCCCGTGCTCCTCGCAGCAGAGATCGCGGATGCGCTTGGCGATCTCGACCTTGCGCTCGGCCGTCTTGGCCATCCCCACCTCGTCGATCGTCAGCGCGATCAGCGCCGCGCCGTGCGCGAGCGCGACCGGCACCACGCGGTCGAGCTTGTCGCGGCCGGCCTCGAGGTTGACCGAGTTGACGATCGCCCGGCCGGGGATCTGCTCGAGCGCGCGTTCGATCACCTCCGGCTCCGTCGAATCGATCTGGATCGGTGCGGGCTGGGTGAGCGAGACCTTCTTGGCCACCAGGCGCATCTGTTCGTCCTCGTCGCTGCGCTCGGTCAGGGCCACGCACAGGTCCAGCACGTGCGCACCCCCGGAGACCTGGTCCTCGGCGATCTGCAGCAGGCCGTCGTAGTCATCGGCCAGCAGCAGCTCCTTGGCCTTGCGCGAGCCCTGCGAGTTGACCCGCTCGCCGACCATCGTCGGCGCCGGCTCCTGCGTCAGCGTGATCGAGGCGATCATCGAGGACAGGTGCGGTGGTCGCGGCGCCGGACGGGGCTGGACCCCGCGTCCGCCGACCCGCTCCACGATCGCGGCGATGTGGGCAGGTGTCGTCCCGCAGCAGCCGCCGACGATGCCCACGCCGTAGCGCTCCACGAACTCCTTCAGCGCCTCCGCCAGCGGTTCGGGCCGCTCGGGAAAGATCGTCTCGCCGTCCGGTCCCTGCAGCGGCAGGCCCGCGTTGGGGATGCACGCGACCGGCACGGGGCAGTTCTCGCCCAGGAAGCGGATCGCGTCGCGCATGTCCTCGGGGCCGGTGGAGCAGTTCAGGCCGATCACATCCACCTTCAGGGCCTCGAGTGTGGTCAGCACCGCCGAGATGTCTGTGCCGAGCAGCATCTTGCCGCCGTTGGGCAGCAGCGAGACGGATGTGTGGATCGGCAGCGTGCGCCCAGTGCTCTTGAAGGCCGCGCGGGCGCCGAAGACGGCGGCCTTGACCTCGAGGATGTCCTGCGCCGTCTCGATGATCAGCAGGTCGGCGCCTCCGTCGATCAGGCCCTCGGCCTGCTCCGTGAAGACCGCGACGAGCTCGCCGAAGCGGATCTGGCCGAGCGAGGGGTCCTCGGACGCGGGCAGGTAGCCCGTCGGGCCGATCGAGCCGGCGACGAAGCGGCTCTCGCCGGCGGCCCTGCGCGCGATTTCGGCCGCCTTGGTGTTGATCTCGACGGTGTAATCCGCGAGACCCCACTCCTCGAGCTTGATCCGCGAGGCCTGGAAGGTGTCGGTCTCGAGCACTTCGGCGCCGGCCTCCAGCATCGAGCTGTGCACGCCCTCGATCACGTCCGGACGGTTGAGCACGAGCGCCTCGTGACACTTCCCCGGCAGGCCGCCATAATCCTCGCTGGTGAGCTCGAACTGCTCCAGCGTGGCGCCCATCCCGCCGTCGTAGACCACGACGTGCTCGGAGATCGCCTTCAGGTAGTCGCGGGCCATCTATCCATGCTAGCTGCGATCGGAAGCTGGACGACGGGGCAGCGGTGGGCGCGGATGGTCGAATGTGCCTCCCAGCTTGCTGTATGACCATGGTGATACAGCAGTCGCGAGGAGTGTGGTCGACCGTCAGATGACCCTGCCACGGCTGCCACGACACACGGCCCGACGCCCATCCGAGAGCGCCCGGGCCATGCACTGCGTTGGGCGCTACTTGATGAAGAGCATCTCCGAGTACTTCGGCAGCGGCCAGAGGTCGTCGGCGACGAGCTTCTCGAGGCGGTCGGCCACGTCGCGGACGTCTTCCATGGCGGGAATGACGGTGTCGCGCATGTAGAGCGCCTCCTTCATGATCGCGGCATCCGGGTGGTTCTCGTCGAGGTTGGCGTCCTCGAGCTTCAGCTGCGCGAAGTGGAGCTCTTTGATCAGTGGCTCGACCTCGCCGACGAGGTCCTCGAGGCCGCTCGCCCGAAGTTCGTTGAGGTACCTGACCGTAGCCGGAAGCACCATCGTGCGGCCGATCGAGGCGGCCGTCTCGGCCTCGATGTTGATGTTGATCACGTACTGCTCGGTGAAGACCTCGTAGCGAGACTCGAGCTCGCGCTTTGAGAGGACCTTGTATTTCTTGAAGGCGGCCACGGTCGATTTCTCGATGAGCCACGGAAGCGCATCGGGCGTGGTGCGCAGGTTTGCGAGCCCCCGCTTCTCGGCCTCTTTGTGCCATGCCTCGGAGTAGCCGTCGCCGTCGAAGACGATCTGCTTGTTTGCGGCCCACACGTCCTTGACGACTGTGGTGACGGCCTTCTCGAGCGTGGCACCAGAGCCTTTCAGGGCGCTCCCCAGCTTGTCGGTGAGCTCGTCGACCGCTTCGGCGACGATCGTGTTCAGCACCGTGTTGGGCCACGCCGGCGAGGCTTGCGAGCCGAGTGCGCGGAACTCGAACTTGTTGCCTGTGAACGCGAATGGGCTGGTGCGGTTGCGGTCGCCTCCATGCAGCGGCAGCGACGGCAGCACGGGCGTGCCGAGGCCGAGGAACGACCCGGGCTTCGAGGGCTGCACTTTGCCGGCCTCGATCGCGGTGAAGACCTTCTCTAGCTCAGCGCCCATGAAGATCGAGATGATCGCCGGCGGCGCCTCGTTGGCGCCCAGGCGATGGTCCTGGCCGGCGCTGGCGATCGAGGCGCGCAGCAGAGCCTGGTGCTTGTTGACCGCCTGGATGACGGCGGCGCAGAAGAACAGGAACTGGAGGTTCTCGGCCGGGGTGTCGCCCGGGTCCAGCAGGTTCAGGCCCGTGTCGGTGCCCATCGACCAGTTGTTGTGCTTGCCCGAGCCGTTGACGCCGGCAAAGGGCTTCTCGTGCAGAAGGCACACGAGGCCGTAGCGGCGTGCCGTGTTCTGCATGATCTGCATCGTGACCATCTGATGGTCCGAGCCGACATTCGAGTTCTCGAAGATCGGCGCGACCTCGAACTGGTTGGGAGCCACCTCGTTGTGGCGCGTCTTGATCGGGATGCCGAGCTTTGCCAGCTCGAGCTCGACCTCGAGCATGTACGCGAGGACCCGCTCGGGGATCGAGCCGAAGTAGTGGTCGTCCAGCTCGTGGCCCTTCGGGGGTTTGGCGCCGAAGAGGGTGCGCCCGGTAGTCAGCAGGTCCGGACGTTCGAAGAAGTACTGCTCGTCGATCAGGAAGTACTCCTGCTCGCAGCCGGTCGTCGTGAAGACCCGCGAGGCGTCCTCCACCCCGAGCAGGTCCAGCGCCCTGACGGCCGCGCCAGAGAGGGCGTCCATCGAGCGCAGCAGCGGGATCTTGTGGTCGAGCGCCTCGCCGGTCCATGACGTGAACGCGGTGGGGATGCACAGCAGGGCGCCATTCGGGTTCTCCAGCACGAACGCCGGGCTGGTCGGGTCCCAGGCCGTGTAGCCGCGGGCCTCGAAGGTCGCGCGAATGCCGCCGGTCGGAAACGAGGACGCGTCGGGCTCGCCCTGGATCAGCTCCTTGCCGGAGAACTCGGCGATGGCCGTGCCGTCGCCGGCGGGGGCGTAGAAGGAGTCGTGCTTCTCAGCGGTCGACCCGGTCAAGGGCTGGAACCAGTGGGTGTAGTGGGTGGCGCCCTTCTCCATCGCCCATTCCTTCATCGCCTGGGCGACCGCGTCGGCGAGCGAGGTGTCGAGCGCCTCGCCGCGCGCCAGCGTTCGCTGCAGCGCCTTGTACACGTGCTTGGGGAGTCGCTGGCGCTGGACGGTGGCCGAGAAGACGTTGGCGCCGAAGACCTGGTTGTCCGCGATGGTCAGGTCAGGCGAGCCGAGCGCGGCTCCGTTGGCGCTCCACTGGGCGGCGGTGACGTTCTGCTGACGGGTCCTGGGCATGGGCTCGGTCGATTCCTCCTGGAGAAAAGGGTGGGTGCTCCTGGCTCCGACGAGGGGCAGGGCCGAAGCAATCGTAGTCCCAAGCAGGCCGAAGGGGATCACCGAATGGCGAAATCGACGGCCGCTTCTTTCGACACCGGGCCAAACGCCGGTGCCCTCGAACGGCGTGCGCTAGGGACCGGCGGGGTAGGTGCCGGCTGTTATGCGCCCGGTGTTCGGGTCGACGTGCGTCGTAGGCGGAGCACCGGCGATCTTGACCGTGAAGCTGCCGCTGGCCGCTCCCCCCGACGCCAGCCGCGCCTTGGCCTTGCTCGCGAGGCCCGCGTCCACGGCGAAGTGCACCGTGTACGTGCCTGGCTTGACGGGGACGACCTTCCATGCGAACGTCGCGGTGCGGCCCGCTGCCAGGCGCCCCAGCGCCCAGGTGTTGAGGTATGCCGTCTGGCCGCCCCCCGGGATGCTCACTTCCTGCGTTTCCACCGGCGGTCTGGCGATTGCGCCGGGGCCCTGTTCGATCGCCCAGATCGGACGCTTGTTGGCGGCCAGGTCGGGGAATTTCTCGATGTAGTTAAAAGAGTCCACGGTCACGGCCACGTTGCGTACCGCCCGCGAGCCCGTGTTTCGCACCTGCAGCACCATGCTCGCGGGACGAGCCACCGCCTGGGTGCTCGGGAAGCTGGCGTGGAGCACCTTCATCTCGAACGTGCCGCTCGCTTCGCCCGCGTCCTGACGGGTGCCGCCGCCGCAACCTGTCGCCAGCAGAGCTGCGCCCGCGGCCGTCGCGAGCGCGAGCGCCCTTGGCGCTTGGAAGAGCTCGCCGCGCGCCAGACGCCGACCGACACCGAAGACTCTGGGCCCTCCCCTCACGATCGCGCCACGATACCAGTGGGGCTGGCGCCGGGCGAGCGGGGGCGGATGCGCCTCTGGCGGTGGCGGTGGCTCGCCCGGGGTGCATGTCGTAGAGTTCAGCGAGGTCGACCGCTACCCGAGGAGGGGTTGGGAGAGATGGTTCGCAGCGCAGCCGAGCGGGTGTACTTCCCGACGAGGAACCTGCTCGAGGAAGTGGGGGACATGATGATCCTCACGGGCAGGACGATCTCCTCGGCCCTGCGCCCGCCCTACCCCTACGGCGGCGAGTTCGTCTCGCAGTTCCTCTTCGCGCTGCGCCTCTGCTGGTTTCCCCTGCTGGTCTCGACCGTGGCCATCTGTTACGGGGCGCCCGGGCTGCAGGCCGCGAACTTCCTGACCATCTTCGGCGCGCTGGACCGACTGGGCGGCTTCTTCATCCTGGCCTCCGTCCGCGAGATCGGCCCGAACGTGACCGCGATCGTGCTCGCGGGGGTGGCCGGCACGGCCATAACCGCGGACCTGGGGGCGCGCAAGATTCGCGAGGAGCTCGACGCCCTGCAGGTGCTTGGAGTCGATCCGGTCAAGAACCTCGTGGTCCCGCGCTTCCTCGCGCTGATGGTCGTGACCGGCCTGTTCGACATCTACGCGCTGCTGTTCGGGATCTTCGGCGGGATCATCGCCGAGCTCGTCAACGGCCAGCCGCTCGGTCCGTTCTGGGCGACGCTGTTCGCCAACGCCTCGACCACCGACCTGTGGGGATCGGTGTTGAAGACGACGATCTTCGGGGCGATCATCGCGATCGTCTGCTGCTACAAGGGCATGACCGCCTCGGGCGGCGCCGAGGGCGTGGGGCGGGCGGTCAACCAGGCGGTCGTGATCGCATTCCTGGCGATCTTCTCCTTCGACTACGTGTTCACCCAGACGCTGCTGGCCACCCACCCCCAGATCCTGGTGATCAAGTAATGAACGAGCTGCTGGCGGCACCGCGCGAATGGCTCGCGGCCACAGGCGAAATCGGCAAGTTCACCGGGAGGGTCGTCGGCGACGTATACGGCCTGCGCGTCTTTCGCTTCTTCGGCGAGGCGCTGCGTCAGTCCGGGATCCTGATCATCTCCTCGACGCTGATCATCTGGGCGCTGGTGTTCATCATCGGCCTGGAGTGCGGGATCGAGGGCGCCTACTTCACCGAGGCTCAGGGGGCTCCCGCGTATGCAGGGGTGTTCACCGCCTGGTGCGATCTTCGCGAGCTCGTGCCCTACGCGTTCGGTTACATGATGGCCGCCAAGGTCGGCACTGGCATCGTGGCGGAGCTCGGCGCGATGCGCATCTCGGATGAGATCGACGCGCTGGAGGTCATGGGGATCAACTCGGTCACCTTCCTGTGCGCCACGCGCCTGCTGGCGGCATGGCTGGTGCTCCCGTTCATGTACCTGGCGGCGATCGGCGCCGGCTTCCTCGCCTCCTACATCGCCGTGGTGCAGCAGGTGGGCGCCGTCTCCTCGGGCGGTTACTTCCTGATCTTCTGGCAGTTCCAGAATCCGCCCGACTTCCTCTACAGCCTGATCAAGGCCATGTTCATGGCGACCGCGATCGTGCTCGTGGGCTGCTACTACGGCTACAACGCCTCCGGGGGACCCGTGGGCGTGGGCACGGCCACGGCCAAGTCGATGGTGCTCAACCTCGTGCTCGTGCACATAATCGGGATGCTCGGCACCCAGATCTTCTGGGGCGCCAATCCCCGGGCCCCGATCGGGGGGTAAGGCGATGACCGATCAGCCACCAGGAACGGAGGGCGAGCCAGAGGTGCCCGATGGGGACACGCGCAAGCGGGATCTCGCCGGGGTCACCTTCGAGCGCCTGGACGCCTCGCGCCGCCGCCGCCAGCAGGAGCAGGAAGCCGATGAGTTCCAGTACCACACCGGCACCGTTCGTCCCTCCTCGGCCCCCGATGCGATCGAGTTCGTAGACGTGCACAAGTCCTTCGGACGCAACCATGTGCTGCGCGGCCTGAACATGGCGATCCCCGAGGGCCAGATCTCGATGATCCTCGGCCCCTCGGGGACCGGCAAGTCGGTGTGCATCAAGCACATCGTCGGGCTGCTCTACCCGGACGAGGGCGATGTGATCGTCCACGGGCGATCGGTCCCGAGCCTGCCCGACGCCGAGCTCTTCGACATGCGCAAGAAGTTCGGCGTCCTCTTCCAGGACGGAGCGCTGTTCGGCTCGATGAACCTCTACGACAACGTCGCCTTCCCGCTGCGCCAGCACACAGAGAAGGGCGAGGAGGAGATCGCCGAGATCGTCAACGGACGTCTGGGCGAGGTCGGGCTCGGCAACGCCAATGAGAAGATGCCCAACGAGCTCTCCGGCGGTATGCGCAAGCGGGCAGGATTCGCGCGCGCCCTGGTCCTCGAACCCGACATCGTCCTCTTCGACGAGCCCGACTCGGGTCTCGATCCGGTGCGCACGGCGCTGCTGTGCGAGCTCATCAAGGAAGTCCACGCAGAGAACGGCGGCTGCTACGTGGTGATCACCCACGACATCATGAGCGCACGGCGGGTGGCCGAGCACATATCCGTGCTGTGGAAGGGACGGATCGTCGAATCGGGTCCGGCCCAAGAGCTGTTCGCATCGGAAAACCCGTTCGTGCGTCAGTTCCTGTCCGGCGAATCTGCCGGACCCCTCGGCATGGAGTGATCCCGGCTCGGTCTCGTCGTCCGCCGGTTAGCCTTCTGCTGTGAACGCGTCTGGGATTCTCGCCGCGCTGGCCGGCGGCGCGGCGCGGCGGTCGCGGCTGGTGATCGCGGTCGCGGTCGTGATCGGGCTGGGAGGGGCCGGGCTGGCGCTGCGGCTGCACCCGACAGCGGCCACGAGCACATTCGTATCGAGCTCCAACCCTGAATATCGCGCCACGCAGAGCTTCTATCGGAGCTTCGGCGAAGAGCCGATCGCGATCCTCGTCAAGGGCAACCTCCAGCAGCTCGTGCTGAGCTCGGACATCGAGCGCCTCGTGGGCCTGGAGGGGTGCCTGTCCGGCAACGTGCCCGCCGCCGCGCTCGCCTCCGAGGGCGGGACCGCCGGGCCCTGTGGGCAGCTCGCGCGCGCGAGGACCGTGAAGGTGGTCTTCGGTCCCGGCACCTTCATCAACGAGTCGGCAAGCCGGATCGACGAACAGCTCACTCTGCAGACGGGTCAGGCCGAAGCGCAGGCAAAGCAGGCCGAACGTACCGTCACCCAGGCGGCGCTTGCGCGAGGGCTCTCGGTGGGGCAGGCGCGGGCGCTGGGACACGAGGCGAGCAAGGTGACGATCGGCAGCTTTCAGAAGAGCCTGGTCACGCTTGCGCTCAAATATGGCCTGACCGAACGCCCGAGCATCGGAGACGCCAAATTCGTCTCGGATCTCGTGTTCGACTCGAGCAAGCCGGCCGGCACGCCCAAGCAGCGCTTCGCCTATCTGTTCCCGAGCCGCGACGCGGCGCTGATCTCGGTGCGGATGAAGGCCGGTCTCTCCGAAGCGCAGAGAACGAAGACGATCGCCCTGATCGGTCGGGCGCTGGAAATGAGCCAGTGGCACCTGCAGCACGGCGAGTCATACGTGCTCACGGGCGAGCCGGTGATCGTGGCCGAACTGACGAGCTCGATCACCCACGCGATCGAGCTGCTTCTCATCGCCGTGCTGTTGGTCATGGCGGCGACGCTCGGCCTGGTCTTCCTCGGACGTCCGCGCCTGCTCCCGCTGGCTCTCGCGCTGCTCGCAGCCGCGCTCACCTTCGGCGCGCTGTCGCTCGTCGGCGCGTCCCTGACGATGGCCTCGGTCGCAGTCCTGCCCGTGTTGGTGGGTCTCGCCGTCGACTACTCGATCCAGTTTCAATCGCGTGTGGGGGAGGCGCTCGAGCAGGGGGCCGCGGCGGGGGCCGAACGCGCCGAGTCGATCGCGCGGGCGGCCGGCGCCGGGGCGCCGACGATCGTCACAGCCGCCGCGGCGAGCGCCGCCGCGATGCTCGTTCTGTTGCTCTCGCCCGTGCCGATGGTGCGGGGCTTCGGGGTGCTCCTGGTCGTGGGGGTCGTTCTCGCGCTCGTTTGCGCACTGACCGTGGGGGCGGCCGCGCTCGCGCTCGGTCCCCTGCACGTCGAGCATGATGGCGGCGGTCGCGGTGCGCTGGGGTCGGCGTGGCGAGGGGCCCGCGAACTGCTGGCTGACAATCCCTTGACCCGGCTCGTGACCAGGATGGCGCTCGTCGGAGCGGTTCGCCGCCCCGGCCGCGTGCTCGGGGTGGGCCTCGCGCTGGCGGCGCTCGGCTGGGGCCTGGACACGCAGACGCGGGTCGAGACCGACATCACCAAGCTCGTGCCCTCCAGCCTGAGCTCGCTGCGGGCGCTGAGCACGCTCGAGCGCACCACCGGGGTGGGCGGCGAAATCGATCTGATGGTGAAGGGGAGGGATCTGACCAGGCTGGCCACGATCGAATGGATGAGCTCCTATCAGAGTGCGGTGCTCAAGCGGTTCGGTTACAGCGCCACGCGCGGTTGCGGAAAGGCGCGTCTGTGCCCGGCCTTCTCGCTGCCCGATCTCTTCCAGAGCGACGCCACACCTCAGACAAAGCTCTCCCAGCAGGTGGTCAGCGGCGTGCTCAGCGCGATCCCGCCGTACTTCTCCCAGGACGTCATCACGCCGGATAGGCGGGTGGCGACGCTGGCGTTCGGCATCCGCCTGATGAGCCTCGCCCAGGAGCAGCAGCTGCTCGATCAGATGAGCGCCGCCCTGCATCCGCCGCCAGGTGTGAGCGCCCATCTGGTGGGCCTGCCCGTGCTGGCCGCGCGCTCTGGCTCGCAGGTGGCCGATCCGTGGCGACGCCTGGAGACGCTGCTGGTCGGTCTGATCGTCGTGGGGATGGTGTTGCTCGTCGCCTTCCGCGGCGAGTGGCGGCGCGTGCTCGTGCCGCTGGCGCCGATCGTCCTTGCGACCGGCTGGTCGGCGCTGATCCTGTTCGCGGTGCGGGTGCCCCTGAACCCGATGTCGGTGACGCTCGGCGCGCTCGTGATCGCGATCTCCACGGAGTTCAGCGTGCTGCTCTCCGAGCGCCACCGCCAGGAGATGCTCGCCGGACACGACGTGGTGGAGGCGCTGCGGCGCAGCTACCGGCGCACGGGGGCCGCGATCGCCGCATCCGGAGCGACCGCCATCGCCGGCTTCGGCGTGCTGGCCCTCTCGGACATACGGATGCTCCGTGACTTCGGCCTGGTCACCCTGATCGACCTGACCGTGTCGCTCGTCGGAGTCCTGATCGCGTTGCCGGCGGCGCTGATGATCGCGCACGCCGCCACCCGGGCAAAGCTGCTGGGAGAGGTGCGCTCGGCCACCGTGCGCGGGCGCCGGCGAAAGCGCGCGCCCACACGGCCCGGGTCAGGCCATGAGCCGGCCTGACCCGCCGGCTGGACACGAGCCCTGGCGCCCCGGCGGCGATCGCACGGGCGGCCCGGAGGGCGAGCGCTCCCAGCCGCTGCCGCAGACGCACTATGGCCGCTACGTGGGAGTGCTCGGGCTGATCGCACTGGTGCTGATCACGATCAACACAGCGCTGACCAAGCCCAACGGGGCCACCGGCATCCCGCCCGGGCAGCCGCTGGCACCATTTGCTGTGCCGCTCGTCACGGGCAATCTGCGTGGAGAAGCGGACGTCGCCACCCATCCGAATCAGGGCACGGCGGGCCGCGTGCCGGCATGCCAGGAGCGCGGCTCGCAGATCCTGAACATCTGCGAGCTCTACGAACAGGGCCCGGTGGTGCTGGCGCTGTTCGTCGACTCAGGGTCTTGCCCAGCGGTGCTGGGAGATCTACAGGCGCTCGTCTCCTCCTTCCCGGGGGTGCGCTTCGCGGCCGTCTCGATCAAGGGCGATCGCGCAGCGCTCAGGCGGCTCGTGCGCTCACACGGGCTCACGCTGCCGGTGGGGATCGACAACGACGGTGCGCTCGCCGCCCTCTACAAGCTCGCCAGCTGTCCCCAGGTGAGCTTCGCCCTCCCGGGCGGGACTGTGCAGAGCAGGGCGCTCCTGCGACGCCTCCCGCCGGCCCAGCTGCGCGCGCGTGTGAGCGAGCTCGTGGCGGCTTCGCGCCAGCGCGGATGGCGGGGGCCGGGAGAATGAGCGCGGCGATCGAGCCCGAGCTCGGCTGGCTGGCGCCCGAGGTCGAGGAGGAGCTTCCCGCGCTGCGACTGCTCGTGAGCGAGGTGGCGGTGGCACGCCGCACGCCGCTCACCGGCGCCGCTCCGCCGGACATCGCGGGGCGGCTGCGGGAGCTCTCGAACCGCTTTCGCGGCCCCCGGGCGGTCGGGATCCGTCGCGAGCCGGTGCCGGCTGCCTATCGCGTCTTCTTTCGACATATCGGTCTGGACCCGGATGTGTTGCGTACCCCGATCGAGGCCGCCGTGCTGGAGCGCATGATGCATGGCGGGTTCCCCACGGGAGGGCTGCTCGAGGACGTGCTGCTGATCGCCCTTGCGGACACCGCGGTGCCGGTTTGGGCATTGGACGGCGAGTCCGTGGAAGGCAAGCTGGGCATACGCACCAGCCGCGAAGGGGAGATGCTCGGGAGCTCTCCGCAGGCGAGCACGCTGCCCGCCGGACGGCTCGTGGTTGCGGACTCCTCCACGGCGCTGGCCGTTCTCTTCGGGGAGCTCGCCGACAGTCACGGCGCGGGCCCGGGCACGCGCCGCCTGAGGTTGTTCGCCGTGCAGGTCGCGGGCGTGCCCACCTTGTACGTCGAAGAGGCTCTGTGGTCCGTTCGGGTCGCGCTCGAGCGACCGTGAAGGCCTCGCTGCCGCCCGCTCGCCGGGCTCTCGGGCACTGGTAGAATCAGCCATTCCGGTCTGCCAGGAGGAGGCGGATGTGCACCAGGGCGAGCAGCAGCTAGTCGATCGAGATGCTCCGGCGGCCTCATCGATGTTCGCGGGGGAGACACGGGCGCGCAGGGGAGAGCGCGCCGGATCGGCCCAGCGAGCCGCCAGGAGATCGCTGAAGAGTCAGATCGCGAGACTCGAGCAGGACATCTCGGGGATCGTGACCGACACGTTCCCGTATCTCCCGGCCTCCGCCACGCCCCAGCGCACCGCTGAGAGCATCCCAACTGTCCCCGGTGCCTGTGGCCCGCGCCTGCTCGATCTGGGCGAGCTCGAGCGAGTGCGTGACCGGCTCGCGGGCCGCCTGCAGGAGCTCCGCGCCGCGGCCGCTCGGCGCGCGGAGCATGAGCGCCGCGCGCACGAGCAGCTGAGGCGGATGAAGCTCGAACCGGGCCGCTACAAGTTCGAGCGGCTGCCCGTCAACGACCTCGGCCAGGGCGGATGCGGGGTGTGGGAGGTGCGCCCCCGGCTCGGACTGATCGGCATGCTCGCCGGCTGGTGGCAGGTCAAGCTCTCGTCAGGCTGTCCGTTAGCCAGGGGGTCGCGCCCCAGGCGCGACCCCGATCCTCATCGGCTCGACCGAGCATCGCGGCCAGCGTTCGACGCTGGCGCTCGGTCATTGAGCCCACGGTCTTCTTCTCCGACATCGGGACCTGCGCGAGAAACTTGCGGCAGCGGGTCTGCCCCCATCGGCGCTGGCTCATCAGAAGGTCGGCCACAGCCATGCTCTGAGCCTCCCACGGGCAATCGAGGATCACCTCGGCCACATGGACCTCTCCCATCGCGACGCGTCGCTTGAGATCGGCGCGGGCTAGACGAACCTTGTTGGCGCGCTCCAGGGCACGCATGTACTGAGGACCGGCAGGGGCTACCGTCGCTGTCGCGTTCATTTGGGCACTCTCCCCGTTGCCGCCGCGGGGCTCGCGCGACGGTCAACATGCTTGCTCGATTTTTTTTAGAAGGCGGCGCCCACGATGGCCGTACGGACTCCATCCGCAGACATCACGGCGGTCCCAGCACATCGCATCTCTACCAACGGATTACTTGGGGGCGAACCCCGGACGGTCATGCAGAGCGCCCCTGGAAGCTACGTCAGGACGGGGTCGCCGGTCAACAGCGCGCGGGCGCTTCGGTCGCTAGAAGCGACCTTTTTCGTCGCCGCGAGCACTTGTGAAGAAATGGACAAGTAGGTGCGGTCCCGGCCAACGGCCGATCGACTGTCATGGCCGCTCGGGTCCCGGCAGCGGACCGTGCTCGGACTCGAATTCGTGCTTGACGCGGGCGAAGGTATCGAGCGCGCGGTCGAGGGTCTCACGGTCATGGGTCGCCATCACGCTCGTGCGCAGCAGCGCGCCGCCCGGCGGGACCGCGGGGTGAAGCGCGGTGTTCACGAACACGCCGGCGTCGTAGAGCGCTCGCCACAGCAACGCTGCCTTCCAGTCGTCGCCCACCAGCACCGGGACGATCGGGGTGACGATCGTGCGCTCGCCCTCGGCGCTGGTGCGCACGCCCGGGGCGTGAGCCTGCACGGCCGCCTCGGCGGGCAGCCGCTGTGGCGCCACGACTGTGAAGCCCCGCTCGTGCAGCCCATCGCGCAGGTGCTGGGCGTTCTCGAGCACGCGCGCGAGCAGCGGCGGGCCGTCCGGTGAGCGTACGACCCGCAGCGCGGCGAGCGCCGCGCCCACGGCAGCAGGAACGGCCGATGCGGTGAAGAGGAACGCGCGCGAGTAGATGCGCAGGTAGTCGATCACCTCGTGCGAGCCGGCCACGAATCCGCCGCACGAGGCCAGCGACTTGGAGAACGTGCCCATACGCAGGTCGACCCGGTCGGCCACGCCGAGCAGTTCGGCCGTGCCGGCGCCGCGCGCTCCGAGGACGCCCGCGCCGTGGGCCTCGTCGACCATCAGCCGGGCGCCGTAGCGCTCGCACAGCTCGCAGATCGAATCGAGGGGCGCGATGTCGCCCTCCATCGAGAACACGCCGTCCACCACCACGAGCACGCCGCCGCCGTCGCCCTGGGCGCGATCGAGCATCTTCTCGAGCTTGTCCAGGCGGTTGTGGCGGAAGGGTCTCAGCTTCGCGCGTGAGAGCAGGCAGCCGTCGAGGATCGAGGCGTGGTCACCGGCGTCCACGATCACCGTGTCCCCAGGACCCAGCAGCGTGCCGAGCGTGCCGAGATTGGCCTGATGACCGGTGCTGAAGACGATCGCATCCTCGGTCTCCATCCACTCCGCGATCTCGCGCTCCAGTTCGAGGTGCAGCGGGATCGTCCCGTTGAGCAGCCGTGAGCCGGTCAGTCCGGTGCCGTAGCGGTGCAGGGCCTGCTCGGCGCCCTGCATCACCCGCTCGTCGCCGGTCAGGCCGAGGTAGTTGTTGGAGCCGAGCATGATGCGCTCGGCGCCCTCCATCTCGACCACCGGCATCGCCGGCGAGCTCAGAACGTGGAAGTAGGGCAGCACGCCGGCCTCGCGGGCCGCGGCGAGCACCGCCGAGCGGTCGTGACCGCGAACCTTGGCGAAGACGTCAGTCGAAGTCTGCATGTAATGTGGCCCCCGCTTTGGCAGTCGAAATCAGACCGGTCTCGGGCTGGCGAGATCTAAGAGCGTTCATCGATCTCCCGTTCCGCCTTCATGCTAACCACCCGCTGTGGGTGCCCCTGCCGAAGCTCGAGCGTTGGGTCTTCCTGAACCGGCGTCTGAACGCCTTCTTCAGCCACGGCGAGGCCGAATACTTCCTCGCCCGCCGGGATGGCCGCGTGGTCGGGCGCATCACCGCCCAGGTCAACCACGCCTTCAACGACTACCAGAAGAAGAACTGGGGCTGGTTCGGATTCCTGGAGTTCGAGGACGACCAGGAGGTGCTCGAGGCGCTGCTCTCGGCCGCCGAGGCCTGGCTGCGCGGACGCGGGGTCGAGCGCATGGTCGGCCCGGCCGACTTCTCGATGAACGAAGAGAGCGGCATCCTGATCGAGGGCTTCGATCTCAAACCGATGATCAAGCAGCCCTGGCACCCGCCCTACTACCGGCAGCGCATCGAGCAGGCCGGAATGACGAAGGCGATGGACCTGCTGATGTGGAAACTGGAGGTGACCGAGCGCGAGAAGGTCCTGCCCGTGATCTGGGAGCTCGCCGAGAAGGTGCGCTCAGAGCACGGCATCCGCGTGCGCCCGATGCGTCGCTGGCAGCTGCGCAAAGACATGGACGCCTTCGCCGAGGTCTACAACTCGGCATGGTCGAGCAACTGGGACTTCGTGCCCTACTCCAAGAAGGATCTCGACGCCTACGCCCAGGAGCTGCAGCTGGTCTTCGACAAGCACTGGTTCATGATCGCCGAGCGCGAAGACACGGGCGAGGTGGTCGGCATGGCGATAACGGTCCCCGATATCAACCAGGCCCTCGTGAAGATGAAAGGCAGGTTCTTCCCCTTCGGCTGGTGGTACTTCCTGCGCAAGGGCAAGATCATGGATCGGGTGCGCGTGGGATTCCTGGGAGTCAAGCCCGAGTACCAGCACACGGGGGTCGCGGCCAAGCTCTATCAGGAGCACTTCGACGCCGCGGAAGCGCGCCCTCAGAAGGGCGGGGAGATGGGTTGGATCCTCGAGACCAACACGGCCATGAACCGCGGCATGGAAGCCATGGGCGGCCGGGTCGTCAAGAAGTACCGCGTCTACGAGCGCGAGCTCTAGCAAGCGGTCTGGAGCGCCCTCTACACTTCGGCTGGTGAGCGAGCCTGCGGCCTCTGAGCCGGACCGGGATGGAGAGTTCCAGGGGACGAGCTCCGAGGAGGAAGAGGTCTTCGACGCGGTGCCGGTTCTCTCGGGACCGCCTCGGATCATCCCCGCCAAGTCGAGTTCCGAGTCGCTGCCGGTCGAGCGACGGTCGGGGCCGATGGCCATACCCGCGGTGCAGGCCGCAGCGGTCGCCGCCGGGGGCTTCGTCGCCGGGGCGGCCGTCGTCGGCCTGGTGCACCGGCGGCGACGTCGCGCGCGCGCGCTGGTCAAGGGTCGCGGTAGGCGCGGCCTCACACGGGGCGGAGGCTCGCGCCGGGATGGGCGATCCGGTGAGCTGCTCCAGATCGTGGGGAGCCGCTCGCTGCTCGTAGATCTGCACCTGCTCGGAGGCCCGGGCGGGGAGCGCTGAGGCGAGCGCTGGGCGAGTTGGTCGAACTGCGCCGAGAGGTGGCGCCACCCGGTCCGTTTCGGCTTCCGCTGCGCACCGGGATGGACGGCATGCTTCGCCGTCGCGCCGGGATCCTGGAGCGCCTGTTGCACCACGGCGAGGAGCCCGTCCTCGTCAGGGTCGCCCAGACTGCGAGTGATCGCGTCCTGTTCGGCGCCCGGGCCCGCACGCGCGCGGCCGCCGCCCACGGCATCGAGCGGATGCGCTTCGCGCTCGGCGTGGATGAGGATCTGCGTCCGTTCCTGCGGCTGTTCGCCGGAGATCCCCTGATCGGGCGCTCGCTGCGGCGGCGTCCGTGGCTACGGGCCGGACGCCGGCCGGAGCCGTTCGAGGCGCTCGCCTGGGCGATCTGCGAGCAGCTGATCGAGTACGAGCGCGCGGCGGCGATCGAGCGTCGCGTGGTGGCGGCCTTGGGGCGACGCTGGATCGGCGACGACGGCGCCGGCAGCGGCCTGCGCGACCTCCCGAGCGCTGCGGTGCTGGCCGGTACGGCCCCTGCGCTGCTGCAGTCCTTCGACCTGGCCGGCGGGCGCGCGATGGCGCTCGTCCGCGTGGCCCGCGAGGTGGCGCGTGGGCGTGTCGACCTTCACGACCCAGACCACGAGCGCGGCTGGCGCCGGCTCCGTGCGATTCCCGGCATCGGCTCCTGGACCGTGGAGATGCTCGCGCTGCACGGCCAGGGCCGTCACGATCAGCTTCCGGCCGGCGACGTCGGTCTGCTCAAGCTGGTGGGGCGTCTGCTCGGGGGCGGCGACCCCTACGCTCGCGCAGAGGAGTGGCAGGTGCGCGAGCTCTTCGCTCCCTACGGGGAGTGGTCCGGCCTGGCCGCGGCCCACATGCTGGCTCTCTGAGGGCTCGGGCCGGCCGACCGGTTCAGCGCGCCGGCGAGCGAACGCGCTCGCCGCGGGAGCTGCGGTCGCGCTGAACGAGCAGCGCGAACGTCGGGCAGGCGCGCGCGGCACGGATCGCGTGCTCGACCTCCGAGCCGTGCAGCGGCGTCTCGTCAAGCAGTGGATAGCCCCACTCGTCGAGCGTGATCCGCTCGGGCAGCAGCTCGGCGCACATGCCGTGGGCCTCGCATGTGATCGGGTTGATGCGCACGCGATGGCTCATGCGCGCCGCGCCTTGCGCGAGCCGGCATCCTCGACGGGCCGCTCCGGCAATGGCAGCTCTGGGCGTCGCGAGCAGCTCTCGCATGGCCCGTGCCGTGCGTGATCGGCAAACTCCGAGGAGAAGACCTCGACGGCGCTGAGGAGGAGGTTGACCGCCCCGTCGGGATGCGCGCAGGCGCCGCGACGCGCCGTCAGTGAGGCGAGCTGTTCGAGGCGCTTCATGGCCTTGGGATGGGCGATGCCGCCGACGATTTCCTCGACCGTGCTCGCGAGCGCGTCCAGCCCGTGGATGCAGGGCCCGCACTGACGCGCGCTCTGGCCCGCCATCCAACGGGCCACGCGCGCGGTTTCGGCGACCGGACAGGCCTCCTCGGAGAGCAGCAGGACGATGCCCGCTCCGAGCGTGGCTCCATGCGGGGCGAGGTGTTCCTTGGAGAGGGCCACCCCGTGCAGCCGATCGCCTCCGACCCAGGCTCCGGCGTAGCCGCCGAACAGCGCCGCGCGCACCCGCGCCGTGGTGCCGCCGCTCGCCTCGATCAGGGACGCAAGCGACGCGCCGTGCTCGATCTCATAGACCCCCGGGTGTGTCACCGGACCGCACAGCGTGATGAGCGTCGAGCCGGGCTGGGTGGGGATCCCGAGTTCGCGAAACCACGGCGCTCCGTGACGGGCGATGAGCGCGACGTGGGCGAGGGTCTCCACGTTGTCGACGAGCGTGGGGCGGCGCTTGACACCCTCCTCGAAGGGCATCGGGGGAGTGAAGGTCGGCTTGGCCGCACCGCCGTTGATGTAGTTGACCAGCGCGGACTCCTGACCGGCGACGTAGTGACTGGGGACGGTCGCCAGGCGGACCTTGGGAGAGCCGGCGGCCAGTTCGGAGGATCTACTGCGCTCGGCGATCGCGTGCTCGACCGCCTCGACGCTCTGGCCGGCCGTCTCGCAGACGCAGACGATCACCTCGTCGGCGCCCACGGCCTCAGCCGCGATCACGGCGCCGTCGAGCACCAGGTGCGGAAGCGTCTCGAGCAGCGTTCGGTCCTTGAGGCTCGCGGGCTCGCCCTCGGCCGCGTTTGCGACGACGATCGCTCTGCCGCGGGCGTCGGCGACGGCCCGCATCTTGGTTGCCGTGGGGAAGGCCGCGCCGCCGCGACCGAGCAGCCCCGCGCGCTCGATCTCATCGATCAGCATGGCGGCGCGCTCGCGCAGCTGCCGGCGCCGCCCTCCGCGCCCGAGCGGGAGCGGTCCGTGCAGCGCGAGGTGCTCCTCCAGCGCCATCGCGCCGTGCGGACGTATCCCAGCCAGCAGCCGGGGAAGCGCAGGCGGGGGCGAGCCGGGCGTCGAACGTTCGGGCGAACGGATCTCGGTCATGGCCGTGGGCGAGCTGCTCATCGTTTGCTCCCACCGGCGGTCGATGCGTGTGCGTGCGGCAGCAGTGAGGTGGGCGTGCCCGAGCGTCGCGCCCATTCCGAGCCGAGCGGCCCCTGGGGCAGCCACAGCGCGAGGAACAGCGAGAAGGCCCCGGCTCCGCCGAGGGCGGCGCCGCGAACGCGCAGGTGCTCGGGCCAGCCGGCGATCACACGCGCCAGCAGCGCCGCGGCCACCAGCGCCGCGCAGAGGACGCTGAGCACAAGCAGCCACCCGCTTTTCACGTCGCTGCCGGTGCCGAAGCCGTGCAGCAGCGCGATCGGCCAGCTCGCGTAGGTGAGCCAGTGAACCGCTCGCCAGGTCGCATAGCCCATCCGTTGGCGCAACAGGCTCGTGGCGATCACCGCGAGGATCAGATCGAAGGCGACCGCTCCCAGTCCCAGCCAGAACGGGCGGTAGGAGCCCACGAAGGGGATGACGGCTTCGATCAGCCCGATCGGGGCGAAGCTGTCGAGCACCGAGGTCAGGATGTGGGCCACCAGGAATGCGAGCGCCAGCAGCGACACGTTGCGATGCAGGGAGTCGAGCACGAATCGCGGCCAGCGGGGTGTGCTCCAGCGCTGAACGTCGACGACGCCTAGCGCCAGGGCGATGCTCAGCAGCAGCATCGCCACAGCGCCGGTCGAGCGCGTCAGATACCAGTAGAGGCTGGGGCCCGCTGCGGCCAGCGTGGCGCTCATGCGGCGAGCACCGCCTGCTCGCGCGTCGCCGCGGCCCGCTCGGATGGCCAGCCGCCGACTGTCCTCACGGCACCGTCCTCGGCCACGAACCGGGCTGGGAGGCCGAGGTCGGCGAGCCAGGCGGGAGCGGCGTGGGCCCGCACCAGCGCGGCCGTGGTGGCGATGTTCGCATCCGCGCAGCTGGCGGCGGCCACGCTCACGGTGCGCCAACTGCCGGTCACGGGAGCGCCGGTGCGAGGATCGATGATGTGGTGCATGGCGTGGCCGGCGTGCTGCCAACGGCGGACGGCGGTGCTCGAGGTGGCGAGAGCACCCGAGCGAACTGACACCGTCTGTCCCGGTGCCGAGGGCTCAGCGCGGTGATCGTCTGTGACCCTTATCCGCCAGCCGCCGTCGGGTGCCGGTCCCGCGGTGGCGATGTCGCCGCCGATTCCCACGAGCACGCCGCCCTCGCCGGCGGCGCAGGCCGCGTCCGCGGCGCGGTCGGCGGCCCAGGCTTTGGCGGTGGCGCCGAGGTCGAGCCGCATGCCCCGGGGCAACCGGACGGTCGAGCTCTCCGGATCCAGGCGGATCTCTTGCCAGCCGCTGCGCACTCGCGCCGTGAGCGTGAGCGGCCTGGACACCTCGGAACGGTCGGGAGCGGGCGCAAGCAGTGTCCAGTCGCGGTCGTAGCCCGCCAGCTCGAGTGCGCGTCCAAGGGTGGGGTCGACGTCTCCGCCGGTCAGCTCGGCAGCGCGCAGGGCGAGAGCCAGCGCCTCCATCAGCAGCTGACCGACCCGCGTGGGGCGCCCGGCGCGGGCGTTGACACGAGAGAGCTCGGAGTCCGAGCGAAAGCGGCTGCAGGCTCGATCGATCGCGGCGAGCTCCAGCTCGACCGCCGCGCGCGCCGGTGCCAGCGCGCGCGGGTCGCTCACGCGCAGCACGACGTTCGAGCCGAGCGCCTCCCAGGCCGCGCCGAGGCCCAACCCAGCGGTGGCACCGGACATCTCAGGAGCCCCCCGAGACGACCGGTGCTTCAGCTTCCGGCGCCGGTTCCGGAGCGGATTCGTGCGCGGGCGCCGATTCCTGCGAAGGCGCTGATTCCTGCGCCGGGGCGGATTCCTGCGCCGGAGCGGATTCGTGCGCGGGCGCAGATTCCTGTGACGGAGCCGCTTCAGAGCTCTGCGCTTGCTGTGACGGTTGCGATTCCCCGGATGCCTGAGGTGCCTGTTCGGGAGGCCTCAATACGCCCGTGGAGGTTTGTGAGGACCCCGTGTTGTGATGTTTGGCCTGTGCGCTTAGGGCCTTCTTCGCGGCCGCACTCGACTTGACCGTTTTGCCCGGGAAGGCATTGGCAGCCACGTCTGAGAGCACCCCGGTGAGGATCACGCTGCCGGCGATCATCCAGCGGTTGATCCGGTGCAGATCGCGCAGCGCCGCGTCCCGGCTGTGAGTGGTGTGGATACGCATTCTCTACTCAGCCGTGGTGGTGAAAGAGGTTGGAGCTATTCAGCCAGGCGCCGAACTCGGGGATCACGAGGATCGCCAGCACGACGCCTGCGATAAGTGCCCCGGCCAGGGCGAGCGTTCGCCCGGAGCGACCGGTCACGTCTCCGCTCAGCGTCGAGGAGCGCGCATAGTCTCCCCGCAGCGCGCTCGGCAGCTCAGTCAGGTGTCCGAGCACGTGCAGTCCGGTGAAGGCGACCCACACGATGAAGCTCGCCTTGTGCAGCGGTAGCCAGGTGTCGCGCGAGGAGGGCCCTGCGAACAGCAGAACCACGCCGGTTGCGAGCACTGCGACGGTGGAGGCGATGACCATCGGCGCGATGACGCGCAGCGCCGCCGCCGGCGGCCCCTTGCGACGGTAAGCCGGATCGGCGGTGTAGTAGCGCACGAACCGGTAGCCGGTGCTGCTCATCTTCAGCAGCACCGGCGGGATCAACAGCACTCCCACGAACAGGTGCACCGACAGCAGCGGTCGCAGGCGCAGGATCGTCACGCCGATAACGGCGAGCAGGATCAGGAGGATCGCTCCGGTCGCCGCCGTGAGGCGTTCGTTGCCGGTGGTTCCACCGCCGGTCAGGCGTCGGATCGGCGAGGACGCGGCATATGTGGAGCTCCGTAGAGGTGGTGTCCGTTGCTCGGTTGCCATGGGCTCAGTGTGTTGATCTTGACTAAGGATCCGGTAACCACTAGATGAGAAATCTCATTGGAAACCCGTGCAGGAATGGGCCCCCGCGTGCCGAGGCTTATCCTGTGAGGCATGGGTAGCGCTCCCAACGTCGGACGGGCCGAGGACGCCGAGATGCTCGGGAAGGGCTCCGATCCGGACGGACCCGCGAACGAGGCCAACGGGTCCGCGGACGTAGCGAACGTGTTGCTGATCGAGGACGAGCCGGGGATCGTCGACTTCGTCCGCCGCGGACTGGAGGCGGAGGGGTTCGCCGTCGAGGCCGCGCTGGACGGAAACGAGGGCGAACGGCTGGCGCTGAACGGGGGCTTCGACGCGATCGTGCTCGATCTCATGCTCCCGGGTCGCAGCGGTCTGGAGATCCTCGCGGCGGTGCGCCGCGCCATGCCGAGCCTGCCCGTGATCGTGCTCACGGCAAGGGGTGAGATCGAGGATCGCGTGGAAGGGCTCGAAGCCGGCGCCGTCGACTACCTGGTCAAGCCGTTCTCGATGGCCGAGCTGGTGGCGCGCGTGCGGGCACAGCTACGTGTGGTCGCGCACGCGTCCGCGAGCATGCTGAGCGCGGAGGACATCGAGGTCGATCTCCTGACGCGCAAGGTCCAGCGCGCGGGGCGCTCGGTGGCGCTGTCCACGACCGAGTTCGAGCTGCTCGTCTATCTCCTGCGCCATCACGGCCAGGTCGTCTCGCGCGAGCAGATCCTCAGCTCGGTCTGGGGCTATGAGCACGACCCGGCGACGAACGTCGTCGACGTCTATGTCGGCTACCTGCGCCGCAAGCTCGGTCGCCCGGGCGAACCTGCCCCGATATTCACCGTGCGTGCCGTGGGCTACCGCCTCGGCACCGCGAGCTGATCGCCGTGAGGGGGCGCCTCGGACGCCTTCGCCCCGCGGGGCTGCGCTGGCGTCTCGCGGGCTGGTTCACGCTGCTTGCCCTTGCCTGCACGGCCATCGTGTTCGTGGCCGTCTATCGGGGTACCGGGACTCAGCTGCGTCAGCAGATCGACCAGGAGACCGCGGGCGACGCGCGCGAGCTCGCACACAACCTGATGCTGGCGAAAGCCCGCACCGCCAAGCAGCTGTCGGTGGCCGCGACTCGCTACATCCACGGCCAGCCGTTCAGCGCGAGCTCCACGCTCCTGTTCGCGCTGGTGCCGGGCCAGCCCACGAGCACCAACCGCCCCGAGCTGTTCTCGCCGGCGTCCCCCGACAACGGCGAGACCACGGCCGAGCAGTCGCACGAGAACCGCCTCGCCACGCACCTGCTGTCGGCGCCCGACGGCTACACGACGGTGGCGCTCCCGGACGTGGGCGATCTGCGTCTGCTCAAGAACACGGTGCACGTGCCCGGAGGCCTGCGGGTGACGATCGGCGTGGGCGAGCCGCTGGCCGCCGTGGCCCATGCGCAGCGGGGCGTCGCGCGGGCGTTCGTCCTGGCAGGGTCGCTGGCACTGGCGTGCGCGCTGCTGGCCTCCTACTTCCTGGGCGCACGCCTGTCTCGTCCGCTGCGCAGGATGGCGGCGGTCGCTGCCCGCGTCGACGCCGGCGACCTGCACCCGCGCATACACCAGCAGGGCGGCCAGGGAGACGAGCTCAAGGTGCTCGCCGACGCCTTCAACCACATGCTCGACCGGCTCACCGATGCGTTCGCAGGACAGCGCGCGTTCGTGGCGGACGCCTCCCACGAGCTGCGCACGCCGCTGACCGTGATCCGCGGTCAGCTCGAAGTCCTGGCCTCCCAGCGCGATCCCTCGGGCGAGGAGGTGCGCCGGGTGGAGCGCCTCGTCCAAGCCGAGATCGCGCGGATCAGTCGTCTGGTCGATGATCTGCTGCTGCTCGCCAAGACCGAGCAGACGGAGTTCCTGCGCATCGAGTGGATCGATCTCGTTCCCTACGTAGGCGAGCTCTGGGATGGTATGAGCCTGCTGGCGAGCAGGCGTTTCGAGCTCGGCCCGATCCCGCCGGGCACCCTTCGCGCCGACCCTGATCGCCTCGCCCAGGCGCTGCGCAATCTGCTGGGTAACGCGATCGAGCACACGTCGGCCGATCGCGGACTGGTGCGGATGCGCGTCGAGCCCTTCGCAGGCGAACGCATTCGCTTCATCGTCGAAGACGACGGCCCGGGGATCCCGCTCGACCAGCGCGAGCGCGTCTTTCACCGCTTCCACCGAACCGATGCCGCGCGCGACCGCGCATCCGGAGGGACCGGCCTCGGGCTCGCGATCGTGCGCGCGATCGCCGACGCTCACGGAGGCGCTGTGAGCGCGGGGGAGTCTCCCGAGGGCGGGGCGCGCATCGAGCTCGAGCTTCCGGGATTCACCGCGCAGTCCCGTCCCGACGGGACCGGGCAGGCCGTGTGGGCGGGCGATCACGCGACGGCCGCCACGGCTGAGCGCGGTTGACGAGCCAGGCTGGACGAGCCAGGGACCGCCTAGGCTGCAGCGGGGACCCGGTAGCGGCGGGTGCGCGGATCCTGCTCTAGCAGGCCAACGGCCAGCAGCGTCGTGAGATAGCGGTGCGTCGTGCTTGGGCTCATCTCGAGGCGGCTGGCGACGTCGGTCACCGCCAAAGCCCCACCGTCGGTCGGAAAGCACGCGAGCACCAACAGTCCCAACACCAGCGAGCGTGACAGGCGGGGGCTCTGCGCGAGCGTCTTGAAGCTCGATGTGCCGGCCTTACCAGCGAGACCGCCGAGGATGCTGGAGAGGCCTTCTGCGTTCGCGGTGCTGCGCACGACGCGGCCCACCTGGGTGCTCGTCAGCTCTATCGTGATTCCACTTTCGGTCATTGCGATCCGATTGAGAGGCAATCGCGAACCGGGCGCCGTTGGACGCCCGGCCCGCTCACTGGCGAGACGAAAGCGGGATTCTGGACGTGGGCACACTGCTGCGGCCAACGCCCGTCCACGCGTGGTGATCATGCCGTGGGGATCCTCGATGGACAACTGTAAAATCCTATACTTGAGTTTCCAGTACGCTGCGTGCGCCGTCGTCTAACCCCGGACCCTCGGGGCGGCGTCGAGCCGCCTCCCCACTGCGCGGCGCGCGCGCAGGACGATCATCGTAGGCGTCGCCAGGATGCCCATCGCCTCGAGCACCTCGCTCGTCACCAGGCGCCACTGAGCACTCGACGCGTCCGGCGCGGACAGGTAGAAGCTGGTCATGCCAGCGAGGATCATCGCGTGCTGGATGCTGTCTGAGAGCTGCTCGGTCGCATGCACCGCCTGGGCGGCGATCAGGCTCATGCGGGTTGCGGCGTCCTCGGCCGAGGCGTAGTGGTCGACGAGGCTGTGGTGTCCGGCCTCGATGTCCGCCGCGCGATCGATCAGGCTGTCGAGGAGCACGTGTAGCGCGCCGATCCACGGAAAGTAGGCTCGCTCCAGCGCCAGCGTCTCTGTGGCGCTGAGCAAGGGGCGTCCCGCGGCCGCTATCAGGGCGAAGACGGTCAGCGAGGAGGCGGTCCCGGCGGCGGTCTCCCACCAGCGCAGCCCTGAGCCGCGAGGGGTTTCGCGGGAGGCCCACCTCGCAAGTTCCCGCTGACCGTCGTCCTCGCCACCATGGTTCAGGCTCTGGTAGGCGATCATCCGGCGTGCCGCTCGCAGCGCTCCCTCGGTGGCAGCGGCGTATGAGGGCAGCGCACCGAGCGCGCTGCGGCACGTGTCGATCAGGTTTCTGATGTAGCCGTTGTCGTGCCTGCCCGGGTTGTGCCTGTAGTAGTCGTGGTGATCGGTTCCCGGCTCGAGCGCCGTGAGCAGGGCGAGGTGCAGCTGATGCCCGTTGGCGACCGGGTCGGTGCTCGGCTGCTCGGCGAGGGTGTCGATGTAGTCGTAGGTCGCCTGGAAGGCCACGGCGGCCCGGACCACGCGCGCGCGCTGCGCGCGCGGCGCGAGCACCGCGAATGCGGCCGCCCCTTCGAGGTTGCCACGCTCGGTGTCCTGGGTGACCAATGCGAGCCTGCGCAGCACGGGGTCGGGGATCTGGAGCGCCCGCTCGCGCCAGTGGCGGACCTCACGGCCGACCTGTGGGAATACGCCCAGCCAGTAGCGGGTGGCTGCCCCCGCGAACGCTTGCGCCAGCGCGAGGCGACTTCGGCTGGGAGCAACCACTAGAACAGTTTCGTCTAGTCAAGCGCCAATACATAGTCACTCCTGAAGGCTCGCGCGCGCCGGCGCGCGAGCCGCGGCAAGCCCGGGGAGGGCGATCACGGCTATCGCGATGATCGCGAGCAGCGCAAGGGTGAAGAGCACCTCTTTGGCGTTCACGGCGAATGGCGCCGGGAACCCGGTGGTCAGCCTCAGCCAGCGGCTGGCGAGCGCATGACCGTAGACTCCGGCGACAGCGCCCACGGCACATCCGACTCCGAGGACTATGGCGCTCTCGAGCAGCAGCGCTCGCCACAGCTGCCCCGCGTCGTATCCCTGGATCTTCAGGGAGGCGAGTCGCGCGCGTCGCTGCCAGATCGCGGCGCTGAGCGCCGATGCCACCGCGAGCGCCGCCGCTATCAGCAGCAGTGTCGCGATCTCGCTCAGCGCGTGCAGCCCCTGGCGAGAGTCCGCCGCATACTGCCGTCGGCGTTCCTCGAAGCTCTGCACGCCGAGACCGGGCCGGTTGCCGATTGCCGCCACCACGGCGCTTCGCCCGGCCGCCGCCGACACACCGGGCTTCAGATCCACCTCGATCCCGGTCGGCTCCGCCGTCTGCCAGTGGCTGCGGTAATCGGCCGAGCTCATGATCACCGCCCCGGGGGACCAGCCCAGGTTGGTCGTGATGGCCGCAACGCCGAAGCCGGCGCGTCCGCTCGGCGTGGGGAGGGTGAATCGTCCACCCACGTGGAGGTGGCGTTCACGGGCGAAGCCTTCGGAGATGCTCGCCCAGCCTCCCGTGCGAAGCAGGCGGGAGGCGGTGGAGAGATTGCCGTGAAGCAGCTGGCTGGAGGGGATCAGCCCATGGTCCTGTGGCGAGCGCGCGATGATCCACAGGCGGCGAGGTCCCACGTCGAGGAATCCGCCCTGGTAGATCCGCACCGACCGGATCCCCGGCGCGCGGGCGATCGCGGCCACGGCGCCCGCCGGTTCGAACGCGTTGGTGGTCAGGTCGTTGCCTCCGGTCGTCACCCACTCCTCGGCGGTCTGCAGATACTGGGTGAAGTTGAGATCCAGCCCGCGGATCAGGTCCGAGCGCGCGCCGCCGATCGCGACGCTGCCATAGACCGCGAGCGCGGCCACGCCCGCCAGCGCGACCGAGCGGGTGGTCACAGCCCGCAGCTCCGATACGACGATGATCAGCGCGCTGCTGCGTACCCGCTCCCCGAGCCAGCGCAGGCCGCGAGCCACTCCTGTGAAGAGGCTCGGGATCGCGCACAGCGTGGTGAGGGCGAGCGCCACGCCGCCCACGATCGTCAGGGCCGGCTCGAGCGTGACCACGAGCGTGATCGCCAGCAGCGAGACGATGCTCAGGGCCGCAAGGCGAGAGGCCGTGCGCGGGGCAAGGACCTCGTTTCCGCCGGAGCGGTCGTGGAAGGCGGCGTCGCTGGCGCGGCTCGGGCGCAGGTCCAGCACCGGAGAGAGCGAGGCGAGCATCGTGGCGAGCACCCCGCAGCCGAGGGCGAGGAGAACCGTGCTCGCGTTCAGGATCTCCTGGGTACCGATCGGGAAGGCGGTGATGAGGTAGGCGGGAATCCGGTGCAGGAAGGCGTGCGAGATCAGAATGCCGAGACCCACGCCGACAGCCGAGGCCACCACACCGAGCACGAAGGCCTGGAAGCCGAGGAGGAGGAGGATCTGACGCCAGTCGTAGCCCTGCATGCGCAGGTCGGCGACGAAACGCCGGCGCTCGGGGACCGTCAGCAGCATGGCATTGAGCGCGAGCAGGAACCCCACCATCACGCTGATCGCGGCGAACAGCGAGATCGACTCGTCATTGGGCTTGGCGGCCTGGTCGAGCAGCCGCAGCTCGTTGTCAGCGGGCTCGACGTCCAGGCGTCCGGCCGCGAGCGTGCGCAGCTCGCGTGCGACGAGACCATCGGCGCCCCGGCGCGGCTCCAGCAGGACCTCAGATACCTTCCTCGGCAGGGCGGTGAGGCGTTGGGCGACCCGCAGCTGGGATATCGCGACGGGGCTCGAGGCCAGCGCGCCGAACAGCGAGCCGCCGAGGACGGCGCCGACCTTGATCGTGCGCACGCCGCCACGCGCGAGGATCCGTACTCGCGTCCCCGGTTCGGCGCCTGTGGCTTCGGCGACGCTCGCCGGCAGGATCAGTCCCCCGGCGAACGTGAATCCGCCCGGCCCGAAGTTTCGCGTGCCGAGTCCGCCGAGCGTCGCCACCGCCGGGGTCACGCCGAGGATCTGCACGGCCGCCCGGCCCCGCGGACCGACAACGACGATGTTCTCTCGCAGCACCGCCGCTCCCACCCTCACCCCGGGGAGGCGTCGGCTTCGCGCCAGCAGGCTTTCGTCGAAGCCTTCGGGGGAGCGCGCGGCCAATTGCAGGCGCGCAGAGCCCACCACCTGATGGATCAGTTCGCCGGCTGAGCTCGTGAGGCTGGTGTTGGCGACCAGCACGCCGAGAACCAGCGCCACCCCCACGGCGATCCCGCTGCCCGCCAGCAGCTCCTGAACGGCGTGGGATCGCAGCCGTACCCGATAGAGGTGGACCAGCATGCTCAGGCGGACCCCCGCGATGCGGGGGTTCACGAGAGCTCTCACGAGGAGCTGGACGCGAGCTCTGGATCGATCCCGTCGGCCAGGTGCCCGTCGCGCAGCGTGTGAACTCGATCGACAAAGGCGGAGGCATCCGGATCGTGGGTCACGACCACGCCCGGGATGCCGCGCTCGTGGCAGATGTCGCGCATCAGCGCGAGTATCTCGCGGCTGCGCTTGGAGTCGAGGTTTCCGGTCGGCTCGTCGGCGAGCAGCAGTCGCGGTTCGTTGACGAGCGCCCGCGCGATCGCCACGCGCTGTCGCTCGCCCATCGACAGGCGCTCAGGCGTCTGCTCGGCTCGCTCGGCGAGTCCCACGCGCTCCAGCCACGGCAGGGCCTTGGAGCGTGCCTCCCGGAGGGTGTATCCCCCGCCGGTCAGCTTGATCGTCGCATTGTCCAGCGCCGAGGTGTGCGGCATCAGATGAAACGCCTGGAAGACGAAGCCCACGTCGCGGCGCCGATAGAGGGCGCTGTCGCGTTCGCTGAATGAGCCGATATCGCGCCCGTCGAACAGGATGGCGCCGCTGTCGGGCGATGCCAGGCCGGCTGCGAGCAGCAGCAGGGTCGTCTTGCCCGAGCCGCTCGGGCCATACAGGGCGACGAACTCGCCGCTTGACACCGTTAGGGACACGCCATCCACGGCCTTGATGGTCTCCGCTCCGCTGGAGTAGTGCTTGGTGACCTCGCGCAGCTCGAGCGTGCTCACCAGCCGGGTCGCTCCGCTCCCGCGCGCCTGCGACCCGGCATCTGCACGACGGTCCCGCGTTCTTCGGTCGAGCACAGCTCGCCGTCGGAGATCGACATCAGCACGCCAAGGCCCTGCAGCGCGGCCATCTCCTCGGATGCCACGAGCAGCGCCATGCCGCGCTCCCGTGTGGCAGAGCGCAGCAGCGCATAGAAGCGGTCGCGGTCACTGAGGTTCGGCATCTGTGCCGGTTCGTCGAGCACCAACAGCCGCGGCTCACGCGCCAGTGCGCGCGCGAGCATCACCTTGGTGCGCTCGGTCAGCGAGAGCGAGGACGCCGTCTCCTGGGCGCCGGCTGCGCCGACGCCGACCTGATCGAGAACGCGCAGCGCCCTGTGCCTGGCTTCCCGCATCGTCAGGCCCTCGCTTCCAAGCGCGGTGGCAACGTGGTCGACGACGCTCTCTCCCGCGTTGGCGCGCCAGTCGTCCGCGGACATGAAGGCGATCGCGCTCCGCAGCAGACGGCTGCGCGCTGCCGCCGACATCTGCGCCATGTCGGCGCCGTCGAAGCTGACGGTGCCCGAGTCCGGCAGCGCGATCCCCGCGGCGAGGCGCAGCAGCGTGGACTTGCCCGAGCGACGGGCACCGTAGACGCCAACCGAGACGCCTGCGTCGATGTCCAGGCATGCGCGGTCGAGCACGAGAATCTCACGGCCGCCGTCCGCGCAGCGCTTGCTGACGTTGAGGAAGGAGAGCAGCGGCGTCATCGTGGCGCCGACGCTACTGGTCGCGCTCGAGGAATTCGTTGATGCGTCGCCGCGTGCGGGTGGCCCAGTCGACCTCGGTCTGCAGCTGCGCGTAGACGGCGTCGCGTGTGCACTCCATGCACAGCGCGGCCCATGATCGCGCTTCGCCGTCGTTTGGAGCGACCAACTGCGCGAGCACCAGGCACTCGCGCTCGTAGGCCCTGAGGGCGATCAGCAGGCGCGGGGCGTCCTCCTGGCGCGCCACCGACAGCTTCGCCTGCAGCCCCAGCCGCACCGGCTCCCTTGGCAAGAGCGTCTCCATCCACAGCGTGAGCGCCTCCGAGGTCTCCTCGGTCGGGTGATACACGAGGTGCGTGCGGCGGTGGTTGCCGCGCTTGGGCTCGTCGCGAGAGAGCGCGAGCCCCGTCTTCTCCAGCTGCTCGAGCAGCCTGTACACGTCGTTGGTGTCCACCCTCCACGTCTCGCCGAGGCGCGCGGCCAAGCGGTTGGCGAGGTCGCCCCCGTGGCCCGGGCGCTCCAGGAGAAGCCCGAGCAGGGCACCTCGCAGCGGAGTCGAGGGACCCCGCATCCACCTCGTCTTCTCTGGGCTAACGCTTGCCATCGCTCCTCGTCTCACCGAGACGGCTATGTGGACGATACATGACACAGGTACCGCTTGCCGAATGATTCCGACATCCTGTGACCAGGCCCGACCGCCGGCGGGGGGCTGAGGCGATCGCGCAAGGCTCCTCAGGGAACGATTACGGCCGCCCCCGTGAAACGCCCGCTGCGCAGGTCGTCAAGCGCCGTGCCGGCTTCATCGAGACCATAGGCGCTGACCTTGGTGCGCACCGGCACGCGAGGGGCCAGGGCGAGCATCTCCCGCGCGTCCCTGCGGGTGAGGTTGGCGACGGAGCGCACCGTGCGCTCCTCCCACAGGCTGCTGTAGGGAAAGGAGGGGATGTCGCTCATGTGGATGCCTCCGCACACCACCGTGCCTCCCGGCGCGAGCGCGCGCAGGGCCAGCGGCACGAGCGCTCCGGCCGGCGCGAAGATGATCGCCGCATCGAGCTCCTCGGGTGGCGCTTCCTCCGATCCCCCTGCCCAGACCGCGCCCAGCTCCATCGCGAAGCCCTGGGCCGCCTCGTCGCCCGCACGCGTGAACGCATAGACCTCGCGACCCTGACTGCGTGCGACCTGGGTGAGGATGTGGGCGGCCGCGCCGAAGCCATAGAGTCCGAGCCGGCGAGCCTCGCCGCACATGCCCAATGCTCGATAGCCGATCAGTCCCGCGCACAGCAGCGGTGCAGCCTGTTCGTCCGGGTACTCGGACGGCAGCGGAAAGCAGTAACGGGCGTCGGCGACCGCGTACTCGGCCATTCCGCCATCGATGTCCCGACCGGTGAAGCGCGCGCGGATGCACAGGTTCTCGCGCCCGCTTCGGCAGTACACGCACTCGCCGCAGGTCCAGCCCAGCCACGGCACGCCGACCCGGCGCGCCTGGCCGTCTGTCGCCTCCTCCTCGCCCGCAATCACGCTTCCCACGATCTGGTGCCCGAGGATCCGCGGGGGCTCGGCGATCTCGACCTCCCCGTCGAGCAGGTGCAGATCGGTCCGGCAGACGCCACATGCGTGCACCCGCAGCAGCAGCTGGCCGGGCCCGGGCTGTGGCACCGGCAGCTCGACCGCGCGCAGAGGCGCTCCGACCGCCTCGAAGACCATCGCCCGCATCGTCTGCGCCGGTTGCGCCATATTTAGGCAGTGAACCACGAATGGCGAAACGTCCAATGAGCGACGGGCTCTACTACAGTCACCCGGCCTGCCTGGAGCACGACCCGCGTGTCCACTCCCCCGCGCATCCGGATATCCCAGAGCGCCTGATCTCGCTCGAGCACGCGCTCGCCGAGCGCGACTGGCTCGGTTGGACGCGCCGCGAGGCCCCGGCGGCCGAGGAGTCCCAGCTCGAGCTCGTGCACTCTGCGCGCCACGTACGGTCGATCCGAGACCTGTGCGCTGCGGGCGGCGGAGCGATCGATCCCGATACGTTCGTGGGCGAGGCCTCCTATCGGGCTGCTCTGCACGCTGCCGGGGGCGCGTGCGCCATGGCCCGCGATCTCCTGGGGGGCGATGCGTCGGTCGGATTCTGCGGCGTGCGGCCCTCCGGCCACCACGCCGAGCGCGAGCGCGCGATGGGCTTCTGCCTGTTCGACAACATCGCCGTGGCTGCCGCATTCGCAATCGCCGAGCTGGGCCTGCGCCGCGTGTTCGTGCTCGACTGGGACGTCCACCACGGCAACGGCACGGCCGAGATATTTCGCGCACGCTCGGACGTGCTGTTCGCGAGCATCCACCAGACCCGGCTGTTCCCGGGGACAGGCCCGCTCGAGGACGCGGGCTCGGGGGCGGGGGAGGGGTACACGCTCAACCTGCCGGTGCCGCCCGGCTCAGAAGAGTCGTTGTGGTTGGGCCTGATCGATCGCGTCGTGCTGCCGGCCGCGCGCGCCTTCGAGCCCGATCTGGTGCTCGTGTCGGCAGGGTTCGACGCTCACGCCGAGGATCCGCTGGCCGAATGCCGGCTGCAGACGAGCTCCTTCGTCGCGATGGCGGCGCGCGTGCGCGATCTTGCCGGCTCGGCCGGAATTCCGCTCGGCGTGGTTCTGGAGGGCGGCTACAACCGGCGCGTGCTGGCCGAGTGCGTGTGCGCGACGCTCCCGGCGTTGGCGGGCGAAGCGGACGCCGAGGCGCTCACCTCGCCGGCCAGCGACCCAGCCGACGACCCGATCACCGCGCGCGCGGTCTCCTATCTGTCGCGCTACTGGCCGCTCTGAGCGGCGCGCGGCAAGCAGCTCCTCAGCCGAAGAACAGCTCGGCGGTGGCGTAGAGCGAGGGGTCGAGCAGCTTGGGCTCGCGCAGGGCCTCCTCAAGCGGCACCTCGAGTATCTCGGTTGCGTGCAGGCCAACCATCGTGCCGAAGCGCCCGGCGGCCACCGCGTCCATGGCGGCCACGCCGAAGCGGCTCGCCAGCACGCGGTCGTAGGCCACGGGAGTGCCGCCCCGCTGGACATGGCCGAGGATCGTCACCCGAGTCTCGTAGCCGGTGCGCCGCTCGATCTCGCCCTCGAGCGTCACTCCGATCCCACCCAGGCGCGCATGGCCGAAGGCGTCGGTCGCCGTGCCGGGCCTGACCTGCAGCGTGCCCTCCCGGGGCGTCGCCCCCTCGGCGACGACCACGATCGAGAAGCTGCGACCGCGCTCGTGGCGACGGCGCAGGTGGGCCACGACCTCCTCGATGTCGAACGGCCGCTCGGGCACGAGGATCGCGTCGGCGCCGCCGGCAAGGCCAGCATGCGTGGCGATCCAGCCGGCGTGCCTGCCCATCACCTCGATGACCATCACGCGGTTGTGAGACTCGGCTGTCGTGTGGAGGCGGTCGATGGCGTCTGTGACGATCTGCACCGCGGTCTGAAAGCCGAAGGTGACGTCGGTGCCGCCGAGGTCGTTGTCGATCGTCTTGGGCACCCCCACGATCGGCACACCCTCGCGATGCAGCCGCAACGCCACGCCGAGCGTGTCCTCGCCGCCGATCGGTATGAGCGCATCGACGCCCCGCTCGGTCAAGGTCCGGCGGATGGCGGCTGTCCCGTCCTGCCCGTCGGCATAGGGGTTGGTGCGGGAGGTGCCGAGGATCGTCCCGCCCCGCGGAAGGATGCCGGCGGTGCTCTGCAGCGTGAGCTCCTCCGCGTGGTCTTCAACGACCCCTGCCCAGCCGTAGCGAAAGCCCACGAACGTGTGCTCGCCGCCCGCCAGCCCGCTGCGTACGATCGCGCGGATGACCGCGTTCAACCCGGGACAGTCCCCTCCTCCGGTGAGCAACCCGATACGTGCCATCGCTTGAAGGTATCGGCTGGACGCTCGATCTGCCCCTCGGGCGTCGTCGGTCAGATTCCCTGGCCGGGGAGGAACTCGTTGGTGAAGGGCGGTAGGCCGCCGGCACTCGGATCGTGGCTCAGCAGCTTGTGGGAGAACATCCAGGCGCCGAAGGCCGCCCACGCCGTCGGGTCCTGCCATCCGTAGGGCTTGCTCGTATCGGCGGGCACGGCGGCGGGGAGCGTCTGCTTGATCGATTCCAGCTGGAGCTTCGGTTCGAGCGAGGGGTTGGCCTTGACCAGCAGCGTGGACGCGGCGGCGGGATCGGCACGGACCTCGCGCTCGCCCCGGGTGAGCGCCTGCAGGAACGCGCGCAGGTCCACGCCGCGGGTGCGGGCCTCGTCCTCGCGGACGACCAGGACGAGCTCGTCGTAGGTGGGAACGCCGGCCTGATCGACGGGGATGACCGTCGGGCGCTTGTGCGCGAGGCGCAGCTGGATCGCCTCGTAGTTCCAGAATCCGCCCACGGTCGCGTCGACCTTGCCCGAGATCATCGCCGGCACGAGGTTGAAGCCGACGTTGGTTTCCCGCACCGAGCCCGGGGCCACGCCCGCGTGTTCCAGCGCGGTGCGCAGCTCGGCCGCCTGGTAGGCGATGCCAGCTGTGCCGACCCGCTTGCCGGCGAGGTCGGCCACGCTCGCGACGTGCTTTGCGGGCAGGGCGATGATCGAGGTGAGCGGGCGCTGCACGAGCGCGCCGATCGAGACCACCTTCAGCCCCTGATCGCGCGCCAGCAGCAGCTCGGGCTCATAGGAGATCGCCATGTCCACCTTGCCCGCCGCCAGCAGCTTGAGGGGTTCGGCGGGTTCGGCCGGGGCCTCGGGCTGGACATCGAGCCCGACGGCGCGGAAGTCGCCGCGGGCGATCGCCGAGTACAGCGCAGCGTGATCCGCGTTCGGGAAGAAGTCGAGCATCACGGTGAATGGCTTGGCGGCGGGCGCCGAGAGCGCGTCCTGCTTGGTCCCGCAGCCGGTGAGCGCGATCAGGCCGGCGGCACATGCGGCCGCGAGCAGAGCGGCGTGTGAACGGTTCGACTGCGGCTTGGTCAACGGGTCTCTCCTCGGGTTCGAATGCTCCAGGGTGCAAGACGGCGCTCGGCGATGGCCAGGGCATAGAAGCAGGCGATCGCGAAGGCGACCAGCATGGCCGTACCGGCGTAGGCGCGCGCCGTCTGGAAGTTGACGTCCGTGATGATCTCGCGTCCCAGGCCCGGGTAGGCGCCGGTGCTCGGCGTGGTGGTCTCGGCGATGAACGCACCGATGACCCCTACCGCCAGCGCGATACGCGCGCCGCTCAGCGCGGCCGGCAGCGCGGCCGGCAGCTCGGCGAAGCGAAACGACTGCCAGCGCGAGGCATCGAGCGTGCGCAGCAGCTTCGGCTGCTCGGGGTCCACGGCCGCGAGCCCGTCGACGGTGGAGACCACCACCGGAAAGAAGCAGATCAGCGCGATCACGACGAGCTTCGGGAACAGTCCGAAGCCCCACCAGAACACCAGCAGCACGCCGATGACCGGGATCGGCACCGCCTGCGAGCCGACCGCGAGTGGATAGGCGGCCCGGCGCAACAGTGGAGAGAGATGGATCGCCACAGCGAGGGCCAGGCCGCCGAGGAGCGCGAGGCCCAGGCCGAGCACGACCTCCTCGGCGGTGACAGCGAAGTTCCGCCACAACAGGCCGCCGTTGCTCCACAGCGCCGATGCCACCGCGTGCGGCGCAGGCAGCAGGTCGGCTTCCACGCCGGACAGGTCCACGTAGGCCTCCCACGCGCCCAGCAGGGCGGCGCCGAGCACGATCGCCGGTAGCGTCCGCAGCGCGCTCCGTCTCATGACTGCGAGCCCGTCGCGAGGATGGCCAGCGCGCGCTCGCGCAGCGCGATCACATCGCCGTCGGTGCGCCGGCGCGGACGTGCGAGCTCGACCTCCAGCTGCGCTACCACGCGCCCGGGCCGGGGGGAGAGCACGACGACGCTGTCGGCGAGCAGGATCGCCTCCTCGACGTCATGGGTGACCAGGACCACCGTGCGCGGCTCGCCCGCGAGCGTGCCGGCAAGCCACTCCTGCATCTCGGCGCGCGTGATCGCGTCGAGCGCACCGAAGGGCTCGTCCAGGCAGAGGACCGGCTTGCCCGAGAGCAGCGTGCGCAGGAAGGCCACGCGCTGGCGCATACCGCCGGAGAGCTCGTGGGGTCGAGCGTGTTGGAAGCCGGCGAGCCCGAGCTCGACGAACAGGCCTTCAGCTCGCGCGCGTGCCTGCGCTCGTTTCGCTCCGGCGATGCGCAGGGCGAGCGCCGCGTTGTCGAGCGCGCTCAGCCACGGCAGCAGCAGATCGTGCTGGGGCATCAGCACGGCGGGCGGGCACGAGATCGAGCCCCTGTCGGGGGACTGCAGCCGGCAGAGCAGCTCGAGCAGCGTGCTCTTGCCGCACCCGCTCGGCCCGACCACAGCGAGGAGCTCGCCGGCGCCGGCACGGAGGCTCACCTCCGCGAGCGCCTGGACCTCCGCCCCGTTGCGGGCGCTATAGGTCCGGCTCACGCCCTCCAGCGCGATGTGCGCGCCCGTCCCTCCCCCGAACGTCGGCGGCTGTGCGCGGGACTGCAGTTGCGTGGGCACTTCGCTCCCTTCGCGGGCATTACCCCACAGGTTCGAAGGGTCGGCGCCGGGGGAATCGCTTCCCGTGCGCCATCTCAGCCGGCCTTCCCGCCAGCCCCCCTGGTGTCTGTCTGATCTCGCGAGCGATGCTAGCGCGCTGCGGAGATCACGGGGCGCGTGAGAGCGCGCACGAAATCCTCGAGCTGTGCCGTGGTCCAGCACTCGAAGGCCGTGCAGTACTGCTCGTAGGCCGCGATCACGGAGTCGCCGTAGTTCCAGTACAGCCGCGGCTCGGGGTTCAGCCAGAAGGTGCGCCCTGCGCGCGCGGCGATCTGCGCGAAGATGTCCGCCCGTGGATCACGCCCGTTGGTGCGGGCGTCGCCGAGCACGATCACCGTGGCCCGGGGGTGCAGGTCGTCCTCGACCTGCACCAGGAACTCCGACCACACGCGCCCGTAGTCGGTGTAGCCGGAGATGTCCGCCACGCCGGCGTCGCCCGAGATCCGTTCGCTGACCGCTTTGAAGTTGCGCTCGTGCTCGAAGATGTCGGTCACCTCGGAGATGCGCTCGATGAACACGAACGAGCGCATCTTGCGGAACGTGTCGTGCAGGGCATGTAGCACCGACAGGAAGAACACCGATGCCGAGGTGACGCTGGTGGAAACGTCGCAGAGCACGTAGATCTCGGGCCGTTTGGGCCGGCGCGGGCGGTACTTGAGGACGACCGGCACGCCCCCCGTCTGCAGCGATGCGCGCATCGTGCGCCTGACGTCCACGTGGGCGTGGCGACGATGCCCACGGTTCTGCATTCCCTGGGTGGCCAGCCTGCGGCGCAGCTGGGCGACCACGCGGTGCACCGCCGCCAGGTCGGCAAGTGGACCCGAGGGAAGCGCGCGGTCGAGCTCGCCGAGCGGCCGCGCCGGCGGCAGGCTGCCGGTGCGCTCCACCTGCGAGCGCTCGAGCTCGCGGCGCAGGAGCGCCTCGAAGCGGCGCAGGGCATCGCGCGGCAAGCCATCCCGGCGCGGATCCTCGGGCGGGAGATCCGGCTGGGGCTCGGCGCGCAGGCCGAGCGCGCGGCGGATGCGCTGCACGTCCACGCCGATCACCCCCGATCCCTCCTGGCGGCGCGAGAAGGCGGCGATCGCCATCCGCGCGAGATCGCGCATCGCACCCTCCGACCCGTCGCGCAGGGCTGCCGCGATCTCAGCGCGCAGCGCCTCCAGCTCCTGCTCTGAGAGCTCCTCGAGGCTCGCCGCATCGCCCTCGCGGATTCCCTCGCGCGCGGCCGCCAGCTCGACTGAGCGGAAGAAGAAGCGGTCGAAGACGAGCTCGAACACGCGCCGGTCCTCCTGGCTCTTGGCGAGCGTCGCGGCGAGCGCCTCGCGGAAGTCCTCCTGCGAGGTCCAGCTGATCTCCTCGAGGACGGCGAACGCGTCGAGCATCTCCGAGGTCCCGACCGCTACGCCTTCGCGTCGAAGCTCCTCGCCCAGCTCCAGGATGCGCGCAGGGAGACCTTCGAGATGCTCCTCAGGGGGCGGGGCGTCGGGGTCAGGCGACATCGGCGGGCGAGCGCAGCTTCAGCCCCACGCGGTCGGCCACTACGTCCATGTCGGTCCTGTGCTTGACGATCACCGACATCGTCTCCATGAACACGTCCGCGTCGATGTCCTTCACCCCGAGCAGGAGCAGGGCGCGGGCCCAGTCGATCGACTCTGCGATCGACGGGGGCTTCTTGAGGTCGAGCGCGCGCACCATGCCGATGACCTCGACGAGTCGGCGGGCGACCGTCTCGGAGAGCTCGGGCGCGTGCAGTCGCACGATTTCCAGCTCGTGCTCGAGCGCGGGATAGTCGAGCCACAGGTACAGGCAGCGGCGCTTGAGCGCCTCGGTCAGCTCGCGTGAGTTGTTGGAGGTGAGCAGCACGACGGGGTGTGTGCGTGCCTTGACCAGGCCGAGCTCCGGGATCGAGATCTGGAAGTCCGAGAGCACCTCGAGCAGCATCGCCTCGAACTCCTGATCGGTCTTGTCGATCTCGTCGATCAGCAGCACCACCGGCTCCTCGGAGGCGATGGCCGTCATCAGCGGGCGGGCGAGCAGGAACTCCTCGCCGAAGATGTCCTCCTGCACCGCATCCCAGCCGGTGCCCGTCGCCTCGGCCTGGATCCGGAGCAGCTGCTTGCGGTAGTTCCACTCGTACAGCGCCTTGGCCTCGTCGAGGCCCTCGTAGCACTGCAGTCGCACCAGCTCGCGGCCGAGGAAGCTCGCCAGCGCCTTTGCCAGCTCGGTCTTGCCGACCCCGGCAGGTCCCTCGACGAGCACCGGCTTGCCGAGCTTGGTCGCAAGGTAGGAGACGAGTGCTGTGGACTCGCCCGGCAGGTAGCCCACGGAGCGCAGGCCTGTGGCCATCTCTTCGGCTGAGGCGGGCCCCGGGGGTTGTGTTGTGGGCATCGTCAGCGCAATGATATCGGTGCTGGTCGGCCTCAGCGCCCAACGTATTGGACGTGCCCCTTGTCATCGACCTCGTGGACGGCGAACGGGTACCGGTATCCCTTACCGCTGATCACTGCCGTGCACGTGAAGGTGACTCCGGCTCGCTGGAGCACCTCAGCCGGACAGGTCACGGTTGAGCGTAGGCGCCTCTGGCGGAGGATAGATAGCCAAATCGCTTGCTGTACCTTCGCGACGTTCAAGGTGCTCAGCGGACCCGGGTTTTCGTAGCGCACATGACCGTGACCGTCAGTCTCGGTGACCATGACCGGGTAGGCGCCGGCATCCAGCTGCGCACTGCACGTAAAGACATAACCTGCCCTCTCCGGGATCTTGGATGGGCACGCAACCGTTGTCTGCAAGCCACGCTGCTGCGCAATTGCACCCTCGACCGCGCGCTCAATTCGCAGGGCGCTCAAATTCGCCATGCTCGACCTACCACATGCGCAGACGAGCGTCGCAGAGAGTATCGCCACTGCGAGGCTCGCCGGTCTCGTGATGTCCCTGCTCTTATGAAGATGGCTCATCCCACCACCGTTATGTAGAGAAGCGCTTTCGCGGCGGGGGCCGTCGTGAACACGACTTCGATCGATTTCCCGCTGATCGCCTTGACTTTGTAGTTCGCGCCGGATTCCACTTCGGTTGGTTCTTCGGCTTCGCTCGTCTGCACCGTGACCTGGACGAGTCGGGTTTCGAGGTTGTCTTCGATCACCCATTCTTTTTTCACGCCGTTGCCCACGATGGCCGCTGACACCTTGCGAGCCGGGGACGCGGCGCCGACCACGATCGCGCCTTCCGCGGGTTTCCCAGGCTTGGCGCTTGGTGCTGCGAGCTTCGCGACAGTCACGGCTTCTTTCTTGATCTTTGTTGCTTCCACCGCTTCCGCCGCTAGCTTCGCCGCAGTGACTGCTTCTTTTGCGAGATCCGCCGCGGTGACGGATTCTGCGCCGATTTTCCCTTCTTTCCCTTCTTTCCCTTCTTTTCCTTCGGCCCCTGTCGCGCCTGTGGCTCCTTTTTCGCCTTTAGCCCCTTCTTTGCCCGTCGCCCCCGTGGCCCCTGTGGCTCCTTTTTCGCCTGTGGCTCCTTTTTCGCCTTTAGCCCCTTCTTTGCCTGTGGCCCCTGTGGCCCCGGTCGCTCCTTTTTCGCCCTGCGGTCCGGTTGCGCCTTTGGCGCCTTCTTTGCCTGTCGCGCCTGTCGCGCCTGTCGCGCCTGTTTCGCCTTTGATGCCTTGTTTGCCTTCGGCGCCGGCGGCGCCGGTTTCGCCTATTACGCCTTGTGCGCCTGCTTTGCCTTCAGGGCCAGTGGCACCGGTTTCGCCCTGTGGTCCTTGGGGTCCTGCGGGGCCTGTTTCGCCTTTGGCGCCGGTCGCGCCGGTCGCGCCTTGAGGTCCTTCTTTGCCTTCAGGGCCCGTGGCGCCGGTCACGCCGGTTTCGCCCTGTGGTCCTTGGGCTCCGGTCGCGCCGGTTTCGCCTTTGACGCCCTGTTTGCCTTCGGCGCCGGTTTCACCTTGTACGCCTTGTGCGCCTTCCTTGCCTTCGGGTCCTGACGCTCCGGTGGCGCCGGTTTCGCCTTGTGGTCCTGTGGTGCCGGTTGCACCTGTTTCGCCTTTGATGCCCTGTTTGCCTTCGGCGCCGGCGGCACCAGTTTCGCCTTGTACGCCTTGTGCGCCTTCTTTGCCTTCGGGTCCTGACGCTCCGGTTGCACCTGTTTCGCCTTGCGGTCCTGTGGCGCCTGTCGTGCCGGTTTCGCCCTGTGGTCCTGTGGCGCCTTGTTTGCCTTCGGCACCGGTGGCGCCGGTTTCCCCCTGTGGTCCTGTCGCGCCTTGAGGGCCTTCTTTGCCCTGGGGGCCTGTGGCGCCTGTCGCGCCGGTTTCGCCCTGTGGTCCCGTGGCGCCTGGTTGGCCTTTGATGCCCTGTTTGCCTTCGGCGCCGGCGGCACCGGTTTCGCCTTGTACGCCTTGTACGCCTTGTGCGCCTTGTGCGCCTTCTTTGCCTTCGGGTCCTGACGCTCCCGTCGCGCCGGTTTCGCCTTTGGCGCCTTGTTTACCTTCGGGGCCTGTGGCGCCTTCATCGCCCTGCGGTCCTTGGAGTCCTGTCGCGCCGGTCGCCCCTATTTCGCCCCTTACGCCTTGTGCGCCTTCCTTGCCTTCAGGGCCGGTGGCACCTGCTTCACCCTTGACGCCCTGTGGGCCGGTTGCGCCAGTTCCGCCCGACGGTCCTTGCGGGCCCGCTGGTCCGGCTGTCCCTCGCGATCCGTCCTTTCCCTCGGCGCCCGTGATGCCCTTGGGGCCTGCGGCGCCATGGGGACCAGTGGCGCCCTTAGGACCTGACGCGCCTTGAGGGCCTCTCGCGCCCTGAGGAGCTCCTGCAGGGCCTGGTGCACCGGTCGGACCCTGCTTGCCCTCCGGGCCTTGAGATCCTCTTGGCCCCTGCGGTCCTACGGGGCCAGGTCGTCCAACTCGAGACGCCGCCCCCCGCGTGTGGACTGCTCGCGCTTTGGAATGCGGTGGCGTATTGGTCCCGAGCGGAAGGGGCGCAGGCGGTGGCGCGCTCGTCGCGAGCAGAGGAGCTACATGGGTCGGGAGCAGAGGAGCTGCATGGTGGATCCGCCTCGTTGAAGCGGCCAGATTGCTGAAGGTGAGCAGCGGTGCTACGCCGATCAAGCAGGCGATTACGATCACCGAGCGATGGGTGAGGCCCGAAAACATGTCATTTTTTCGATTTGTTACAGATACATGCAGAAAACAAACTCGTTCAGTAGGTTGGAACGAGTATCGATCGGCTGAGTGTCGAAAGCCTTTAGGCGTGGCGCCTATCTGTCAGACCCACGGCAGGTATGGGAACTCGATGGCGCTGCGTGTGAGGGCCGAGTCGGGGAGTCGGGGCGTTGGTCGGCGACTACTTTGGTGCGTCGATCGTCAGGTGCGCTCTCGGGGCGAGGCGACTACTCCGAATGGGTCGGGGGATCCTCGAAGGACATCTGCTGGGGGGGCGCAGGCGGGAAGCGCGGGCGTGTCGTCGAGGATCTGCGCCCGGCAGCGGGGGCCGGCTCGGGCGCCCTGGGGGGGCTGTCCTGCTGCGCGGCGGGCTCGGACGACGGCGCAGCCGAAGGTGGGCGCGCGGGAATCGGCCGAGCGCTGTGGGCCCCGGCCTCGGGACGCGCACGGGGGGCGCGGCGCGATGCGGCGATCGTCTCCTCGGTCTCTCGCCACGGCCGGTCGCGATCGGGGTGCTCGCCACCGCCGGGATCGTCGCGCGGTGCGGGGCGGCCACGGCGCCGCATCAGCGGCGGCTCGGGCCGCTCCTCGGCGCGCATCCGCTGGCCGGCGTAGAGCAGGCCGAGCGCCAGCAGCAGCGCGATGAAGATGCCCCACTCGACCCCCACGGTGGCCGTGATGCGCTGGCTGGCCTGCAGGCCGGGCTTATCCAGCAGGCGATAGAAGATCAACAGCGCCGCCCACGCCCCGGCGATCATGACGATCAGGCCATCACCGCCGGGGAGTTGGAAGTCGCGTCCCTCCGCGCGCGAGAACAGCATCGTCAGCACCCCGGCGCTCACGAGCAGGACCGCGGCCTCGACGAAGGAGAACGCTTGGAAGGCGCTGAGGCTCGTCTGGGTGGCTTTGGCGGCGCCGTGTTCCACGAACGTGTCTGCCTTGCTGTACCAGGGCAGGAACATCGAGACGAACAGTCCCAGCGCCGTTAGAGCCGCCAGGCGCTGCTCGCGCTCGAGCGCGCGCCAGGCGCGCGCGATCCGTGTCATCGCTGCCGGCCTCGGCCGGGGTGCGGGAGCAGGTTCCTCACGCGCCTAGTCTAGGTAGCGGCGCCCCCGGCTAGTGCCGGCTGACGGTGAGCGTGCCGCTGGCCGTCGCGAAGTTGCCCGCGAGATCGGTGGCCGTGAGCGTGACCGAGTAAGTGCCGCCCGCTGCGGGCGTGACCCACAGCAGCCTGGGCTTGCCGTGTTCGACCGTGGCCCGGTTGCTCCACACCAGGCGGGATCCCTGGTGGACCTTCATTTCGACCGTGGAGATCTTGGACAGCGAGATCTGCACGCCGGCGCGTGTGCCGCCGCGCAGCGTCTTGGAGAGCAGCGCGATCGCAGGCGGTGTCTTCTCATCGGCGCTGAAGGTCTGCGCGGTGGCACAGTAGATCTGGTCGGCAGCGATCGCGGGGGCCGGCTGCGCCGTGGTCGCGGCGGCGGCGGTCGCGGTCGTGCCGCCGGTGCCGGGCGAGCTCGCGGGTGGCGCGCCGGCGGGCGGCGTGGTTGCCGGCGGGGGGCTCGTGGGCGGGGTGGCGGGGACGTAGGGCAGCCCTTTGCGCGTGCGTTCGCACAGGTGCTGAAGGAATTCGGTGAGCAGTTCGTGGTAGTTGAGGTTGGATTCCCCGAACTGGTCATACAGAGACCAGCCGCCGGTGTTGTAGTGCGGAACCTCCACGCGGGCCTCGGCGTCGCCGGCTTCGAACAGTTTCAGGCCGAGCGGGTCCTTGGTGATGGCCGTGTATTCGTAAAGGCCTACCAGCGCTTGGATGAACCCGTTGAGGATGCGGTCGCTGGGGGCGTATGTGTACTCCGCATACAGCGAGCCGGCGGGCGTCTTGACCATGACGCCCTGCGGGGGCGCCGTCTCGAAGATGCCCACGGCCTGCTGCGCGGCGGTGAGGTCGGCCGGTTCTTTGAAGCGCGACCAGGCGCGGGCGAGCACCTCCAGCCCGGTGCCCTGCGAGAGCCCGCTGGTCCAGGGCGGGACTCCGCCGTCGAAGCGGAACAGGTACTCCCACGCGATGCCCCCCGCACGCGCGGTGGCCAGGGGGATGACTTCGCTGACCAGCTGGCGCAGGTTGGCGTTTTCGTGGCCCGAGAGGTAGTAGCCGTTGCCCTCGCCGAAGGTGGCCAGCCACTGGATCTCGATTCCCTGCCCGGCGTAGTACTCCCAGATCAGCTTGCTCGGAGGAAACGTTAGGCGCACGCCGCTCGAGAGCAGCGGTTCTGTGGTCCACCACTGGCGGTTGCGTTCGAGCGTCAGGAACAGGGCGGGCAGGCGCGTGGGCGTGAGCTCGCCGGCGGCTGCGATCGCCTGGACGTTTGCGATGACCGCGCCGAGCTCGGCCTGCCGCGTGCCGCTGAGCCTGCCCAGCGAGCGTTTCGCGGCGACGTAGGCGCTGTAGTCATTGGTGTAGGTGGCCTGGGGAATCGCGCCGCTGTGCAACAGGCTCGCGAGCGCGGCGGTGACGCTCGGGCCGTGCGTGCTGGCGGCGTCTGCGCGGACGTGCCGTGCGGGCGCCAGTGCGGTGGCGGTGGGCCCCGCGAGGGCGGGCTGGGCTGTGGGCCCGCCGACGGCGATCAGGCCGAGGGCGAGCGCCGCGAGACGCTTGGCGCGCACGGCGCCGATGCTACGGCCGCCTGCCGCCATGGCTGCAGGGGACGTTGCAGCGCGATCCGGGCGTGAAGGGCACACGCACCTGGAACACGCCGCGTCACCTCGCAGTTGCGCTGCCGCTAGCTGCCGAGCTCGAGCTCGTCCACGCCGTCGAGCTCGTCGTCATCATCGTCGTCGCCGAGCAGCGTGTCGTCATCGTCGACGTCCACGTCGTCCTCGGCCAGCAGCTCGCCGGCCGCCTGGTAGGTGCGCTGGAAGCGCTCGACAAGCTCGTCGCGTTTGTGCTCGTCCACCGGGACCTCGTCGGAGACCAGGACCCACTCGTCGCTCTCGAACTCGTCCGTGACGAACAGCTCGTGGTCGACCTCTGGCGAGTCGTCCACCACGATCATGATCTCGGTCTGCGGGTTGAAGTAGGTCCCGGGCCGCAGGGTCAGCTCATCCAGGGTGAAGCGCCGCACGTTGGTCACGGCGCGTTTATACCCCACCGCGGGACGTCGATGCTCACGGGTCGAGCTCCTCGAGCGTGCGTGTCACCTCGGCTTCGACGTCGAGCGCCTCCAGCCCCTGGCGCACGCGTCGCTCGTTGCGCGCCACCACCAGCTGGCGCACCTCGTCCACCAGTCCCGCATCATGCCCGGAGTCGCCGCTCGCGCCCGCGGGCGCGAGCAGGCGGGCCAGCTCGGCGTCCACGTCCAGCGCCGGCTCGCCCCTGCGGACCTGGCGCTCGGAGCGAGCGCGCAGCATCTGGCGGATCTCCTCCTCCTGCTCGGCCCGCGTGGCCGGCTCCTGCGCCGGGGGGGTGAGCGAGCCGCCGCGATGGTCGCCTTCGGGGGTGAGCCCGCCCTGACCGATGTGGTCGTACATGTTGTCGCTTCCGCGGGTGATCACGAGCAGCAGCGAGATCACCAGCGAGAAGGCCACCGTGCCGAACACCACGAAGCTCAGGCCGTTGTCGGCGATGTCGAACGCGACCGTCGTGAGGGCACCTTCCACGCCGACGATTGTTGCTCATCGCCCGATCGTCCGCTACCCTGGCTGGTCGAGATTGACTGACCAGTCAATCTATATTCACGCGCCAGCCCGTTAGGAGATCCGAGAATGGTCGATTTCACGCTCACCGACGAGCAGAAGAACCTGCGCGAGATGGCGCATGACTTTGCCGTCAAGGAGATTCGCCCCGTCGCCTGGGAGTACGACAAGGACGGCACGTGGCCTCAGGACATCATCGAGAAGGCTTGGGACGTGGGCCTGATGAACTCGCACATCCCCGAGGAGTACGGCGGAGCAGGAGCCGGCTACCTCGACGGCTGCCTGATCGAGGAGGAGCTCTCGTGGGGCTGCTCGGGCATCCAGACCTCGCTGGGCTGCAACGGGCTGGCGACCGCCCCGATCATGCTTGGTGGCTCGGAGGAGACCAAGAAGAAGTACCTCGGGATGCTCACCGAAGCGCCCAAGCTCGCCTCCTTCTGCCTGACCGAGCCCGATGCCGGCTCGGACGTCTCCGGCATGCGCACGACGGCCGTGAAGAAGGGCGAGAAGTACGTGATCAACGGCTCCAAGTGCTTCATCACCAACGGGGGCTACGCCGACTACTACACGGTCTACGCCAAGACCGACAAGGAGGCCGGACACCGTGGCATCTCCGCGTTCGTGGTCGAGCGCGACTGGGGTGTGGTGGTGGACAAGAAGGAGGATAAGCTCGGACAGCGCGCCTCCAACACGGCCACGATCTCCTTCAACGACGTGGAGGTTCCCGCTGAGAACCTGCTCGGCGAGGAGAACCAGGGCTTCAAGCTCGCGATGATGACCCTCGACCGCACCCGCCCCGGCGTTGCCGCGATGGCGACCGGGATCGCGCGCGCGGCCTTCGAGTTCGCCACCGACTACTCGCGCGAACGCGTCCAGTTCGGCGTGCCGATCGCGATGCACCAGGCGATCCAGTTCATCATCGCCGACATGGCCACCGAGATCGAGGCGGCCCGCCTGCTCACCTGGAAGTCGGCCGTGATGCTCGACAACGGCGAACGCAACACGCTGATCTCCTCGCACGCCAAGCGCTTCGCGGCCGACACCGCGATGAAGACAGCCACCGAAGCCGTCCAGGTCTACGGCGGCTACGGCTTCATCAAGGACTACCCGGTCGAGAAGCTCTTCCGCGACGCCAAGATCATGCAGCTCTACGAGGGCACCTCCCAGATCCAGCGTCTGGTCATCGCTCGCGAAACGCTGCTGCCGCGGCGCGTCGAGGAGCCGACGGCGGTTCCCGCCTGATGTTCGTGTTCAAGGCCGCCGTAGTGGGCGCAGGGACGATGGGCGGACAGATCGCCCAGACCATCGCCGCATCGGGCATCCCCGTCGTGCTCAAGGACATCAACCAGGACCTCGTGCAGGCCGGTCTGGATGAGGCGAAGAACGTCACGAGCGGACAGGTCGGCAAACTGGTCGAGCGCGGCAAGCTCACCGCCGAGCAGGGCGAGGCCCAGATCGCCGAGGTGCTCGGGCGCATTCACGGCACGACCTCCTATGAGGGCTTCGGCGAGGTCGACTTCGTGGTCGAGGCGGTGCCCGAGCGCATGGAGATCAAGCAGGCCGTCTTCGCCGAGCTGGACGCGGCCACCCCCGGCCACGCGATCCTCGCCTCCAACACCTCCTCGCTGTCGATCACCGAGATCGGCGAAGCCACGCTGCGCCCCGAGAAGGTCGTCGGCTTCCACTACTTCTACCCCGCCTCGATCATGCCCCTGATCGAGATCGTGGAGGGCGAGGAGACCTCCGCGGAGACCGTCAGCGCGGCTGTCACCTTCGCCCAGGCGATCCGCAAGCAGCCGATCACCTGCGCCGAGGTGCCCGGCTTCGTGGTCAACCGCATCCTCAACTCGGGCATCTCCGAGGTCTGGCGCGAGCAGGAGGAGAAGGGCCTCTCGATCAAGAAGATCGACGAGGGCGTCGGCGCCGCGGGCGTCGTGCCGGTCGGTCCCTACTTCCTGGTGAACCTGCTGGGGCTCGACACCGTCCTGCACGTGGCCGAGCACCTCGTGGAGTCATATGGCGAGGAACGCTTCTACGTCCCCAAGGGCATGCAGAAGCTCGTCGCCGACGGCAAGCTCGGGGCCAAGACGGGCGGGGACGGCTTCTACGACCCCCAGGGCGAGCCCAACATCTCAGGCGACGGCGACCCCGACATCGACGAGCTCGTGGAGATGCTCTCGCTGAAGACCTTCCTCGAGGCCTGCCTCGTGCTCGAGGAGGGCGTGGCAACCCACCGCGACATCGACTTCGGGATGATGGCCGGCGCCGGGCTGGACCCGCGCCGGGGCCTTCTGCCCCCCTTCATGAAGGCCGACAGCGAGGGCCTGGACACGATCCTCGAGCGCATGGAGGCAGCCCAGGAGCGCCACGGCGAGCGCTTCACCCCGCCCACCATCCTGCGCCGCCTGGTGGCTCAGGGCCGGCTCGGGCAGAAGAGCGGGCAGGGCTTCTACGCCTACCCCCAGCCCGACGCCGAGCAGCCCGCCGCGTCGTCATCGAAGGTGGAGGTCATAAAGCTCGAGACGCGCTCCGACGGCGTGGCGATCGCGTGGCTGGCCAACGGGCAGATGAACTCGATCTCCCCGCAGGTCGTACAGGACCTGCAGAAGGTGTGGAGCAAGGTCAAGGAGTCCGATGTGAGGGCTCTCGTGATCGCCTCCTCCAACCCCTTCCTCTACTGCGCCGGCGCCGACATCAAGGCGTTCACCACGATGGACGAGTCCTCCGGCGCCGAGCTCATCAACGGCGCGCATGCGCTCTTCAAAGAGCTGGGCGAGGACGGCGTGGTCACGATCGCCGCCGTCAACGGCCTGGCCTTCGGCGGCGGCTGCGAGCTCGCGATGGCCTGCGACGTGCGCATCGCCGCCCGCTCGGCCATCTTCGGCCAGCCCGAGGTCAAGCTCGGGATCATCCCCGGCTTCGGCGGCACCCAGCGCCTGCCACGCCTGGTGGGCACCAACAAGGCCCTTGAGATGAACCTCGTCGGCGACCCGATTCTCGCTGACGAAGCCTTCGAGCTCGGCCTCGTCAACCGCACCGTCGAGGACCATGAGCTGCTCGACACCGCCTTGATGTGGGCGCGCAAGCTCGCCTCGCAGGCGCCGTTGGCGGTGGCGCAGATCAAGTCCATCTCCGGGGCAGGCGACCTCGCCGAGGGCATCGAGGCCGAGAAGCGCGCCTTCGCCGAGGTGTTCGCGAGCGCCGACGCCAAGGAGGGCATCTCGGCCTTCCTCGGCAAACGCGCTCCCCGCTTCCAGGGGAGCTGACCGAGTCCCTGCAGCTGGAGCGCCGTGGAGCAGTCGGCTCCCAACGGCAGCTGTATAACGATGGCTATACACCGACCCGCTGCGATCACTGACATCGGCGCTCGCGCCCGGCTGGTGGAGCTCGTGGCCGGCGCTAGCTCGGTCGTGGCGCTCACGGGCGCCGGGATCTCGGTGCCATCCGGCATTCCCGACTTCCGCACGCCACGAACCGGGCTGTGGGAGAAGGTCGACCCGATGGAGGTCGCCCACATCGACGCCTTTCGCGGCGATCCCGTGCGCTTCTGGCGCTTCTATGGCGAGCGCTTCGCCACGCTGGGCGAGAAGGCGCCGAACTCAGCGCACCATGCGCTCGTGGGGCTCGAGCGGGCGGGGCGGCTCGTCGGGGTGATCACCCAGAACATCGACATGCTCCACCGCCGGGCCGGAACACGCCGGCTCGTCGAGGTTCACGGCAGCATCGCGACGTGCTCCTGTCCGCGTTGCGGCGGGAGCGTGGCCGTGGAGGACGTTCGCGAGCGCCTGGAGCGCGAAGCGGATGGTGTTCCTCGCTGCGACGCGTGCATGGGACCCCTGAAGCCCGACGTGGTGCTCTTCGGCGAGATGCTCTCCGCGCGTTCGCTCACTCGCGCGCGCGAGCTGTGCGAAGGGGCAGACGTGCTGATCTGCATCGGCTCCTCGCTGGAGGTCCACCCGGTCGCTGGGCTGCCGCTGCTCACGCGCGCGACCGGGGGCAGGATCGCGATCATCACCCAGGGCGCAACGCCGCTCGACGATCTCGCCGAGGTGCGGCTCAGCGGGGACGTGGTGGAGGAGCTGCAGGCGCTCGCCGGCGCTCTCGCCGCCGCCTAACCCCGGTCGATGACGTTCCCGGCGGTCCCCGAGATTTCCAGGACCTTGCTGTCGGCTTCGACCGGGTCCAGGGATGAGGCTTCGCTCCCGTTGCCGAGGGTGCCCCATTCCCCGGGGGTTTCGGTATCCGGATGTTCACGGACGGATCTGCCGCCGCGGGTCTGGTGGCGGCAGATCAGCCGGCCGGACGGGAGGCGAGCGCCAGCAGATCGCGCTCGGGGTCTATGCCCCAGCGGCCAGCCACGCCGGAGAGCTCCTCGTCCACGCCCCAGCGGTCTGCGACGGGCGGGCCCTCGTGTTCGAGGCTCGCGCCCTTCAACGCCATGCAGCCGCTGTTGTCGCCGATCGCTCGAAGCTCGTCGATCTCCTCGGGGCTCAGCGCGATCGACGGATCGAGCGCGGCCAGGTCGGCTCGCTTGTCCTCGACCGGGCGTGCATCGCCTCCGCTCTCCTGGATCAGAGTCGGGGCCACGCAGCCAACGCTCGGGTGGGCGAGGTCCCAGGCGCAGGCCAGCTGGAGCATGCTCAGACCATGGCGCTCGGCGTACGGGCGCATCTGCTCCAGGCGCTCGCGGCCCGCCTGCACCCATCCGTCGGGGCGGAACCTGCGATGGTCATACGGCGCGAACTCGTGGCCGGGCAGGACGTCGTCGTGGAAGATGCCGCCGAAGTCCACCACGCGTGCGATCACGCGCACGTCGTGCGCGGCCGCGGCCGCCAGCACCAGCTCACCGGGCCATGGCTCAAGCGGGTTGAGGATGATCATCGCCCAGTCGATCACCTCGGCGAAGCGCTCCAGGCAGTCGATCAGGTCGAGCGTGAAGCCGTTCGCGGGCCCCGGTGCCACGCCCAGCCGACGGGCGAGCCCCGCCTCGCGCACCGCCTCCATCCCCTCCCACACCGCCGGGCTCGAGTAGCCGGTTCGGTCCGGGTTGTGCAGCAGGAGCAGGTCGAAGCGCTCGACCCCGCAGCGCTCGAGGCTGCGCTCGGTGGCCATGCGCAGGTAGCTCGCATAGTCCTGCTCACTGCGCAGCCCTGGATCGGTGAAACGAGGAAAGCCCTTGGCTCCGTCGCGCTCACCGGTGTAGAAGTCATGTCCTACGGCGCCGACGAGGCAATAGGAGTCTCGTTCGACCCCCTCGAGCACGTGCCCGAGCGCGAGGTCGGCCTCTCCGCTTCCGTACACGTCTGCCGTGATCACCGTGTCGATCCCATCACCCGGGCGCAGCAGCGCGGTCAGGCGCTCGTCGTCGAGCGGCTCGCCGAAGTGCATGAAGCGACCGCCGCTCCAGGTGCCGATCGCCGTGGTGGTGGGATCCATCATCACTTGAGACTAACTCCAGGCGCCGTGCGGGCGCGCAGAGCGGCCTCCAGCCGCCCGAGGGCGTGGGCGAGGGTCTCCTCGTCGGGCCCCCCGTCGAGCCACGGGAGCGCGAGCCGCGCCTGTTCGCTGACAGCGGCGTAGAGCTGATCGAGCTCGGCGATGCGGATCGCCAGGTCCTGGCGGGCCTCCGCGCGCAGCTCGGAGATGGCGGCCGTGTACGCGTCATCGAGCTCGAGGGCGGCGTGGCGCAGGCGGCCCTGGTCGAGGTCCAGCCGCGCGCGCAGCGTGAGCTCCTCGCACAGCAGCGCCTGCGTTCGCGCTCCGAGCAACGCCGCCAGGCGCTCTTGGGGACGCAGCACCGAGGAGCGCCCGCGCCGTCCGCCGGAGCGGCGGCCGTTCGGGGGCCAGGGAAGCTCGCGAGCATGCAGCCAGCGACCGCCGGCCACCTGCTCGCCCTCGCCCCAGCCGGCCCTGATCGCGAGCGCCTGGGCTGGGGCCACCTCGTGGACGTAAGGGTCGGCCGAGGCGATGCGATGGGCATGGACCACGCGATTGACCACCGCCACCGCCGCGAGCACGTCGTGCTCGCGGTCGAAGTCCTCGAGCCATGCCCGCGCCTGCTGCTCGGCCGACAGCGACACCGGGTCGATGACGGTCACCCGTGTGGTCCTCACCGCGGCCGGCTCGGGCTCCGGCGAGACGAGGGCACCACGCGATCCGCGCCTGCCCAGGACCGATCCCCGACCGCCCCCGAGGCCCCTGCGAGCCTCCGCCGGGCGGGCGCCGAGCGTGTCGAGCACCACGACTCGCTCGGCCTCTGCGTTCGCTCGCAGGCGCAACAGGTAGCGGCCATCGGCGGGGCCGAGCGCCCATGGGAACTCCATCTGGATGAAGATGAACAGCCGCCGGGGCATCTCTGCACCGTATCCTTCCTCTAAGGCCACTCGCCCTGATCGCCGGGGAGCCATCGGCCGATCTGGACCAACGATCGAGGAGCAGAGGATGTCCGACGCGAGCAATGTCGCCAAGAGCCTGCGCGAGCGTCTCGGCGGCAACACCGAGGAGCGCCTTGGCAAGGCCCTCTCAGATCTGTTGGAAAACCCGCTGCTGACCGGTGCGATCGGCCGCGCCTTCGACGCCCGCGAGAAGGCCTCGCAGGCTCAGGAGCTCGCCCTCGGCGCGCTCAACATTCCCTCTGCCGCCGACATCGAACGGCTGACCAGGCGCCTGCGCTCTGTCTCCCACCGGCTCGAGGGCATCGAGGACGGCGTCGACCGTCTCGACCGCGCGCTGTTGCCGAGCGGCGTGGAGGCCCGCCTGGCGGCCATCGAGGAGCAGCTGCGCTCGCTCGCGGGCAAGCTCGACCGGGCCAGTGGCCCGACCCCGACACAAACGGCGAGCAAAGCCGGCTCCGCCACGCAGACTGGCAAACCCGCGCTCACGCCGAAAGCCAAAGCGAAAGCGAAGGCCGTGGCCAAAGCCAAGCTGAAACCCGCGGGCAAGGCCAAACCGAGGGCCGCCGGCAAAGCCAAAGCGCCCTCGCGTGGGGCGAGCGCGACTGGCTGAGGGCCTACTGGTCGCAGAGCGCGGCGATCGCCGCGGCGCCCATCCGTTCGGCGGCCGGGAGCAGATCATGATCGTCGATGCGCACGCGAGCCCCGGCCGCGTCGAAGGTGTCGGAGACCACGAGCGCGCAGGCCACGGGCACGCCCTTGGCGGCGCCGAGGGCGAACAGGGTCGCCGCCTCCATCTCGACGGCGAGGGCGTCGTGGTGACCGGCGCCCCGAGAGCCCGTCTCGTAGAAGAGATCGACGCTCACGATCGTCCCCGCGCGTGCGCTCGGAGCTTGGGCCAGGAGAGCCTCGGTCAGGGCGGGGTCGGCCTGTGCGCGCTCGCGCGCCCCCAGTGCCTTCGAGGTGCCGTCCGCGCAGATGGACTCGCGGGCGATCAGCAGCTCGCCCAGCTCGAGCCCCGGCGCCAGGGCGCCGCAGGTGCCGACGCGCACCGCCCGGCGGACGCCCAGCTCGATCAGCTCGGCGAGCACGATCGCGGCCGATGGCCCACCCATCCCCGTGGCCTGGATCGTCAACGGCTCACCGTCAGGCGCCTCGCCGGTGTAGCCCCACAGGCCGCGATGGTGGTTGAACATGCGCGGCTCCTGCAGTAGTCCCTGTGCGAGCGCGAGCGCACGACCTGGGTCTCCGGGCAGCAGCACGCGCTCAGCGAGGGGGGCGGTCGGATGCAGATGCACGGGAGCGCTGTGCGACATCGGCGGCGACTTTAGACTGCTCGATATGGGAATGCCCGTCGCGTCGAGCGCCTGAGTGGCAGAGCCCGCGGATGATCCGGACAGCGAGCCGGGCGAGCTGACGCTCGCACAGGTCGCCGTGCGCGCAGGGGTCTCCCCGGCGACCGTCAAGCGCTGGGTGGCACGCGGTCTCGTTCCCGGCTACGACGGCCACTGGACACCCGCCGCCCTGGCGTATGTGCGCGTCGTGGCGCGCCTGCGCGCGCGTGGGCACACGCTCGAGCAGATCAAGCGCGCCAGCGACAACGGTCAGCTTGCCATCGGCCCGATCGAGAATCTGCTCAGCAGCGCCGAGGCGCGCTACTCGCTCAAGCAGGTCGCCCGCGCCAGCGGGCTGGAAGTCGGGCTGATCGAACGCATCCTCACGGCCATGGGGCTCGGCGCGCTCGCGACCCAGCCGATGTCCGAGGACGACCTGGAGATGATGAAGTACGTGGCCGCGATGCTGAGCGCGGGGCTGCCGTCGGTCGCGTTCCTGCAGCTTGCGCGCGTGTACGGGCAGGCGCTCGCCCAGATCGCCGACGCCGAGGTGCGACTGGTCCATCTATACGTGCACGAGCCGCTGATGCGCGCGGGCATGCCCAGCGTGGAGGTGGCCGAGGAGATGGAGGGGCTCGTGCGTGCGCTGATCCCGTTCATCGTGCCGCTGATGAGCTACGTCCACAGCCGCTTCCTGTCCCAGTTCGTCGAGCAGGACATGATCGGGCACATGGAGGTCCATCTCGACGAGGACGAGCTCGAGGAGGGTCGCCTGCGCGTCGCGATCGCGTTCGCCGATCTCGCCGGCTATGCCCGTCTGACCGTCGAGCGCGGCGACGCTGCGGCGGTCAGCACGGTCGAGCGCTTCGTGACCGCGGTCGAGCAGAGCCTCCCATCGGATGCGCGTGTGATCAAGACGCTCGGCGACGAGGTGATGGTCGTCGGCTCCGACGCCGCCGCTCTCACCGAGTGGGCCGTCGCGCTGCAGGCGAGCGTCCTCGCGGGCGACCCGCCCCCGCGGATCGGCATTCACCTCGGCGAGGCCCTCTACCGCGACGGGGACTACTACGGGCGCGATGTCAACCAGGCGGCGAGGGTCGTCGCGAGGGCGGGCGGCGGCGAGGTGCTCGTGACGCGGCCGGTCGTCGAAACGGCGAGCGGCGTGGACGGGCTCGAGTTCGTTCGCATCGGCGAGGTCCGCCTGAAGGGCTTCTCCGAGCCCACCGAGCTGTTCACAGCGGCAGCGGCCGCGGCGCGGTAGCCCCGTGGTCTGCGAGGAGGTCCGCGAAGCGGTCGCCGTCGGAGGCCTGTTCGCCAGGGATCGTCCGGTCGTGGCGATGCTCTCCGGTGGGCGCGACTCGACCTGCCTGCTCGACGTGGCCGTCGCGCTGCGGGGGGCGGCGGCCGTGAGCGCGCTCCACGTCAACTACGGCCTGCGCGCGCGGGCCGACGCCGAGGAGCTGCACTGCCGGGCGCTGTGCTCGCAGCTCGGGGTCGAGCTCGCCGTCGTGCATGCCGAGCGACCCTCGCCCGCGGACGCGCCCGTCGGGGAGGGCGCCGGAGAGCGCGCGGTGGGCAACTTGCAGGCGTGGGCGCGCGAGCTGCGCTACGCCGCCGCGCAGCGCCTGGCCGAGCAGCGCGACGCGCTGATCGCCGCCGGGCACACGGCCAGCGACCAGGTCGAGACCATCCTCTACCGGCTGGCGGCCTCTCCCGGCCGGCGCGCGCTACTCGGGATGCCCGCCGCCGAGGGACGGCTGATCCGCCCGCTGTTGGGGCTGACACGCGATCAGACGGCCGCCTACTGCGAAGCCCGCGGCCTGAGCTGGTGCGAAGACGAGAGCAATGCGGACGAGCGCTACGCCCGCCCGCGCGTGCGCCATGGGCTGCTTCCGGCGCTGCGCGCGGTGCACCCGGCCGCCGAGGCCAACGTCCTGCGGACCGCCTTCCTGCTGCGCGAGGAGACGGAGCTGCTGGACGAGCTCGTTGCCCGTGAGCTGGCCGGGACCAGACGCATCGCGCTCGCACGCCTGCGCGAGATGCCGGCCGCGCTCGCTCGCCTCGTGGTCGTGCGCCTCGCCGAGGACGCCGCCGGGACCTATGTTCCCCAGGCGGGAGGACGCGTCGCGGAGATCCTGGCGCTCGACCGCCGCGGTGGGCGGGCGGAGCTGCACGTGGGAGGCAGGGCGGGCGCCGTGATCTCCGGTGGCATGCTCGAGATGGTCAGGCTCCCGCCGCGCGATCCCGGCGTGCCGCCGGAGGATCCCGGCGTGCCGCCGTGCGATGACTAGACTCCCTGGCGTGGCCACCCCCGCGCGCGTCTCCAGCGAGCCAGGCCTGGGCGAGGTGTTGGTGAGCGCCGAGGATCTGCAGCGTCGGGTCGAGGAGCTCGGCCGGCAGATCTCGAGCGACTATGCCGGCAGGTCGCTGCTGCTGATCGGCGTCCTCAAGGGCGCAGTGTTCTTCCTGAGCGATCTGATGCGCTTCATCGACATCCCCGTCGAGGTCGACTTCATGGCCGTCGCCTCCTACGGCTCCGCCACGGACTCCTCGGGGGTGGTGCGGATCCTCAAGGATCTCGACGCGTCGATCGAAGGCCGCGACGTGCTGATCGTCGAGGACATCGTCGACTCCGGTCTGACGCTGCAGTACCTGATGCGCAATCTCGGCTCGCGCAACCCGCGCACGCTCGAGGTCTGCGCGCTGCTCACAAAGCCCGAGCGCCGCAAGGTCGACCTGCCCACGCGCTACGTGGGCTTCGAGATCGCCGATCGTTTCGTGGTCGGCTACGGCCTCGACTACGCCGAGCGCCACCGCAACCTGCCTTTCGTGGCAGCCCTGGTGCGCTGAAATCAAGTCCTTTCGCGTCGGTCCTCGCAAGCCCGCAATCGGCGGAAAGACGGGGCCGCCATGGTACGCTAGGGGACCGGTGGGCACGATTTCACACGGTGCCAGGACCGCCAGGATCTTGCCATGAGCCGTTTCTTCAAGAGCGCCGCATTCCCGATCCTCATCGTCGTGGTGTTGGCGTTCCTCGCGGTCAAACTGGTCAATCCCGGCCCGAGCAACCATCGCTCGCACAGCTATCAGACACTGGTGGCCAAAGAGATCCCCGGCGGCGAAGTCAAATCCGTCGAGCTGAAGAACAAGGGCAAGGCCCTCGAAGTCAAGCTCAAGGACAAAGAAACCTACGAAATAGGTTTCATCGAACAGGCCACCCCGCAGCTGATCTCCCAGCTCGAAAAGTCGGCCGTGCCGTTCAACATCGAATCGGAAAAGAGCAGTGCGCTCCTCAGCCTGCTGACCTACATCATCCCGTTCGTCCTCTTCTTCGGGTTCTGGATCTTCCTCATGAATCAGGTCCAGGGCGGCGGCTCCAAAGTGATGTCCTTCGGCAAGTCGCGCGCGAAGCGCATGTCGGCCGACTCGCCCAAGATCACCTTCCGCGACGTCGCCGGGGTCGACGAGGCCGTGGAGGAGCTCCACGAGATCAAGGAATTCCTGGAGAACCCCAAGAAGTTCCAGGCGCTCGGGGCGAGGATCCCGACCGGGGTCCTGCTCTACGGGCCGCCGGGCACCGGCAAGACCCTGCTCGCTCGTGCCGTAGCCGGCGAGGCGGGCGTGCCGTTCTTCTCGATCTCGGGCTCGGACTTCGTCGAGATGTTCGTGGGCGTGGGCGCCTCGCGCGTGCGTGACCTCTTCGAGCAGGCCAAGCAGAACAGCCCCTGCATCATCTTCATGGACGAGATCGACGCCGTCGGACGCCACCGCGGCGCCGGCCTCGGCGGCGGCCACGACGAGCGCGAGCAGACCCTCAACCAGCTGCTGGTCGAGATGGATGGCTTCGAGGCCAAGGACAACATCATCATGATCGCCGCCACCAACCGGCCCGACATCCTCGACCCGGCGCTGCTGCGACCCGGTCGCTTCGACCGCCAGATCGCCGTCGATCGTCCCGACCGCAAGGGCCGGGCGAAGATCCTCGAGGTGCACACGCGCGGCAAGCCGCTGGCCAAGGTCATCGACATCGACGCCCTCGCCGGGCAGACCCCGGGCTTCACCGGCGCCGATCTCTCCAACCTGATCAACGAGGCCGCCCTCCTGTCGGCTCGCACGGGCAAGCGCGAGATCGGCCAGGAAGAGCTCGAGGAGGGGATCATGCGCGTGATCGCCGGCCCCGAGAAGAAGACCCGCGTGATGAGCGAGAAAGAGCGCCTGATCACCGCCTACCACGAGATGGGCCACGCGCTCGTGGGCCATTTCCTGGAGCACTCCGATCCTGTTCACAAGATCTCTGTCATCTCCCGCGGGCAGGCCCTCGGCTACACGATCTCGATGCCCCAGGAGGACCGCTTCCTGACCACGCGCGCCGAGCTCGAGGACACGATGGCGATGACCCTTGGCGGTCGCGCCGCCGAGGAGATCGTCTTCGGCGAGATCACCACGGGCGCGTCGAACGACATCGAGAAGGTGACGGCCACGGCCAAGCAGATGGTGATGCGCTTCGGCATGAGCGAGAAGCTCGGGCCGCGCGTGTTCGGCCACGACCACGGCCAGCCGTTCCTCGGTCGCGAGTTCTCGACCGAGCCCGACTACTCCGACGAGATCGCCCGCGAGATCGACGATGAGGTCCGGCGCATCATCGAGTCCGCCCACAAGCGCGCCACGAGCATCCTCACCGAACACCAGCACGACCTCTCCAACATGTCCGAGATCCTCGTCAAACGCGAGACGATCGAGAAGGAAGAGTTCCTGGCCCTGCTCGCTGGCAAGAGCGAGGAGGAGGTGTTCGGCATCGAGGAGGAGTCAAAGCCCGAGCTGCCCGCGCCCCCCACGGCCGTCGATCGCGCCGAGCGCGAAGCGCCGCGCACGCTTCCGCGTCCCGGTCTCGCCGGGGGCGCCGCCGAGCTCAGAGCAACGGACAAAGAGCGCCCCGAGCCTGTCTGACGGGCGTCTCGGCGCCCCTGGCTGTGCCCTCGGTCGCGTTGAGCCGCAGCTGCGCCGGGTGTCCTCCTCGGTAGGTTTGCCCGCGTGAGCACCGCGCCGTTTCGCCTGATGGGGGTCGTCAACGTGACCCCTGATTCGTTCTCCGATGGGGGTGTCTATCTGGAGGCCTCCGCTGCGATCGCCCACGCGCGCGAGCTCGTGGGCGAGGGCGCGGACATCCTCGACGTGGGCGGTGAGTCCACGCGGCCGGGCGCTGAGCCGGTGAGCGCCGAGGAGGAGATGGGGCGTGTGCTGCCGGTGCTCGAGGGCATCGCCGCGCTCGACTGGACGTCCGTCGGCCACGCGCGGCCACAGGTCTCGATCGACACCTCAAAGGCGGCAGTGGCGCGCGCGGCGATCGCCGCTGGAGCGGGGATCGTCAATGACGTCAGCGCCCTGCGAGGCGACTCCGGAATGGTCGAGCTGCTGGTCGAGAGCGGGGCTGACTGCTGCCTGATGCACATGCTCGGGGAGCCGCGCACGATGCAGCACGAACCGCACTACGAGGACGTGGTCGACGACGTGCGGGCGTTCCTCGAGCAGCGGCTGCGCTTCGCCGTGGACGCGGGGATCGCCGAGGAGCGCATCATGCTCGACCCCGGGATCGGCTTCGGCAAGACGATCGAGCACAACCTCACGCTCCTGCGCCGCCTGCACGAGCTCACCACGCTCGGGCGACCGCTGCTCATCGGCACCTCGCGCAAGAGCTTTCTGGGCCGAATCCTGGCTGAGGAGAGCGGGCGCGGCGAGCCGGTGGAGCCGGCCGGCCGGCTGGCCGCGACGATCGCCTCGAATGTCCTTGCCCTCGAGCGGGGGGCAAGCGTCTTTCGGGTTCACGACGTCGCGCCGGTGCGCGAGGCGCTCACCGTGGCTGCTGCTACCTTGGGGCAGCGATGGACGGCGAGGAGCGAGGGGACGAACCAGACGAGCTAGACGACGATGACGACGGGAGCGATCTCGACGACGATCGGGAGGGCGCAGCCGAGTCGGTAACCGTCGAGATCAGCGGGCTCTCGCTCTACACCCACCACGGCGTCAGCGAGGCCGAGCGCGAGGTCGGACAGCGCCTGGTGCTGGACCTGAGATTGGACATCGGCGAGACCGACGCCACGGTCACCGACTCGATCGAGGACACGGTCGACTATGCCGAGGTCTGCCAGCTCGTGGCCCTGATCGCCCAGCAGCGATCGCACAAGACGCTCGAGCGCCTGTGCAGCACGATCGCCGACCGCCTGCTCGCCGACTACGAGCTCGAGGGCGTGTGGGTCAAGGCCGCCAAGCCCGAGCCCCCGATCGCGCTGAGCGTGGACGAGGTATCGGTCGAGGTCTGGCGAGAAGCCGAGTGATCAGTCGGTGATCGCCCGCCTGGTCGAGCTGGCGGCGAGCCGCACGCGCCGGGTGCTCATCGGCGCTGGAGTCGCCTTCGTCCTCGCGGCCGCCCTGGGAGCGCCTGTGGTCGGGCTCCTCAAGAGCGAGTCGTCCGACTTCCAGGACCCCGCCGCTCAGAACCAGCAACTCCTGCGCGTGATCGAACGGGCCACCGGGCAGTCTGCGGAGCTCGGTGTGGCGGCACTCGTGCCATCCAGCCGAGACGTCCGCGGAGACCCGGCCGCTGCGAGCGAGGCCGCGCACGTTGCGGCGTTGCTCGCCGCTCAGCCCGGCTTCCAGCGCGTGCTCGATTATCCGGCGACACCCCTGCCGGAGCTGGTCTCGCGAGACGGACGCCATACGGTCGTGCTCGCCGCGTTCGCCACGCGTGCACGTTCGGCCGCCGCCGTGGAACGCGTGCGCCCCCAGCTCGCCGGCAGCCACGTCCTGCTGGGGGGCAACGATGTCGCCTTCAGCGAAATCAACGCTCGCACGACCTCGGACCTGAGGCGTGCCGAGACGTTTGCGTTCCCGATCCTGCTGTTGCTGTCCTTCTGGGTCTTCCGCGGTCTCGTCGCCGCCGCGCTGCCGCTCCTCGTCGGTGGCTTCGCGATCGTCGTCACTTTCCTGCTCCTGCGCCTGATCGATCAGTTCCTGGGGCTGTCGATCTTCGCGGTCAACCTCGTCACCGGCATGGGCCTGGGGCTGGGGATCGACTACAGCCTGTTCGTGGTGTCGCGCTATCGCGAAGAGCTGGCCGCCGGCTCGGATACGTCGAGGGACGCCAGGCGCGCCGCGATTGCGCGCACGCTGCAGACCGCCGGGCGCACGGTGCTCTACAGCTCGCTGACGGTTGCCGGAGCCCTCTCGTGCCTGCTGGTGTTCCCGCTGCGGTTCCTCTACTCGATGGGGATCGGAGGCGCGCTCGTGGCGCTCTGCGCGGGCGGCGTCGCACTGATCGTGCTTCCGGCGGTGCTCGTCGGGCTCGGTCCCCGGATCGACGCGCTCGCACCGGCTCGGTTTCAGCGCACCCAGGCACGCGCCAACGGATCTTCGACCGCTGATGCGAGCGAGCACGGCGCCTGGTCGACGCTGGCGCGCGCAGTGATGCGGAGGCCCGGCCTGGTTGCGCTCCTCACCGGCGGCGCGCTCGTGGTGATCGCCCTGCCGGCATTGCACCTCGAGCTCGCGCCCGCCGACGCCCATGTGCTGCCCGCCTCCTCACAGCCGCGCGAGGTCGCCGAAGCGCTCACTCACGACTTCCCGATCAACGGCTCGCAGGCGATCACGATGGTCGTGCGGGCGCCTGGCGGCCGCGCGCTCACGGGCGGTACTGGTGGGAGCCTCGCCACGCTCGAACAGCGGGCGCGGCGCACCGCCGCCGGACAGGCAGGCGTTCGACCACCGCGCTACCTCGGCCGCGGGGTCTGGGATATCGAACTCCTGCCACGGGGCGCCGAGGGCGCCCCCGCCAACCAGAGTCTGATCAAGCGCCTGCGAGCGCTTGCCGGTCCCCCGACGCTGCTCGTCGGCGGGCCGACGGCGTGGTTCGTCGACCAGAAGGCCGCGATCGCAGCGCACGTGCCGCTCGCGATCGTCATCCTCGCGCTCGTCACCGGCGGGTTCCTGTTCCTGATGACCGGCTCGCTGGTGTTGCCGTGCGTCGCGCTGGCCATGAACCTGCTGACGGTCGCCGTCGGCGCCGGGCTGCTCGTGCTGATCTTCCAGGAAGGCAACCTCTCCTCGTTGCTCGGCTTCGCTCCCATCGGGGGCTTGGAGGAGTCCAATCTCGTCCTGCTGTTCGTGGTCGCGTTCGCGCTCTCGACCGACTACGGTGTGTTCCTGTTCTCGCGGATCAAGGAGGCGCATGACGAGGGTCGCTCTACGCGCGCAGCGGTCGCACACGGATTGGAGCGCACCGGCCGCCTGGTCACGGCTGCGGCGCTGTTGTTCTGTGTTGCGATCGGTGCATTCGCCACGTCGCATGTCTTCTTCATCAAGCAGCTCGGCGTCGGTGCAGCGCTCGCGGTGGCCATCGACGCGAGTGTCGTGCGCGCGCTGCTGGTGCCTGCCCTGATGGGGCGCCTGGGCGAGCGCTCGTGGTGGGCGCCAAAGCCACTGCGCCGGCTCCACGCCCGAGTCGGCCTCAGCGAGGCGGCCGCATGAGCGCGGCCGGCGACTTCCGCGCTGCGGTGGAGCGTCAGGATCTCGACGCCGTCAGTGCGCTGCTCGCGCCCGACATCGTCTTTCACAGTCCCGTGACCTTCCATCCGTTCATCGGCCGCGAGACCGTCACGCGCCTGCTCGAGCTCGTGGCGCAGACCTTCGAGGACTTTCGATACACCGACGAGCTCTTCACCGACGGCGCGCACGCGCTCATCTTCCGCGCGAGCGTCGAGGGCAAGGAGCTCGAGGGGATCGACCTGCTGCGCCTCGACGAGGATGGGCTGATCGCCGACTTCACCGTGATGGTGCGCCCGCTCTCCGGCCTGATCCCCTTCGCACAGGCGATGGGCGAGAAGGCGGCAGCGGCCGGCCTGCAGACCACGCGCTCCTGACGACGTGGGGCTGCTCGGCCTCGGCTCGAACGTGGGCGAGCGACGCGCTCATCTGCAGGGGGCCGTCGACGCTCTGGCGGTCGCGGGCGTCGAGGTGCTGGCCTCATCCTCGGTCTACGACACCGATCCCGTCGGCGAGGTGCTCGACCAGCCGAGCTTCCTCAACGCCTGCGTTCGCGTCCGCAGCGCCCTCGGGCCGCTCGAGCTGCTCGACGTGGTCAAGCGGATCGAGCGCGAGCTGGGCCGCGCGCAGGACGGGCTCCGCCATGGCCCCCGCGCGATCGACATCGACATCCTGCTGCTCGGGACGCAGGTGCTGGAGCACGAGCGCATGAAGCTGCCGCACGAGCAGCTGCTCAGCCGCCGCTTCGTCCTGATCCCGGCGCTCGAGCTCGACTTCGAGCTGAGCGCGCCCGACGGCAGACGCCTCGCCGACGCGCTCGCGGCGCTGCCCCTGCAGGAGGGGGTGCGCTGGGCAGGCCCGCCCCTGGACCTGCCCAGCGGCTGAGCCCTGGGCAGTGCGACTCCGATCGAAGTAGCTGCCCGATGGCGGCTACTTCACCGTGCGTCCGGATGAGTTGATCGCGTACCAGTTGCCGCCGAAGGCCCGTTCTCCGACGTAGGAGGTTTCGCCGGGGCCGCTGTCGCCGCTGTAGAGGTAGAGGGGGTGGCCGGCGTAGGTGACCTGTTTGATCCCCCCGCGAAGGGTGATCGTGGACAGCAGCGAGGAGCGCACGCCCGAGCCGGCGAGCGGCCTGCCGGAGCTCTGCAGCGGCGGCCACGCTTCCGGGCATCCGCTGATCGACGCGCACGTGTCCCTGTTGGCGCGATCCCTGGTGAACTCGTACAGGGTGCGTCCGGAGGCGCTGACGAGGATCTTGCCCAGCCCGGTCTGACGCTGCGAGACCATCGCCGCCCGGCTCGCGTGCGCCGGCGCGACCCGCTGCTGGGCGCTTGCGACCGTCGCGGCGCTCGTGGCGAGGGTCAGGACGCCGGCCAGGATGAGGTGGATTCGCTTCATGGAGGTTCCTCCGAAGGTGGTGGTTGGACGGGCACGATCGCACCCGTCGAGCGGCTCTTGACCCGCTTCACAACCAAAGACGCCGCCACGGCGGCGATCTTCCCGGGCCTCGCTCAGGCGACGGTGGCGCCGGCGTCCCAGCTCGCCAGGCGCAGCAGCGTGGCGTCGCTCACGCCCCGGCCCCCCACGATGCACAGGTGCCCGTCACGGAGCCACACGACCACACGACTGCCGTTCTCGACGAGCAGCCGATACTGGGTGCCGCCGCGACGGCGAATCACTCCGCCCGCCACGCTCGGCGCGGGCGTGCCCGCCACGATCGCATAGCCGACCCGCCGCCCGCGACCGTCGGTGTAGAAGACGGTGCGCACCGAACGCCCGCCCATACGGTCGCTGCGCGAGCCGCTTGCGCGCCAGCCGAAGCGCTCTTCCCAATAGGGGAAGGCGACGCCGTCGACCGCTGCCGCGAGCTGTGCGCGCGTGCTCGGGCTCTCGCCCGGAGCGCTTGCGGTCGCCGCGCGCAACGTCAGGGCAGCCGCCTCGCGGACCTGCAGCCGGGAAGAGCCTCCGCCGCCGAGGATCAGCGCGAGGGCGATCGCGACGGCGGCCACGAGCGCGAGCGAGCCGCCGACGCGCAGGGTCATGCGGGGACGGGCCGTCCACGTGGGCCCGCGCGCGCCCGCGGCGTGCTCGGCTATGAGGGCCTCGGTGCGGCGGTGAAGCGCCTCGGGGGCGCGCACGTCGATCGAGCGGATCAGCTCGATCAGCTCGGTTTCGTCGTCGGGGCGTCGTGGGCTCATCAGGTGCCTCTACCCCATAGGACTCCGCTGGGGTCCGTCTCTTGCCGCTGTGGCGGAGAGATCGTCTTCGCCTCGGACGGCGGCTCGGGCTCGGGCGTGAGGCGCGCCGCCACCTGCTTGCGCGCGCGGAACAGGCGAGTGGTGAGCGTGGACTCGCGCACGCGCAGGGCCCGCGATGCCTCGCGGTATGACAGCCCGAGCACGTCCACCGCCACCAGTGCAAGGCGGAAGTCCTCCGGCAGCTCGGCGATCGTCGCATAGAGCTCCTGGACCTCGAGCGCCCGCTCGGGCCGGCCCATCGGCTTGGGATCGGCCGTGACCACGTCCTCGAGCGTGGCGACGGTGACCGGCCGTCGCGAAGCCGTGCGCAGGCTCGTCAGGAACGTGTTGCGCAGCACGCGCATCAGGTAGTAGACCTCGTCCTCGCCCCGGATCACCCGGGGACGCGAGAGCACCCTGGCGAAGGTCTCCTGGACGAGATCCTCGGCGTCCTCGCGCGAGCCGCACAGCGCCCACGCGGCGCGGTAGAGGCGGTCCACGTGCTTGCTCAGGGACTGCGGATCGAGTGTGCGCATGGCGTCTGCGGAGAATCCCACGCTCATCCGCGCGTGGCCCCGCCAGGCGACTGTAGCGCCGGGAAGGATCGACGAGCGCCCAGAGCCAAGAGCGCCCTCGAGCGTCATCGGCGTCTTGTCGTGAGCGTGAAGCTGGTCGTGACCCCGCCGCAGGGCGCAGCCGTGACGGTTGTTCGTGCTTTGGTGTTGCGTCTCTGACGGCTAGGCGATGGCCGTGGCGGTCAGCCACTCCGCCGGGAGCGCACCGGACGGAACCTCGCCGACCATCGGCGCGAAGAAGCGCGTGAGCGCCGCCGCCGGGCGACCCTCGATCAACGGCCGGAGGTCGCCGATGCTCATCAGCAGGCGGATCGAGCTGCCGATCTGCAGGTCGGCGGCGTTGGGCTGCTCGCCGCCGAGCAGCCCGTCGGCGATCCAGCCGTCGATTCGCTCCAGCTGGCGCGGGAGCGCCGCCAGGTCCGCACGTGCGTTCTCGTCGCGTGCCTTGTTCTTCATCGCCATCACCTTCGCCGTCATCGGCAGCGCCGGACGCAAGAGCGCACGTGGCAGCGGCAGCTTGGCATCTGCCGCATAGCTCTCGATCGCCGCGGGACAGCGCAGGAAGGCGGCGTCGATGATCCGCCGCGGGACGCTCTGCAGGACCTCATCGCCCCAGCGCTCCGCCTCGAGCACCCGTGCGTACTCGGGGTCTCCGGGCGCCGGCAGCAGCGGCGGGTCGCTGACCAGGGCGTCGAGCCGGCGCATTATCGGCCTGGATCCCACCAGGCGCTCGCCGTCCAGGCGCATGCCCGGCACCGTGGTTCCGCCGTAGAGGATCGGGCCGACGATCACCGGGACCATCGGCAGCAGGTCCACGCGCCGGAAGGCGATGCCCTTGAGCCTCAGCGCGGCTTCCACGGCGGCGCAGGGATGCGAGCCGGGGAGCACGTACAGCTTGGGGGGACTCGCGGCCATTGCGCCGCCGAGCATAATGGTCGCCGATGCTGCTCGCCGTGGATGTCGGGAACACGCAGACCCACTTCGGTGCCTACCGCGGCGAGGAGCTGCTCGAGCACTGGCGCTTTGCCACCGTGCGCCAGTCCACCGCCGACGAGCTGGGGGCGGCGCTGCACAACCTGCTCGAGCTGCGCGGCTACGGCTTCGCCGACCTCGACTCCTCGATCGTCTCCTCGACCGTCCCGCAGCTGGAGCCCGAGTGGATGGCCATGGCAGCGCGCTACCTGGGCCACGAGATGCTGGCGGTCGGACCCGGGACCAAGACGGGGATGGCCATCCGCTACGACAACCCGCGCGAGATCGGCGCCGACAGGCTCGTCAACGCCGTGGCCATCCGCGAGCGCTTCGGCGGGCCGGTGGTGTGCGTGGACTTCGGGACCGCAACCACCTTCGACGTGGTCTCTCGCGACGGCGAGTATCTCGGCGGGTCGCTCATGACCGGAATCGAGATCTCGCTCGAAGCGCTCTCCGAGCGGGGCGCCCGGCTGCCCAAGGTCGACCTCGCCCCGCCCCGCAGCGTGATCGGGAAGAACACGATCGACGCGATCCGCTCGGGGGTGGTCTACGGCTACGCAGGCGCCATCGACGCGATCCTGCGCCGCCTCTACGACGAGCTCGGAGAGCGCACATCGGTGATCGCCACCGGCGGGCTGGCGCGGCTGGTGGTGCCCTACACCGAGGAGATCGAGGAGGTCGACGACCTGCTCACCCTCACCGGGTTGCGCCTGCTGCACGAGCGCAACAGCTGAAAAAGCGTCTCTCGTCGGGCGTTCCAAGCGGGCCGAGCTCCGAGCGGGACGAGCTCCGAGCGGGAGGAATCAACCAAGAGCCGCCCGTATAACCATTGCTATACACCGCTGCGCACGGGACATAATGAGTACATGACGGCGGCCGCTCTCACCGACCCATGGATGCTCGGCTCGCTGCGGGTTCCCAACCGCGTGATGCTCGCCCCGCTCGCGGGCGTGGGCAACTGGTTCGTGCGCCTGCAGGCCAAGCGCTACGGCGCCGGCATGGCCGTCTCGGAGATGGTCTCCTCCCACGCCATCCACTACGGCAACGAGAAGACCTGCAACGAGATGCTGCGAATCGACCCGCGCGAGCGTCGTTACGGTCCCGTCTCGATCCAGCTCTTCGGCGAAGACCCCGAGAAGATGCGCTCGGCTGCAGCCCACGTGGCGGCGGCCGGAGCGGACGTGATCGACATCAACATGGGCTGCCCGGTGCCCAAGGTGCAGAAGACCGGAGCGGGCGCCGCGCTGCTCGCCGACCCCGATCGGGCGGTCGCGGTGGCTCGCGCCGCAGTCGAGGGCGCGGGCGAGGACCGACGGGTTCCGGCTCCGGTCACCGTGAAGCTGCGCTCGGGCCTGCGCGCGGGGGATGAGAGCGGGTTCGATCTGGCGCACCGCCTGGTGGCCGAGGCGGGGGTGGCGGCGATCGCGTTTCACCCGCGCTCGGCGGCCGTGCACCACAAGGGCACGCCCGACTATCAGCTCGCCGGGCGCCTGGTGGAGTCGCTGCCGGCGCCGGTGATCCTGACGGGGGGTCTGAGCGACGCCGAGCACGTGCGCGAGGCGTTCGCCGCCACGGGCGCGGCCGCCGTGATGCTCGCCCGCGGCGCGCTGGGGAACCCGTGGCTGTTCGCCGAGCTACTGCACGGTCGCGTCAGCGAGCCCACGCGTGAGGAGGTGCTGAACGAGCTCGACTGGACGATCGACTGCGCGGTCGAGCACCTGGGCGAGCCCCGTGCGACCCGCTACCTGCGCAAGTTCTACCCCTGGTACGTGGTCCGCCTGCGGCTCGAGCCCGCAGCGGCGAGGCAGCTGCAGGAGTCGCTGCAGAGGGCCGACACGTTGGCCCGGGCGCGCGGTCTACTCGGCCTCGATCGTCAGGCCGTCGCCCAATCCGCCTGAGTCTTGCAACAGGCGCGAGAAGCCCCGCTATACTGCTGCGCTCGCTGCAGCCCTTCGGTCGCGACGTCCCCGCTAAGAGCGGGGTTTTGTGTGTCGTGCGACCGGACCACCAACCCGCAATCGAGGGTCACATGCCGAAGGACGTCATCCTCACTCCAGAAGGTCTGAAGAAGCTCAACGACGAGCTCGAGCTGCTCTCGACCGAGAAGCGCCGGGAGGTCGCCCAGCGCATCAAGGAGGCACGGGAGTTCGGCGACATCGCAGAGAACTCCGAGTACGACGACGCCAAGAACGAGCAGGCGATGGTCGAGAGCAGGATCGCCCAGCTCCAGGAGAAGCTCCGCATGGCCACGGTCATCGAGGCCAAGGATCTCTCCACCGACGTGGTTCAGGTTGGCTCGGTGGTGCACGTCAAGGACGAAAAGACGGGCAAGTCGGTGAAGTACACGATCGTGGGCTCGGCCGAGGCCAAGCCGGACGAGCACAAGCTCTCCAACGAGTCGCCCGTGGGGCGGGCCCTGCTCGGCCACAAGCGCAACGACACGGTCGCCGTGAAGGTCCCGCGCGGTCCGGCGCGCAAGCTCAAGATCACCAAGATCGACGTCGGCCTCGAGTAGGCTCAGCCGGAGATGGGCGGGTCCGAGCAGGAGGGCGGTCCGGCCGGCGAGTCCTCGCGGCACGGGCTGGCGGAGCTGATCGCCGAGCGTCGCGCCAAGGCGCAGCGTCTCGCCGCGAGCGACCCCGAGGCGTTCCCCTACGCCTATCCCGACGTCGAGCCGATCTCGACGATCCTCGACGCCTACGCCCATCTCGCCGACGGCGAGGAGACCGAGGATCGCCATCGGGTCGCCGGGCGCATCGCCGCCCGCCGCGGCGCCGGACGGGCGGCCTTCCTCGACCTGGTCGATCGCAGCGGCAAGATCCAGCTGCACGCGCGTGTGGACGTGCTCGGCAAGGAGGCCTTCGAGCGGCTCACCTCGCTCGATCTCGGCGACCTGCTGGGCGTGGACGGGGCGGTGCTGCGCAGCCGCCACGGAGAGCTCACGCTGCGGGTGGACGCCTTCCGGATCCTCGCCAAGGCGCTGCGTCCTCCGCCCGACAAGCACCACGGCCTCAGCGACGTGGAGACGCGCCACCGCAGACGGGAGCTCGACCTGATCGCCAACGAGGACACGCGCAGGCGCTTCGCCGATCGCGCCAAGCTCATCTCCGCGGTGCGCTCATATCTGGACGGGCAGGGGTTCATCGAGGTTGAGACCCCGGTCCTGCAGCCCCTCTACGGGGGAGCCCTGGCGCGCCCGTTCACCACCCACCACAACGCCCTCGATCGGGACCTGTACCTGCGCATCGCCACCGAGCTGTATCTCAAGCGCTGCATCGTCGGAGGGCTCGAGCGCGTATATGAGCTCGGCAAGGACTTTCGCAACGAGGGCATCTCCCACAAGCACAACCCGGAGTTCACGATGGTCGAGTGGTATGAGGCCTACGCTGACTACGAGGAGGAGGCCCGACGCCTGGAAGAGGCGGTCCGAGCGGCCGCGCAGGCGGTCGGATACTCCGGCGAGCTCGACTTCTCCTCGCCGTGGCAAAGGGTGAGCTTCGCCGGCTCGATCGAGGAGGCGACCGGAATCGACGTGATGGCCAACCGCGACGCCGAGTCCCTGCGCGCGGCCATCGTCGCGGCCGGCCTCGCGATGCAGACAGAGGGGCTCGCCTGGCCGCAGCTCGCAGACGATCTGCTCTCCAAGCACGTCGAGCCCTCGCTGCAGCAGCCCACCTTCGTGTTCGACTACCCGGTCGAGCTCTCGCCGCTCGCCCGCGAGCATCGCTCCGAGGAGGGGCTGGTCGAGCGCTGGGAGGCGTTTGCCGGGGGGATGGAGATAGCCAACGCCTTCAGTGAGCTGATCGACGCGGATGCCCAGCGTGAGCGGTTCGTGGCTCAGCAGCGGCTGGAGACACTCGGCGCCGAGGAGTCACAGCCCTATGACGAGCTGTTCGTGGAAGCGCTCGAGCAGGGAATGCCGCCCTCCGGCGGCGTCGGGCTCGGCATCGACCGGCTCGTGATGCTGCTCACCGGAGCCGACTCGATCCGCGAGGTCGTGCTGTTCCCGGCCATGCGCGACTGAGGGGTGCGCTGGCCGCAGGGTGTTTCATCTCGGGGCGACTTGCGCGCGTGTGCGCGTGGGCGCGCGAGTCGCCCCTGCCGCGATGTGTAGTTGGTCCTCGCCGCATGCGGCGAGGCCGGCAGGGTCGCATGCGACCCTGCTTGGACCCGCGCATGCGCGGGTCCTCTGGTCGGCGCATGCGCCGACCAGCACACCGTCAGCCTGGCGTGTTGCATGCGCCGATCGGCACACCCGACACCCGATGGTCAAGGCCCACCCCCGCGCTGCCGATGACCCCGATAGAGCAGGGGGGTCGATTGGTAGACTGACTCCAGAGGCGTCATCCGGACCACAAAGCTTTTGAGGCACCGTCCTAGGTAGGAAGGGATCACACAATGTTCGAGCGATTCACCGAACGGGCCCGGCAGGTGGTCGTACTCGCGCAGGAGGAGGCGCGAACGCTCAAGCACAACTACATCGGCACCGAGCACATCCTCCTCGGCCTGCTCCGCGAGGAGGAGGGTCTGGCGGCCCGCGTGCTGGAGAGCCTGGACATCACCGTCGAGCGGGTGCGCGCGCAGGTCGTGCGGATCGTCGGCTCCGGTGAGGAGGTCACCTCCGGGCAGATCCCCTTCACGCCCCGCGCCAAGAAGGTGCTCGAGCTCGCCCTGCGCGAGGCTCTGAGCCTCGGCCACAACTACATCGGCACCGAGCACATCCTGCTCGGCCTGGTGCGCGAGAACGAGGGCGTGGCCGCCCGCATCCTGCTCGACTTCGACGCCGACTCCGAGAAGATCCGCAACGAGGTCATCCGCATGCTCTCCGGTCCCGGTGGGCGCCGCCAGGGTCAGTCCGGAGGCGCGGGCGCAGGCGCGGGCTCCGCCCCCGGCGAGGGCAAGAAGTCCTCGAAGCTGCTCGACCAGTTCGGCCGCAACCTCACGAAGCTCGCGGCCGAGGGCAAGCTCGACCCGTGCGTGGGGCGTGAGACCGAGATCGAGCGGATCATGCAGATCCTCTCCCGGCGCACCAAGAACAACCCCGTCCTCGTGGGCGAGCCGGGCGTAGGCAAGACCGCCGTGGTCGAGGGCCTGGCCCAGCGCATCACGAGCTCCGAGGTGCCCGAGCTGCTCAAGAACAAGCAGATCTACACCCTCGACCTGGCCGCCCTGGTGGCCGGCTCGAAGTACCGCGGCGAGTTCGAGGAGCGTCTGAAGAAGGTGATGAAGGAGATCACCCAGCGCGGCGACATCATCCTGTTCATCGACGAGCTCCACAACCTCGTCGGCGCCGGTGCGGCCGAGGGCGCGATCGACGCGGCCTCGATCCTCAAGCCGGCGCTCGCCCGTGGCGAGCTGCAGACGATCGGCGCGACCACCCTGGACGAGTACCGCAAGTACCTCGAGCGCGACTCCGCCCTGGAGCGCCGCTTCCAGAAGATCACCGTGGACGAGCCCACGATCGACCAGACCGTCGAGATCCTGCGCGGCCTGCGCGACCGCTACGAGCAGCACCACAAGGTCCAGATCACCGACGAGGCGCTGCGCGCCGCCGGCGAACTGGCCAGCCGCTACATCTCCGACCGCTTCCTGCCCGACAAGGCGATCGACCTGATCGACGAGGCCGCCTCGCGGATGCGCATCAAGTCGATGACCTCCCCGCCGGCCAACCGCGAGCTGGAGGCCGAAGTCGAGACCACCCGCCGCGAGAAGGAGGCGGCGATCGAGGCCCAGGAGTTCGAGAAGGCGGCTGCGCTGCGCGACAAGGAGCGCAAGCTCACGAATAAGAAACGCGAGCTCGAGCAGGCATGGGAATCGGGCGAGTCCGGCGAGCGTCCCTCGATCGGCGAGGAGGAGATCGCGGACATCGTCTCGATGTGGACCGGCATCCCCGTCTTCAAGCTGACCGAGGCCGAGACCCAGAAGCTGATGCGCATGGAGGACGAACTGCACAAGCGCGTGATCGGGCAGCACCCCGCCATCGAGGTCATCTCCAAGGCGATCAGGCGCTCCCGCGCCGGCCTGAAGGACCCCAAGCGCCCGACCGGCTCCTTCATCTTCCTCGGCCCCTCCGGCGTGGGCAAGACCGAGCTCGCGCGCACGCTCGCCGAGTTCCTCTTCGGCGACGACGAGGCGCTGATCAGGATCGACATGTCCGAGTACATGGAGAAGCACGCCGTCTCCAGGCTCGTGGGCTCGCCCCCCGGCTACATCGGCTACGACGAGGGCGGCCAGCTGACCGAGGCGATCAGGCGCAAGCCCTACTCGGTGCTGCTGCTCGACGAGATCGAGAAGGCCCACCCGGACGTCTTCAACATCCTCCTGCAGATCCTCGAGGACGGCCGGCTGACGGACGCCCAGGGCCGCACCGTGGACTTCCGCCACGCGATCGTGATCATGACCTCGAACATCGGCGCCGCCGAGATCGCGCGCAACACGCCGCTCGGCTTCGCCGTCTCCGACGACGAGACCGGGATCACATACGACGACATGAAGAACCGGATCATGGGCGAGCTCAAGAAAGTGTTCCGCCCCGAGTTCCTCAACCGCATCGACGACGTGATCGTCTTCCACAAGCTGCAGAAGGAGGAGATCAAGCAGATCGTCGAGCTGCTGCTCCTGCGCATCCGCGAGTCCATGGCCGAGCGCGAGCTGCAGCTCGAGCTGACCGAGCCCGCCAAGGACCTGCTGGTCGAAAAGGGCTGGGACCCCGCCATGGGCGCCCGTCCGTTGCGTCGGGCGATCCAGCGCTACATCGAGGACCCCCTCGCCGACTTCGTCCTGCGCGAGCAGCTGACCCCCGGTGCGACCGTCGTGGTCGACCCGGCCGAGGGCGAGCAGGAGGGCGAGGTGCGTCTCTCGATCGTCAACCCCAAGAAGCAGAAGACGCCCGTCGGGGTGGGCGCCGAAGGCGGCGCCGTCGACGGGGAGCTGGCCGAGGGCGACGGACAGCCCGAGGCTGCCGATCGACCGGAGATCGGCGAGCCCGACGAGCAGTAGGCGCACGCAGCTGAGCGCACAGATCGACCGGGTCCTGCTGGCTCCTCTGACCTCGGGGGACTGGCCGGCGGCTGCCCGCATCTATGAGGCGGGCATCGCCGGCGGCAACGCCACGTTCGAGCCGAGCGCCCCGGGCTGGGCGGACTGGTCGGACAAGCGGGCCGGGTATCCGGCCGTGCTGGCCCGTGGCGAGGGAGGAGAGGTGCTCGGCTGGGCCGCCCTCACCCCCGTCTCACCCAGGGCCGTCTACCGCGGAGTGGGGGCCGTGAGCGTCTACGTGGATCCCGCGCACGCGCGCCGTGGCATCGGACGCGTGCTGCTCGACGGTCTCGCCGAGAGCGCCGAGAGTGCCGGGTTCTGGACGCTCGAGGCCGGGATATTTCCCGAGAACGCAGCCTCCATCGCCCTGCACCAGAGCGCAGGCTTCAGGCTCGTGGGCGTGCGCGAGCGGATCGGGCAGATGCCCGACGGGCGCTGGCGCGACGTGCTGCTGTACGAGCGCCGCAGCACCGTCATCGGCGCCGACTGAGCCGTCCTCGACGGGACGTAGTCTGGCTGGATGGCGCGAACCACCGTCCACGTGTGCTCCGAGTGCGGCTTCCAGTCGGCCAAGTGGCACGGGCAGTGCCCGGGCTGTGAGGCCTGGAACACGCTCGTGGAGGAGTCCTTGAAAACGCCGACCCGCGCGGGCGCGCGGGCGCGCGGGTCGGCTGCTGGGAGCCCACGCGGTGGCGCTGGGCGGCCCGGCGCGCCCAGGATCGGGCCGAGGCCGCTGCACGAGGTGGGCGCCTCGGCGGTAAAGCGGATGTCCACCGGGATCGGCGAGCTCGACCGGGTGCTCGGCGGGGGGTTGGTGCCGGGCTCGCTCGTGCTGCTGGGCGGGTCCCCGGGGATCGGCAAGTCGACGCTCACCAACATGGTGCTCGGACACCTTCAGGCCGCGGGTCGCAAGACCCTCTATGTCAGCGGTGAGGAGTCCGCCGAGCAGGTCAGGCTGCGCGCCGAACGCCTCAATCTAGGTCCCGCCCGCCCAGCGCTCCACGTGCCGATCCTCGCCGAGACCGACCTGGATGCGGTGCTCGACACGCTCGCGGCCGAGGCCCCGGATGCGTGCGTGATCGATTCGGTGCAGACGCTCGGCGCCGCCGAGCTCTCCGGTGCTCCGGGATCGGTCGGACAGGTGCGCGAGGTGGCCGCGCGGATCATGAACCTCGCCAAGGCCCAGGGCGTGGCGGTGATCCTCGTGGGCCACGTCACCAAGGACGGAGCGCTCGCGGGGCCGCGCGTGCTCGAGCATCTGGTCGACTGCGTGCTGCAGTTCGAGGGCGAGCGCGAGCGTCCCTATCGCGAGCTGCGCGCGCTCAAGAACCGCTTCGGCTCCACCAACGAGGCGGGCCTGTTCGAGATGCGACAGGGCGGGCTGGTCGAGGTGCTCGACGCCTCGGCGCGCTTCGTGGCCGAGGCCACACGCGCCCCCGGCAGCGTGGTGCTGGCTGCGATGGAGGGCTCCCGGCCGCTGCTCGTCGAGGTGCAGGCGCTGGTTGCGCCCTCGGAGCTCGAGCAGCCCCGCAGGGTCGTCTCGGGCCTCGACCGCAATCGTCTGGCTTTGGTGCTCGCCATCCTCGGCCGCCACGGCAAGATCCGCACGGGTAGCTCGGATGTGTTCGTGAACGTCGTGGGCGGGGTGCGCGTGGATGAGCCGGGCTGCGATCTGGCCGTAGCGCTGGCCGTGGCCAGCGCGAGCCGCGGGGTCCCGCTCAAAGGCACGCCCAGAGCATGCTTCGGCGAGCTCGGGCTGACGGGCGAGCTGCGCTGGGTGGGTCATCCCGAGCGGCGCCTGGAAGAGGCGGCCAAGCACGGCCTGCACGGGGTCATAGCGCCGCCCGAGAGCGGCGCGACGGCCTGCGAGGTGACCACGCTGCGCCAGGCCCTCGCGGCGGCGCTGCCCGGTGGCCCTTCTGTCGCCAGGGCGCGTCCGACGGCCGATCGCGGTGGCTCTCCGGTGGCGCTGGTGGGCGAGTCAGAGGGCGCTCTCGCCCCGCGGATCCTGCGCCCGGCTCCCGAGCCGGGGGCGCGTGAGCGCGCACAACTCGTCGCCGCTGGCGAGGAGCGGGACGATACGAACGCCCCATAGCAGCTCTGCGGCCGGATAGGAACAGCTAACGGATCGTTAAATGCCCTAGAATTGGGGATTGTGGCACCACGATCCGGCGAAGATGTAGACAACGAAGTACGCCCGGATCCCGGTCTCATGCGGGCCCTGGAGATGATCGCGCCGGGCACCGCGCTGCGGGAGGGCATCGAGAGCATCCTTCACGCCCGCACCGGCGGACTGATCGTGATCGGCGAGCCCGAAGACCTCAGCTTCCTGAACTCGGGTGGGATCAAGCTCGACATCGACTACACCCCCGCGTTCCTCTACCAGATCGCAAAGATGGACGGGGCGATCATCCTCAACGCCAACGCCACCAAGATCACGATGGCCAACGTGCAGCTGATGCCCGACCCCACGATCCTCTCGCACGAGACAGGCACCAGGCACAGGACCGCCGAGCGCGTCTCCAAGCAGACCGACGCGCTCGTGATCGCCATCTCCCAGCGCCGCGAGGTCGTCTCGGTGTACGTGGACGGCGTCAAGTACATCCTCGAGGACATCCCGATCGTGCTGGCCAAGGCCAACCAGGCGCTGGCCACGCTCGACAAGTTCCGCACCCGCCTCGACCAGGTGTCCACGCGCTTGACCGCCCTCGAGTTCGAGGGCGGCACGACCCTCCACGACGTGCTCACAGTGCTCCAGCGCTCCGAGCTCGTGACGCGCATGGCCGTGGAGATCGAGCGCTACATCGTCGAGCTGGGCAGCGAGGGCCGCCTGATCGAGATGCAGCTCGAGGAGACCATGGTCGGTGCCGCCGCCGAGAAGTCGGCGCTCGTGCGCGACTACCTCTCCAGCTACTCCGACGAAGCCTTCGCGGCCGCGCTCGAGGAGGTCGGACGCCTCGCCCACCAGGACCTGCTCGACTTCGGGCGACTGGCGGAGCTGCTCGGCTACGACCGCAAGCTCAACACGCTCGACTACCCCGTCTCGCCGCGCGGATTCCGCGTCCTCGGACGCATCCCGCGGCTCCCACGGCTCGTCGTATCGCACATCGTCGCCGAATTCGGCGGCCTCGAAGAGCTGCTGGCGGCGAGCGACGCGGAGCTCGAGGGGGTGGAGGGCGTGGGCGAGATCCGCGCCAAGGACATCCGCGAGGGCCTGCGCAGGCTGCAGGAGCTCAACCTCGTGGATCGCTACCTACAGACTTGAATCAAGGGCCGCCACACGGTCTCTCGCAACGAAGGAGGAACACCCATTCCCGCACAAGCAACTGAAGAAGACACGCTGACAGAGGACCTCGAGGTCACCCGCGAGGTCGAGTACATCGAGTTCGAGCTCGGCGACCACGTCGTCTATCCCCATCATGGCGCGGGGAAGGTGCTCAAGAAGGAGGAGATGGAGATCCTCGGCGAACGCCGGGAGTACCTCACCATCAAGATCCTCCACAACGACATGACCGTTCGGGTACCCACCGAGAACGCGGCCCTGGCGGGCCTGCGCAGAGTCATCGACGAGGAGACCGTCAAGAAGGTCCTCGACGTGCTGCGCGACGAGGTCTCGGAGATGCCCAAGAACTGGAACCGTCGGTTCAAGCACAACCGCGACAAGATCAAGACGGGCGACATCTATGAGCTGGCCGAGGTGGTGCGCAACCTCTCTCTCCGCGAGAGCGAGAAGGGGCTGTCCACCGGCGAGAAGCAGATGTTCACCCGCACCAAGAAGATCCTCGCGTCCGAGCTGATGTATGCGCTCGACAAGGACGAGGAGGAGGCCGAGAGCTACCTCGACGAGCTGCTCGCCGACTCGGCCCACAGCCAGATGGCACTGGCCGGCGCAAAGTAGCGAGGCTCTCGCGCACGCGGCAGCGTCCAGCGCGGCTGAATTGCCGCGTGCGCGACAGCCCCAAGATGTCATGACCGTCGCCCTGATCGTGGCCGCCGGCAGCGGCGAGCGCCTCCGAGCAGGACAGCCCAAGGCGCTCGTCGAGCTGGCCGGGCGCCCGCTCGTGCAGTGGAGCATCGATGCACTCCAGGCGCTCGATTCCCTCGAGCGGATCGTGGTCGCGCTGCCCCCGGGCGTTCCCGCGCCCGCTGGCGTCACCGCGGTCGAGGGCGGAGCCGTGCGCTCGGACTCGGTGCGTCGGGCGCTGGCAGCCGCGGGCGCCTGTGAGCTCGTGCTCGTACAGGACGCCGCTCGCCCGCTGCTCACGCCTGAGCTGGCCGGCGCCGTGATCGCGGCGCTCGAAGCCGACGCGGAGGCCGACGCGGCGATCGCGGCCGTGCCCGTGACCGACACGATCAAGGCCGTCGATGTCCTGGGCGCGGTCTCAGAGACACTCGATCGCAGCCGGCTGTGGGCCGTGCAGACACCCCAGGTCTTCCGCCGCTCGGCCCTCGAGCGGGCGCTGGCGGTCGACCCGGAGCAGCTCGCGCAGGCGACCGACGACGCCTGGCTGGTGGAGCGCGCCGGGGGACGCGTGATCGTGGTCCCGGCCAGCGATGAGAACCTCAAGGTGACCACTCCCATGGACCTGCGCATGGCTGAGCTGCTCATCCAGGCGCGCCTCCGGCAGCGGCCCTGAATCCTGCTTGAATCGCACCCCGGAATGCTGAGCGACTATCACCTCCACCTCCGCCCCGATGACATCGAGGCGACACCCGAGCGATGCTTCACGACCGCCAACGCCGAGCGCTACCGCGAGGCGGCCAGCGAGCGCGGGATCGCCGAGCTCGGCGTCTCCGAGCACGTCTACCGCTTCACCCAGGCCCTGGAGGTCTGGCAGCACCCGCTGTGGCAGAGCTTCGCGCGCGACGACATCGACGAGTACTGCTCGTTCGTGCGCGAGCAGACCGACCTGCGCCTGGGGATCGAGGCCGACTTCATCCCCGGCGGCGAGGATCGGATGGCCAACCTGCTGCAGGCGCGGGACTTCGACTACGTGCTCGGATCGGTGCACTTCCTGCGCGACGGCGCGGTGGACATGGACGACTACAGCGTGTGGGGCTCCGGCCACAGCACCGAGGACATATGGCGGCGCTACTTCCAGGCGATCGGCGAGACCGCGCGCTGCGGCCTGTTCGACATCGTCGCCCATCCCGACCTGGTGAAGTATTGGGGGGACGCCAACCGTAGGCCCGAGGGGGATCTGCGCCGCTACTACGAGCCCGCCGTGGAAGGCATCGCCGAAGCGGGCGTGGCCGTGGAGGTGTCGACCGCCGGGCTGCGCAAGCCCGCCGGCGAGATATATCCGGCGCGTGCCTTCCTCGAGATGTGCGTCGAGGCGGGCGTGCCCGTGGCGCTCTCGAGCGACGCCCACCGGCCCGAGGACGTCGGCGCCGACTACGACCGCGCGCTCGAGCTGCTGGCCGAGGTGGGGGTGCGCGAGCTGAGCGTGTTCGAGGGCCGCATCCGGCGCCTGGAGCCGATCGGCGCCGGCGAGCGCAGCGAGGCGAGCCGATGACGCTCGTGGGGATCGGCTATGACTCCCACCGCCTGGCCGAGGGGCGCAGGCTGGTGATCGGCGGGGTCGAGATCCCTCACGAGCGCGGCCTGGACGGGCACTCAGACTCCGATGTGCTCGTCCACGCCATCATCGACGCGCTGCTTGGCGCGGCCGGTCTGGATGACATCGGCACGCACTTTCCCGACACTGACGAGCGCTGGCGCGACGCCGACTCGATCGTGCTGCTGGAGGCGGTGGTGGGAATGGTGCGCGCGGAGGGCCTCGAGATCGTCAACGTCGACTGCACCGTGATCATGGAGGCGCCCAAGCTCGCGCCCCATCGCCAGCGGATCCGCGAGCGCCTCGCCGGCGTGCTCGCCTTGGAGATCAAGCGCGTGAACGTCAAGGCGAGCACCGGTGAGCGGATGGGCTTCGTGGGCCGTGGCGAGGGCGTCGCGGCGCTCGCCACCGCCAGCCTCGACGGCTAGGGTTGCCCGGCGATGCGCGAGGTCCTCCTGCACGACACGTTGAGCGGCAAGCTCCAGCCCCTGCGCCCGCGCGACCCGGGACAGGTCGGCGTGTATGCCTGCGGTCCGACCGTGTACAGCCGCATCCACGTCGGCAACGCGCGCCCGTTCGTGGTCTTCAGCCTGCTCAAGCGCTTCCTCGAGCGCGAGGGCTACGCGGTGAACCTCGTGGTCAACGTGACCGACGTCAACGACAAGATCTACGACGCCGCGCGTGCCCAGGGGCGTCCCAGCGCCGAGCTGGCGGCGGAGATGGCGGCGCTGTACAGGGCCGACACGGACGAGCTGGGCCTCGGGCGCCCCGACCACGAGCCGCTGGCCTCCGAGACGATCGGCCCGATCGTCGACTACATCGCCACGCTGATCGAGCGCGGGCACGCCTATGCGGTCGACGGCGACGTCTACTTCCGCGTGCGCTCCGACGGGCGCTACGGCAGCCTCTCCCACAGGCGCCTGGAGAACATGGATCAGGGAGAGGGTGCACTGAGTCCCGCCCACCCGGATCGCAAGGAGGACCCGCTCGACTTCGCCCTGTGGAAGGCCCACAAGGAGGGCGAGGACACCTGCTGGCCGGCGCCGTGGGGCGAGGGCCGGCCCGGCTGGCACATCGAGTGCTCGGCGATGGCCGAGCAGCTGCTGGGCGTCGGCTTCGACATCCACGGCGGCGGCTCAGATCTCATCTTTCCCCACCACGAGAACGAGGCCGCCCAGACACGGGCGGCCCGCGGGAGCGAGCTGGCGAGGCTGTGGATGCACAACGGGATGATCCAGTTCACCGGCGAGAAGATGGCCAAGTCCGTGGGCAACATCGCGCTCCTGCACGAGGTGATCGCGGCCAACGGGCCCCAGGCCGTCGTCATGTACCTCGCCTCCGGTCACTATCGCCAGCCGCTTGCCTTCTCGCCGTCGGAGCTGGCCGACGCCGAGCGGCGTGTGAGCCGCATCCGCGACGCGCTGCGCCGCCTGCAGCCCGGCGCTCCGAGCCCGCCCGACATGGTCCATCACAGAGACGCCTTCTTCGATGCGCTGGCCAACGACTTCAACACGCCGGCCGCGCTCGCGAGCCTGTTCGAGTGGGTGCGCGAGGCCAACCGCCGCGGCGGCGGGGTCGGAGATGCGGATCTGCGCGAGATGCTCGCCGTCCTCGGTCTGGGCGAGCTGACGCCGCTCGAGGCCGTGGGCGACGTGGCCGCAACAGATCCGGAGGCCGTGGCGCTGTTGGAGCGCCGCCAACAGGCTCGGGGCGCCCGGGACTTCGAGGAGGCCGACCGCATCCGCGAGGAGCTGCGCGGCCGCGGCTGGGACATCCGCGACAGCCCCGAGGGCCCGGAGCTGGTTCCCGCACAGACACCGTGATCGTCTACGGGCGCAATCCCGTCAGGGAGGCGTTGCGTGGTCGCCGCGCGGCGAACGTGGGCGAGGTGTGGGCGAGCGGCGGAGCCGCGCGCGAGCCGTGGCTGAAGGGCGTGACCGTGCGCACGGTCGGCTCCGAGGAGATCGAGCGCCGCTGCGGCTCGAGCGCCCACCAGGGGGTCTGCGCCGATGCCGGCCCCTACCGCTATGCGAGCGCCGAGGAGCTGCTCGCCGTGCAGGCGCCCCTGATCGTGGCCCTCGACCAGATCCAGGACCCCCAGAACCTCGGCTCGATCTGCCGCACAGCCGAGTGCGCGGGGGCAGCGGGGGTCGTGATCCCCGAGCGCCGAGCCGTCGAGGTCACGCCCGCGGTGTGCAAGGCCTCCGCCGGAGCGGTCGAGCATCTGGCGGTGGCGCGCGTTCGCAACCTCGCCGACTTCCTCGCGGAGGCTCGCCGCGCGGGCTGCTGGTGCTACGGGGCCAGCGCCGCGGACGGGACCGGGGAGCGCGCTTCGGTGGCCTACGACAAGCCCGACTACCGCGGCACGGGGGTGGTGCTCGTGCTCGGCAGCGAGGGCGGCGGCCTGCGCCCGCGCGTGGCCGGCGCGTGCGATGAGCTGATCTCGCTGCCGCTGCTCGGACGCATCGAGTCGCTGGGGGTGAGCGCGGCGGCCGCGGCGCTGTTGTACGAGATCTTGCAGAATCGCAGCCGGGGTGCTTGACAACGGTTCATAACTGTGCGAGGCTGGCGCCGACATAACGCTGAACCTAAGGTTGAGAAACCTTGGGAATTGAATAGCTTTGGCGCCAGGGGAGGAGTGCGCCACTGAGCAATTCGGGGCCTGCCAGGAGGCGGTTCCGAGAAAGGATCTGCTCGTGGCCCGAATCTCCCATAACCCTAACTCTGAACCTAAGGTCGAGGATCAATTCCTGATCGCTCTGGCCAAGCAGGGTGATCGCAACGCCTACGACCGCCTCGTCCGTCGCTATCACGGCTTCGTGCGCCTGAAGGCGTCCTCTTACTTCCTCGCCGGCGGCGACGCCGACGACCTGATCCAGGAGGGGCTGGTCGGTCTCTACAAGGCGATCAGGGACTTTCGCACCGATCGCGAGTCGAGCTTCCGCAACTTCGCCGAGCTCTGCATCACGCGGCAGATCATCACGGCCGTCAAGACCGCCACGCGCAACAAGCACACGCCGCTGAACCAGTACGTGTCGTTCTCATCCACGCCCGCCGGCAGCGGCGATGACGTGCCTACGCTCGATCAGATGCTCCCCGGTCCCACCGTGCACGACCCCGTCAACCAGGTGATCTCCTCCGAGGAGCTTCGCTCGCTCGTGGGCTGCCTCTCCACGGCCCTCTCAGAGCTCGAGAGCCGGGTTCTGTCGCTGTACCTCGACGGCTACTCCTACGAGCAGGTCGGCGAGCGGCTGACCTGCGACACCAAGACCGTTGACAACGCCCTGCAGAGGGTCAAGCGCAAGGTCGGTGCGCATCTGCAGTCGCGCGCCGTGGCCGCGTGAGCCGCGGCGCGAGCATCTGATCCACGCATCTGCGGCCATCCCTCACGATGGCCGCAGAGCGTGATGGCGTCGTCCCCCGAGCTAGACCTGGCCTTCGGCCGGCAGTTGGCTCGGCGGCACGGGCTTGAGAGCCGAGGCCGCCGAGGGCGTCACTTCGATCGTGAACGGCGAGCTCGAGACGTCCATGTCGGCGGGGTCTCCGGGCACGGTCACCCGGAAGGTCTCCTTGCCCGAGCCGTAGATGTGGTGCGAGATCGAGTAGGTCGAGTCCTTCGCCACCGTGCCCACGTCCACGACGTGGTAGCCGTTGCCGGCGGCGTTCTGGCGCTCCAGGTACACCGGGTGACCTTCCTGGCCGGGGGTGACCGTGCCAGAGAAGACGAGCGCCTGCCCTGACTGGACCGAGCTCCCCGAGACTCCCGCGGTGAGCACGTATTTGACGCCCTCGAACAGCACGGTCGAGCTCGTGCCCGCGGCAGCGGTGACCCGGTAGAAGGTGCTCTGGGCCGGCATCTGCACGAACGTGTATTCACCCTTCGAGTTGGCCGTGGTGGTCCCCGCCGGAGCAAACGACGCTCCGCGACCGCGCGCGAGCAACGTGACGGGCTGGTTGGCGCCCTGGGCGACCGTGCCGCTCAGCGTGACCGTCTGGCCGTAGGAGATCGGATCGGCCGACGTGTTGATCGTCAGCTTCGAGTTCTCCCGCTGTGAGATGTCATAGAAGAGGGTGTTGGAGATCCCGCGCGTGGAGAGCCTCGGCTGCGCGCGCACGATCACGCGGAGGTTCGCGGCGCCCGGGACCACGAACCTGTGCGTGATCGCGTATTCGCCGTTGGAGCTCACCCGGCCGCGCTGGATCACATGCCATTCTTCGCTGCTCGTTGCGGCCTCGCGCTGCAGGATCACCTGTGCTCCGGCGTCGGTCGGGGTGACCGTGCCGCTGAACAGGACCGCGCCGCGAGCGCCGGTGAACAGCTGGGTGTTCTCGGGCGGGCCTTTCAGGGTCACCTGGGGCGCCACCTTCACGATCCGCTCGGCGCTGCGCGCGCCCGCGGCGCTGACATAGAAGCGGCTGTCCGCGTTGACCGGCGGGGCCAGGAGCGAGTAGTACCCGCCGGCTCCGGTCGTGGCTGTGCCGAGGACCTGAGAGCCTCCGGCCGTACGCTCGTAGACGGTCACCGGCTGGGCGATCGTCGCGGCGCTGCCCAGGCAGGCGAGCCGCCCGAAGACCTGGACCGTTTCGCCCGCGGTGATCTGGTGGGGTTCGGCGAAGACGCTGAGACGGCAGTGGCCGACGGCGTTCGCGGGCTTCCGTTCTTTGGGGCGCTTGTGGGCGCCGGCGGCGGAGGCTCCTGTGGGAGCGAGCGCCAGCGTCGCGGCGGCGGCCGCGATGACCGTCAACTTGGTTGAACGCATGTGTGCCTCTCCTTGGAAGTGCTGGTCGTCTGCGGCGAGCCTCGGGGAGCACTGCCACCCGGCTGCTCTAACCCGCCGCGACCCGGTTTGATGCGGTTTGCGCCTCGCGTTGCGTCGCGGGTGAAGCGTGTGAGAGCCTTCGCCGATGTGCGCAGAGAGCACTCGAAGGGGGCCGTGAAAAGTGCTCGCCGTCGCCGCCAGCCTCGCGCCGGGCACGTTTCTGGCGATCGTGGCCGCCTCGGCGCTCGCCGGGACGACAGCCGCGCTTGCCGTGGGGCGCGGGCTGCTGCTGCCGGTGGTGGTCCTCGAGCTGCTGCTCGGGATCCTGCTCGGGCCGTGGGTGCTCGGCCTGCATGTGACCGTGCTCGTGGGCTTCTTCTCCGATCTCGGTCTCGGCCTGCTGTTCTTCTTCGCCGGCTATGAGATCGACGTGCGCCGCATCGCCGGGCGACCTCTCCGGCTGGCCCTGGCCGGATGGGGCGTGTCGCTCCTGCTCGCCTACGCCATCGGCGGCATCCTCGCCGAGGCGGGGGTGGTGCTCTCGCTCCTGTACACAGGCTCGGCGCTCGCGACCACCGCGATCGGCACCCTCATCCCCGTTCTCTCGGACACCGGCGATCTGCGCACCCGTTTCGGCGGCTACCTGCTGGCGGCCGGGGCCGTGGGCGAGTTCGGACCGATCCTGCTGATCACGCTGATCCTCTCGAGTCAGAGCACCGTCCACAACGCGTTGATCCTGATCGCCTTCATCGTCCTGGCGGTCGCCGTGGCCGTGCTCGCCGTGCGCTCCTCCGAGCGGACCATGCCGTTGCTCGAGCGAACACTCGAGAGCAGCTCCCAGCTGGCGGTCAGATGGATCATCGTGCTCGTCTTCGCACTCGCCCTGCTCGCGTTCGAATTGGGCCTCGACCTGCTGCTCGGCGGTTTCGCGGCCGGCGTGATCACGCGCCAGGTGCTGCGCAGGCATGAGATGCCGACGTTCGACTCCAAGCTCTCGGCGGTCGCCTTCGGAGTGTTCGTGCCGTTCTTCTTCGTGACCAGCGGGATGAAGCTGGACCTGGATGCCCTGTTCGCATCGGCCTCCGGCGTGCTGAAGATGCTGGGCTTCTTCCTGCTCTTCCTCCTCGTGCGCGGGACGCCCGCTCTGCTGCTCTACCGCCGCGTCCTGGACCTGCGCGAACGGGTCGCCCTGGCGCTGCTGAGCTCCACCCAGCTGCCGCTGGTGCTGGCAATCACGACGCTTGCGATGAGTGGCGGCCACATGCGCGCCTCGACCGCCGCCGCGCTCGTGGGGGCTGCGGTCCTCTCCACGCTGGTGTTCCCCGCACTCGGTCTGCGCCTGCGTGGAGACCTCGAGGCCGAGCGCCTGCTGGGCGGGGGTTGAGCGAAGCTAGCCGACGAGGGTCGCCGAGGCGTGCGCCGTCGTGTGGTTCGCTGCGAGGTCCGCGGCGGAGACACTGACCCTGACGGTCACGACCCGTCGATGGCGGCGCAGCAGGCGCCGCCCGACGGCTGTCAGCGGGATCCGTGCAGTTCGCAGGCCGACGGTCTTTTCGAGCTTGAAGAACGCCACGCTTCCCCTGGCGATGATCTGCCCCGCCGAGGTCACGGTCACCACCGACAGCGCCGCAGCCGATGAACGAAGCCGGACAGCGATGCCGCTCGAGCTCAGGCGGGTGCTCGCTACGCGCGCGGCAACCCGCAATCGGGTTGCGCCGGTGAATGCGGGTTCGAGCCGGTAGGAGTCGTCGAGCGCGGCGAGCGCGAACCCGGAGGTTCCGGCGATCAGTTCGTAGCCGCCCTCAGTCGGGAGCTGCTCGGCCGCCCCGACCCACCCGTTGAACAGGAGCGTTCCTGCCGCTCGCTGGATGACGCCGGTCGGGGTGAAGCTGTTCTGGCGCAGGTTCGCGATCGAGCCGGGCGCATAGGATCCGCCGCCGAACGGCAGCATCGTGAGCAGTCCGCCCGAGCCACCCACCGTGGAATCGATCTGCCCGGTCGGACCGAGGCGCAGGATGCGCACGCTGCCGGCTTCGGAGCCCATCGGTGTCAGCACGCCCATCGTGACCAGCAGCGACCCGCCGCCGCCCGCTGAGAGCAGCTGGTTGACATACCCGTAGCTCGCGCCCAGGTCGGTCGCGCCGTCGCTGCCCCAGCTCGCGTCGGGCGCGCCCGACCGCGTGTAACGCCAGACCTTGCCGTCGATGAGGCTGTTGGGGGAGGGATAGCCGTGCAACTCGATCGCGCCATCGGCTTCGACCATCAGGCTGTCGAGGCCGTAGGCCGGGAGTTGAAGCGGGGAGCCCCCGTTGAAGGTCGTATCGGGGCTGCCGCCCGAGGTGAGGCGCAGGAGCGCCACCCCCGAGCGCCCGGTCATCGCGGCGACCATCGACCCGTCCGCGCCGACGGAGAGCGCACCGAGAGAGGCGGGGAGCTGAACGAGGCCCGCGCTCCCGAAGCTCATATCGCGCGCGCCGTCCGGGTTGAGTCGCACCAGGCCGGCGCTCATCGTGGGCGAGAAGAGGCGCCCGAGGACCGTCGGCAGGACGATGTCTCCGTTCGGTGCCAGCTCGGGCGCGATCGTGTGTGCAGGACCCTCGCTGGCGACGGGAACGCCGGACACGTCCAGGAGCCCGTTGTGACCAAAGCTCGGATCCGGCCTGCCGTCGGGGAGCAGCCGCAGCAGCTGCCAGTCGGGGAATCGCGTGACCACCGGCTCCTGGGAGCCCGGGGAGCGGTTCGGTCCGAGAATCAGCAGCTTCCCGTCGGGCAGCGCCAGCAGCTGCCACGGCTGCAGCCTGACCGTCGAGAGCTCGACGCCGCCATCGCCGAAGCCCGGATCGAGGCGCCCGTCGGGAAGCAGCTCGGCGACTGCCAGGTGCCCCCCGTTGACCGTGCCCTTGGCACCGGCCGTGCCGGCCACCACGACGTTCCCGTTGCCGAGCCCGACCATGTCGGGGATGGTCTGTTGCGGACGCATGGGCAGCACCTCACGGCCGGGCGCCGACTGCACTTCCGCGCGCCATAGCCTGCTCGGCGATGAGCTTGCGGCGAGGGACGGCCCAGCGGCGGGGAGCGACGCGGCCCAGAATCCACACGCGAGCAAGAGGCTACGAGTCCACATTGTCTGAGCATTCCGCCCATGCTGCGCCGCCGCTTCCGTAGTCCTCCGCCGGTTCCAGCCGGAGCCGCCGGCTCAGATCAATCGAGGTTCTCGATGATCTCGTTCGCGCGTGACCACTGATCGGGGGGCACGACGAGGTAGATGTCTCCGCGGCCGAAGCGATCGAGCGGGTGATCGGCGGCGCATCGCGCGTCGAGACCCATGGCCTGCAGCTGGTCGCGCCAGGCGAGCGCAGTGGTCTGCTCTTCGAATGTGGTGACCGTCTCCCAGCCATCGAGGCGCGGGTCGCCGATCGACACCGCGGGATCCCTCGCGGCGCGGCGCCTCGGAAACCATCGGAGCATGCTTGGAGCGTACGCCTGTCGGCGAGTCCCACCGCGCCGGGCCCCGTAGGATCCCCGCCGGTGCCCGATCGTCGCCGGCGACCATTCGCAGACCGCCTCGAGTTGGGAGCGCCGCGGTTGGCTGCGCTCGGAGCACGAGCCGTCGGGCGCCTGCCGGGACCTGTGCGGCGGAGAGTCCTGCAGTCCGCATTCGACCGTGCCCGTGATGCGTTCAACCGAGCGGATCTCGACGTCGTGTTTGCGCTGTTCGCCCCCGACGTCGAGTACGGCCCACCGCCGCCTCTGCACCCAGACGGCCTGCTTCACGGCCGAGCGGCGGTGTTGGGCTTCTGGCGAGGTGTCCTCGCCTCCTACGACGAGAACACGATCGAGAACCTGAGCCTCGAGGAGGCATCGCCGGGTCGCATCGTGCGTCGAGCCCGGCTGCGCCATCGCTCGCTCGCCACCGGTGAGGCGCTCGACTATGTGGTCGTGCAGAGCACCGAGCTGGAGGCTGGCCGGGTGATCCGGCAGGTCAACGTATTGGACCGCGCGAGGTGATCACCTCGCGCGCGCTCGCCGGGCGTGCGGATACGTAGGAACATGTTGAGATGTTTGTGCCTGCCTTGATCGCGGTGGCCGTCGTCGAGGTGCTCGCCTTCGTCGAGGTCGGGCGGACGGTCGGCTGGCCTCTGGCGGTGGTCCTGCTGCTTGGGATCTCAGTCGTCGGCACGCGGCTCCTGCGCGTCCAGCGGCGCTTGGCGATCGAACGCGTCTCCCTGGCGGTCGCCGAGCGTCGGGCGTCGGCTCGCGCGACGATCGACGGGGCGCTCGGGTTCCTCGGAGCCGTGCTACTCGTGGTCCCGGGGTTCGTCACTGACATTCTCGGCGGGTTGCTTCTGTTCCCGGCGACCCGATCGCTCGCGAGCCGCTGGATATCCCGCCGTTACGCCGATCCCATGATCAGATTTGCTGCGGCGGTCGAGCGCTTCGGTCCGCGCCGGCAAGCTCCGCGCCGGCAAGGTCCGTGTCCGGCGGATGTCGAGTCCACGGCGGTCGACTACGAACCCGATCGGCTCGACCGCTGACGCGACTCCTCGCCCAGCAGCTCGTCAAGGGTTCGTCCGCTCAGCACCGAGGCCGGTTGGGTGGCGACGATGTCCGATCCTGGGCGAGCCTCCTCGTCACGGCGCTTGAGCAGCAGCCACTGTGGCTTGGGGCCCGGTCGCGTGCGCTGCAGTGCGAAGCCGCCGCGGAGCTTCTCGCCGTGCAGGGCGAAGACTGCGTGGCCGCGGTCCAGCGCCTCGGGCCATGGCACCCTGCCTCCCTGCTCGTAGCTGCCACGGTCCCAGATCACCACGCACCCATGGTCGGTCTGGCCCTCGAAGGCATTGTGGTCGATGTCGTGCTCTGGGACCTGGACGGCCAGGCGCTTGACGGAGGGGTCCAACGACGGACCCTTGGGCACAGCCCATGAGCGCATGACGCCATCGACCTCGAGACGAAGGTCGAAGTGCCGCGTTGTGGCCGCGTGCTCCTGGACGACGAAGGCGCCCGCGCTCACGCCACGGATCGCGAACTGCTCGTGGCCCTCGATCGGGATGTCATCCACGGTCACCTCGAGGACGGCGGCTCCCGGCGGACCCTCGCGCAGAAAGGCGATCAGCGATCCCACCGCGGCGGGTGTGCCCTCCGCGTGCACCGCGACGGTGCCGTCCTCTGCATTGCACACCCAGCCCAGGACGCCGAACCTCCCCGCCTGGCGTCGGGTGGCCTCTCGAAAGCCAACGCCCTGCACGGTCCCGGCGACGCGCGCCCGGATCGCTCGGTGACTGGACGAGCCCTCGCTCACGCGGCGGCCGGGGCCCCGAGCGGGAAACGGACACCGGTCAGCTCCTCCGAGACATCCCACAGGCGTCGCGCCACGTCGGCGTCCTCGGCGGCGGCGGAGCGTCCCACGAGCTTTGCCGGGCCGCGCTGCTCCATGAAGCCGCCGGGTCCGGCGAAGCTGTTGCCGGGGATGTCGGCCACGGCGGCATAGAGCGTTGGCAGCGCGCCGCCGTCCTCGTCCTGGGCGAGCAGGCGGTTGCCGGCGACGCTGAGGAGGTCGAGCAGGCGTCGCCCGCTGTGGAACTGCAGGTTGGTCGCCGCGTAGCCTGGGTGCGCGGCGGTCGCGAGGACCGTCGAGCCCGCCGCGCTCAGTCGGCGCTGCAGCTCGGAGGTGAACAGCAGGTTGGCGAGCTTGGACTGCCCGTAGGCTCGCCACGCCCTGTAGGGCCTGCGCTCCCAGTTGAGGTCGTCGAAGTCGATGCTGCCGAAGCGGTGCCCCATCGAGGACACGGTCACGACGCGTCCGGTCACCCGATCGAGCAGCAGGTTGGTGAGCGCGAAATGACCGAGGTGGTTGGTGCCGAACTGCAGCTCGAAGCCCTCGGCGGTTCGGGACAGCGGCGGCACCATCACGCCCGCGTTGTTGATCAACAGGTCGATCTCGCCCTCCCACCCGGCGGCGAACTCGCGCACGGATGCAAGGCTTGCCAGGTCGAGGCGGCGGACCTCTGTCTCACCGGGCATGGCCGCAGCGGCGGCCTCGCCCTTGTCGGTGTTGCGAACCGCGAGCACCACGTGGGCGCCGGCGCCCGCGAGCGCTCGCGCGGCCGCGCGGCCGATGCCGCTGTTGGCGCCGGTGACGATCGCGTTGCGGCCGGCCATGTCAGGGATTTGGGAAGGGCTTGAAGTAGCCATGGGCAACAATGTAGACTATGGCAACAATGGTGTCAACGACAACTTCGTTGGATAGGGTGCATGCCGGTGACTGATCGCCCGTATCACCACGGCAACCTGCGCACGGCGCTGCTCGCCGAGGCCGAGCGCACCGTTCGCGAGCGCGGCGTCCAGGAGCTGTCGCTGCGCGAGCTCGCGCGCCAGGTCGGCGTCAGCCACGGCGCGCCCCGGCGGCACTTCCCCGACCGCCAGGCGCTGCTCGACGCGCTCGCCGAAGCCGGGTTCGCGCGCCTCGGAGCAGAGCTGCGCATCGCCATAGACGGAGCCGGCGAGGAGTTCGAGGCTCGGCTGCACGCAACGGCGGCTGCCTATGTGCGCTTCGCCACCCGCGACGCCGCACTGCTCGAGCTGATGTTCGCCAGCAAGCACGGCAAGCAGTCCGGGGCGCTGCATGAGGCTGCCGACCGTGCCTTCTCGGTCATGCTCGAGCTGATCGAGCAGGGCCAGGCCGAGGGCATCCTCGACCATGGCGAGCCCGAGCGCGTCGGCCTCGTCCTGTTCGCCACGATCCAGGGCATCGCAGCATTGGTGAGCAGCGGCATGGTCGACGCCGAGCAGCTCGACGAGCTGGTGGCCGACGCCACCGCGCACTTCGTTCGCGGCTCGCACGCGGCCGCATGACCGGCTGCTGCTAGCCGGCGATCACCCCGGGGTCCGCCTCGCCGACGGCGCGATGCTCGGGCGAGGCGAGACGGGCGGCGAGCGGCAGCCCGGCGAGTGCGACCAGGGCCATCGCCAGGAATGCCGGGAGCGGGTGGTGGACGAGGATCTGCACCATCAGGGCGACCACGAGGCCGCCGAGGTTCCCCGCCATCCAGACGATCGCCCCGGCGGTGCCGGCGGCTGCGCCCGCAAGCCTCTCGGTGCTCGTGAGGATGACCGGCAGCGCTGGAAGCAGCACCGCGCCCATCGCCACGAGCGCGAGGCCGCGCACGCCGAGCCACGGGGCCACGCCGAGCAGGACGCACCCCCCGCATGCCACCAGCACGGCGGCCTGCATGAAGGAGCGCTCGCCGTGGCGGCGCGCGATCAAGGGCGGTAGCAGAGCACAGCCGATGATGCCCGCGATCACCATCGCTACGAGCAGTACGCCAGCCTGCGTTTCAGAGACCCCCGAGGGCTCGAGCAGCTGCTGCAGCCATGTCGCGAGCGCCACGAAGATCCCGAAGCCGACGAACACCAGCCCGCACAGGTTCCGCATCGCCCCCATCCGCCACAGCGAGCGCGCTGCGCTGCCCTCGATAGCCGCGTGCTCGGCGCTCTCGTGGCCGGCTCTGTGCAGCGCCAGCACGAGCGCGACCGCGGGCACGAACGCGATCGCCGCCTGGACCTCCAGCAGCCTGTGGATATGGCCGTGGGCGCCGAGCGTGGGGCCGAGCAGCAGTGCCAGGACCATGCCCACGAACCCTCCCGCCGAGCCGACCGCGATCCCGCTCGCACGCTGGTGCAGCGGCAGGTACTGCCCAGCCAGCTTGGTGACGGCGCTCAGGACCACGGGCTGGGCGATCGCGACCATGCCCTGCCCGAGCATCGCCCAGGCGAAGCTCTGCCCGCCGAGGCGCATCAGCCCGCCCGCTGCAACGAGTGCGCCGGAGACGGCCAGCGAGGGGCGAAACCAGCGGTCCAGCAGGATCCCGGCCGGAATCGCCAGCGCCACGTAGAGCAGGGGAAAGATCTCGGCGAGCCAGCCGATCGCCCCGACCGTGACGCCGTAGTAGTGCGCAGACCCGGTGGTGATCGGGGCGTAGGTGAGCCACAGCACCTGCGAAGCCGCGCACACCAGGCTGTAGGCGACGATCACGTGCCAGCCGTGTCGCTCCGAAGCGCCGCCCTGCCCGTTCATCTGACTCAATCGCCGGGCTTGCCGGGGTCGATCACGTTGCCGGGGTCCGGGCGCTGCGAGGCGGGCGCCTGGCTGTAGTCACCGAAGGCGCCGTCGCGCTCTGCGACGGCGCCGGCCACGCCCTCTCGCTCGGCCAGCTCGATGAAGCGCCTGGCGTCGGGCGTGTTGCGCATCAGCCCGTCCAGCACCGGTCCGAGCAGCTGGGTCGAGGCCAGTCCCATGTTCTCGTAGGCCTGGTTGACGATCAGCTTCATCGCGCTCAGCTGCGAGGCGGGAATGCCGGCGAGCTGCCTGGCGCGCTCGTGCACCTCTCGCTCGAGGCGCGCAAAGGGCACGGCGGCGTTGATCAGTCCCGCCTCCACGGCCTCCACGCCGGAGAGCGGACGGCCGGTGAGCGCGTATTCCTTGGCCTTGGTCAGTCCCAGGCGATACAGCCACATCCCGGTCAGGTAGCAGCCCCACATCCGCGAGTAGGAGGTGCCGATCCGCGCGTCCTCGCTCGCGACGACCAGGTCCGCGCACAGGGCCAGGTCGCTGCCCCCGCCCACGCACCAACCGTGCACCTGGGCGATGACCGGCTTGGGCGTGCGCCACAGGCTCATGAACCGGGGGACGGCGCCCAGGCTCTGGGAGGTGGCGAAGGTGAAGTCCTTGCCGGGATCCCAGGAACCATCGGTGGTGAGCTGCTCGTCCCAGTGGTGAAAGCCCTCGCCGAAGTCGAAGCCCGCGCAGAAGGCGCGCCCGGCTCCGCGCAGCACGATCACCTTCACCTCGCTGTCCGCCGTGGCGCGGTGCACGGCCGCCTCGAGCTCCTCGGGCATCGGCGGCACGATCGTGTTGAGCCGCTCGGGCCTGTTGAGTGTGATCGTCGCCACCGCCTCCGCGGCGTCATACAACAGCGTCTCGTAGGGCATCTGCACCTCCTCGGGGGTCGGTGGGTCGATCTGAAGTATCAGGTGCGCCCGGACGCCGCGTCCACGAGCCTGCCCAGGAGCGAGGGTCGATCGCTGCGCTGCTCGCGGCGGTCGGCGCGGCGATACAGCGAGTACACGCCGTGGATGGCCGCCCAGCGCAGCGGCTCGGGTTCCCAGCGCGCTGGGTGACGCCCCACCCACGGCAGCCGCGTCAGCGGGCTGGGCTGCTCGATGATCAGGTCGCGAATGGTCCTGCCGGCGAGGTTCGCCGCGGCCACGCCCTCGCCGACGTAGCCGCCGGCCCATGCGATGCCCCGGTCGGGGTCGGCATCGACGGAGATGCACCAGTCGCGGGGCACTCCCAGCACCCCCGACCATGCGTGCTCGACAGCCACTTCGGCGGTGGCGGGAAACATCGAGTGGAGCTTTGCGCGCAGGCTCTCCACTGTTGCGGGTGCGGTCTCGCCACGACCGTCCGTGCGCGAGGCGAAGCGGTAGGGCACCCCGCGGCCGCCGATCGCGATGCGTCCGTCCTCCGTGCGCTGCAGATAGACGTAGGCGTGGGCCCCGTCGCCGAGCACCTCGCGTCCCGACCAGCCGATCTGCTCCCACACGGCCGGGGCGAGCGGCTCGGTGATGATCATCGAGCTGTTCATCGGGACCAGCGCCCGCTTCAGGCCGCGCAGGTCGGCCGTGTAGCCCTCGGTGGCCCGCACGACCCAGCGCGCGGCCACCGCGCCGCGCCGAGTCAGTGCCCGATGCGGAGCGATCTCGGTCACGGCCGTGTCCTCGTAGATGGGAACACCCAGCGCCTCCACCAAGGCCGCCAGGCCAAGCAGCAGCTTCACCGGGTGCACGCGGGCGACGTGCGGCGAGAAGGTGGCGCCACGCGCGCCGGCCACGCGGACGCGAGCGGCGAGCAGCTCGGCGGAGAGCTCGCGCAGGTCGTGCTCGTCCAGTCCCAGGCGGCGGGCATGCGAGACCTCCTCGCGCTGGCGCTGGCGCTGGGCGCCGTTCAGGGCGACGCTCAGGTGCCCGTCCTTGACGAGGTCCGCCTCGATGCCGTGCTCTGCGATCACGCGTGCCACCTCGTCGACCGTCTCGAACATCGTCCGCTGCATCGCCAGGAACCCGTCGCGTCCCCCGCGGCGTTCATAGACACGGGAGGGTCCCGAGAAGAAGCCCGAGACCCAACCGCCGTTGCGCCCGGAGGCGCCGAAGCCCGCCACCTCGCGCTCGAGCACGACCACGCGCAGCGATGGTTGCGCTCGCTTCAGGTAGTAGGCGCTCCACAGCCCCGTATAGCCGGCGCCCACGATTGCCACGTCGGCTTCGGTGGGGCCGGGAAGCGGCGCCCGGGGGCCCGGCGCTCCACCCAGCGAACGCCACCAGAAACCCAGCTCGCCCGTTCGCATCGCCCGAGCCTAGCCTGCCGGTGAGGGGCTATGATCGCCACGGAGGCCCGGCGCGCAACGCGGGCATGTAGTGGGGTGAATCGCGAGTCGAGGAGCGGGCTATGGACGCTGCAGTGAGCGAAGAGAGGATGTCCGGGGGGGCGCCGGCGGCCGCGCGGGCCAAGACGCTCGCCGAGGCCTTCCGCGTAACCGCGGCCGACCGCGAGAGCGAGGTCGCGATCCGGACCAAGGAAGACGCGTTCACCATCACCTGGGGAGAGCTGCGCGACCGCGTGGACGCGCTCGCCGGAGGTCTGGCCAAGCTCGGGGTGGGGCGTGGCGACACGCTCGCCCTGATGCTCTCCAACCGCCCCGAGTTCCACCTCTGCGACCTGGCCGGGATGATGCTGGGCGCGGCTCCCTTCTCGATCTACAACACCTACACCGCCGAGCAGATCCGCTACCTCGTGGCGGACGCAGACGCCAGGGTGCTGATCTGCGAGCAGCAATACCTTCCGCAGGTCCTCGAGGCTCGCGAGTCGCTTCCCGAGCTGGCCCATGTGATCGTGGTCGACGGCGAGGCGCCCGAAGGGGTGCTCGCGCTCGCGGAGGTCGAGGGGTCCAACCCCGACTTCGACGTGGAGGGGTCTGTCGCGCAGATCCAGCCGAGCGACGTGTTGACGCTCATCTACACCTCCGGGACCACGGGGCCGCCGAAGGGCGTTCAGCTGATCCACCGCAACCTGCTGGCTGCCGTCGAGGGTCTCGACGTCCTGATCCAGTTTCCGCGCGACGGTCGCGTGATCTCGTGGCTTCCGAGCGCCCATGTCGCCGAGCGCAACGCTCACCACTACCTGCCGATCGTCTACGGGCTGCAGATCACCTGCTGTGATGACCCGCGCCAAGTGCTCTCCTACCTGCCCGAAGTGAAACCGAGCTGGTTCTTCGCGGTTCCGCGCATCTGGGAGAAGCTGAAGGCGGGCCTCGAGACGATGATCGCCGCCCAGCCTGAGGAGCAGGGCCAGGCGATGCAGGCGGCGATCGAGGCGAGCATCCGCAAGGTGCGCCTCGAGCAGGCCGGCGAGCCGGTGCCGGCGGAGCTCGCGGAGCAGGTGGCAAAGGCCGACGCCGAGATCTTCTCGGGCGTGAGGACGATGCTCGGGCTCGACCAGGTCGAGGCGATCAACGTCGGAGCGGCGCCCACGCCGGTGGAAGTGCTCGAGTTCTTCCACGCCATCGGCCTGCCCCTGGCCGAGCTCTGGGGCATGAGCGAGACCTGCGGCGCCGGAAGCGTCAACCCGCCCGGAAAGATCAAGATCGGGACGGTCGGTCCGCCTGCGCCCGGGGTGCAGATAAAGCTGGACTCCGACGGCGAGGTGCTGGTCAAATCCGAGGTCGTGATGCTCGGCTACCGCAACCTCCCGGAGAAGACCGACGAGGCGTTCACCGGGGACGGCTGGCTGCGCACCGGGGACATCGGCTCCTTCGACGATGACGGCTACCTCACGATCGTGGACCGCAAGAAGGAGCTGATCATCAGCGCTGCCGGCAAGAACATGTCACCGGCCAACATCGAGGCCACGCTGAAGACCGCCTCGCCGCTGATCGGTCAGGCCTGCTGCATCGGCGACGCGCGTCCCTACAACACCGCGCTGATCGTCCTCGACGCCGACTTTGCGCCGGCGTGGGCCGTCAAGCAGGGGATCGAGGAGACCTCGCTGGAGTCGCTGGCAGCCGATGAGCGCGTGCGCGCGGAGGTGCAGAAGGGCGTCGAGGCCGCCAACGCCAAGCTGGCACGCGTCGAACAGATCAAGAAGTTCACCCTCGTCGAGGGCGACTGGCTGCCAGGTGGCGATGAGCTGACCCCTACGATGAAGCTCAAGCGCAAGCCGATCGCCGAGAAGTACACGCCGGCGATCGAGGCGATGTACGCGGGCTAGCGGACGCCGCTAGTAGTCCGAGACGGCTCTGGGAATCTTGCCGGTCACCTGGAGCATCGCCCGCATGCAGCGGTGTCCGCCGTCCGCGGTGGCGCCGAACATGTTGGGGCATGCGCCGGGGATCACCCTGATGGCGTGCTCGCGGCAGTAGGCCACGGCGGCCTCGGAGGTGCTGCCGGGACCGATGCCGCGATGCAGCCAGACCCGCGGCACATTGGCGGTGGCGCAGTCGGCGACGACGTCCTCGGCGACCCTCGGGGTCGTGACCACGACCACGCCATCGACGCCCCCGGGGATGTCGCTCACGCGTGCAAAGCACTCATCGCCTTCGGCCTGGTCTGTGTTGGGGTTGACCGCGAACACCTCGTGCCCGGTCTCGCGCAGGCGGCGATAGACGAGGTTGGCCGGCTGCTTGGAGTCGCGCGAGACCCCCGCCACCGCGATGCGCTTCTGGGCGAGGAACTCCTCGGCTGCCTCCCGCAGGGCGATCACGAGACGGCCCCCGGCTGTGAGGGCGCGGGCTCGGGGGCCGGGAGCGGGGGGTGCGCGGCGGGATCCGTCGGGCCCATGTCGAGGCGGAACGGCGGGTACTCGTCGCGCATCAGCGCCGCGTATGCGGTCACGCGCAGGACCCAGCGATTCATCCCCATCACGAAGTCGAACATGTCGCGTGGGTAGCGGTCGCAGCACGCCAGCATCACCCCCGCGAAGAGGACCAGCGCTCCGATCAGTCCGGGGCCCCACGCGTGAAGGCCCCAACCGCCGCTGAAGAGCCCGATGACGATGTAGTGCGGGATCGCCAGCAGCCACCACTTGACGAGCACCAGGCCGCGGGAGAGACGCTCGGGATAGTCGATTTCGAGCGTTGCCGGATAGTCAGGCACCTCTGCGAGCGTGAACGGCGGGTAGCGGTCGGTACCGAGCGCGCTGTAGGAGTAGAACCCCACCCGCCAGCTCCAGCGCAGGACGCCGAGATTGAAGTCGAAGATCCCGCGGGGGTAGCGCTCGGTGAACAGGATCGAGACCAGCGCGACGGCGCTGAGGACGACGAAGGCGATCCACAGGAAGGCGAGCACGATCAGGTGCGGGATCACCAGCAGCCACTTGACCAGCCACAGCCAGCGACTGAGGGGAGGGTCAAGCCGTCCCTCGACGCGGACCGGGAAGCTGGCGGAGGAGCTCATGGCCGAGCACCCTCGCGCAGCCAGCCTCGGCGGACATCGGTGTCTCCCCGCGCTCGAGCTGGGGAGAAGTACCGACCTCGACCGTTGGGCGCCGGACGCCGGAGTCGGACGCCTCAGCCGGCGTGTCGTTCGCGGCGCAATCTCTGGAGGAGCGCCTGTGCCTGGCGGAGCGCCCGTGCGTGTGCCGCGCTCGGCGCGCTCGCGCTCGCCGCGACGGCCTGTCCCGCGCTCGCGCAGTACGCGATCGCTTCGAGATTCGTTTCCACTCCGGAGAGGTTCGTCACGAGCACGATCCAGCTCTGGTGGTCGGCACTCATTTCGCTGCCGTTGCTGATCGCGAAGCCCGAATACTCGCCACCAGCCACCGCGCGCGAGCCCGCCGGACAACTCGCCACGGATGTGGCTTCTTTGCCGTTGGGCACCTTGATGTCGGCGGCGCGGACGATCGTGAGCTGGCTCAGCTGGCTCGGCCCGGCTTCTCCTCTCGGCCCCTGCGCGCCCTCAGGGCCGGAAGCACCGGCCAGTCCGGCTGCGCCTCGCGGCCCGGTGGCGCCACGGAGCTTGCGCAGCACGCTCGGCTTGATCTGCCGCGTGCTGGTGATCAGATAGTGGCCGGCCGCCACGGCGCTCCCGCCGAGAGCCAGAAACAGCGCCAGCATTGCGATCAGGCCGGCCGGTGTGGGTCTTCCTGGGCGATGCACCCCCGCGACTCCCCCGGTTGAGATCGTGTACGACGACGGTTTGCCGTCGATGAGGCGAGCGTAGGAGCGCCGGGGCCGATCGCCAAGCAAACTGGACGAACGTGGGGGCGGGCATGCACGCGTTGACGGCGCGTGCTCCAGTCCCTAGCGTCTGTTGGGCGCGGTTGGCCGAGGGAGCCGAATACACCGGCGCACAACGTTCAAGGAAGGACGGAAGATGGGGGAGTCGAGAGCGCAGGCGCGACGGATCATCAGTCGAGTGATCGCGGCCGTGGCCGTGACCGATGTGGCGTATCGGCTGTTCGTACGCGAGTCGCTGCGGAGGGCGCTGGGCATCGAAGCCGAGCACGCCTGAGCCTCGTTCGCTCAGCAGAGCGCCTCAGCGGAGCGCAGGTGTCAGTTGGCCTCTTCGAGCAGCTCGATGAGCTTGCCGGCGGACGCCTGGACGTGTTGATCCCACTCGTTCCGCGCAGCCCACGCGGCTGGGGCGGCTCCGGCCGCCCGCCCGTCCCAGGTTGCCCGCGCCGCGCGCGCAGCCCATTGATCGGCCGTGGCCACCGTCGCACGTGCTTCCCATGCAGACCATGCGTCCTTGGTGAGCCTCGCCGCTTCCTCGTCCGAGGGCGGATCGCCATCGCGCGTTCGGGTGTAGCCGTCGGCAACCCGCCGGCAGATCGCCCGCACCTCCTCGTCATCTGTCGCGCCGAATACGCCCCAGCGCTCGTCGACCATCAGCCAGACGGCGAAGCACGGCCACACCTCTTCGAGGTCTGCTCCGACGCCGATCGCTCCCATGAATCGCTCGGGCCAGGCCTGCGCCAGCTCGTCGGGCAGCGACTCGAAGATCGTGTCCTCGAGATGAGCAAGCTGGCCGGGGATCCCGAACTCGCTCTCATAACGCTTGTGGCCGCCGTCGGGATCTTCCAGCAGGCACCCGACGGCGCCCCAGGTCGTGCTCCGACCGGTGCTCACAGAGGGCCCCTTGGCGATCCGGCCGGCCTCGCGCTGCGCGGCAATCTTGGCGAGGACCCGCTTCTTCAGCTTCGCCTTCCCCTTATAGGCGAGCATCGGCTTGCTGGCTCGGGGCATGCGAGCTGCCGTTCAGGAGACGGCGCTCGGAGTGGCCAACACGTGCGCGTCCCATCTGGCCTCGCGCGGATGCACGTCCGGAGTCTCGACAGTCTGCAGGGTGTAACCGTGTGATTCGAGCAGCTCGCTGACAGCCTCGTTGGTTCCGTGAAACTCGCAGATGATCGTCGGGCGGTGCTCGGTGAGCAGCACCGTCGCACCACGCAGCGCCGCCACCTCGGCACCCTCGATGTCGATCTTCACGAGATCCGGAGCAGGGAGCCGCTGCAGCTGGCGGTCGATCGTGGAAACCTGGACCTCGAGATGCGCGGTGGCCTGAAGCCCCTGCTGAAAGCCGGTGTCCGGGCTGGTGTCGAGCTTCGCCCACGTCTTCTGTGAGTGCAGCTGAAGGTCGGCGGTGCCCTCGGTGTCGCTGAGCGCGACATCGATGATCTCGACATTGCCGAGCCCGTTCAGGGCGACGTTGCGCCGGATCGCCTCCAGGTTGGCCGGCAGGGGCTCGAAGGCAACCACCTTGCCCTCGCCCACCAGCCGCGCTGCGATCAGCGTGAAGAAGCCGATGTTCGCGCCGATGTCCCAGACCACGCCGCCCGCTGGCACATGTTCGGCCCACACGTCCTGGATCGGCGGCTCGGCCGTGCCCAGCACGTAGCCTGCATCGGCGCCGGAGGGATCGATCCGCATTCCGGCCGCTCGGCCCTTGGCCACGACACGGGGCCGATGACGCAGCCACGAGCTCGAGGATCTCGCCACCGGTCCGATCACGGGACGAAACTGCTGCCTGCTGAGCCACCGCATCGCCGGCGCCTGCACACGCTCAACGAGGCCCATGATCGGGCAGCCTATCAGCAGCCCGCGCCGAACTGTCAACCCCTTCGAGGGCCCACGGTGCAGCGTGAACTGCAAGCCGGAGAGGGGTCTCGAACCCCTGACCTCCTGTTTACAAGACAGGTGCTCTACCAGCTGAGCTACTCCGGCACGCTCGGGGCGTGAGGTCAACTGTAACGGCGTGCTCCTGGCCGGTGTATGGAGGGCATGGAGCTTCGCCCCACCCAGCCCGTCCCCGAGCGCCGGCGCGATCCCGACGGGTCTGCGGTGGCGGCCGAGCGCGAGCAGGGCGCCGGCCTCGACGCCTTCCGCGAGCGCTCCCTCGAGAAGGGCGTCAACCCGATCGTCTACAGGATCCTGCGCACGCTGCTCGTGCCGTTCTTCCTCGTCTACCTGCGCATGGAGAGGATCGGCCGCGAGCACCTGCCCCGCAGCGGCCCGCTGCTGCTCGCCTCGAACCACCGCAGCTTCCTCGACCCGTTCGTGATCGGCACGATGGTGCGCCGCCCCGTCTACTACATGGCCAAGCGGGAGCTCTTCGAGAGGCGCTGGCAGGCCTGGATCCTCAATGCCCTGGGAGCCTTCCCCGTGGACCGCGGGGCAGGCGACAGCGACGCGATGGCCACGGCGCGCGCGATCCTCGAACGCGGCGACTGCGTGGTCGTCTTCCCGGAGGGCACGCGTGTGCGCCGGGGACCGCTCGGCGACCCGCGCCGCGGGGTGGGGCGCCTGGCCCTCGAAACGGGTGCGCCGGTGGCCCCGATCGCGGTGATCGGCAGCGACGAGGTACGCAGGGGCTGGCGCATCCGCCCGCGCAAGGTGCGCGTTCGCGCCGGGCGCCCGCTCCTGTTCCCCACGGTCAAGCGTTCCTCGCCCTCGCTCGCGATGGCCGTCACCGAGCGGATCTGGGCGTGCGTGCGCCTGCAATGGGACTGGCTCGGTGGCGCCAAGGCACCGCGCGAGCAGGCAAGCGGAGAGACCGAGGCGCGCGAGATCTCGCGCGCGGCCTGAGTGGCCGCGGCGGTGTGGCGGGTAGTGTGCAATGAGTGGCCGAGCAACCCTCCCAGAAGCCAAAGGCACAGCTCGATGCCGAGTTCTCGGACCTCTACCGCGCGCATCTGCGCGACGTCTACAGCTATGCCTACTACCGCGTGGGCGATCACCACGACGCCGAGGACCTGACCGAGCAGACGTTCCTGCAGGCCTACAGGCACTTCGAGCGCGCACAGCGCGAATCGCACGGACGGCCGCTGCGCCCGTGGCTGATCCGCATCGCCCACAACCTGGCCGCCAACCTCTATCGCGACCGCTCGCGCAGGCCGGCCTCGCCGATCGACGAGAGCACCACGCTGACAGCGCTGCACACGACCGAGCAGCTGGTCGAGGGCAGAGACGAGCTCAGCCGTGTGCTCGACGGGGTGCGCATGCTCCCAGACGATCGCCGCGAGGCGCTGATCATGCGCTTTGCGCTCGGTATGGACAACCGCGAGATCGCACGTGCGATGGGACGCTCCGACGGTGCCACCAAGGTGCTGATCCATCGCGCCATCAAGCAGCTGGAGGAGATCGTGGGCGATCGCGGCGAGGGCGAGGCCGCCGCGCCCTCGCCCAACGGACGCCCGGCAGCCGCTGCCAAGCTCGAGGGCGGGCCCAGCGATGAGTGAGGCGGCGCAGAGCTTCGAGGGCCTGCTGCGCGAAGCGCTCGCGCCCGTCGAGCCGCCTGCCGACCTGGCCGAGAGGCTGGAGAGCACCCTTACGAGCATCACCGCGATGGCTGCTGACGAGCTCGAGGCCTGGGAGCTCTCGGCCATGCGCGATCCCCGCAACTGGGTTCGCCCGGCGGCCGCGGTCGTCGCTGGCAGCGCAGCCGGGGCGGCGCTCGTGCTGCTGCGAGCCCGTCGCCGTACAGGTGCGCAGGCGCCCGACCTTCAGAGCATGCGGGCGAGCGCGGACGGCGTGCGCGAGAGCGCCGAGCGGGCGCTGCGCGAGATCGGGCGCGAGACGCGCAGGCTCTTCGGCGAGCGCTGAGCAGCGGCAACCCTTTCAGCGGGCGGCTCTTCCTTGGGCGTGCCCGGGGACAACGCGCATCGAGATAGGCTCTCTCTCCCGTCCATGGCCACCTGCTACCGCCACCCCTCCCGCGAGACCGGTGTCTCCTGCTCGAACTGCGGGCGGCCGATATGCCCCGATTGCATGACCACCACGCCGGTTGGCATGCGCTGTCCGGACTGCGCCCAGCAGCGCACCAAAGTGGTGCGCATGCGCCAGATGGCCACGATCCCGCGCGTCACCTACGCGCTGATCGCGATCAACGTGGTGGCCTTCCTGACCGAGCAGGGGCAGTTCTCGGTGACAGGCAGCGGCATCCACGGCAAGGTCATCGAAGAAGGGGTGCTGTGGCGTCCAGCCATAGCCGAAAGCCACCAGTACTGGCGCCTGCTCACGAGCGGCTTCCTGCACGAGAACTTCATCCACATCGGCTTCAACATGTACCTGCTGTACCTGCTGGGGATGATGCTCGAGCCTGCGATCGGCTCGGCCAGGTTCGCCGCGATCTACTTCACGGCGCTGCTCGCGGGCTCCTTCGGGGCGCTGTTCGCCACAGCGTCGCCGAGCCTCGGCGCCTCTGGCGCGGTGTTCGGGTTGATGGGGGCGGCCGTGGTGGAGCTGAGAGCCCGCAAGGTCAGCGTGATGGAGTCGGGGATCGGCGGGCTGATCGTGATCAACCTGATCTTCAGCTTCACCTTCGCCAACATCTCCGTGGGGGCCCACATCGGTGGCCTGGTCGGTGGCTTCCTGGCTGGCCTTGCGGTCCGCACGGCCGATCAGCGCCGCATTCCGGTGCTCGGCTTCATCGCCTGTCTGGCGCTGTGCGCTGTCGCGGTGTTCGCGGGGATAGCCGCGGCCGGCGCCACGGGCAGCGGCATCGCCTGAGCTCGGCTCAGATCCCGTCAGGCGCTCACTTGGCGGCGGGCATCGGCGCCACCGCCAACGCCTCGGCGCCAGCAGGCAGGCCGGGCACGAGCCGCGGATGCAGGATGTGGGCCAACAGCTCGAGGCCCTCCACCAGCCGTGGACCCGGGCGCGAGAAGTAGGCCGAAGCGTTCACCGCCACCACGCGCCCGGCGCCGAGCGCCGCCAGCTCGCGTGCGTGGGCACGGGCCTCCTCGTGCGCCCGCGGTGCGTCGTAGCCGCAGGGCATGACCACGACGACCTCTGGCTCGGCCGCGGCCACCATCTCCCACTGCACGCTCTCCGACGGTTCGCCTGGCAGGCCGAGTACGTCGATCCCGCCGGCGAGCTCGATCAGCTGGGGCGTCCAGTGACCGGCCACGAACACCGGGTCGAGCCACTCGAGCGCCGCGACCCTCGGACGCGCCGCCCCGCGCACCGCGAGCCTGACCCGGTCCACGCGCGCGGCCACACCTGCAACCAGCTCCACCCCCTCCTCCCGCCGCCCGGTGGCCTGCGCCAGCGTGCGCACGTCTCCGAGCGTCTCGCCCAGTGTCTTGGGGTCCAGGGCGATCACGCGCGGCTTGGAAGGCAGCTTGCGTGCCAGCTTGGCCACCTCGTCGTAGGGGACGGCGCACACCGGGCACAGCGCCTGTGTGACGATCAGGTCGGGCTCGAGTGCCGCGAGCGCCTCGCGGTCGAGCTCGTAGATGGCCTCCCCCTCCAGCGTGCGCTCGCGCACCGCTCGGTCGATCTCGGCCGCGCTGAGGCCGCCCGGCAGCACGTCGCGGGTGACCCGGGGCAGCGCCAGCGCCTCCAGCGGATGGTCGCACTCGTGCGTGACGGCCACCACCTCGGGGCCGGCGCCGAGCGCGAACAGCAACTCGGTGGCGTGGGGCACGAGGCTGACGATGCGCATGTCCAAACTGTAGGGCGGCGGCGTTCGAGCTAGGCTCGAGGTGATGAGCGCGCTGAGCGAGGAGGAGATCGAGCAACGGCTCGCTGGCGTCCACAACTGGAAGCGCGCCGGCGATGCCTCGATTGCGCGTGACTACAAGCTCGAGGACTTCGTCGATGCGGTCGCATTCGTCAACCGTGTGGCGGAGCTGGCCGAGGAGGCCAACCACCACCCCGACATCCTGCTGCACGGCTGGAACCGGGTGCGGCTGACGCTGTCCACGCATTCACAGGACGGCCTCACCGATGCGGACTTCGCCCTGGCCGGCCAGATCGATAGCCTCGCCTGATCCAGTCGCTCCCGCTCCGGATTCTGACCATCGCCCTTGCTACCTTTGGGTGCTCGACAGGCGCGATGAACGACGACGAAGAAGATCCCCCCCGAAGTAGCGTGGCCTCGATTGGCCGCCTACGTGATGGCCGTGCCCGTCTGAGCAGCCAGCGTGCGTCGGAGATCGCCGGTCCGGCGTGAACGGCCTCAAGCTCATTCTCGCGGCGCTGCTCGTCGCCATCAACGCATTCTTCGTGATCGCCGAGTACGCGCTGGTGCGCTCGCGCCGGGCGCGCCTGGAATTGATGCGCGACGAAGGCGCCAAAGGCGCGACGCTCGCGCTGCAGCAGCTCAGCAACGTCAACGAATACATCTCGGCCGTCCAGATCGGGGTCACGATGACCTCGATCGGGATCGGAGCGCTGGGCGAGCCCGCGCTCGCGGGCATCCTCAAGGGCGCCCTCGGCTCGACGATCAGCCACGGCGTGTCTGTGGCCGTGGCCGTGGTGGTGGCCTTCGTGATCATCGCCTCGGCGCAGCTGGTGGCGGGCGAGATGGTGCCCAAGTTCTATGCGATCGATCGCGCCGAGGCGGTGGCACGCCGTGTCGCTCGCCCGCTGGGGGCGTTCAGCGCGCTGTTCCGTCCCTTCATCCTTGCGTTGACCCTGGTGGCCGACCGCATCCTGCGCGTGCTCGGGGTGGACATGAGCCTCGAGCGCCGCGGCGGCTCCTCGGATGAGCTCAAGCGGCTGATCGCGGAGTCCCAGCAGGGCGGGCACATCGACCCGGGCGAGGCGGGCATGCTCACGGGCGTCTTTCACCTGCACGAGCAGGAGGCGCGGCAGGTGATGACGCCGATCCCCGCGGTCGTGACGATCGACGCCTCCCAGAGCGTGGAGACCGCCCTGCGGCTGTGCGTCTCCAGCGGCCACACGCGCCTGCTGGTGACCGAAGAGGAAGACCGCGACCGCGTGCGCGGGCTCGTCCACGTCTCAGAGCTCGTGCGCCAGCTGATGCAGGACGGGGCCGGATCGTCGATCGAATCGATCGTGCACGACGCGCTGATCGTCCCCGAGACCAAGCCCCTGGACGACCTGCTCGCCGATCTGCAGCGACAGCGCACCTCGATGGCGGTGGTCGTGGACGAGTACGGGCGCGTGGTGGGCGTGGTTACGGTGGAGGACATCATCGAGGAGGTCGTGGGCGAGATCGCCGACGAGACCGACCCGAGCACCGGCGAGGTTCGCAGGCTGGCCAATGGCGACTGGTTCGTGCGCGGGCACGTGGCGGTGACCGACCTGGCCGACTACGGCCTCGACCTGCCGGCGGACAGCGACGCCTACAACTCGGTGGGCGGGTTCGTGTTCGCCCAGCTCGGACGCCTGCCCAGGCGTGGCGACACTGTCAACGCGGAGGGCTTCTCGATCCGGGTCGAGTCGGTGCGCGACAATCGCATCGAGGCTGTGCGGATCCGCGAGCGGCGCCAGGTGCCGCGCGAGGAGCGTGAGCCCGAGTCGTGATCGGCGCGCCTGAGACGCGGCGTCCCGCCCGGGGCGGCCGGGCCGTTAAACACGTCCGGCCCGCGGGGGGAGCGGACCGGATCGTGTGCACTGGGAGGAGGCGGGTGTGCGATGCGACTTTGACGTCGCATGAACAAGTATCGCCAGCTTGATGAACCGCAGCTAAAAGTCAGCTCAGGCTTGATAAATGTTGCGTGGGAGCCGTCCGGGGAGGGGTGCGTGGCTTTCAGTAGCTGTGCAGCCCGCGCCCGCTCTTGCGGCCCAGCGCCCCCTCGGCGATCAGCTCCTCCAGGCGCGCTGGGATCGTCTCGCCGATCGTCTCGCCGATCGCCTTGGAGACATCCAGGCCAACCAGGTCGAGCAGCGCGAGCGGCCCCATCGGGTGCCCCGCTCCAAGCTTCATGCACGTATCCACGTCGGCGGGGGCCATGCCCGTCTCTTCGACCAGGCGCACGGCGTTGAACAGGTAGGGGAAGAGCAGCCGGTTGACGACGAACCCGGGCACGTCGGGAACCACGACGGGCGTCTTCTCGAATTTCTCGCACAGCGCGAGCGCGCGCTCGCGGGTCTCGGCGCTGGCGGTGGTCGGGAAGATCAGCTCGACGAGCTTCATCTTGGTGACCGGGTTGAAGACGTGCAGGCCGAGGAAGCGCTCGGGGCGACCGCTGGCCTGCGCCAGGCTCTCGACGGACAGCGAGGAGGTGGTGCTCGCGAGGATCGCCTCGGGCTCGAGGATGGCGTCGAGCTCGCCGAGCAGTCGCGCCTTGACGTCGTGATCCTCGATCACGGCCTCGACCACGAAGGTGGCCTCGGCGAGCGCCTCGGGGTCGGTCACGATCTCCACATGCTCGGGGTCGACCTCGGCGCCGAGACGGCTGAGGGTCTTCTCGACGGTGGCGCGGGCGCGGTCGGCCGAGCTGTCAGAACGGGCGAGCAGCAGCACCGGTCCATGGTGTGCGGCCGTTGCGGCCAGGCCGCATGCGATGGCGCCGCTGCCGGCGACCGCGAGACGTTTGCTCACTGTGCTCCTCTTGCTCTCGGTGGGGGGTTCAGCGGCCCCTGGTTGACTGACCAGTCAATCTAGGGGCGCTTTCGCGGTAAAGTTCGGGGTGCAGGGTCCGGGCATCTTCTCAGACGCGCCCAAATCGCATTTGATCGGGTCCCGCCCACCCGGGCGGGCAAGCTGGTCTCTTCCATATTCCGCCGCGCTACAGACCGTAGGAGGACTCCTGACATGAGGCAACCAGAGGGCCGCGAAGTAGTGATCGTGGAGGCTGTGCGCACCCCGATCGGGCGCGGGCACAAGGAGAAGGGCTACTACAAGGACACCCACCCCAACACGCTCCTGGCGAAGACCTACACGGAGGTCATCGAGCGCGCCGGCATCGAGGCATCGGAGGTCGAGGACGTGATCGCCGGCTGCGTGCAGCAGTTCGGCGAGCAGGGCTTCAACATCGCGCGCAACGCCTGGCTGCAGGCCGGGCTGCCGATCGAGACGCCCGGCACGACCGTCGACCGCCAGTGCGGCTCGGCCCAGCAGGCGGTCGGCTTCGCCGCGGCCCTGATCGCGGCGGGCGTGCACGACACGATGATCGGCTCGGGCGTGGAGCACATGGGTCACCTGCCGTTCGCGGCGGGAATGAAGACCCAGGAAGACTTCGGCTACGCGTTCACCCCCGAGCTGATGGCCAAGCACAACATCGTCGGCCAGGGCCTCGGCGCGGAGATGATCGCCGACCAGTGGGAGATCTCCCGCTCAGAGCTCGACGAGCTGGCCGTGCGCTCTCACCGCCTCGCCCACCAGGCCACCCAGGAGGGTCGCTTCGAGCGCGAGATCGTGCCGATGAGCGTTGACGGCCAGGAGTACGTGACCGACCAGGGCATCCGCCCGGAAACCAGCCTCGAGACGCTCTCGCAGCTGAAGCCGGCGTTCAAGCCCGACGGCAAGATCACGGCGGGCAACGCCTCGCAGATCTCAGACGGCGCGGCCGCGGTGCTGCTGATGTCGGCTGACAAGGCCAAGGCGCTGGGGCTGACCGCGCGTGCGCGGATCGTCGATCAGACGACCGTCGGCTGTGACCCGGTGAAAATGCTCGAGGGCCCGATTCCCGCGACTCGGAAAATCCTCGAGCGCAACGGGATGGCGATCGACGACATCGACCTGTTCGAGATCAACGAGGCGTTCGCACCGGTCGTGGCGGCCTGGCGGCGCGAGCTGAGCCCGGACATGGATCGCGTGAACGTCAACGGCGGCGCGATGGCGCTGGGGCACCCGCTCGGCTCGACCGGCGCGCGGCTGATCACGACGCTCCTGCACGAGCTCGAGCGCTCCGACAAGGAGATCGGCCTCGTCACCATGTGCTGCGGCGGCGGCCTCGGTACGGGCACGCTGATCCAGCGGGTCTGAACGGCTGATTCAGGGGCCGGCCTGGATGGGCCGGCAGGCGGGTCGCGGGGCGGCACCTTTGGGCGTCCCGCGACCACTCGCTCCTACTGGTACCCAGCTCGCCGGCCTCGATTTTGCGTCTGATCTCGGCAGCGCCTGGCCAGTGCGGCTCAATACCTGCGCTTCGCAGCAGGTCCTCGCGAACGGCGAGAAACTGCTCTGCGGTTTCGCCGGGCCCCAGAGCGAAGCCGCGCGTACCTTGGGCTATATCCCGATCCTCGATATCAGCCGGTGGATCTCGTTTGGTAGCCATGGTGGCTGTCCTGGCCTTCCCTCGATACGTTCGCGCATGAGCAGCGCGTAGGTTTCGGCGATCAGCTCATGGATGTACTCGCGACGAGGGAACTATCGCGACGATCAGCCGGTGGGCCCGCTTCCCGTCCAATCGACCGCCACGGGGGGCAGCGCGAGCAGCGCGGCCCAGGTGGCGGCGTCGGTCACCCCGCTCGCAGGGATCCCGTGGGCGGTCTGGAAGGCCTCGAGATCGGCGGTGGTCTGAGCGTCGAAGGTGCCCGTGGTTTCCTGCGTGGGCTCGGCCGTTGCCAGGTGCTCCTGCATCCACAGCACCTGATCGCCCTTGGCGCCCTTGGCGAGTTCGGGGTAGGTCGTGTTGGGCACGACGGTCGTGAGGGGCGCCAGCGGCGCGGCCAGCGTGCTCCAGCCGCTGGAGCCGGTTTCCTGCCAGTCCCAGAAGGACCAGCCGGTGGCGCCGTAGTCGACGGCCTCCTCGCGGAAGCGCAAGAGATCGGAGCTCGAGATCCCTCCGTAGGTCTGCCCGAGCGGGAAGATCGGGCGCCCGTACATGCGGTTCGCGATGTAGGTGTTGGCGTACACGGTGTCCACGGACACCCCGATGTCCTTCCAGTACATCTGCGGCGCGTTGTACTGGGCGCCTTCGGGCCCGAGGAACACCGAGTAGGGGAAGGAGGGGTGGTAGGACACGTACGGGAAGGAGGCGAGCGCCACCGGATAGTTGGGGCCGATCGCGGTGCGCAGATCCTTGATGTAGGTCTGGGCGGCCGCATAGTGGCCTTCGTACTCCGCCTCCGCGTCGATCACCAGGCAGTCCGCGCCGCTTTGCACGGCCTCGGCGCCGAGGCTCGCCTCGCCTGCGGGGCTGGTGCCGTAGACGTACTGCCAAGCACACACCTTCAGGCCGGCGGCGTGCAGTTCGGCCACCAGCTGCGCCGAGAATTGGCCCCAGTAGTTGCTCGATCCGTCTGAGCTCTTGACGAACACGGTCCCGACTCCCGTGGCGTGCGCCTGGGCGATGATCGCGGGGACGGAGCCGCCGCTTGATTTGCTCACGTACCAGATCCACATGCCCTGACCGTCGAAGGCGGTGCCGCTGACGGCACCCACGCTCGCCGGGGCGGACACGGCGGCCACAGGCGGGTGCAGGGCGTGCTTGTAGATGTAGATAGGTCCGTAGGAACTCGTGTAGCGCCCGTGGCTGAGCAGCACCATGATGTGCCCCGAGTGGGCGTTGGCGGGGACGGTCACGATCAGCCCGGCGGCGGTCTGGCGCAGGTGCGCAGCGGGCGAGACGCGGCTGATGTGGGCGCCCGGCGCCTTCGGGAAGGCCACGACCATGCCGCTGCGCAGGCCAGGTCCCTGCAACACGAGCGTGCCGTGGATGGAGACCTGATGGGGATTGCCGCTGCAGCGCGCAGCGGGGGAGCAGCTCACGCGCGTGATGTGCACGGATGTGACATGCAGCGAGCTCGTTGTCCTGGTGGGTGAGGAGCTCGTAGGCGCGCTGGTGGTCGATCCCGCCGCCTGGGTGCCGCCGGGGCTCGCCGCGAGCGCCTGGGTCCCGAGCGCGGCGAGCGCGACCACGAGCAGCGCGGTCAGCGCTGCTGCGAGAAGACTCGATCGCTTGTGGGCGGTTGCGCTCGCCAAGATCACGAAAACCCCTTCTGCCCGACGGCCGTGCGGTCGTCGGGGTCCATTTCCGGCCCGATCAGCGGAATCCGACGTTACCGACTCTGCTTGGGCAAACGTAGGAGCGGCATGGAAGTTGCGCCCGGACGAGCGCTCAGCCCCAGCGAAATCCTAGCTCAGACGGCTCGGGGGCCAGCGGGCTCACAGGCAGGCCGGCGGGCGGGGAGGGCAGGTTGAAGCCGGTCGGGGCGACGTCGTTGGGGGCGTCTGCGTGGAAGATGGAAGCCAGGTACTGGTTCTGGCCGCGGCCCACGCCCAACTCGAACTGCCCGCCGCCGTAGTTGCCGATGGAGCGCTCGGCGCAGTAGTCGTAGGCATCGAGCAGATTGCGCAGGCCGCCGAGTCGCGAGGGCTTGATGTTGACCATGCGCGGCGGGTAGGGCAGCGCCTGGATGTCCTCGATCGAGTGGATCGGCGCGTCCCAGGAGAAGCGCTCGCGATGGGCGGCGAGCACCGCATCCGTCTCCTCGGTCAAGGCCGGGTCCTCGATCCAGGCCTGCGGGAACGCCTCGGCGACCCGACGGTAGAGGACCGGGTCGGCGGGCTGGTCGACGATCGAGCCGACGTAGTAGCCCTTGAAGTCGACCGAGTCCACCGCCCCGGTGGCCACCAGCTCGGCGATCAGCTGCTCGTCCCAGGAGCTGGTGGGGTCGAGCTTGAAGCGCAGCCCGGGATACAGATCCAGGCGCCGGCGCAGGGGCTCGAGCGAGGGTGGCTCGCCGAGGCGCAGCGAGACCACGAAGCGCACGGGCTGGGGCACGCGTCCGAGCGCCTCGTGCAGCGAGGTGCCCGCCTGGCGCAGCGCGAGGTCGAGCGCGGCGGACTCATAAGCCCAGGTGCGGTAGCGCGCCGAGACCTCGCGCTGGGGTGGCTCGGGAAAGAGCTCGAGACCGCCCAGCAGCTCGCAGAAGGACGCGAGCGTGTGGCTTCCCGCGAGCGCCAGGCCCGGCCCGGCGGCCTGCAGGATCTCGTGGTCGACGGCGTCGTAGGTGACGTCCTCGCCGATGCCCTCCTCGCCGCAGCCGCGCAGGTGGATGACGGTGCTCTTGCGCTCGAAGTCGCTCGAGACGGTGGCCTGCAACGGCTCGAGGGAGTAGTCCTCGACCTCGACGGGCAGCTCGGAGAGGCGCTGCCAGGTGCTCACGGAGCGGCCTCGCGTTCCAGGCGGGCCACGAGCTCGTCCAGGCGCAGCTCCTCGAGCGCGTCCCCGACCGCCGTGAGCTCGCTCGCGCACAGCTCGATCAGGGTCTTGCCCTCGCTCACGAGCTCGAGCGTCTCGTTGAGGCTGGCCTCGCCCGAATCCAGACGGCGAATGATCTCCTCGACCCTTGCTGCCGCTGCCTCATAGGTCATGGGAGCCGCCGGTGGGACGTCGGTGGTCTCCTCGTCGGGCGGGCTCATGGCTCGAGGACCATCGCCGGGAGCACCCCGTCGGCGAAGCGCAGGCGCAGCTCCTGTGCGTCGCGCGCGGCCGCGGCCGTGGCGATGGCCTCCCCCGCAGCCGTCTGCACGAGCGCGTAGCCGCGCTCGAGGGTGCGCTGGGGGTCGTGCCCGGCCAGGGCGAGAGCCAGGCGCTCGAGCTCGCGCGGGCGGCGCTCGCGGCAGTCGACCAGCGCCGAGTCGGACTTGCGCGCGAGCACGACCGCGCGTCGCTCGGTCAGCCGCTGCTCGGCCTCCAGGCGCCGGCGCGAGCCCGCGCGAATCTCGCGCAGCTGCTGGTGCAGGCGCTCGCGCTGGCGCTCTAGGTGGGCGGCCGGAGCGCGGGAGAGCAGCGCCAGGTGGCGCGCCCGGGAGAGCACCGCTCGCCGCCCGTGCTCGCGCAGCCGCGCGGCCGCCGCGCTCTGATCGGCGCGCGCCCGGCGGCAGTCCACGCCCACGGCCGCCTCGGCGGCGTGGGTGGGCGTGGAGCAGCTGACGGCCGCAACGTCGTCCAGCAGCGTGCGATCGGTGTGGTGGCCGACCGAGGCGATCACCGGCACGCCGAGCAGGGCCACGGTGCGGCAGAGGGTCTCGTCGCAGAAGCACAACAGGTCGGCCAGCGAACCGCCGCCGCGCGCCACGATCACCACCTCGACCTCTGCCACCGCGGCCAGATCGCCGAGAGCACGGACGATCGCGGGCGCCGCGTGGCGGTCCTGCACGGGGGTGAACGCCCACACCAGGCGCCCCGCCCAGCCGCGGCGGGCCAGCGCGGCACGGACGTCGTCGCGGGCCTTGCCGCTCTCGCCCGTCACGATGCCGATGCTCCGCGGCAGCACCGGCCTGGACAGCGCCTTCTGAGGTGCCAGCAGGCCCTCGGCATCGAGTTGGCGGCGCAGGCGCTCGATCCGCGCCAGCAGGTCCCCCTCGCCGGCGACTCGCAGATCGCTCACCGAGAAGGAGAACCCGGGCGAGGAGGTGGCGCTCCCGGGGTAGTAGTCGCAGCCGCCGGCCACCACCACCTGCATGCCCTCGGACGGAGCGCCCCCCGCGCGGGCGCTCATCGCCTCCCAGTCCTTCAGCCAGGCGCTGCACGGGACCGCACCCGAGGCGTCGCGCAGCTCGAAGTAGACGCGTGCCCGCGAGGGTCTGAGGTTGACCAGCTCGCCCATCAGCTGCACACGCGCGAACGAGCGCAGCTTGGTGCGCAGGGCGGCCGCGTACTCGCCGACGGGGAAGGGGCCCGCGAGCGTGCTGTCCGGGATGCCCCCGCCGTCGGGTCGGGCGGGGGAGGAGAGCGAGGGCATGGCCAGAGGATAGGCGCTGGCATCGACGTCGATCCGCGGGCGCTGAGGCCCGGCCCGGCTTCTAAGCTACCGCCGTGGCCAAGCGCAACACGGGGCGGCACGGTCGTTCGCGCAAGCGACGATCCAACTCGCCGAGCGTGCAGGAGCCCCGTGCCCGCAGCCGCCCGGCGCAGCGCGATCCCGGCGCCTACCGGGCGCCGATGTCAGTGGGCGAGCGCCCGCGGGCGCCCTGGCATCCGCTGCCGCTCTCAGAGCTGCTGATCCTGGTCGGCGCGATCGGCACGATCATCGGCTTCAAACGGGCCAGCTCAGGCGGCTTCTCGAGTGGTGGGCCCACCCTGATCGCAGGCCTCGTGGCCGTGGCCATCGGCACGATCGAGGTCGCTTTGCGCGAGCACCGCAGCGGCTACCGCTCGCACACGCTGCTGCTGGCGCTGCTCCCCACGATCGCGTTTCACTCGATCGTGATCCTTGGGCTCGCTGCGTTCACGCAGGTGCCCCGCTGGATCAACATCCCGCTGCTGCTGATCGACGGGGCGCTGGCGACCTTCCTGTTCAAACTGCTGCGCCTGCGCTTCCTGGACGCCCGGCGCGAGCGCACCTTCTCGGGCGGGGGCTAAAGGCCCGCCCCGCCGGCGCCGAGGGCTCTCAGGCCGGGGGCCGGATGGGGGCAAAGCTGAGCGAGGGCAACGGGCGCTCGCCCTCGGCAGCGCCCTCGCCACGGGTCTCGCCGCTGAAGCCGAGGCTCTCCAGCCGTGCGATCTCGCGCTCGCCTTCCATGCGCGCGGGATGATCGGGCGGGAGATCGGCGATCAGCTTGACGATGCGATTGCGCAGCTGCAGCGCGAAGTGCGGGGTGGAGGCGCCCATCAGCTGGCGCACGTCCTCCAGCGTGACCTCGTGGGCGCTCTGCGTGCGGCGGGGATCCTCTGCCTGGCTCAATCGCTTCTCCTATTCGACCTGCGAGGCCGATGCTTCCGAGGATGACCCTCTACTTGGGCTGATCTCGAGCAGCGTGTCGATTTCAGCCTGGGTGACGGCAGAGATCGCGTTGGCGTCGCCGATCAGCCAGCCGTGATTGTAGACGCCCCTGACCGGTCGGTAGTCGAACGCTTCGCTGTAGGCCGGCTGGATGTCGCCGAGATAGGCGGCGAGCGCGGCGGAAATCGCATGGGCGCCTTCGAGCACGAGCAATGGCCCATAGTCGGCCGTGGCCGAGAGCAGCGCCGCAGCCGGGGCGTCGAGGGGTTTGAGGGCGCTCGCGAACACGAGGCCGTGACCGGGTTCTTTGACCCCCCAACCGAAGCGCCCGTCGGTGAAGCGGGCCACTGCGATCGAGTTTGCGCTCGGATTCGACTGTTCGCCGGCGGCCGGGCCGGGGATCTCGCTCACAGTGCCCAGGTGGCTCAGCTCCCGGAGCGCAAAACCGCCCACGGCGGCCGCGTCGAGCACGTAGATCGCCGGATGGTGCATCGAGGTCAGGGCGGCCACCGTCGCCGTGGGCAGCCGCCCGGAGGTCGCGAACAGGATCGGCGCACCGCTCTCGGCGGCCAGGCCACTGGCGGGCATCTGCAGGGTTGGCGCTGCGCCGGCCGGCACGATGATCACCTGGTGGCGATCTGGGGCCCCCGCGCTTCCCATCAGCTGCGCGAGGGTCGCGGCTGTCTCAGGGGCCGCTTCGGCCGGCAGAGAGCGGGTGAGGTACTGCTTGGGCACGGCCGCCCTGGTCCCGATCCGCAGCACCTGGGTGCCGGCCAGCGCCGGCGCCCCTGTGGGATCGAGCGCTTCGAGCGCTTCGAGAGTGACCGTCGGTAGCGCATCGCCTTTGCTGTAGAGGATCGGTGCGTTCAGCGGCGCCCCGGCGAGCTCGGATGAGGCGAGCGCGGCGGGCCACTCGCGCCTGTCCACCAGGACAACGATCTGGGGGCGGGTCGCGCTCGTCAGGCCCGGGTAGACGGCACGAGCGACCGCCGCGGCGTCCGTGGCAGCGTCCGCTCCGCCGAGGCGGATCGTGTTGCGGGTGACGACACTGACGGCCCCCGCAGGAGTCACGGGCGCGATCTTAGGGGTGGGTCCGGCGCCTGAGGCGGGACCCTTCCCGCAGCCGGCGAGCACGCCGCCGCAGGCGAGGAGCGTCGCGAGCAGCGTTCGGAGCCGGGCGGCGCGCATGTGGCGGGACACTAGCGGTCAACGGGGCGTGTCTGAAAACCCCGGCGTTTGCGGGGAGAAACTGCGAAAACGCTGTCAACCGGTGCAAGCGTCATTGCACTTTGCTAGCGTGCCGTCCCGAACGCCGAGTCCTTGACCAGTTGTCAGGGAACGGGGGACCCAAGTTGTTGGGGCGAATCTCACGTAGAACCGTGGGAAGCGCAGGCTCTTTCAGCGCTAGCCCGTCAGCTAACCCCGCAGGCCGACGAAAGAGGTTGTTGTTTTGCGGGTATCTACCCTCAGTTCGATTGTCTGCAGCTTGATTGCCGTGGCCGTTGGAGCGCCGAGCGCCCTGGCCGCCAGCACCGGAGGCGCAGCCGCCGGTGCCACCACCACCCCCGCGACGGGCGCTCCGGCACCCGCCGCCCCGGCGCTCCACCTGTCGCCGATCACGTCGCACTCGACCAACATCGCCTACACGGGCCCCGTCTACGAGAAGACGGTCACGGGCCAGGTCGTTCCCTACCAGCCGCTTGCTCCGGCCGGCCAGGCGGGCGGGGCGACCGGCGGAAGCCCAGTCGGGGTCACCGCCGCAGCCAAGCCCGAGCTGCTCGTGCCGGGCACACGCGCGCGCTACATCGCAGGCCTTGCCGCTGCGCCCATGTCCGCCCCTGAATCGGTGCAGCAGATCATCTGGACGGCCAACCAGATCATCGGGCTCCCCTACATCTACGGAGGTGGGCACGCCTCGTTCAGCTCGCCGGGCTATGACTGCTCGGGAACGGTGTCCTTCGCGCTGCACGGCGCCAGCCTCCTCACGACGCCGATGGATTCATCGGAATACATGGGGTGGGGCTCCCACGGGCCCGGCCGCTGGATCGCGATCTTCTCCAACGCGGGCCACGCCTACATGACCGTGGCAGGACTGCGCCTGGACACTAGCTCCGCTGACGATCCCTCAAGCCAGCAGGGTCCGCGCTGGCGTCCGCTGCGGCCGGCCAACGCCGAATTCACGGTCCGCCACCCCCTGGGGTTCTGAGCGCCCAGGTCGGCTACGCTTGAGGTCGTGGGCCGAGATCCCGTCGGCCGCCCCCAGGAAACGCAATAGGAGGATCAGATGGCCGGCTTGACCGGGCGCATGTCTACCGTCGTGAAGGCCAAGGTCTCCAAGCTGCTGGATCGGGCTGAAGACCCCGCCGAGACGCTCGACTACAGCTACCAGAAGCAGGTCGAACAGCTGCAGAACGTCAAGAAGGGCATCGCCGACGTGGTGACCGCCAAGAAGCGCCTGCAGATGCAGGAGAGCTCCCTGCAGCAGAGCGTGGTCAAGCTCGACACGCAGGCGCGCCAGGCGCTCGCGGCGGGCAAGGAGGATCTGGCCCGCACGGCCCTCGAACGCAAGAACGTCGCGCAGACCGAGCTGCAGGGCCTCGACACCCAGGTGACCGAACTGGAAGATCAGCAGCAGAAGCTGACCGACTCCGAGCAGAAACTGCGCGCCAAGATCGAAGCCTTCCGCACCAAGAAGGAGGTCATCAAGGCGCAGTACTCCGCCGCCGAGGCCCAGGTCCGGATCTCAGAGGCGGCCACCGGTGTCGGCGAGCAGATGGCCGATGTGGGGCTGGCCATGCAGCGGGCGGTCGACAAGACCGAAAACATGAAAGCCCGCGCCGACGCTGTGTCCGAGTTGGAAGCCGCCGGCACCTTCGACGACATCACCCAGCTCGGCGGTGGCGAAGACGACATCGACCGCCAGCTCAAGCAGCTCTCCAGCCAGCCGGCCGTCGATGACGAGCTGGCGAAGATGAAGGGCGAACTCGGACAGGGGGCTCCCGCGGAGACCCCGCAGATCTCGACCGGCGAGCCGAGCGAGAGCGGCCAGGCATGATCGTCCGCATCTCCGGCGAGGGGCAGTACCGGCTCTCCGACGATGACGCCGGGCGTCTGAACGAGCTCGAGAACGCCGTCGTCGCCGTTGTCGAGGGCGGCCGCGAGGACGAGTACGCCGATGCCTTCGGCGCGGTGCTCGACTACGTGCGCAGCCGCGGCCAGGTGGTTCCCGACGACGACCTCGAGGGCTCCGACGTGATCATCCCCCCGGCTGACATGTCCTTCGAGGAGGCCGGTCGCGAGTTCACCGGCGAGGGTTTGATCCCGGACTAGAAGCAGCCGCCGGGCTGGTGTTTCTGTGGCGAACTACGGATGGGGCTGCACCTGGATGCCGATGACGGGCGCGGCCGGGCACCGTAGCCTGCCGTCGTGGACCGTCTGAGCGCATTGGACGCAACCTTCCTCGAGCTGGAGCAGGCGGACGAGGGCGCGACCATGCACATCGGGGGAGTGATGGTCTTCGACCCCCTGCCGGACGGTGCCGTCCCGGGGCTGGATGCGGTTCGCGACAGCATCGCCTCGCGCCTGACATTGCTGCCGCGATACTCGCAGCGGCTCTCCTCCCAGCGAACCGGAGGCCTCGCGTGGCCGCGGTGGGAGAAGGACACACAATTCGACATCCGCAACCACGTCCGTCGTGCGGCGCTGCCCGAGCCGGGTGGCGATGTCGAGCTGTGCGACTGGGCTGCCGACTACTTCTCGCACCGACTCGACAGGATGCGCCCGCTGTGGGAGATGGTGCTCGTCGAAGGGCTCGAAGGCGGAGCCTGGGCGCTGGTGACCAAGACCCATCACTGCCTCGTCGATGGGGTTGGATCGGTCGGTGTTGCGCAGCTGCTGCTCGACGCCGAGCCCTCGTCGGAACCGCCGCAGGCGACGGTGGCGGACCCCGATGGGACCCCGCAGCCGGTCCGCGCGCTCCTGCCGAACCCACCCGAGCTCCTCGCCGGCCTGGCGAGGACCGGGGCACAGGCGGCGCGCGCCGGCCTGCACGCGGCGCTGCATCCACGCGAGATGCTCGAGCGCTCGCGCCGACTGGCGGAGCTGCTCGTCCGCGACGAGCTGATCGCCGCGCCGCGCACGAGCCTCAATGCGCCGATCGGCGCGACGCGCCGCTTCCTGATCGTGCGCGCCTCGCTTCCCGAGATCAAGGCGATCGGTCGCGCTCTCGGGGGCTCTGTCAACGACGTCGTCCTCGCGGCGTGCACGGCCGGTCTGAGCCGGCTGCTCGTCTCACGCGCGGAGGCGCCGCCACAGGACGGGCTGCGGGCGATGGTGCCGATCAACGTCCGGGTCGGAGCCGAGGATCTCGCGCTTGGCAACCGCGTGAGCTCGCTGTTCGTCGACCTTCCGGTCGCGGAGGTCGACGCGATCGCGCGGCTGGGCCGGATCGTCAAGCACACCCGCCACCTGAAATCCTCGGGAGCGGGGCTCGGGGCCACCGCGATGATCGACCTGGCCGCGCTGGCTCCGCCGCTGCTGCACGCGTTCTTGGCGCGTTCGCTCTACGCCACACGGCTGTTCAACCTCACGATCACCAACGTCCCGGGACCGCAGGTCCCCCTCTACGCGCTCGGCGCGCGGTTGCGCGAGATCCATCCGCTGGTCCCGCTCGCCGCCGAGCACACCGTGGGCATCGCCATCTTCTCCTACAACGGCACCGTGGTGCTCGGCCTGAGCGCCGATCGCGACTCCACGTCGGACCTGCAGGTGCTCGCCGACGGGATAGAGGATGGCTTCGCCGAGCTTCTGGAGGCGCTGCCCGCGGCTCCAGAAGCCTCGCTCCAGGAGCAGCGGAGCGTCCCTGGATCCTATCGGGCGGCCCTCAGATCGGTATCCCCCACAGCGGGAACCAGCGCTCGAGCTCGGGCTCGATCGGCAGTTCGGAGGCCATCTGCGCCTTGATCTGCAGCTCGCGCTCGGTGGAGCGCTCCTGAGCTTGAGTTGAATCCCCCCCACCCGCCGGGACGAACGGGTACCAGAAGCCCCGCTTGTAGTTGTAGATGAAGTAGATGCGCCGCGCCTGGGCGTCCTTGAAGGCGAACACGGCGCACAGCAGACGCTCGCCGTAGCCGGCCGTCTCGATCGAGCTGGAGACGGCGTTGATCCCGACCGCGAGGTCTTCGACACTCGGAGCTCCGTCGGGGTTGTGCAGGACCATCCAGCGGTAGCCGTAGCTGTCGTCCTCTGTCGAGACCTTGGTCCCGCTCTCGCCGCCCGTGGCCGTGACGACTTCCTCCATCTCGCGCAGGGTGGCTTCGAACTCGCTGGTGGCGAGCGCCTGAAAGACGATCGCGGCCGTGCCCACCGGCTCGATCTGGTGCTCTGACTCGAGCGTTATGTAGGCGGTGGAGATCGCGAAGAGGCGGTCGGGCGCGGGGCCCTTGACCTCGTGGCGGCCCGTGAGGATGTCGCGCAGGCCCACGTCTCAGACGGCGCTCTGGAGCTGAGACTCGAGGCGCTCGAGCGCCGCCAGGCGCTGCTCCAGGGGCGGATGGTCGGCAAAGATGTTCATCAGCGACTTCTTGGTGCGTGCAGGCAGAATGAAGAAGGCGCTCATCGCCTCCGCCTTGCGCAGGTCCTGGCTGGGCACCCGCTCCATCGTGCCGCTGATCTTCAGCAGCGCCGAGGCGAGCGCGCTGGGGCGTCCGGTGAGCACCGCCGAGCCGCGGTCGGCGGCGAACTCGCGGTAG